>NZ_JBBOCJ010000001.1:3193664-3832397 GCF_038002345.1 Paenibacillus sp. FSL M7-0420 | reverse complement strand
AAGCATGCTGCCGGATGGAGGGAAGCTACTGTGGAGGAATGATATAATAGTTGTACTTAAGAGGGAGGGGACAGATCATGAATGAGCTGGAACTAACATACGAAGAAGAGCTGGAGGCCTTCCTGATCTGGATGAAGGACGCTGGTTATACAGCACATACCCAGAAATCCTACCTTGCTGATGTGCGGGAATTCCTGGACCATCTGAACGGCAAGGAGCTGGGAGCGGTTAAGAAGCTGCATGTGGTGTCCTACCTGACCTCGGTCCGTGAGCGGGGAGTCAGCGATGCCACCCGTAACCGCAAGCACGCCTCGGTTAACTGTCTGTTCAAGGCACTGTCCGAGCTGGAGCTGTTATCTATTAACCCGGCGGCAGGGATCAAGAAATCCAAGACCGACAAAAACCGTGAGCCGGTCTATCTGGAGGAGCAAGAGCTGGGGCGGTTCCTCTCGGCGGTGGACGGCAAGTACAGAAGCCGCAATCTGGCGGTCTTCCTGCTTATGTCCTATATGGGGCTGCGGGTAGGGGAAGTACATACGCTGAATCTGAGTGATTATAATGTAGACCGGCGCACGCTGCGGGTCTTCGGCAAAGGGCGCAAATGGCGGGGCATACCGGTTCCCGAGGATGTAGCCCCGTATCTCGATCAGGCGATTGCGGACCGGCTGGTCCCTTGGCGCAGCAAAGAAGAGGCCATGTTCATCTCGCAGAAGGGCCGCAGACTGTCGATCCGGGGAATTCAGGGCATTGCTGCGGATACCTTCAGCCGCTTCCAGAGTGAGCTGCCCTCTTCCCAGCAGCGTGCCTATTCGAGCCATAAGCTGCGGCATTCATTCGCCACTATGCTGCTGCGCAAGGGCGCGGATCTGCGGACGGTGCAGGAGCTGCTGGGTCACTCTTCCATTCAGACAACTACAGTCTATACGCATATCACGAGCCGGGAGAAGGAAGAGGCGATGTCCAGACTGCAAATCAGCAGTGCTGATAAGCTGAGCGGCAGCCTGTAATCCGTCTGTCTAGCAATATTATCACTTGAACTATGAACTTTTGTTCAAACCCTAACGCATAAATTACATGGAATGTGCATTTTTATGATGACAACTTGTCTCTGAATTGCTACCATGAGAAAGGGAAAAACGGGGGCATGAAATCAACCGCAACATTCGCTTTAGCCGCTTAACGCGTCTTCGCGGCTTGTAAATGCTTGGATGCTTAGATTTCAATGCTTAGATTTCAATGCTTAGATTTCAATGCTTAGATTTCAATGCTTAGATTTCAAAAAAAAGGCCGCCAATCCCTGCGGATTGGCGGCCGGCTCATTCCGGCTGGAATTATAGCTCCAGCTTGGCGATTTCACTCTTGAGCTTGTCACCGGACTGCTGGAATAAGCTCTGTTCTTCTTCGCTGAGCGGAAGATCAAGCACCTCACGCACACCGGAGCGGTCCACAACACACGGAGCGCCGAGGAACACATCGGAGACGCCGTTGTAGTTGTTCAGTAATGTAGATACATTCAGAACGGAGCCTTCATTGTTCAGGATGGACGATACAATGCGGTCCAGTGCAAGCGCGATGGCGTAGGAGGTCGATCCCTTGGCATCGATAATCTCGTAAGCTGCATTCTTCGTATCCTCGAAGATTTCTTTGCGTTCGTCTTCATCGAAGCCCAGATCAATCCCGGCGACATTGGCGAGACTCCAGACCGGCAGCTCGGAATCGCCATGCTCCCCGATGATCTGTCCATGGATGCTGCGCGGGTCAATCTCCTTGTGCTTCCCGATCAGGTAACGGAAGCGGGCACTGTCCAGTACCGTTCCTGAGCCGATAACCCGTCTGCGGTCGAAGCCGCTGATCTTCAGGGTGGCGTACGCCAGGATATCGACCGGATTGGTCGCAATCAGCAGGATCGCGTGATGGTTGTATTTCGTGATTTTCTGGATGATATCTTTGAAGATCGAGATGTTCTTGCGGAGCAGGTCGATCCGGGTTTCACCAGGCTTCTGGGAGGCTCCGGCAGTGACGATAATAATGTCGGCTTCGCGGCAATCCTCATAGGTACCGGCCCAAAGCTTCACGCCTCCTACAAAAGGCATACCATGGTTCATATCCAGCGCTTCACCAAGCGCCTTCTGGTGGTTCACATCGATCAGTACAAGCTCGGGCATGCGCTTACGCAGCAGCAGCGTATAGGCTGTAGTGGTTCCGACTGCACCGGTACCGATGACTACAACACGATTGGGCTTAAATGGGGCCATGTTAAATCTCCTCCAGCATTTGTATTTTGGTAATATAAGGAAGGCAGAGCCATTCCACTTGCTGTCCAATCTTATCCATCATAATCGCTAGGGATAGTGTTTTCAAGCTGTCCGTATTTCATCCATTACCCGAAATAGGGTAAGCTAACAACGATTTTTCTGTTATCCACTCAACCACTTGACAGGAGCGAACTGAAGTATGGATTTATTCCGCAAAAAACCGCTGGCTATTCCCCAGAATGCCGGAGCGGAGAAGCTTAGCAAGACACTGGGCGCCTTGGATTTGACGATGCTTGGGGTAGGAGCCATCATCGGCACCGGGATCTTTGTAATGACAGGTGTGGCTGCTGCGGAGCATGCCGGACCGGGACTGGTGCTGTCCTTCATCATCGCGGGGATTGCCTGCGTACTGTCCGCCTTGTGCTACTCTGAATTTGCATCGACCCTGCCGGTATCCGGCAGCGCCTATGCCTACAGCTATGTGGCCTTCGGCGAATTGCTGGCCTGGGTGCTCGGCTGGGATCTTGTCCTGGAATACGGGGTTGCCGCCGCAGCGGTAAGCAGCGGATGGTCCGGTTATTTCCAGGGTCTGCTGGAGGGCTTCGGGATACATTTGCCCACAGCTTTGTCTGGAGCGTATAATGCGGATAAGGGAACATTCATCAATTTGCCTGCCGTCATCATTATCCTGCTGATCTCCTATCTGCTGACACGGGGGGTCAAGGAGACCGCCCGCTTCAACGCAGTGATGGTCGCCATTAAGATATCCGTGGTGCTGCTGTTCATCATCACCGGTATTTTCTATGTGAAGCCGGAGAACTGGACGCCCTTCCTGCCGTTCGGGATTCATGGCGTGATGAACGGAGCGGCCACTGTATTTTTTGCCTATATCGGCTTTGATGCCATTTCAACCGCCGCAGAAGAAGTGAAGCGTCCGCAGCGCGATCTTCCAATCGGGATTATCTCATCCCTTGCTATCTGTACAGTTTTATATATCGCCGTATCCTTGGTCCTGACGGGCATTGTTCCTTATCAGAGCCTGAATGTCAGCGATCCGGTATCCTTTGCGCTGCGGTTCGTGGGCCAGAATATGATTGCCGGACTGATCTCCATCGGGGCGATTGCCGGAATGACGACCGTTCTGCTGGTTATGCTGTTCGGCCAGACCCGCTTGCTGTTCGCTATCTCGCGAGACGGCCTGCTGCCGAAGAGCTTGTCCAAGGTTAGCGCCACAACGCATACCCCGGTGCGCAGTACCTGGATGGTGGGCAGCCTGATCGCTGTGCTTACCGGCTTCGTACCGCTGGACAGGCTGGCGAATCTGACGAGTATCGGCACCTTATTTGCCTTCCTGGTTGTGTCTCTCGGGGTCATTATGCTCCGCCGGACGAAGACAGATCTCCGCAGAGGCTTCCGGGTTCCTTGGGTTCCGCTGGTTCCACTCCTTAGTGCGGCAGCCTGCGGCTACTTAATGTATAATCTCGGCAGAGAGACCTGGATTGGCTTCATCATCTGGGTTGCGTTCGGACTGGTAATTTACTCATTGTACGGCTACAAACGCAGTAATCTGAATACGAAGAAATAATCTTTTAAATACTCATTAATGCAGAAAAGGAGAGAGAGCATTGTCAGCCAAAGCTTCATGTTCCAAGGTTCTAAGAGTGGCGTTGATGCTTCTTATGACTCTGCTGATTCTCTCGGCTTGCTCGTCCGCCCCTCCGCCGGAGGCTACCCGGCCTCCTCAGCCGACTGAAGCGCCGGAAGAAGGGCAGATGATTACAGTCATTACCCCGGATAACAAGAATGTCGAACCCGAAAATGCAAAGAAATACCAGATTCAGACGCGGCTGACCGATTTCCGGCTGCTCAACCCCTCAGCAGGACTAGCCTGGGGGGTAACGCGCAACGAGCTTCGAATGTACATGACGCTCAATAACGGCAAGACCTGGGCGAATATCTCTCCAGCTACGAATGTACAATTTCTAAGCAATCCGGTCTACGGCAAAGAGATTTTTTTCACCGACCCCGAGCATGGCTGGATCATCCGCAGCTCGTTCGGCTCCACCGAGACCGTGGTGCTGCGTACCACAGACGGTGGACACAGCTGGCAGATCTCAGCGTTCCCCGATTCCAACAAGCTGTCCTCCATCTATTTCAGCTCTAGCCGCAGCGGCTGGCTGATGACCAAGTGGGATGCAAGTGCGACCAAAGAGAGCAAAGCCTTGTACGCTACCAAGGATGGCGGAGCCACCTGGAATCTGGTGATGCAGAATGAGCAGTATAATCCGAATCTGCCGACTAGTTCCATTCCGCATGCGGGGGTAACGACCGGGATGATCTTTAATGACGAGAGCCGGGGGTTTGTTATGCTGCAGACCGGCGCTCTGCCCAAGATTTATATGACGAGGGACGGAGGAGCGACATGGGTATCGGGTTCGGAATTCCTGGTCAATGACAGCTTTGCCGGATGTGACCGGGTGGTTACAGGTGTCCCTGAATTCTTCGGAGAACATGCAGCGGGGGGCTGGATGCCGGTCGGCTGTCAGAAGGAAAAGGAAGGCAGCATGACCTTTAACGGCTATTTTACCGCCAATGGGGGAGAGAACTGGAAATTCACCACATTCGGGCGGCCGGCGCTGTCCGGCATGAACCGGAATGTGGCACCTGACTTCCTGAATTCTATGACAGGCTGGTCGCTGGAAGGTAATTTGCTCTATAAGACGGTGAATCAAGGAGTGACCTGGACGGCCCTCCCGGCCAGCACGGTGCTTCAATCCAAGCTCCTGGAGTATCCGGAGGTAGTGAAGCTGCAGTTCATTTCAAGTGATGTCGGCTGGCTGCTGATCTCGAAGGAGGAGGACCGCAAGTCGATCCTGCTTCAGACCACTAACGGCGGCGAGAGCTGGCGTGTAATGTAATACTGTACAAGAGGTTGTCCGTTCTGACGGACAGCCTCTTTTTTTCACATTAAATCTGTTTAAAGGCCTCTACAATATAAGGAAAAATCTTATTTAAAATTTTCTTTAAAAATGTGAAAAAAATCACATGACAAACTTTGAATCCTGTGATATATTTAACACATAGAGAACAAGTTACTTTTTTCACAAACTTCCAACCCGAAGAGGAGAGATTACAATGACAACTTTTGAAACGGATTATATGACTAGAAACCTGATGCAACTGTGCTACAACTGCGATGACGCTCATCTGTGCCAGACTGAAGAACAATGCAAAGCCTGCTGGGCAGAGAACGGTATGATGCCGGAAGAAACGAACGAAACCAGACAACTCTTAGACCTCGTACATGCTTAATGTAACCGCCAATCGGGTATTATAGAAGACCATTTAAGTTCCCGGAAGTACCGGAGCCTGAATGGTCTTTTTGCCGTGTGTACCGGTGCTGCCAGACAGACAAGAGGCATATACATGTAGAGAAGCCTATATGGGCAGGTGTGCTAACTACTTGGGAATAAGGGGGAAGAGACAATGGGAACGGGGAGTGATCCATCCTGGCTGTTCGATTTTACAGGAACGGTATTGCCGGTCTTTCTCGCTCTGGTCCTGGGGATCATCGCTGTGTCTGCGGGCCGGGGATTGCTTCAGTGGAGCCGGAACAATAAAGCCCCCCTGCAGTCCATTCCCGCCCGTATCGTGAGCAAGCGGACCGAAGTGCGCCAGCAGCAGTCCCAGGAGGATAGTCTCTCCAGCCGGACCAGCACCACCTACTATCTTACCTATGAAGCTGAGGATGGGGTGCGCAGGGAATTCAAGGTGGAGGGACAGGAATACGGGATGAGCGCTGAGGGGGATCAAGGCATACTGACGTATCAGGGGACACGGTATCATGGCTTTCAGCGGCGTCCTCACTACTCCACGGCGGAGTAGCTAAGATGGCAATGTATTATAGATGGTGATAGGACCCCTTGGTTCCCGCTGTGGAGCAAGGGGGTTTTTGCGTGTATCCGGCATAGAGACGGAAGAAGAGGAAACAGCAAATTGGGCGCAGACTGTCACCTCCTGGGCGAATACACATACAATACAGCGAGCAGCAAAAGAACAACGGAGAATCACATAGTCTGCATAGCTACACCCGTCTATGAAATGAATGTAAGGAGGAGAACGCGTGGCTGTCATCAAAACAAACTCGGAGGACGTAAGAGTGCTTGCACGGCTGATGCGGGCAGAGGCTGAAGAGGATGGAGAGTCAGGCATGCTGATGGTCGGCAATGTCGGCGTGAACCGGATTCTTGGCAATTGTCTGGATTTCAACAACATCCGCAGTGTGAACGACATGGTGTACCAGAGCCCCGGCGGCTTCGAAGCCCCGCAGAAGGGATACTTCTATCAACGGGCGCGGGAAGCCGATATCCGGCTCGCGAAACGTGCGATTGCCGGGGAGCGAACCTGGCCGGCCTCGAATGCGCTCTGGTTCTTCCGCCCTGTCGGCGACTGTCCGGGGACCTGGTACAATCAGCAGAATACCGGACGCTACAAGGCTCACTGCTTCTTCACTCCGACACAGGGAGATTGTCCGGCAGTATACTAAGCAGGACAGAATCATTATTACAATTTAGGAGGTAATCCGTACATGATCGTTCAACCGTACCGCCCAGTTCCTTATATGATGGGCAGCAATCCAGCAGGCAGCATGAACAATATGAATAATATGGAGAACATGAATAACATGAACAACATGGGGCACATCGGGAATATGGGGAAAATGGGAAACATGGGCACTATGGCCGCCATGCCGCCTCAGGTCAGCAGCGGCAGTCCCATGATGCCCGGCGGCACCGTGATCTCCACAGCCGCGCCCGTGTACGAACAGTCCTATGTGGAGAATATATTTCGCCTGAACCTGGGCAAGGTGGGCACCTTCTATTTCACATATGAGAACAACAAGGACTGGAATGCCAAGGTCTATACCGGGGTGCTGGAAGCTGCGGGCCGTGACCACCTGATTATCAGCGACCGGGCTACCGGACAGCGGGTGGTGCTGCTGATGGTTAACTTTGATTACGCTACTTTCGAAGAGCCGCTCGTCTATCAATATCCGGGCGTTGTCGGGAATCCGCTTGGAGTGCGCAACTGTTAATCCGCTTTTCCGGCCATTTATCCATAGAATCATCCAAAAACGGCTGTCCGCCTTGGTTTGAGGCGGTCAGCCGTTACTTATGCTCCCGTACGTACATATGCTGTATTTTTCGAGGGGACACGCATGCTTGCTGTTTCACCTAATATATTTATATAATGAAAGTATTATTTATAATCCGTGATTTTGTATAGGAGATGAGGGCATTGGGGAATTGATACGCAAGGTTTCTCTTAGCGTAATCGAGTCTGACATTTTGAGCAAACGAAGGAGGTGGGCCTATCCAGCCGTACAGATTACGGTGGATAGGAGTATAAATTGAGCGACCCTTTACCCGGTATATTACATGTAGGACTTATTATTTTGCTGGTGCTGCTTAACGGTTTTTTCGTTTCGGTGGAGTACGCGATGGTGAAGGTGCGCAGCGGGCGCATTGAATCGCTGATTGAGGAAGGCAGCAAGAGAGCGCTGGCCGCAAGGAACATCGTCCATAATCTGGATGGCTTCCTGTCGGCCTGCCAGCTTGGGGTAACCCTTGCTTCACTTGCACTGGGCTGGCTCGGAGAGCCGGCCGTGGCCACGATTGTGGGGCCGCTGGTCAGGGGTCTGGGCTTTGATGAAACTACTGTATTTGTCATCTCCCTGATTATTGCCTTCATGTTCATCACGGTTCTTCATATCGTACTCGGCGAGCTTGCACCGAAGACCATTGCTGTGAATAAGGCTGAGGCGGTGCTTCTGTTAACTGCGGGACCGATGAACGTTTTCTACCGGATCATGTTTCCATTCATCTGGGTCGTTAACGGGCTGGCCCGGGGACTGCTGCGGATCTTCCGTCTGACACCGGCTTCCGAGCTGGCTACTGCGCATACGGAGGAAGAAATCCGCATCCTGATGCAGGAGAGTAACAAAAGCGGCCTCATCGACAACACAGAAATGACGCTGGTGGATAATATTTTTGGATTTGCGGACACGATGGCCCGGGAGATTATGATTCCGCGTACCGAGATGATCTGTCTGAACACGCATCTGGAGACGGAGGAGAATCTGGAGATTGCCTTCGATGGAATGAGAACCCGGTATCCGGTCTGTGACGGAGACAAGGACCATATTCTTGGCTTCATTCATATTAAGGATATGATCCGGGAGAAGGCGCCGAGCTATAATGAATTGATCCGTCCGATATTGACGGTACCGGAATCGATTCAGATCAGCAGTCTCCTGAAGGTCATGCAGCGTGCCAAGACCCAGATCGCCATTCTTATTGATGAGTACGGCGGTACCTCGGGGATGGTTACACTGGAGGATATTATGGAAGAGATTGTCGGTGAGATTCAGGATGAGTTCGACGAGGAGCGGCCCGGCATTGAGAAGCTGGGAGAGGATGAGTTCTCCGTTGACGGACTGATGCTGATTGAAGAGATTAACGACAAGCTCGGAATCCATATGGAGACTGATGATTATGATACGATCGGCGGCTGGCTGTATTCCAAGCTGGAGGTCAATCCGCCGCAAAAGGGCCAGTCCATTGAGTTCGACAATCATTTATTCGTGGTCGAAGAAACCGATAATAAGCGGATTTCCCGGATCAAGCTGCTGAAGCTGCAGTTATTGACGGAAGAAGCCGGAGCATAAGCTGCTGCATACAATATAAGCATGGCGCTACTACAGCGCTGTGCTTTTTTGTCATTATAAGGATGAATGGTTCTGACCTGTCTCCGATTCGGCCGGATTTAAGGCGGGTAAGGAAGTGTAAATACATGTAATATATCCGATTCAAGAAAGGGGCGGGAGCGTTGGAACATCCTCACAACAATTACAATGATCTGCTTGTCCTCTTGTCGGTTGCGATAGCCTTTCTCTCCTGCTTCACGGCGCTCGATCTGACGGAACGTCTGCTTCGCGGCCAGCGGAGCTCCCGGTTCATCCTGCTCATCTCCCTGGTGCTTGGCACAGGCCTGTGGAGCATGCATTTCATCGGGATGCGCGCAATGGATATGGCCGTTCCGGTATCGTATAATCTGCCACTACTGGCGTTCTCTCTAGTAATTCCCGTAGCAGCTTCTTATATGCTGTTAGCTATGCTGAATAACCCGCAGACCCGCAGCAGGGTCTATCTGGCTCTGGGCGGCCTCTTGTTCAGCAGCGGCATCCTGATTATGCATTTCAGCGGCATTCTGTCGATGAGACTTACGGCAACGTATGAGCAAGGCGCCTTTTCCATTATTCTGGCGGTATTGTTCGCCCTGATCATCCCGGTGATCACCGCATCCTACGATCCGAAGTGGCTGGAGCAGGCCTACAATATGTTCAGCTTCAAAAAGCTGCTGCTTGTCCTGACCCTGACCGGCGCGTTCACAGGCATCCATTACGCTGCCATGGCGGGCGCTTCCTTCCCTCTAGGAGAACCGTCCAGTGCAGCCGCGCACGTGCTCTATTTGCAGGATTCGATACTGGGAATGATCCTCTGCGGCTCCTTCCTGTTCATTGTGTCGATCGTCCTTGCCCTGTTGTACAGGGACCGGCAGCGGGTACTCCAGTCAGCTGCCTTCAATGAGCAGCGGTATACTGCGCTGTTCGAGCATAACCCTGATATGGTGATCTGCATTGATCCTGCTCGCAAGAAGATAATCAGTGCTAATCCTGCTCTGCGGGACATTACCGGATATAGCAGCGAAGAACTGGGGAATTATAAGGCGATACTATACAGCGAACGGGATGAAGCGGCCGTACGGGATGCCATAACGCGCGCTTCACGGGGGCAGTCCTCCAAGCTGGAACTGAAGGTACGGAGCAAAGGCGGGGAGCAACTGATCTGTAGTGTCACTGTCTTTCCTTTGCTGCATCATACGGAGCAGTGGGTCTATATTGTGGCCGAGGATGTGACTGCCCTGATGAAGTATCAGTATGAGCTGCTGGAGGCCAGGGATGCCGCGGAGAGTGCTGTGACGATGAAAAGCGAGTTCCTCGCCACCATGAGCCATGAGATCCGCACGCCGCTGAACGGCATTATCGGTGTCAACCAGCTGCTGTCCGAGGAGATCAGCAATCCTGAGCATCTGGAGCTCCTGCGGCTTCAGAGTACAAGCAGCCACGCTCTGCTGCATGTGATGAGCGATATTCTCGATATCTCCCGGCTGGAGGCGGATGGCCTCTCACTGAACAAGGATACTTTCGGGCTGAAGGCGCTGCTCCAGGGCTGTATGGACCTGTTCATGGTGAGCACACAAGACAAGCCGTTATCTCTGGAGCTTCTGATCGAGGAGGGACTTCCCGACAAGTTCACCGGGGATGCTGCGCGTATCCGCCAGATTCTCATCAACCTGATCGGCAATGCGGTGAAATTCACGCCATCCGGCACGGTAACGGTTAAAGTGGAGTCCTATGGCGTCAGGGAGACCGCTCAGGCGCTGCAATTCATGGTACGCGACACCGGCATTGGCATCTCACCGGATAAGCTACAGCTGCTCTTCCAGTCCTTCTCGCAGGTGGACGGGTCGCATACCCGCAAGTACCCCGGCACGGGTCTGGGCCTGGCGATCTGCAAGAAGCTTGTAGACCTGATGCAAGGAGAAATCTGGGCAGAACCGGCAGAAGGGGGCGGCACACAATTCTTCTTCAGAATTAAGCTGCAGTCGCAGGAGCATTCCCCGGAGGTATTTTTCGGCAAGGATACAGGGGAAGGGGAGTCAGCAGAGGAGAATGAAGCCGTATAAGACAGCGATTGCCAACAAGAGAGTTAACATTATATAATTTGAAAGTAACTATTCTTTTATCACGATAGTCCTGAGGACGGAAAGGAACTCTCTTTGAGCAAAACAAAAAAGAACAATGTCACGGCTCCCCAGATGAGCAAGCAGGAGAAGCGCAGGGCAGAACAGGAGCAGCAGAAGCAGAAAACGAGAATTCTTATCGTGAGTACGGTGGCCATCGTCATTATTATTTTTGTAGGCTTATTCATGCTTGCTTCCAAGGATTCTTCGCCTGCAGGCTCAGACAGCAAGCCTGTTGCCTTCAATTACAGTGAAATGATGCGGCTGGGCAAGGAGGATGCTCCGGTCAAAATTGTGGAATTCGGCGATTTCAAATGTCCGGCATGCGCCCAGTTCACCGGTGTCATCAAGCCGCAGATCGTTCAGGGCTATGTAGATCAGAATAAAGCAGCCTTCTATTTCGTGAATCTGGCCTTCATCGGCAAGGATTCGAGAACGGCCTCCCTGGCAGCCCTATCGGTGTATCATCAGAACCAGGAAGCGTTCTGGAAGTACTTCGATGCGATCTATGCCAATCAGGGGAATGAAGAGGAGGAATGGGCTACGCCTGACTTCCTGGTGAGTCTCGCCAAGCAGCTGGAGCTGCCGGTGGATTATGACCTGCTACGCAAGGACATTGACGAGCGTACTTATGTAAATGAGCTGGAGCGGGATATTCAGGTGGGCACGGATGCGGGTGTAACGAATACGCCATCCTTGTTCGTGAACGGAATCAAGGTGAATGAGCCTTTCAATATGGAGGCGATTGACGCCCAGATTCAGGCAGCAACAGCAGCAGCGGGAGCAGGGGCCGCCCAATGACCGCCTTCTCTGCCTTCTGCCGGCGTAACTGTCTCTACTTGGCCTGGTTCGTCTGTGTGGTGGCTGTAGCGGGAAGCCTGTATCTCAGTGAGGTCCTGCATTACGAACCGTGCAGGCTGTGCTGGTTCCAGCGGATCTTCATGTACCCGCAGCTGTTCCTGCTGGGAATTGCCACCTACCGGGCGGACAAGCGGATCATTCCTTATGTGCTTCCGCTCAGCCTAATCGGCGGCTGCATCTCGATTTATCATTATGCGGAGCAAAAAATTCCGGCGCTCAGCAAGGTGCTTCCCTGTACCATCGGCGTACCGTGCAATAAGGATTATCTGAATTGGTTCGGTTTTGTAACAGTCCCTTTGCTTGCACTTATAGCCTTTGCCTTAATCTCCATTCTGCTCTGGACAGGACGCAAAGAAGAGCCTGCTGAGTAAGAAGCTGACGGGCAGAAGGAAGAGAAGAGAATACCCTTAATTTTAGCAAAAAATAATATGCAAAAACCCTGTAAAATCACGTGTTAAAGGGATAATGAAAGAGAATGAAAGATCAAGACATACCGGATGATGGATTTGGTTGTTTTGAGTGCTTTTCATTCTTTTTTCATTTGTTTCCACGCTTTACGGAAGACGTGTTGTAGCTTAATATTAGTCCTTGTGAGAAGTTGAATATGCGCTGAATTTTCCGGAAGGAAAAACGGGGGAACCACACTTTGGCCAAGGCCAAAAGGGGTGAATCGGAGCGGGCCGCAAGGGCCTGTAACCGTAGGGCTACCACAGTCCGAATCCGCCAGCTAACCTCGTAAGCTACAAGTGGGATAATGACCATGCACATTAGGCATGCGGATCATTTCCGTATGCTTATTTTGGTGCCTGCATTTATGAAATCCACTTATGAAAACAGCGCAGGGAAAGCCCATTTCAACTTAACCAAGAGAGGAACTGTTACTACAATGGTAAGCAAGGTAAAACGACTATTGATCGGGCGTCCGATGAAGTCGAACGAACTCGATCATGAAAAGTTATCCAAGGTGAAAGCACTGGCTGTCCTGTCTTCTGATGCGCTCTCGTCTGTAGCCTACGGAACAGAACAAATTCTGATTGTACTGGTGGCCGCCGGGTTCACCGCTATCTGGTACTCTTTGCCAATTGCATTAGCCGTATTGGGCTTGCTGGCCATTCTGATTCTATCCTACCGGCAGACGATATTTGCATATCCGCAGGGCGGTGGTGCTTATATTGTAGCCAAAACCAACCTCGGGGTTCATACCGGCTTACTGGCCGGCGGCTCTCTTCTGGTGGATTACATTCTGACGGTGGCGGTAAGCGCCTCGGCGGGGACGGATGCGATCACTTCAGCTTTTCCAAATCTCCATAATCATACTGTCCTCATAGCGGTATCTGTTATCGTGCTCTTAACGATTGTTAACCTGCGGGGAGTGACCGAATCTGCCTCCTTCATCGCTATTCCGGTCTATCTGTTCGTTGTTTCCATCTTCGTGCTCATCATCTCGGGGGTCTTCAAATATATGACCGGCGGCGCCCATGCCCATGTTCCTGAGATTGGCTCGGCGGTATCGAACGTGAGTATGTTCCTGCTGCTGAAGGCCTTCAGCTCCGGCTGTTCGGCTCTGACGGGGGTTGAGGCAGTCTCTAATGCCATTCCTAACTTCAAAGCGCCGGCGGAGAAAAATGCAGCCAAAACGCTGATGCTCATGGGCCTCATTCTCGGGGTAATGTTCACAGGTATTACGCTGCTCGCTTACTGGTACGGTATCATGCCTGATGAGAAGGCTACCGTGGTCTCACAGATTACCGAGTCTACCTTCGGCCGCGGCGGACTGTACTTCTTCATTCAGGGGATTACGGCGGTTATCCTGTTCCTGGCAGCCAATACGGCGTACTCGGCCTTCCCGCTGCTGGCGTTCATGTTCGCCAAAGACAAATATCTGCCCCATGCCTTCATGGTGCGCGGCGACCGGCTGGGCTTCTCCAACGGCATTATTTTCCTCGGTGTCATGTCGGCTGTGCTGGTAGCGGCGTTTCACGGGAATACGGAAGGACTCATTCCATTATATGCAGTAGGGGTATTCATTCCGTTCACGCTGTCGCAGCTTGGCATGATGGTCCAATGGTACAGAACGAAGCCGAAAGGCTGGCAGAGCAAGTTCGCCGTCAATACGGTGGGGATGCTCACTACATTAACGATCACCCTGATTTTCATAATCACTAAATTCTCCAGCGTGTGGATGGCCTTCATCTTCCTGCCGGTTGTTATCATCGTGTTCCACCGGATTCACCGCCATTATATGAATATTGCCGATCAGCTGCGGATCTGTCCAGCTACCGATAAGCCTTGTATCAAAGGAAGCACCGTAGTCGTTCCGGTCGCCGGTGTGACTCGCGCTGTACTGCATTCGATCAGCTATGCGAAGTCATTGACGGATAATGTGGTCGCTGTATATGTAGGCTTCGATGAAGAAGAGATTCACAAGATGGAGCAGAAGTGGGAGGAGTGGAACCCCGGCGTACGCCTGATTGTCCTGCGCTCCCGCTACCGCAGCATTATCCGCCCGCTGGTGAAGTTCATCGATACAGTAGAGTGGAAGACCTCTTCAACGGATCATATTACCGTCCTGATTCCGCAATTCGTGACCAAGCACTGGTGGCAGGCGGTGCTGCATAATCAGACCAGCCTGTTCATCCGCTCCTATCTGATGAATCAGAAGGACATTGTCATCGCCACGGTTCCTTTCCATCTGCATAAATAATATAGAAGATTATAGGAAGACGGCTGTTTCTGCTTGATGCGGAGACGGCCGTTTGGTCGTTATTATAAGTTATTGGTTGACATAGAGAATGAGAATCAATATCATCAGTATAGACAAGCTGAAGGTAAAAGGACTTTTGCCAATCATGAAGACAACATACAGGAGGGGTATTTTAATGTTTTCGTTCAACCTGCAAGGATCAAGAAGCGGGAAGCTGGCGGTGGCCGGACTTATGACTACAACACTGCTGCTGTCCGCTTGCGGAAATAATAATAGCAACGCAGGCAGTAACGGTGGAGCAAGCACCGCACCTGCAGCAACCGTGGAAGCGACTGCGGAGGCCACTGCGGTACCTGCAGCAACTGCTGCACCCGCTGTGGAGAAGACCGTAACGGATGCCATGGGACATAAAGTGACCGTTCCCGCTAATCCGCAGCGTGTAATTGCTTCTTATCTGGAGGATTATCTGGTAGCACTCGGCGTGACTCCGGTTGCGCAGTGGTCTACGAAGAACGGTACTCAGGCGTACCTCGCTGCTGAGCTTAAGGACGTTCCGCCGATCAGCTATGATCTGCCGCTTGAATCCGTCACCGGCTTCATGCCAGATTTCCATATCGTGCAGTCGGAAGGCTCGGTTCAGAATGGTCTCTATGACCAGCTGAACAAAATCGCACCAACCTATGTACTGGGCGACGAAGTCAGCAGTGACTGGCGCGCGGCTACGCTCAAAATCGGTGAGCTGCTTAATAAAACACCAGAAGCTGAGAAGGCTATTGCAGACTATGACCAGAAAGCGGCTTCGGCCAAAGCGGCTGTCTCTGCGGCGATCGGAGATGATTCAGTAGCTGTTCTGTGGCTGGTGTCAAAGAACTTCTTCATCGTGGACGAGACCCGCAGCAGTGGCGCAGTATTGTAT
Source organism: Paenibacillus sp. FSL M7-0420 (assembly GCF_038002345.1). Lineage (NCBI taxonomy): Bacteria > Bacillati > Bacillota > Bacilli > Caryophanales > Paenibacillaceae > Paenibacillus > Paenibacillus sp. FSL M7-0420. Next base: position 3,816,796 of record NZ_JBBOCJ010000001.1, on the reverse strand, counting down.
GGCGATCTTGGAGTGAAGCTCCCGAATCTCGTGACCGATATTCCTGCGGAGTCCAGAGCCCCGTGGAACCCGATTTCACTTGAGAAATTGTCCGAGCTGACTGCAGAGCATATCATTCTGGTGAACAGTGACAAAGCGGACGGAGCAGAGATTACAGACGGGGCGGTCTGGAAGGGAATTCCGGCCGTTAAGGCAGGGAATGTTCACGAATTCGGCAAAGATACCAGCTGGCTGTATAGCGGTCCTATAGCCAATTCCAAGACTATCGATGATATTCTGAGCAGTTTTGTAAAATAGTTCTTTACCGGCCGGAGAATGGTGCAGGCTTTTATATCCTCAGGATATAGAAGCCTGCCTCTTTTTTTAAGTTGAACAATATTCATATCTTTGCGATAATGAGAATCATAATCATCTATATTTCCCTAATAATCCTGATGAGGAGACGGCATATGGCTTCATCCACAGATTCTGCTCTACAAGCTCCTTCTGATGAAGGGAACACAACTGTCCGGTCGCGGCCGCTTGCCGCTACTGTTATTCTGGTGCTGGGAATAGCAGGGATTGTCTTCGGCCTGATGGTATCCGTATCGGTTGGTGCGGCGGATATCCGCCTGGCTACCGTATGGGAGGCGGTCTTCCGGTTCAATCCGGAGCTGCCGCAGCATCAGGTCATCCGTGAGCTGCGGATTCCCCGGGCTGCCGCAGGGGCGCTGGTCGGCGCATGCTTTGCCGTTGCCGGTGCGATTATGCAGGGGATGACCCGTAACCCGCTGGCGGATTCCGGACTGCTCGGTCTTAATGCAGGAGCGGGCGTTGGGCTGGCCCTGGCTTTTGCCTTCGCGCCATCGTTATCCTTCGCGTACATCATGCTGTACTGCTTCCTTGGAGCGGCTGTGGCCTCGCTGCTGGTATTCGGGATCGGTTCACTCTCCCATAGCGGACTGACCCCGCTCCGGCTGACCCTCGCCGGTGCGGCGGTAAGCGCCATGCTGCTGGCGGTCAGCCAGGGTATTGCTATCCTGTTCAGCCTCTCCCGGGATATCGCCTTCTGGATGGCTGGCGGGATTGGCGGAGCGAGCTGGAAGCAGCTGCAGGTAATATCTCCTTGGGTCGCGGCGGCCCTGACCGGTGCGCTGCTGCTGTCGCGTTCGATTACGCTTCTGAGCCTGGGCCGGGATGTTGCCGCAGGTCTCGGACAGCGCACCGGTCTGGTACAGACCGCAGGGATGATTATTGTGGTCATCCTCGCCGGAGCGGCAGTCTCCACAGTGGGCCCGATCGCTTTTGTCGGATTAATGATTCCGCATATTACGCGTTACCTCGTCGGGGTTGACTACCGCTGGATTATTCCCTGCTCCGCGGTCCTTGGAAGCATTCTGGTCCTGGTGGCCGATATTGCGGCCAGAATGATTAATGCGCCATACGAAACACCGATCGGTGCCTTAATTGCAGTATTCGGCGTACCGTTCTTCATCTATCTGGCCAGCAAACGCAAGGGGGAGCTGAAATGAACCGTCCCATCTCATTCCCCCCGGCCAAACCGCGCCGTTCCAGAGAGGCCGGTATTCTGACACTGCTTGCTGTGCTTATCGTCATTCTGTTTCTGGTCAGTATGAATACCGGCCTAATGCGGCTGTCACCGCTCGAAGTTCTACATACCCTATCCGGCAACGGTACCAAGCAGCAGCAGCTGATTCTGTTTGATTTCCGGCTGCCGCGCATCGTGATCTCCTTGCTGATTGGTGCAGGCTTCGCGGTAGCCGGAGCAATTCTGCAAGGCTTGTCGCGTAATGCTCTCGCCGAGCCTTCCACCCTGGGGATCAATGCAGGAGCAGGATTCGCAGTGCTGATCTTTATCTCCTTCGTACCGGCTACAACAGCAGCTCCGATCCTTGTGCTTCCGCTGCTGGCCCTGGCAGGAGCTTCACTTACAGCAACGCTGGTCTATTTCCTGTCATACAGGAGTGAGGACGGGCTCTCACCGACAAGGATGATCCTGATTGGGATTGCTGTGGGTGCCGGGATATATGCTTTTCAGCTTATTTTGTCATTAAGACTGGACCCGCAGAATTATCAGTTCGTAGCCATCTGGCTGGCCGGCAAAATCTGGGGTGGAGACTGGCGGTTTGTGCTGGCCCTGCTGCCCTGGATCGTGATCCTGCTGCCCTTCGCATTCTACAAAGCCCGGGTGCTCAATGTACTGAATCTGGGCGATGAGCTCTCCAAGGGACTGGGCCTGCCACTGGAACGGGAACGGCGGTGGCTGCTGGCTGCGGCTGTTGCGCTGGCAGGAGCCTGTGTATCGGTCAGCGGCAGCATTGGCTTTGTCGGGCTCATTGCGCCGCATCTGGCCCGCAGGCTGGTCGGTCCGCGCCATCAGATCCTGCTGCCTGCGGCTGCCCTGATTGGAGCCCTGCTGCTGCTTGCGGCAGATACCATCGGGCGCTGGATTCTGCAGCCGGCAGAGGTGCCGGCAGGTATCGTGGTGGCGATTATTGGAGCCCCGTACTTTTTATATCTTTTGGCTACATCGAAAGCGTAACAGGGATGGATATAAATAAAAAAACTAAGGAGTGTGTATCATGTCGGAACGTTTAAATACAGAGCAGCTGAGCATCGGATATGCGGAGACTATGATTGTAAAGGGGCTGAATCTGTCGCTTCCGACAGGGAAGATTACAGCGCTTGTCGGGGCGAACGGCTCGGGGAAGTCCACGATTCTGAAGACGATGGCCCGGATCATGAAGCCGAAGAGCGGCAATGTAATGCTTGACGGGAAGTCCATTCACAATCTCTCCACCAAAGAGGTGGCCCGCCAGCTGGCGATTCTGCCGCAGAATCCTACGGCCCCGGACGGCTTAACGGTATCTGAGCTGGTAGGGTATGGACGGTATCCGCATCAGAAGGGCTTCGGCAGCCTGACGCCTGAAGACCGCAGCATTATTGCCGAGGCGATTGAATTGACCGGCATGAATGAATTCCGTGACCGGCCGATTGACCGTCTCTCCGGCGGACAACGGCAGCGGGCCTGGATCGCCATGGCGCTGGCCCAGCAGACGGATATTCTGTTCCTTGACGAGCCGACGACCTTCCTGGATATGGCCCATCAGCTGGAGGTGCTTCAGCTGCTGCAGAAGCTCAATGAGCAGGAAGGCCGGACAATTATTATGGTTGTCCATGATTTAAACCATGCCTCCCGTTACGCGCAACATATGGTAGCGATCAAATCCGGTAATGTGATCAGCGAAGGCGCTCCGAATGAGGTAATGACACCGGCGGTGCTGCGTGAGGTATTCGGCATTGAGGCAGATATTGTGCCTGATCCGCGTACAGGCGTGCCGCTCTGTCTGCCTTATGAGCTGGCGGCATATAAGGCAGTAGGGTTATAGGCTGGATGATACAGAATTGTGCAAGCGGGGAGTGGACAGCAGCATGAATGAACATCTGATGCAAGAATATAGCTCCAAGTTCGATCTCCATTCTACAGTACCAGAGGGAACCGTGCATTCCTTCGCCGCTGCTGAACTGGCAGAAGAGGCGGGGATGAGGACCTTCATGGAGGCTTACCGTCCGCTGATGAAGGCGCTCGATGATAAAGCCGCTGGTGCATATTTCGGCGGTTACTTAAGCATTATTGCACTCGCTGTCCAATATTCCGTGACCGGCTTCTTATGCGTACCGGACTTCAGCTTACGAAATCTGCGGCTGCATCTTGTTCCGGCAGATGGCTACTGCCGTGTTGCCTTCTCGCTTCGTGAATGGGGTATTGTACAAGCTCCTGCAGATGAGCCTGGCCGGAAGGCTTGGCGCAATGAGGTGCTCACGAGCTTCTATCAGAGTACAGCCGGACCGCTGATTCGCATGGCTTCACAAGTGAGCGGCCTTTCGCTTGGGGAGATCTGGGGACAGATGCCGACCAAATTCAATTATTATGCGGAAGCCTTTGCCGCTGAGCTTACAGATCCGCCCCTGCTCCGCCGGCTGGAGGAGGATTACGCCTATCTGAAGGATGAGCTGCCTGCTGCCGTATTCGGGCTGCCGCGCAATCCGTTCCAGGTGAAGGTGCGGAGAATCGAGTCGCTCACGGACCCGCAGCAGACGGTGCAGATGCGCAACCGCTGCTGTATGTATTACCGGACAGAGGGCGGGCGGCTGTGTTATACCTGTCCCCGTATGAAGGAGGAGGAGCGGTCCGCACGGCGGGAGGAATTCCGCTCCGAGCGCGCAGCAGCAGGCGAATAGGGTATAAATGGGAATTTCGAAACATAATAATGCTGTATGCAGCTTCTTAACAGGCTCCTGTCATTGACAAGGGAGCCTGTTCGTTGTTAAAGTTGTGGTTGCTGAAGCGTGATTGCCCGGCGATATGTACCACTATTATCTTGTTCATAGAGTTAGGAGCATGAAGAATGAATATTGACAACATATATGAGGATTTGCAGCCGCTCATTACAGCAGGCTCACTGAAACGCCGTGAGAGCCTTAAGGATCTGGTCTATACCCGCATGGGCGGCGAAGCAGATATCTTGGCGGCCCCTGTTACATATGAAGAGATCCGGAGCATCTCTGCCTATGCCCATGATCATCAGATCCCGCTTACGATTCTGGGGAACGGCTCCAATGTCATTATCCGGGACGGTGGCATCCGGGGCATCGTGCTCCAGACCTCCGATCTGTCAGAGATGGGCATCCGCGAGGGGATGCTCTATGCGCAGTGCGGGGCGAAGATTATCGATGTCTCGGGCTATGCACTGGAGCAGGCGCTGACCGGTCTGGAATTCGCCTGCGGCATCCCCGGCACGGTAGGCGGGGCACTCTACATGAACGCGGGAGCCTATGGCGGGGAAGTGAAGGATGTGCTGCACAGTGCGCTTGTCGTTGACCCGGACGGCCAGCTTGTGACCCTGCACAGCGACCAGCTTCAATGGGGCTACCGCAAAAGCATCTTCTCCAGCGGAAAGTATATCGTGCTGGAGGCCAGATTTGCGCTTCTTCCAGGCGATCCTGCCGCGATTAAGGCGTCCATGGATGAGTTAACCTATCTCCGGGAATCGAAGCAGCCGCTGGAGTATCCGTCCTGCGGCAGTGTATTCAAGCGGCCGCCGGGCCGGTTCGCGGGGCAGCTGATTCAGGAGAGCGGTCTTCAGGGTACGCGCATCGGAGGCGCTGAGGTCTCACGCAAGCATGCGGGCTTCATTATTAACGCCGACAATGCAACGGCCAGTGATTATATCGGATTGATCCAGCATGTACGTTCAGCGGTGAAGCACAAGTTCGATGTGGAGCTGGAGACGGAAGTGGAGATTATCGGGGAAGAATTGTAGGCGATAGTTGTGGAAAAAGAGGGTGCAGCTCTAAGCCGGAATGTTGGCTTAGGACTGCACCCTCCTTAGATTCTTACGGCCGGAGCCGCCGGATAATCAGCTTACAGCCAGCGAATATTTCGCCCGGCTAGTCTGCAGATCCACCTTGGCTTCGGACACTTCATGAAGCTGCAGACCGCTCACTGCCAGCTCATATCCCGGCTGCGGCAGGGGCACCAGCTCTCCGTCCGCATTCAGGGTACTGCCTGTGCCGCGCAGAATGACCGCACTGTCCAGATAATCATCAATGACATCGTCAGCGTTCCGGTAGTCAACGGTCTCCAGCTTGAAGTGGACGGTGTCCAGATCCTCCAGCTCCCGTTTTTCGATAACAAGGGTCGTATCCTTCCGGGCTTCCAGCCAATCGATAAGCTTCTGTACGTTTGCTTCCATAGATGATCCCATCCTTCGGTTAATAGAGATTGTTAATTCTAAGTTACCCCTTTCCATACAAATGAATCCGTGCAAATTAGTTGAACTATGCAAGGTGTTTGCCGTTCTTCATTCGTGTGTAAACTATTCTTATGCATTGTAATGATGCCAATATCCTACAAGAAGGTGAATCGGATGGGGAATGCATTGCTATGGGGCGCAGTCTCCGGCTCGGCGGTCATGATTGGCGCGCTCTTGGCCTTATTCCTGCAGATTCGAAGCAAGCTGATTGGCTTCATTATGGCGTTCGGGACCGGTGTGCTGATCGGCGCGGCGGCGTATGAATTGTTAGAGGATTCAGCAAGTGACGGCGGGCTGACCCCGACGATTATCGGCTTCACCGCCGGAGCGCTGGTGTTCACGCTGTTCGACTGGCTGATCTCGCGTAAAGGGGGAGCCGGACGCAAGCGCTCAGCCAGAGCTTCTTCAGGGAAGAGCGATGCCAAGGGCGGAGGGCTGGCTATTTTTGCCGGAACGGTACTGGATGCGATTCCTGAATCGATCATGATCGGCGCAAGTCTCATTGCGGGTCAAGGCGTTAGCATACTGCTGGTCATTGCCATCTTCATCAGTAATATTCCCGAAGGCTTGTCCAGCACGGCTGGACTGAAGCAGGACGGCTATGGCAAAGGCAAGATTATGCTGCTGTGGCTTGGCGTACTCGCTATCTCCACACTGGCCTCAGGGGCGGGATATGCGTTCATGGATCACGCAAGCGGGTATACGGAAGCGCTGATTGCCTCTTTTGCCGGAGGAGGGATTATTGCTATGGTGTCCTCCAGCATGATGCCCGAAGCCTACGAAGAAGGGGGGCCGCTAACAGGATTCATCGCTGCGATGGGACTGCTGTGCTCGCTGATTCTGGATCAGCTGTGAGGGTTGTCAAGCCCGCTGCAATCATGGTATAGTTCAAGACGCACCAAGCTAAAGAAGGAATCTGCGCCGCGCGCAGGAGAGGTTCGCGAACTCCCTCTATAAAAAACTAAGCGTTCTTAGTAGAGCCAGGTTTTCGAAATCTCGTTCTTCTTTCCAGTTCAGGCCAGGGGCCTAGGGAAAAGAGAGGGGTTTTTTGTCATGTCAGAAGGCAGAATGCAAGAGGAAATGCAGGAGGTTACCCTGCTGGGCAACCAAGGCACGCAGTACAAATTCGGCTATGATCCGGGAATTCTGGAGGCGTTCGATAACAAGCATCCCGGCCGTGATTATTTCGTCAAATTCAACTGTCCCGAGTTCACCAGCCTGTGTCCCGTGACCGGTCAGCCGGATTTCGGGGTGATGTACATCTCGTACATTCCGGACATCCGAATGGTGGAATCGAAGTCACTGAAGCTCTATCTGTTCAGCTTCCGCAATCATGGGGATTTCCATGAGGACTGTGTCAACATTATTATGAATGATCTGATCTCGCTGATGGAGCCGCGTTATATCGAAGTGTGGGGCAAATTCACGCCGCGCGGCGGTATTTCCATCGATCCTTACTGCAACTGGGGGCGTCCGGGAACCAAATATGAGGCGATGGCCGAACACCGGCTGATGAATCATGATCTGTATCCCGAGAAAGTGGACAACCGTTAATCCGCAGGAACCAGCTTCACAGAGCAATGAGGAGGAGAGATCAGTATGGTAAATAGAAAAGCATTAGTCGTCTTCAGCGGCGGCCAAGACAGCACGACCTGCCTGGCGTGGGCATTGCAGGAATTCCAGGAGGTTCAGGTGGTTACGTTCAATTATAATCAGCGTCATGCGGCCGAGATTGAAGTCGCCAAGGCGATAGCCGCAAGGTTCGGCGTGAAGCAGCATATTCTGGACCTGGGGCTGCTGAACCAGTTGGCTCCGAACGCTTTGACCCGGGATGATATTGACATTACCGCAGGTGAAGGGGAAGAGCTGCCCAGCACGTTCGTGGATGGACGTAATCTGCTGTTCCTGTCCTTCGCGGCCATTCTGGCCAAGCAGCTCGGCTACTCCAACATTATCACCGGGGTCTGCCAGACGGACTTCAGCGGGTACCCGGACTGCCGTGATGTGTTCGTGAAGTCGCTGAATGTCACGCTTAATCTGTCCATGGATGTGGAGTTCGTCATTCATACCCCGCTGATGTGGCTGGACAAGAAGCAAACCTGGAAGCTGGCAGACGAGCTGGGCCAGTTCGACTATGTGCGGGAGCAGACTCTGACCTGCTATAACGGAATCATCGGCAGCGGCTGCGGCACCTGTCCGGCTTGTCTTCTGCGTAAGCGGGGTCTGGAGCAGTATGAGGCAGAGCGTCAGGAGGCGGGACTATAATGCGGGGCGAAGTAGCCGTCTGCAAAATATTCACCTTCGACGCTGCCCATCAGCTGATCGGACACAAGGGGAAATGCAGTAATCTGCACGGGCATACCTACAGGCTTGAGGTAGTGCTGAAAGGTGTGCCGTCCGTTCAGGAAGGACAGTCGGATGAGGGGTTCGTCATCGATTTCAGCGATATTAAGGCGGCTGTGCAGGAGGTGGTGGTTGGGCGTCTGGATCATGCTTTTCTGGCGATGGGCAATGAGCCTGTGCTGGAGACGCTGAAGGCGACCGGCTCGAAGGTAGCGCTGCTCTCCTTCCGCTCCACCGCGGAGAATCTGTCTGCCTACATTGCCTATGAGCTGAAGCAAGCGGCGTTGCCGGTGTATTCAGTCAAGCTATGGGAGACTCCGACCTCCTGGGCTGAGGTGCTGGCAGCAGATATTCCCAAGGAGGGACCGGCTTACCGGCTGTATGGAGGCTGCGATGATGAGTAGAATCCCGGTCATTGAAATGTTCGGCCCGACAATCCAGGGGGAAGGGGCGGTCATTGGCGTCAAAACGATGTTCGTCCGCACCTACGGCTGCGACTACCGCTGCGGCTGGTGCGATTCCGCCTTCACCTGGGACGGCTCGGCTAAGGATAAAGTAACGATGCTTACGCCGCAGGAGATCCTCTCCGGGTTGCTGGAGCTGGCCGGGGAGAATTTCAATTGTGTGACCATCTCCGGGGGGAACCCGGCACTGATCGGGGAGGCGATGGGAGAATTCATCTCCCTCCTCCACGAGCGGGGCATCCAGGCGGCGATTGAGACGCAGGGCAGCCGTTGGCAGGACTGGTTCCATGAGGTGGATGTGCTGACGATCAGCCCCAAGCCGCCCAGCTCCGGGATGCAGACGGACTGGGATAAGCTGGATGAAATCATGAATAGAGTCGCTGATAACGGCAAGGCTGCGCATAGCCTGAAGGTGGTTGTTTTTAACCAGGAGGATTATGAGTATGCCCGCAAGGTTCACTTCAGGCACCCTGAGGTCCCGCTGTTCCTGCAGCCGGGCAACGATAACGTCACCGAGGAAGGTGACATCTCAGGCCGTCTGCTGGGGCGGCTGGAATGGCTGTTCGGCCTGGTCATTGCCGATCCGCAGATGAACCGCGCACGGGTGCTGCCGCAGCTGCATGCCCTGATCTGGCATAATAAGCGGGGGAAATAGCGCGCCCGCTGCCGGGATGAATCCGAATAGAGTTACTGATGGCCGGGCTTCCGTTACAGGGGGGTTCCGGTCTTTTGCTGTAATAGAAATGGGACAGAATTGTAGCCTCCGGCCGGTTCAGTTGTACTATAATTGAACAATAATGTGGGAGAGGGAGGCAATCATTCCATGAATTCGGTAATCAGCAACATGAAGCCCATCCGGCGGTCCAAGCTGCGATTATTTGCAGGCAAGCGGTATTTCACCTGGAAAAGATACTGGAAATGGATCACAGCCAGCGGACGTCTGGCTACAGAACAGCGCAGTGAAGCTCTGCCGTACGAAGCGGCCAGCCATGCTACCCCGCTGCTGCGCAAATTGCGAAATGTGGATATGCAGCTTCAGCACAACAAAATCGTGAACCTGAGGCTCGCGGTGGCGAAGCTGGACGGGCTTGTCATTCAACCGGGCGAGAGCTTATCATATTGGCGCAGGATCGGCAAGCCCACGCGGAGAAAAGGCTACCTGGACGGAATGGTGCTCCATTATGGCGGGTTCCGTTCCGGCACAGGCGGCGGGCTCTGCCAGTTGTCCAATCTCATCTACTGGATGACGCTGCATACGCCGCTGACGGTTACCGAACGGCACCGGCACAGCTATGATGTCTTTCCCGATGAGCAGCGGACCCAGCCTTTTGGCAGCGGGGCTACTTGTGCGTATAATTATCTGGATCTGCAGCTGCGCAATGATACACAGCACGCTTATCAGCTTAAGCTGCATCTGGATGAGACCTATCTACACGGGGAATGGCGCTGTGAGGGACAGCAGCTCTACCGTTATGAGATCTATGAAGACGGCCACCGCATCAGCCTGGAGCCGTGGGGCGGGTATATCCGGCGCAATGCGATCCGTCGTAGGGTGCTTACGCTTAGCGGGGAGCTGGCAGGTGACGAAGCAGTGGCCGAGAACCACGCACTGATGATGTATTCTCCGCTGCTGCACGGATAAATCCGGTGGAGTTGGGGTTATACCCTAGTGTAAGGAGAACAAGTATAAGGCATGGGACCCGTCAGAGGCGGATTCAGTGCCTTTTTTTGTGCTGAATAGCAACATATAGATTCTATATTTTGAAAAAATGCTGCTTTTTTCGGCGATTTACGTTAAATTAACATAATGAGTCTTACATCCTATGAAGGGGCGTTCTGTCATGCGTACCAATAAACCGCCCGTTCCCGTGCCTCTCCTGATGGTAATCGGAATTGTGGCCATATCCTTCTCTTCCATCTTCATTAAATGGTCCTCCGCGCCTGTATCGGTCCAAGGGATGTACCGGCTGCTGTTCACTTCGCTGCTGATGCTGCCGTTCGCCCGTCCCTATAGCGGAGCACTCTTTCAGCTGCGGCGGAGGGACTGGCTGCTGCTGGGAGTGTCCGGTGTCATGCTTGCCCTGCATTTTCTGCTGTGGATGGGTTCGCTGAATTATACCTCGGTAGCCAGCTCGACGATGATTATGGCGCTGGAGCCGTTATTCATTATGCTCGGTGCGTACATACTGTATAAAGAGCGTAATTCGGTCTTTGCTATCCTGGGGATGGCGATTGCCATCTTCGGCGTTACTTTTATCGGCTGGGGAGACATTGGCTTGTCTGCTGAGAATCTGAAGGGCGATATGCTGTCGGTTGGCGGAACCGTAGCGGTAGCCGCACATATGCTGCTTGGACAAAAGCTGGTGGCGCGTATGCCGTCCTATTTGTACAGCCTGATTGTATTTATCGCTGCGGCCGCCGTATTTGCCGTCTACAATCTCGTGACCGGCACACCGTTCTTCGATTATCCGGCCCGCGAATGGGGCATCTTCGTCCTGCTGGCGGTGATACCTACCGTCTTCGGCCATATCCTGTTCAACTGGCTGCTGCAATATACATCGGCGACTACCGTCTCCATGAATATCCTGGGAGAACCTGTTGGCGCAAGTATTCTCGCATTCCTGCTGCTGGGTGAGCAGCTTAGCGGTCTGCAGTGGGCGGGCGGCGTGCTGGTCATGGCCGGGCTGGGCGTCTATCTGTATGCCGGGCGCAGGAAAGCTATGAAGCTCCGGCAGTCTCTGCCGAACGCTTCATAGCTATACGCGGACAGACCCGTGAGGCAAACTTGATTAAAATTTATAGAACTTAGATAAAGGGGTAACGAAAGCAATGAATGAACCTAATCAGAATGAACCGGATGGTCTCAATAAGGAGGCGGCCCCTACCAGTGAGGAGCTGTGGAATGAGGATACCTATGCCGCCTGGACCCGCCGGTTCGGAACCCCTGCGGAGGCTGCGGAGAAGCTGTCGAAGGACCCTGCGGGGAAGCTGTATCCGCTGAACACCTATCTCGGTGAAGTGAAGGGCCGGAGGATCATGAATCTGATGGGCTCTAACGGCATGAAGGCGGTGGCACTGGGACTGCTGGGGGCTGAGGTGACTGTAGCGGATTTCTCTGAGGCCAATGCCCGTTATGCCGGAGAACTCGCGCAGGAGGCCGGGGTGCAGCTAGAATATATAGTGTCGGATGTCCTGGAGCTGCCTGAAGCGCATCTTAACGGCTCTTATGATACGGTTTTTGCCGAAATGGGGATTGTTCATTATTTTACGGATTTGGCTCCGTTCATGGCTACGGCCTACCGCTTGCTGGCACCGGGCGGGACGTTCGTGCTGCGGGATTTCCATCCGGTAACGACCAAGCTGATCTCCTCCAAGGGATCGACGGCCAAGGTGCGCAAGCATAAGGTGAGCGGGGATTATTTCGATACGGCGCTTGAAGAGAAGCAGGTGTCCTATTCCAAATACATGCCTTCTTCAGGAGCAGCATCGGAGGCGGACAAGCCGAATGTCGTCTACTGGCGGCGCTGGACGCTGGGCGAGCTGGTTACTGCTGCCGCAGCCAGCGGACTGGTGATTAAGGAGCTGGTGGAGGAGCCCAATCTGTCGTCGGATGTGTACGATAAGGGAATTCCCAAGACCTTCACCCTGGTTGCTGTCAAAAGATAATAAGGTTCACCATCACACGGTATCCCCGTTAGCGCAGTTACACAGGCGCTCCGGGGATACCGTTTTTTATTGCTGAATCCGCCGCCATCCCGGCAAAAGCCTGCTGGAGCGGAGACAGCGTATAGTCCTTGCGCCAAGCCAGCACAAAAGACCCGTCAGCCGGAAGGATTCCCGGCAGCTTGGCGTAGGCCAGACGGCCTGCCGATACTTCACCCTCAATCCCGGAGCGGGAGAACACGCCCACCATTCTGCCTGTGTAGAGCATCCCCTTGACTGCTTCCGGCGAGCCCAGCACCGCATGGTTCCATACCCTTACGTTATTAAGCTGTGCCCACTGGTCGGAGATTCCGCGCAGGAAGGAGGCGGCTTCATGCTGGACCCAAGGCTCGCGTGCTACGGCTTGGGCGGTCAGCTCCTGCTCCCCCGCAAAGGGATGCTCCGGCGCAAAGACCAGCACCGTCTCCTCTTCAGCAATCACTTGCGTATGGAAGGTATCGTCTTGGCCCTCTGTACTGTGCAGCACGGCGAGCTGGATCTCCCGGCTGCGCAGACGTTCCCGGATGGCGTCATCCGGCAGCACGGACAAATAGACATCGATCCCGTCATAATGCTGTGTGAATTGGGACAGCAGTTTGGGCACAAGATAACTGGCAGGGATATCGCTGGCGGTAAGCTCCAGATTCCCCGAGGCGAGCGAGGTGAACTGCTTGACCGTCCGCTCGGCCTCCGCGCTCAGCGAGACAATGCGGACCGCATATTGATACAAGGCGCGTCCGGCATCCGTCAGCAGGACCCGGCCGCTCCGGTACTGGAAGAGGGAAGCGCCAAGCTCACTCTCCAGACTTTTCATATGGAAGGAGACGGTAGGCTGCTTAAGGTTCATCTCGGCGGCTACATCCGTTACTTTTTTATATTTTTCAATGAGAACTAAGATTTGCAGCTTTACAAGGTTCATGAAGATTCCTCCGGGATGGGGCAAAAAGTCCCCTATTGTTGTTTCGATATAGATTTTATCTATTTAATTATTCAATTTATATTATAACTTTTATCCTTCGGTTTACAAACTCAGTACTTTTATCTAACGAACGGGTCCTAGAATAAGAAGAGTCAGAAGAGAAGCTGATAGACACACAATAATGCTTCCCGAGTGAGTTTTGTACGAAGCAGAAGGAACGCAGCAGACACTCACAAAACCTTTAGGAGGAAAACAAACAATGCAATTCAAAAAATCGTGGATCATGGCTTTGACACTAACAAGCGTACTGGCACTTTCAGCATGCGGCAACAACGGGGGAAATAAGGCAACAACCAATAACGGAGGGAATACACCGGCTGCTACAAACACAGAAACCAGCAGCGGTGCGAAGCTGAGCGGTTCGGTTCTGGCGTCAGGCTCCACAGCACTTCAGCCGCTCGTAGAGCAGGTAGCTGAGAAATTCATGGATGCGAATGCAGGCGTGGACATTCAGGTTCAGGGCGGCGGCAGCGGAACGGGCTTGACTCAGGTCTCCGAGAAGCAAGTCGATATCGGGAACTCGGACGTATTCGCCGAAGAGAAGCTGAAGGATGCAGCGAAGGCGGCTGAGCTGGTAGATCATCAGGTGGCGGTTGTAGCGATTGCGGCAGTAAGCAACCCGGCGGCAGGCGTAGACAGCTTGACCAAGCAGCAACTGGTAGATATTTTCACAGGTAAAATCACGAACTGGAAAGAGGTCGGCGGTGCAGACCAGGCCATCCAGATCATCAACCGTCCAGCAAGCTCAGGTACCCGTGCTACCTTCGAGAGCTTCGCTCTTGGCACCAAGACCGAGGATCTGAAGGGCTCGATTCAGGAGGATTCCTCCGGTACGGTTAAGAAAATGATCGGCGAAACACCAGGAGCTATCGGTTATTTGGCACTGTCCTACCTGGATGATTCCGTGAAAACATTAAACTATGACGGCGTGGAGCCTTCGGTAGACAACGTAGTGGCCGGTAAATATCCGGTATGGGCTTACGAGCACATGTACACTAACGGTGAACCCAATGAGACTGTAAAAGCCTTCCTGGATTACTTCCTGACGGATGAAGTACAGACTGGCGATGTGATAGAGCTTGGCTACATTCCGGCTTCCAAAATGCAGGTATCGCGTGATGTTGCAGGTACTGTAACACCTAAATAAGCTTCACCGGTTCACAGTTAGGATTGGATTTCAACTTTAATGTGATTAGAGGCGGATAAACTCTGCCTCTCTTTTCACTTTAGAAAGAGGGAGCATCTTGAGGGGACAACCAACAAACAAGCGGCTGGAAAAACATCATATAGAAAATTTAATCGGACGTATTTATATGTCCTTTTGCGTGCTGCTGCTCATTGTCATTATTATATCCATGGTCTATTTCGTAGCCTCCAAAGGCGTGGCCAACTTCGTGAGCGGTGAGGTCAAGGTCTCAGAATTCCTGTTCGGCACGAAGTGGTCGCCTGAAGCAGATACACCTTCCTATGGAGCCTTCCCGTTCATCTCGGGTTCCTTCCTGGTCACGCTGCTGGCCGCGCTTATCGCAAGTCCGCTCAGTATCTGCGCTGCGCTCTTCATGACTGAAATTGTGCCGGGCTGGGGTAAAAAGCTGCTGCAGCCGGTCATCGAGCTGCTGTCAGGCATTCCATCTGTTGTCTACGGGTTCGTAGGCTTAAGCGTCATTGTTCCATTTCTGCGGGATACGCTGCCCGGACAGGGCATCGGGGTGGCTGCAGGCGCGCTAGTGCTGTCGGTCATGATTCTGCCGACGATTACCAGCGTGGCTGCAGACGCGCTTGCTTCATTGCCGCAAAACTTGAAAGAATCCTCCTTTGCGCTCGGTGCCACACGCTGGCAGACGATCTCCCGGGTCATTCTCCCGACGACCTTCCCGGCGATTATGACGGGTGTAGTGCTTGGTATGGCCCGCGCCTTCGGCGAAGCTCTTGCCGTGCAGATGGTTATCGGTAACGCGCCGTTCGTGCCACACTCCCTGTTCGAGTCCGCGTCCACCCTTACCAGTGTCATCACGCTGGGCATGGGGAATACCACGATGGGTTCACCGCAGAACAATGCGCTGTGGAGTATGGCGCTGGTGCTGATGCTGATGACCTTCGTATTCGTCCTGCTGGTGAGAATGCTCGAAAGGAGAAATAAAATTTGAAGCCGAGAACTGCGAATAAAATAGCCACAGTCGTTATCGTTACCTTTGCATTGCTGATCGTAGCCATCCTGGTTAGCTTACTCGGATATATCCTGATCCGCGGCATGAGTCATATTAGCTGGGACTTCCTGACCTCAGCGCCGCAAAAGATCCGCGCAGGCGGAGGCGTCGGGCCGCAGCTGTTCAACTCATTGTTCCTGCTGGTGCTGACCTTGATCATCACCGTGCCGCTGGGGCTGGGTGCCGGAATCTTCATGGCAGAGTATGCCCGTCCCGGCAAGCTGACCAACTTCATCCGTCTGGTCGTGGAGGTATTGTCGTCCTTCCCGTCGATTATCGTGGGTCTGTTCGGTCTCCTGCTGATCGTCAACACCTTCAATCTCGGGTTCTCCCTGATCTCGGGTGCGCTCGCGTTAACCTTCTTCAACCTTCCGCTTATGGTACGTATTACGGAGCAAGCCTTCCGCACGGTGCCTAAGCAGCAGAAGGAAGCAGGCTTCGCGCTTGGATTATCCAAGTGGAAGATTGTCACCTCGGTATTGCTTCCGGTAGCTTTGCCAACTATTATCACCGGCACGATCCTGTCGGCTGGCCGCGTGTTCGGTGAAGCAGCCGCGCTGATGTTCACCGCAGGGATGAGCAGCCCGCGCCTGGACTTCAGCAACTGGAATCCGCTGAGCCCTTCCTCGCCGCTGAACCCGTTCCGTCCGGCGGAGACGCTTGCGGTGCATATCTGGAAGGTCAACAGTGAAGGCCTGGCACCGGATGCACTTCAGATCGCAGCGGGTGCTTCAGCCGTCCTGGTGCTGACCGTATTAATCTTCAATCTGGCGGCCCGTTACTTCGGAAGATTCATCTACCGCAAGCTTACTGCATCCAAGAGAATGAGCTAGGAATAGACAAGGCAATCCGCTTTTCAAAAAGAGTCTGTAGGAGGAACTAAGATGGGAATCGCAGAGCCAGTCGTACGCGAATCATTTCAAACGGAGGATCTGAGTATTTATTATGGCACGTATGAGGCGGTGAAGGGGATCAGCCTTCCTTTTGCCCAGAATACGGTAACCGCATTGATCGGCCCGTCGGGCTGCGGGAAATCAACCTTTCTCCGTTCACTGAACCGGATGAATGACGATATTTCCGGCTCTACGACCAAGGGGAGCATCTGGATTGACGGTGTCGATATCAATGCTACAGGCACGGATGTAATCAAGCTGCGGCAAAAGATCGGCATGGTCTGGCAGAAGCCCAATCCGTTCTACAAATCGATCTACGATAATATCGCCTTCGGCCCGAAATATCATGGCATCAAGGGCAAGCAGGCGCTGGATGAAATCGTCGAGAGCAGTCTGCGCCGCGCCGCCCTGTGGGACGAGGTCAAAGACCGCTTGAAGGATTCCGCGCTGGCGTTGTCCGGCGGACAGCAGCAGCGTCTGTGTATCGCGCGGGCGCTGTCGGTCAACCCGCAGATCCTGCTGCTTGATGAGCCGGCTTCGGCCCTTGACCCGGTATCAACCGGTAAGGTGGAGGAGCTGATCAAGGAGCTGAAGGAAGAGCTGCGCATCGTGATCGTCACCCATAACATGCAGCAGGCCGCGCGGATCTCGGATTATACCGCCTACTTCTATCTCGGCTCCCTGGTGGAATACGACAAGACCGAGAAGGTCTTCACGAACCCCGAGAACCAGATGACGCAGGAGTACATTATGGGCCGGTTTGGCTGATCGGGAGACGGGCCGGGACGCGTATAGAAGGGTATAGACAAATTCGATCACACTGATCGTTCAGGACACCATCCAATGCGGGTGGTGTTTTTGGCTGCTCAGGAGATAATGGGCCGCGAGGGGGCGTGCGGACTCAATGTAATCGAAAAACCAATTACATTGCGCCAGGACGAGGGTGTGCGGACCCAATGTAATCGAAAAACCGATTACATTGGGCGGAGCGAGGGTGTGCAGACCCAATGTAATCGAAAAACCGATTACATTGGGCGGAGCGAGGGTGTGCGGACCCAATGTAATCGAAAAACCGATTACATTGCGCCAGGACGAGGGCGGGCGGACCCAATGTAATCGAAAAACCGATTACATTGCGCCAGGACGAGGGGGTCGGACCCAATGTAATCGAAAAACCGATCACATTGCGCGGAGCGAGGGCGTGCGGGCCCAATGTAATCGAAAAACCGATCACATTGCGCCAGGACGAGGGGGGCGGATGCAATGTAATCGAAAAACCGATCACATTGCGCGGAGTGAGGGCGTGCGGACTCAAGGTAATCGAAAAACCGATCACATTGGACTGGCGCGAGGAGCAGAGACTGGATGTCGCCACACCCCTGCCTAAGCCCTTCACTTTTGTATGAGTAAATATCTCTTGATAAACTAATATAATTAGTTTATATTTTAACTAATGATATTAGTTTTAAGGAGGGTTTTACGATGAGAGTGACACGAGAAGGCCATTTGCATCAGCTTACGTGGCTGCCGCGTATTTTTCCAGTGAATTGCTATTTGATCGAGGAAGAACAGGAACTTACACTTATTGACGCGGGAATGTCCTACAGTCTGCAAGGTATTCTGAGTCAGGCCGCCAAGCTCGGTAAGCCGCTGACCCGCATCATCCTGACTCATGGCCACATGGATCATGTCGGAGCGCTTGATGCCTTGAAGAAGGAGGTGCCGGAGGCTAAGGTCTATATCTCGGAGCGGGATGCTGCATTGTTGGCTGGTGACCGCTCGCTCAGAGCCGGTGAGCTGCAGACTCCTATTAAGGGCAGTGTACCCGCCAAAATAGTGACCCGCCCCGACATTCTGCTGCATGACGGCGATAGTATCGGCTCGCTGACAGCGTTCAGCACTCCCGGACATACGCCGGGATCGATGTCTTTTCAGGACCGGCGCAGTGGAGCGCTGATCGTTGGTGATACGTTCCAGACCTTCCGGGCCACGGCGGTGTCCGGCAAGAAGGTTGCCTGGTTTCCTTTTCCGGCTATGGCGACTTGGAGCCCCGAACAGGCCTTGGTGAGTGCTTACAGGCTGATTGATCTTGCACCTTCTGTACTCGCGGTAGGACACGGTGATCTGCTTATAGCTCCGGTAGAGGCGATGAAGCGGGCGGCTTCGGAGGCTGAAGGACAGTTTAAGGGAGGAGAGAGGGTACATGGCTAGAGCAGGTCTGGACACGCACACGCTGGTGCTGGCTGCCGCAGAGCTGGCGGATGAATACGGGATTGAAGAAGTGACGCTGGCTGCACTTGCCGCGAAGCTGGGTGTCCGTTCCCCGTCACTCTATAATCACATCAACGGGCTTGCTGGGCTGCGTACACTGATGGCGGTATATGGCCTGGAGCAGCTGTATGAGGTCATATCGGAGGCAACGGAGGGGCTAAGCGGAGAGGCTGCAGTACATGCCATGAGTCAGGCTTACATCGGATTCACCAGAGCGCACCCGGGGCTGTACCAGACGACGCTAAAAGCACCCGAACAAGGAGACACCGCTCTGGAAGCGGCGGGAGGGAAGATCCTGTCGCTCATCATCCAGGTGATATCCGCATTCGGCTTGGAGGAGGAAGGCAATCTGCATGCAGTCCGTGGACTGCGGAGTATACTGCACGGATTCTCCACCTTAGAGCACCAGGGCGGATTTGGAATGCCGCTGGACCTGAATGTCACGCTCACCCGGCTGATTAACACCTATATTGCGGGAATCCGCTGTATGGGATCGGACGCAGACAGCATCAAATGAAATAAAGAGCAATCTCCAAGTGAGGTTGCTCTTGTTGTCACGGCTTATTTTGCCTAACGGTGTAGCTGCAGTTTCTGCCTCCCGCTAAAATGTACTCCCCTCGCTCAATATGAACATCATCTCCTAGCACCGTTTTAAATAAATGCAGCTCATTCTTGCATAACCCGGTACATACAGCAGCAGCTTCACAGATCGGACAATGTTTCTCGATGAACAAGTGACTGCCATCCTCCTGCGTCTTAACCTCGGCCATATAACCTTCATTGGTTCGAATCTCGGCCAGCTTCTCCAATTTCTCTCTAACATCCGATGCATCGCCAAGATGCTGAAGATATTGTGCCTGCATCTTTTTATTTCGAACATCCAGCAGCTTGTCCAGCCCTTCATTGCCAAAAGCTTCTTTCATAGAATTAATGAGGCTGATGGATAAATCCGAATATCCGGTTGGAAAAAAACGATTAGCTGCTGGTGTTAATATCCACAGCTTGGTGGGCCGGCCCATGGGACGGGCCTCTTCCACATTCGTAACCAATCCCTCTTCCTTCAGTGCATTCAAATGTTGGCGAATAGCCATTCCAGACAGCGAAAAATGAGCGGAGAGGGTCATAACATCCATGCCCCCACGCTCCTTTAACAGATCAATGATCGCTCTTCGGGTACGGGTGGAGACATCCTTTTTGATTTCATTCCGGCTCATGGTGCACCTCCTTTTTGCAGCAACTGAATTCACATCACTCCCTACATTTTAAACAAAAATGTTGACAAAGTCAAAGCCGGACTGTAGCCTAGACTTTATAAACAAAAATGTTTACTAAGTATCCGGATACGATGTATACATACCAATTTTCCTGGAGGTCTCATTTCATGTCGCCTAATCATCAAAGTATTTTCAGCCCGCGTTATTTTGCACTATCCATAGGGATTATCCTGTCCGTGATGGCTGTTGGATTCGAAGGTCTATCCGTAACTACCATTGCTCCTTCGATTGCCGGAGACTTGAACGGGCTTAGCCTGTTCGGATGGATATTCAGTACGTACCTGCTTGCGCAGATTATCGGAACGCTGGTCGTCGGTCGAATCATAGATAAAAGAGGACCTGCAGCACCCTTCACTTATGCGTTGTTGTTGTTTATCGCAGGACTGGTCGCTGCCGCAACAGCAGGCGATATGTATATCATGATAGGATCACGGGCCCTGCAGGGTTTGGGTGCCGGAGCTATGATGACTTGTGTGTATACAGCCATATCCTTAAGTTACCCGGATGAGTTACGTGCCAAGATCCTTGGAGCATTTGGTACAGCCTATGTCCTTCCGTCCATGCTCGGTCCATATGTAGCAGGTCTTATAGCAGACCAGTGGTCCTGGCGGTTTGTTTTCTGGGGGATTTTACCTGTGCTGGTTGTTTCAGCAGTGCTTAGTTTACCTGCGTTCAGGAAATTGAAAGTGCAGCAGACGGGAGAGGCTAGCGGATCTTCATCCACTTGGATGGCGTTACTCTTAACGATGGGTACAGGTCTTTTCCTGGTTGGTCTAGGTATGCTTCCGGGCACGATGGGATTTGTATTCGTCATGATTGGCCTCGTAGGTATGATATTTCCGCTCCGTCAATTGCTGCCGAAGGGAACGCTTACGCTGCGAAGAGGGATGCCGGCGATTCTGGCTACACGCGGGTTGTTCTTCGCTGCCTATACCAGCACACAGAATTTCCTGGTATTGGCTCTAATTAATGTGAAAGGAATTACACCTTCTCAGGCCGGTTTAATCGTAGCGAGTGCTGCATTAAGCTGGTGTATCATTGCGTATCTGCAAGGACGATGGGATGCGGCAGATCAGGGCCGTGGACGTCATATGAGAATTATTCTTGGGGTATTGCTGCTTGCCATCGGGATTGCCATCGTATTCTGGATACCGGTTGTGTCCGTTACCGTTGCAGTTATGGGTCAGATCATCGCAGGAGTTGGTATTGGATTGGCGCATCCGATTAGCGGTGTTGTAGCCTTTTCCCAAACAGGGGAAGGCGGCGTGGGCCAAACCTCGGCAAATCTGCAATTCGCGGATTCTTTTACACCCGGCGTTGTTATCGGGATTGGCGGTTCCATACTCGTCGTGTGTCAGGCTGGCGGAATGTCACTGCAATCCGGCTTAATTGCAGCAATGGGCTTCCATCTCTTGTTGATCGTTATTAGCATCATTGCCAGCACCCGGATCTCACAGCCATCCATCAAGAATGCTGATGCTAAGAAAGAGGGTGTGCCGGTCATTGTCCAATGAGGATAGGGAGAAACTTCTTATAGCCTTTGACATCATCGGGTCTAAATGGACGATCCACATCTTATTCACTCTTTCTTACGGTCCGAAGAAATTTAGTGAAATCAACCGGAGTATCCCTTCCATTACGCAAAGAATCCTTTCCCAGCGTTTAAAGGAGCTTCAACATCATAATCTGGTCAAGAGAACCAGTCCGCAGCGCCCTACAAAAACCATGTATGAACTTACACCAAAAGGAGCGGCTCTCGCTACGTTCATACCTTGTTTAATGGACTGGGGTAGCCAAAACTAAATTAAGCTTGTAAACGAGGAGGAATGAAGATGAACATTGAGGTCAGTGAGATCGCAGCAGAGAAAATCGCCGAAATCTTGTTAACCGCTGATACCCGGCACTCTTTTCTTAGAGTAGGTGTTGAAGAAGGGGGATGCAGCGGATTATCTTATACCCTTGTCTTGGATGAGCAGCAGACAGAGGAGGATATGGTATTCCATAAAGATAAGTTCAGTATAGTTGTTCACACGAAGAGTATTCCATATATTGACGGTCTTGAAATTGACTATGAACAAAGCGGAATGATAGGCGGATTCACCATGAATAACCCTAATGCCAAAGCCTCATGTGGATGCGGGGCCAGTTTTCGGATGGCTAACTATCGGGGGGAAGTTAAAAAATGTGATTAACCTGGGGGAAGGAGAGAACAGGGATGATATCATTTGAAGTAACGGAACAAGCTATTGATTCTTTTAAGGATGAATGGGGTTTGACAGAGGCCCAATATGTAAGAATTTATGCAAAATATGCAGGTGGCGGCTCAGATGCTTTTGCGATTGGCCTAAATGCAAGTGCTACACCGATCGATCCGGCATTGGTTCAATCTATCGGAGGCTTTCATTTCTTTGTTGAAAAAACAGATGCCTGGATTTTACAGGATGAACATTTTCAGATTGGCTGTAATGAAAATGGTATATTTTTAAACAAAATCTCCTAATGAGCATATGCAGGAAGTGAATTTGCTCATTTATAATGATAAGCTTAATTTGGTGTACAAGCCAGATTGACTTAGGAGGCTGAATTACGTGGGCGAAGCAGGTAAGCAAGAGAATGTAACCACCTATGAAGAGATGGCTGAGGTAGTCGCCCGACTGGGGATTGTGCCGCTGGCACCCCTGATCCCGGAGCATCCGTCTGTGAACGGGCTGACGCTGGCGGAGAATTGGCATACCGATACAGAGCTGGACCCCTGGCGCTGGCGGGTCAGATTTCCCGGAGAAGGCTTAGCCGGCTATGGAAAATTCATCAAGAAAAAAGCCGTGCTCGTATCCCGCGAGTGGCTTCCGGCTTACTTGGCAGCGTCCGGGCCTCAGCAGTCTCTGGAAGAGCGGTATCAGAGCGGCCTGGCCACGAGAGAAGCGCTGACTCTGCTGGAGATTATCCGGGCGAATGAGGGAATTGAGACACGCCAGCTGCGGTCAATGGCTGATATGAAGGCCAAGGAGAAGAAGACGGCTTTTGACAATGCGGTAACGGAGCTGCAAGGGTCTATGGATATCGTAATCTCTGGCGTGAAGCAACGGGTGAATGCGGACGGAGAGCCGAATGGCTGGAACAGCACCTCTTTTGAAACTTCGGAGCACTGGATGCATGAAGCGGGCATTCCGCCGTTTGAGGGATCGAGAGAAGAGGCGATAGCCTGGTTGCGCTCGCGAATGGAAGACGCGTGGGAACCGGAGGCAGTTGCCTGGATCAATAAGGCGCTGGGCTGGAAGTAGACAAAGAACGGTAGTCCTTCATATGAAGAGGGCTGCCGTTTTTGGCGTTTTGACAGGGGAGACAAATAAAAACGGCTAATCTCATTCCCGCAGGAGACCGGCCGTAAGCGCTTACGAATATGTGATTGTACTACGTATCTTGTGTATATTGAAGCAGCCTTACAGCATAGGGCCAAGGTAGGCAACCAGGAAGTACAGGAATCCGAACAGCAGCATGATGTAGGCGGTGTACTTGATAGCGTCGGAGGCAACGATACTTAAGTCTTTGGGAGCCTGGACTTCCAGACGTTCTGTTTCCATAGAATCCGTGTTGTCATGAGTGAAAGTTTCTTTCATCAGAATTCCCTCCTTAGATTATTCATGGACTAAAACATTCCTCTTTTGGAACTGTAGACACTATCTATAATTGTATTGTGACATATTTGTGAACTAATTTCAACAATATTGTGAAAATTCTTTGACTGAATGTTCACATTTGGGCTGTTTGGGTTGCTTTTACCCACTTAACTTTACCTTCGGTTGCACTTTATACAATAGATGAGCGCTATTTTCGCCGAAAAAATGAATCTCTTGCACTTTATACACTAGAATTTTGAGAAAACGGGGGTTTTGAGCTGAAATCCAGAAATCTGTTGTACGAAATACAGCAGAAGGTGTTTTAACCGTAGTTTCCGTGAATTCTATTGCAGAAAGTGCAATCAGCCATTTTGTCACTCATTAAATCTCATAGCACTCTCATCGCATAGCATTCTTAGGGGAAAAGTCCCCTGGTAAAAACAAAGACCCCGCCACTCCTCAAGAGGAAATAGCGGGGTCCCGTTCATAGTATAAATATTAAGCTTAGGCCCAATCTCCATTACGGAAGATCGGGTCGGTGGAGCCGTCATCGGCAATTCCGTCGATATTCATCTCCGGGGAGCCCATCATGAAGTCCACATGGGTGAGGCTTTGGTTCATGCCCATGTCCACCAGCTGTTCCTTGGTCATGTTAATGCCGTCCTGCAGGGTGAAGGCATAGGAAGCGCCAAGTGCCAGATGACAGGAAGCATTCTCGTCATACAGGGTGGTGTAGTAGAGAATGCCGCTCTCCGAGATTGGGGAGTGGAAGGGTACAAGCGCCACTTCACCGAAGTAGGCGGCACCTTCATCCATGGCCAGCAGGGAAGCGAGGGCTTCCTGGCCCACTTCAGCGGTGAAGTCTGTAACTTTACCATTCTCCAGCGTCAGGCTGAAGCGGTCGATGATGTTGCCGCCATAGCTGAGCGGCTTCGTGCTGCGGACCGTGCCGTTCGCACCCGTCTTCAGCGGAGCAGTGAATACTTCCTCGGTCGGAATGTTCGCCAGGAAGGACAGGCCGCGGCTGTTCACCGCACCGGCCTGACACCAGATATGGCCTTCAGGCAATTCGATCGTCAGATCGGTGCCCGGTGCCGTGTAGTGCAGCTTGCGGTATTTCTTCGCGTTCAGCAGCTCACAGCGCTGCTTCAAGCCGGCCAGATGGACACTCCAGGCCTGCACCGGATTCTCCTGGTCTGCGCGCACGGCCTTGAAGATGGCGTCCCAGAGCAGTTCAATCTGCTGCTCAGGTGCAGCGTCCGGGAACACCTTCGCGGCCCAAGAGGCAGATGGGAAGGCGAGGCCGGTCCAGCTGACCTGGTTAGCCATCAGCATCTCGCGGTACGGAGCCATAGCTTGGCCGGCGGTCTTCTGATGGTCCGCAATGCGGCTTGCATCTACTCCGTTCAGCAAGTCCGGATTCGCGGAGATGATTGTCAGGAATGCCGCTCCGCCCCTTGCCAGATCCTCCAGCTCATCGGCCTGCCACTTCGGCGGCTCCAGGAAGCTCTCGGACGGCGCCAGATCATAGCGGGTACGGGTGACGAATTCATCGGAATAGTTAACCTTGACGAGCTTCGCACCTGCTTCATAGGCCTGACGTACAATCAGGCGGACCAGCTCAGCCGATACGATATCCGCATTCACGACAAGGGTCTGGCCGGGTTGAATATTAACGCCGATCTTTACAGCGAGCAGTGCGTAATTCTCCAGCTTTTGGTTGAAATCCAGCAATAGCTTCAGCTCCATTCATTATCTAATGAAATGCAATAACTTATAAGGGGTCTAGAAGGCCCAGTTGCCCTTCTGGAAGACCGGCTCGCGCGTACCGTCAGCGGTAATTCCGTAGATATCCATCTCGGCCGAGCCGATCATGAAATCAACGTGGGTCACACTGTTATTGAGGCCGCGGGCGGTCAGTTCATCCTGGTTCATTTCCTTGCCGCCTTCCAGACAGAAGGCATAGGCGGTGCCAATAGCCAGATGGTTAGAGGCATTCTCGTCGAACAAGGTATTGAAGTAGAGAATTCCTGATTCCGAGATCGGCGACTGATGCGGCACAAGTGCGACTTCCCCCAGATACTTGGCGCCTTCATCCAGGCTGATCAGATATTCAAGGGCTTCCTGGCCCTGCTCAGCGCTCACACTGGTAATCCGGCCCTGTTCAAAAGTGATCGAGAAGCCGTCAATCACATTCCCTCCATAGCTCAGCGGCTTCGTGCTGCGGACCGTACCGTTAACGCCGGTTTTCAGCGGAGCTGTGAACACTTCTTCCGTTGGCATGTTGGCGACAAAAGAATGACCTTTGGCATTGATGCTGTCCCCCTGCGCCCATAAATGGCCTTCAGGCAGCTCGATGCTAAGGTCAGTTCCAGGTGCTATGTAATGCAGGCTGGCGTACTTCTTCGCGTTAAGAACATTAGCCTTCGACTCAAGCGTGTCGAGATGCTCCTGCCAGGCGGCAACAGGGTCCTCACGGTCCAGACGGACAGTATGGAAGATGGCTTCCCACAGCTTGTCTACACGCTGGTCAGCAGGAATGTCAGGGAACACCTTGTCTGCCCAAGGCTGGGAAGGAATCGCTACAATGCTCCAGCTAACCTTGTCGGACATCTGCAATTCGCGGTATTTCGTAAGCGCTGCGCCCCGGGTCTTCTGGAAGTTCGCAATCCGCTCAGGATCAATGCCTTTGAGAGCATCCGGGTTCTCGGCAATGACCGACAGGAAGGCGGCACCGTTCTCTGCAAGCTCAGTCATTTCACCGGCAAACCAGGTTGGGGCTTTGGTGAATACTTCGGGCGACGCATGCTCGAACTGCTGGCGGGTGATGAACTCGTCACTCCAGTTCACCTTAACCTGGCTGGCGCCGATGGCATACGCCTTGGCCGTAATCAGGCGGACGAACTCAGCCGCAGTGATCGGTGCGTTCACGACCAGGATTTGTCCCGGCTGAACATTCACACCGATTTGAACCGCCAAATCAGCATATTTACTTAGCTTGTCCTGAAGCTCTGTTTCAGTCATTGACATTTCCTCCATTACCATTATTTTTAGCTCTATATAAGCATTGTACTAAATTATTAACCGCCGGATGAAAAAAGTCAATTACAGCGCAAAAGGAAAGAGAAATGCTGACATATCAATGTTATACTGAATATTGTGGGCATGATCAGATGAAAGGAAGGAAAGAGGATGAACCTGGAAATCACCAAAGCAGAAATGAAACGCGTAGAGGATAGAAGTTTTGTGGGGAGAACGGTATTTACATTAGAGAATCACCGTTCCCCTTATGAGATTACTTTCTACAGTTCCCGTGGAACCGAATGGGATTACAGCCTGAGCTTCGCCGGGGAGCCGGGGAGTGAGGAGCAGTTCCTGGAAGTGGATGCGCTGCTGGAGAATGACGATGATCTGTATAATCAGCTGCTGGATGCAGCGCTGGATACCCAAGAGATCCCGGAAGAGGAAGCTTAAGCTTACTTGCGGATATAACAATGCGACCCCCGTCCCGGCTGATTGCCTTGGACGGGCAGGGTCGCATTTTTAATAGTAGAGGAGATTATGATTTTCTTCTGTTACGTATAAGTGGCGTGCAGGCGTGTGGCTCGAATGTATGCGAAAAACAGCATACATTGTGCTCATATGCAGGCGCATGGCCCGAATGTATGCGGAAAACAGCATACATTTGCTGGCACGCAGGTATGTGGCCCGAATGTATGCGAAAAACAACATACATTCTGCTGGCGCGAAGGTATGTGGTCCGAATGTATGCGAAAAACAGCATACATTTGCTGGCCCGCAGGCATGTGGTCCGAATGTATGCGAAAAACAGCATACATTTGCTGGCGCGCAGGTAATCTCATTCACCCGTATGGGTGATTTTGTTCTTAAATAGTCGCTGCCCTTAGCCGATGGTGATATTGCCTTCCGGGTAACGGTACAGCTCCTTGCTGTTCTTCGGCTTGAGCGCATAGGCCAGGGTAAGCGGTCCGGTCCGGCCCACGAACATAAGAATGATCACCAGCACCTTGCCGGTCGTGGTCAGCTCTGTGGTCAGTCCCATAGTGATGCCTGAAGTGCCGAAAGCGGACACCGCCTCGAACAATACGCTCAGGAAATCTGCGCTCTCTGTTACTGACAGCAGCATGGTGGAGATGACCACCAGCATTAGTGAGAGCAGCGTCATGGTAATAGCCCTGTATACATTCTCCTTCGAGATCCGGTGGCGGAACATGACGATATCCTCTTTGCCCCTTAGTTTGGCGTAGGCGGTGCTGGCCAGAATGGCAAAGGTGGTAATCTTGATTCCGCCGCCTGTAGAGCCGGGAGCCGCCCCGATGAACATCAGCAGAATCATCAGGAATTGGGTGGATTCCCGCAGCAGCGGAATCTCAATGGTTGTCACCCCGCCGGAACGGGGCGTAATAGCTTGCAGGAAGGAGGCCATAATCTTGCCTCCGGCATGCAGCGGCTTCAGTGTAGCGTTCAGCTCCAGCCAGAAGAAGACAACAGCTCCGACCAGAATCAGCACTGCTGAAGTTGCGAGCACGACCTTCGAATGTAGTGTCAGCCGCTTGCGCTTGGGATAATCGATCACATCGGACAATACAATGAAGCCGATACCGCCGAGGAAAATCAGCAGCATGGAGGTAATATTCACAATAGGATCTTCCACATAGCGTGTTAAACCGCTGAATGGCCCGTGAACGTCGCCGAACAAGTCAAAACCCGCATTGTTGAAGATGGAGATGCTATGGAAAAGTCCATAATAAGCTGCTTTGCCTATCGGCATATCCACTACAAATCTGGCAGCCAGCAGAATGGCCCCGGTTAATTGAATTACCAGGGAATAGATGAGAACCCGGCGGATCAGCTTCACGATCCCCTGCATGGAATTCTGGTTCATGGATTCCTGCAGTAAGAGGCGTTCCTTCAATGAGATTCGTTTGTTCAGCACCAGCGTAATCAGCGTAGCCATCGTTACGAATCCAAGACCGCCGAACTGGAACAGCACCAGCAGCACGATCTGTCCAAAGGTCGAGAGCTGCGTACCCGTATCTATGACGGCAAGTCCGGTTACACAGGTCGCAGAGGTCGCCATGAACAGCGCATCAATGAACGAGATTCTTCCGCCCGTAGAAGCGGCAGGCAGGGACAGCAGCAGGGTTCCGGCAGCAATCAGCAGCACGAAGCCGAGCGATAGTATTTTGGGCGGCGTCAGCTTCAAATGCCCAAAGAAAAGGTTAGCCAAGTTCATTCTCCTGACAATAGGGATAGGATCTGACAAGATTATAGCATAACTTATATTCTCATCCCTAAACAGGCAGGAAATTGACATATTTTATCGAAATCATTAAAGGCTGTAGGATTCAACAACTTGCACTCTATGAGGAGGCTATACTGCTGTGACAAGTCCGATACGCAATCAGATTGGCGCTGTCTTCATCCCGGTTAGTGATATCGAAAGGTCCAAGAACTGGTATTGCAGTCTGCTCGGACTGCCGCTTGACGGTGAAGTATTATTCGGGCATCTGTATGAGGTGCCGATGCAGGGGCCGGGGATCGTACTGGACAGCAAAATATTCACAGCCGAAGCCGTGCTGAAGGTGCCGTCCTTCCATCTGCTTACCGATGATATTGATGCCGCCTATGATTATGTCAAAGCCAGCGGGGCAGAGATCCTTACGGATATTGAGAATGACCACTGGTTTAACTTCAAGGACCCTGACGGAAACGTGTTAATGATCTGCCGCTCCGTCACTTAGTTAATTGGGTTAATTATATTTGTTAATCATATTAATTATACAAGGATAACATACCGCTCTTTATTGCAGGAGGCATGGAAATGAACGTAACACTAAGGGAACTGCTCCCGGGGGATGCAGCGGCGCTGTTGAACCTCCAAGATCGTCTGGACGGGGAAACCTCCTTTATGCTGCTGGCCCCGGGCGAGAGAAAGAGCGGCATTTCCCAGGTGGAAGAGATGATTAGAGGCTTACACCAAGCAGAGAACTCGCTTATTCTGGGAGCGGAAGCAGACGGTGAGCTTGTAGGATACCTGTCAGTCCAAGGAGGGAGCTTCAGCCGCAATAGACACAGTGCTTATATTGTTACCGGCATCCTGAAGCAGTACCAGGGCAGGGGCATCGGCAGCGCATTGTTCAAAGAAATGGACCAGTGGGCCAGGGATTGCGGCCTGGTACGTCTGGAGCTTACTGTGATGCAGCATAATGAACAGGCGGTTGCGCTGTATAAGAAGCAGGGCTTTGAAATTGAGGGCTTGAAGAGAAAGTCGCTGCTGGTGGATGGACAATGGGTGGACGAATATTATATGGGTAAGATCTATAATTAATTGCATTAACTATATGGGTAAATCGTCTACACGAACAAAATCACCCTGCGGGTGAATGATGTAAGAAGTTATGCGGTCCACACAACTCATCTGGTCAGACCGTCCTTCCCCATCCGCCCACTTCAAGGGGCATCCGGTGAATTCAGGGGCAGGAGTACCCCTCATTTGCTTAATGTAATCGGTTTTTCGATTACATTCGGCCTACGTGGCGCCACCAGCCCAATTGTAATCGGTTTTTCGATTACATTTGGCCTACGTGGCGCCCCCGGTCCAATTGTAATCGGTTTTTCGATTACATTTGGCCTACGTGGCGCCCCCGGTCCAATTGTAATCGGTTTTTCGATTACATTCGTCCTACGTGGTGCCCCCGGTCCAATTGTAATCGGTTTTTCGATTACATTCGTCCTACGTGGCGCCCCCGGTCCAATTGTAATCGGTTTTTCGATTACATTCGGCTTAGGTGGCGCACCCGGTCTCTGTGCCTCCCTTATCCACAAAAGAAAGAAACTATAATTTCCTAAATAAGAACAAAGGCGCTCCCCGATAACTCACGGGAAGCGCCTTTTCCTTTACAGCATATGGTTACTCGCTGCGTACAGCAGAATCTTCAGAGACCGGAAGATCAATCAGGATCTCCACCTTGCGGATACGGTGGCGGTTCATCTCGCGGACGGTCAGGGTGACATGCTCATAAGTGAGGCTTTTGCCGACCACAGGTTCTTCCAGATGACTGTACAGCCATCCGCCGATCGTGGTGACCTCCTCATCGTGGAAATCAAGCTTGGTGAGGTCCTTAATCTCCAGGAGAGACACGTTGCCGTCAAACAGATAATGAGTCTCGCTCAGCTTCTCGACATTTCTGCGTTCATCCCCGTCGAACTCATCGCGGATCTCGCCGACGATTTCTTCCAGAATGTCCTCAATCGTAATCAGGCCGGAGGTGCCGCCGTATTCATCCAGCAGCAGGGCGATATGCACACGCTCCTTCTGCATACGGGTCAGCAGGGTCTTGACCGGTGTAACCTCAGATACGGTAAGAATCGGAAGAATCAGGCTTTTGAAATCAAAATCCGGGTTGTTGTCATATTGCAGGTACAGCTGCTTGGTGTTGATCATGCCGATGATATTGTCTTTGCTGCCGTCGGCCACAGGGAAACGCGTATATTGCTCCTTGCGGATAATCGCGATATTCTCCTGCAGCGAATGGTCAGTGAACAGGCAGACCATGTCTGTCCGGGGAACCATAATCTCCTTAGCGAGCATCTCATCAAAGGTGAAAATACGGTTAACATAACCATATTCCGCTTTGTTGATTTTGCCGCTCTCATAGCTCTCGGACAGGATCAGGCGGATTTCGTCTTCGCTGTGCGCGTCGCCGTGTTCACTGGCAGGCTTCATGCCGAACATACGGACGAGCAGGTTGGCGGAACCGTTCATGAACCAAATCAAAGGGTACAATATTCTGTAGAACCAAATAATCAGCGGTGCGGTAATCTGACCAATTTTCTCCGGAATATTAATAGCGGCGGTCTTCGGTGCAAGCTCTCCGACCACGACGTGGAGGAAGGTGGCGATAATGAAGGCCAATGCAAAAGCAATGGGCTTACTAACGTTGTGACTCACACCAGCCAGATCAAACAGTGGAATGAGCAGCTGCTCAAAAGCAGGCTCTGCCAATGCCCCGATCCCGAGTGCAGTAATCGTGATACCGAGCTGGCAGGCGGACAAATATCCGTCCAGGTTAGCGGCTACCCGCTGTACTGCCAGTGCGTTCTTCTTGCCGTCCAGCACCATTTGGCTGACCTGGCTTCCCCGTAATCTCACTACTGCAAACTCCGTCGCTACAAAAAATGCGGTTAAAATAATCAAAATTGCCACGAGCGTCAAACTAAGTCCTATACCCATATAATCTTTACCATCCCTTTCGTCCCTAAAATAGGTTATACTCATATTATGAGTTCATATGAACCTATTGTACGAACTTTTCAGTGAAATATCAAATGGTGGAGGGTTGCCAGCTATGGAAGCTTTTACACTTAGCCGGATAGAGATGTCCGGACTATTACTGTCTCTAGGGCCAAACTCGGAGCGGAAGCCGCTCCATATTCTGCAGGAAGCCTGGACCAAGTTCCACCGTGACGAGGTGCGGGAGGGGACAAGCCTGCCCGCTTTTCTGTCTACGGATATTCCCCCGATTCTGCAAAAGCTGATCAAAGGCGGCGGCGTCAAAGGGCTGTCCCTGGGTGAAATTGCTTCGCTTGGCGGTCTGATTGAGTATTCCACTTTATCCGTCTCTGCTATGCAGAATTGGGTGAAGCGCGATTTCAAGGAATATCTCGGGTCCCCGCGTGAAGGGAAGAAGTACTCCATTAATCAGGCGGCTATTCTATTTATAATAGATGATCTGAAGGCTGCGCTTGATTTCGAGAGCATCAGACAGCTCTTTTGTATGCTGTTCCTGGCGCCTGAGCGTGATGACGATGATCTGGTGGAGCCGGCACAGCTGTATCACGGGTATGCCGAGCTGTTCGAGGAGATTAAGACCCGTTCCCCGCTTCCGGCGCAAGGACAGGCTCTAACCGGAAATCCGAAGGAATACCTGTGGAAATCGGATAGCGCCATCAAGTCCGCCATGGACAGAATGATGAAGCGGCTCAGCCACCTGAGCAGAGGGCAGCGGGATGCGGTGCAGAATATGCTGCTGATCGCTGCGATCTCGGTGCAGACCTGTTATTTTCAGGCGATGGCCCGGCAATATTTCAATGCGGTGTTATTCCTTGATTTTTGAATCATCCGCTTCTAGAATGTGTAAGTGATACTAATCAGGAATTATTGGATTAGCCGGAATCAGGGGAGAGGGGCCTTAAGTCATGTGGAATCAAATGTCGCTGCTGCAGAATCGGAAGCAGCGGAAGCTGCTCTTCAGTGCAGGTCTAAGCTGGATGTTCGACGCAATGGACGTAGGGATGATCTCGTTCGTCGTGGCTGCATTAGCCAAGGAATGGTCGCTGGGACCGGAAAAGATCGGCTATTTAACCAGCATTAACTCGGTAGGGATGGCGGTCGGTGCAGCCGCAGCCGGAATTATGGCGGACCGCTTCGGCCGCAAATCGGTGCTGCTCTGGACGCTGCTGATCTTCTCGATTGCAAGCGGACTGTCGGCATTCGCCGCAGGTTATGCAGTATTATGTGTGCTGCGCTTCATTGCCGGCTTCGGGCTGGGCGGAGAGCTGCCGGTGGCTTCGACACTGGTATCCGAGAGCATGCCGGTCAAGGAAAGAGGCCGGGCTGTGGTGCTGCTGGAGAGCTTCTGGGCGCTCGGCTGGATTCTGTCGGCGCTGATTGCGTACTTCGTCATTCCGGATTACGGCTGGCGGGTCGCCTTCGCCATCGGGGCGGTACCGGCGCTATATGCGCTCTATCTGCGCAGGGCAATCGATGACTCACCGAAGTTCGCGGAGATCAAGAAAGCTCCTCCAGTGCCCTTGAAGAAGCGTGTAGCGGCAGTCTGGTCGGCAGAGTACCGCCGCTCGACCATCATGCTGTGGATTCTGTGGTTCACCGTGGTCTTCTCTTATTATGGCATGTTCCTGTGGCTGCCGACGGTAATGGTGCTGAAGGGCTTCAGTCTGGTCAAAAGCTTCGAGTATGTGCTGATCATGACACTCGCCCAGCTGCCGGGGTACTTCACCGCCGCTTATTTCATCGAGAAATACGGCCGCAAGTTCGTACTGGTCATCTACCTGCTGTTGACAGCCGTTAGCGCTGCCTGGTTCGGCAATTCAACGACCGAGGGCATGCTGATGGCTGCCGGAATCTGCCTGTCGTTCTTCAACCTGGGAGCCTGGGGCGGGATGTATGCTTACACGCCTGAGCTGTATCCGACTAAGATCCGTTCCACAGGCGCCGGACTTGCCACCTCCTTTGGACGGATTGGCGGCATTATTGCCCCAACACTGGTTGGCCTGTTGGTCGGCAAGGCGGTCGGGATCGGCTCCATCTTCATGATCTTCTTCGTCACGATTGTAATCGGCGCTCTGGCGGTCCTGTTTCTGGGGAAAGAAACGAAGGGACTGGAGCTAGAGTAGACTGCTTACGGAATAGATTCATACTTAACAGAACTAATCAGGATTAACCAGGACTAACAGGCCAGCCGGAAGATTCCGGCTGGCTTTTGTCTTACTTATTTGATATAACCCCTTACTTTTCTGGATTTACCCTATGCAGAGCGTTCCGTATAATCATTAATGTAACCGCTTACTTCACAAATTCGAGGAGGCAACAGATGACAATCAAGGGGACCAAAGGACTTGTACTGCTTCTAAGCTCCATATTGCTGATGACTACGGCTGCATGCTCATCCGGCGGATCGAATGCACCGGACGGCGCTAAGGCTTCTTCCAAGACTGAGGGTTCGGCACCTGCAATTGAGCTGCGTATGACGTGGTGGGGCTCGCAGACACGCCACGATCTGACCACCAAGATGATCAAGCGCTTCGAGGAGAAGAATCCGGGCATTACGATTAAGCCGGAATATTCCGGCTGGGACGGCTATTTCGATAAGCTGTCTACCCAGGTGGCTGGCTCGAATGCTCCGGATATCATTCAGATGGACTATGCGTTCCTGTCCGATTATGCCAAGCGCGGCACCTTGCTTGACCTGACGCCTTATACCCGGGATGGAACGCTGCGGACGGAAGATCATGACAGCAGCATGCTCTCGGCAGGAAGCATTGACGGCAAATTGTACGCCGTTACGCTTGGAGTGAATGCTCCAGGTGTTGTCTATAATGCTTCCGTGCTTCAGGAGCTGGGAATTGCGGAGCCGCAGGAGTCATGGACGTGGAAGGATTTTGCGGAGATGGCGAATACGATCGCTAAGAAGAAAGGCAACGGCTACTATGGTACGCCGGATATTTCGGGCACGACGAACATCTTCGAGGTATTCGTGCGCCAGAACGGGAGCGGCCTGTTCGCCGGGAATAAGCTCGGGGTCTCCCGGGAGGTCATCGATGAATGGTTCAATTACTGGCAGGAGCTGCGGGACAGCGGCGGCGCTACGACGGCAGAAGTAACTGCCGCTATGACGAATGCTCTGGAGACCCGGCCGCTGTCCGTAGGCCAGTCTGCCCTTGATTTCGCCTGGTCCAACCAGCTGATTACCTATCAGAATGTGCTGAAGGATCAGAGCCAGAAGCTGAAGATGCAGGTGATTCCGCATATGGAAGGGGAGCAGAAGATCGGCGAATATCTGAAGCCCGGCCAGTTCATCTCCGGGAATGCCAAGACCAAGTATCCCAAGGAGGTGGCGAAGCTGATCGACTTCATGGTCAATGATCCGGAAGGGACCGCTATTCTGGGGGCTGAACGGGGAGTGCCGGTCAATTCCGCAGTGCGGGAGCAGCTGAAGCCGTCGCTTACCGCCGAGGAGCAGTTAATCTTTGATTTTATCGATGTGGTCTCCAAGCATTCCAGTGATATTGACCCGCCTTACCCGCAGGGCTTCTCGGAGATTGATAAGAACTTCAAGAGCGCCAGCGAGCAGATCTCCTTCGGTCAGGCCGGCATTCCGCAGGTAAGCGAGCAGTTCATCTCCGGTTCTAACGCCATACTGGACAAGGCCAAATAAATACAGAGGAGCGAGAGAGCCATTGAGTGCAGATCTGATGACAGTAGATAGACCAGCAGGCATGAAGCGGCGTAAAACAAAGCTGCGCTACAATCAGAACGGGATTGCCCTCCTGTTCCTGTCGCCCTGGCTGCTGGGGCTGGTGTGCCTGACCCTGGGGCCGATGGCGGCCTCACTCTATTTTTCTTTTACAGATTACAGTATTCTGGAGAGCTCCAGATGGATCGGATTGGATAATTTCACCACCATGCTCACTGCAGATCCGTTATTTATCCAGTCGCTTAAGGTGACATTTATCTTCGTATTCGTGTCGGTACCGCTGAAGCTGATGTTTGCCCTGGCGGTCGCCCTGCTTCTTAACAAAGGGATACGGGGCTTAGGCATCTACCGGACGGTCTATTACATCCCTACGCTGCTTGGAGGCAGTGTTGCTATTGCGATGCTGTGGCGTAAGATGCTCGGCGGCGATGGGCTGCTGAATCAGCTATTGGCCATGGCGGGGATACAGGCGCCTGACTGGGTATCGAATCCCAAATACTCGCTGTATTCGCTGATCCTGCTGTCGGTATGGCAATTCGGCTCGTCGATGATCATCTTCCTGTCCGGGCTGAAGCAGGTGCCGCCGGAATATTATGACGCCTCATCGGTGGACGGTGCAGGTAAAGTAGGGCAGTTTCTGCATATTACGCTGCCGGTGCTGTCTCCGGTTATCTTTTTCAATGTCATCATGCAGACGATCACCGCCTTCCAGTCGTTCACCCAAGCGTTCATTATCAGTAACGGCAGCGGGGGACCGGTGAATTCCACCCTGATGTATTCCCTGTACCTGTACAAGAAGGGCTTCTCCTTCTTCCAGATGGGCTATGCCTCGGCGATGGCCTGGGTACTGGTGCTGCTGATCGGGCTATTCACACTCCTGCTATTCGGCAGCAGCAAGCTGTGGGTGCACTATGAAGATGGGGGGAAATAAGCTATGGATACAGGCAGCGCTTCGAAAAGTGCCATTTGGCTCAAGCACTTCATCATCTGTCTGATCGCCTTTGTCATGCTGTACC
This sequence comes from Paenibacillus sp. FSL M7-0420, assembly GCF_038002345.1. NCBI lineage: Bacteria > Bacillati > Bacillota > Bacilli > Caryophanales > Paenibacillaceae > Paenibacillus > Paenibacillus sp. FSL M7-0420. The sequence goes on along the minus strand of NZ_JBBOCJ010000001.1, from coordinate 3,780,194 downwards.
CGGTGCTGTGGCTGGTGGGCAGCTCGTTTAAGCCGGCGAATATGATTTTCTCGGAAATCTGGTTCTGGCCCCGGCAGTGGAATTTCCATAATTATGTAAGCGGCTGGTTTGGCTTCCAGGGCAGCTCCTTCGCCCGGTTCCTGCAAAACTCGGCTCTGGTCTCTCTGGGGGCCGTTCTCGGCAATGTGATTACCTGCTCCATGGCGGCTTATGCGTTCGCGCGGCTGAATTTCCGGTTCAAGGCACTGGGCTTCGCGCTGATGCTGATGACGATTATGCTCCCGCTGCATGTGACTCTTATCCCGCGTTATATCCTCTTCAACAGCCTGGGCTGGGTGAACACCTTCGCGCCGCTGATTCTGCCCAAGTGGATGGCGACGGACGGCTTCTTTATCTTCCTGACGGTGCAGTTCATCCGCGGCTTGCCGAAGGAGCTGGACGAAGCGGCAACGATTGACGGCTGCGGGCCGGTGCAAATCTTCAGCCGGATTATTATTCCGCTGGCGCTGCCTGCGCTGATCACGACGATGATTTTCACCTTTATGTGGACCTGGGATGATTTCTTCAGCCAGCTCATCTTCCTTAGCGATATCGGGAAATACACCGTGCCGCTCGGGCTGCGGCTGTTCCTGGACTCCAGCTCGCAGTCGGATTGGGGACCGATGTTCGCTATGTCGGTATTGTCGCTGGTGCCGTGCTTCATTCTCTTCATCACGCTGCAAAAGTATTTCGTGGAAGGAATTGCGACATCCGGCCTGAAAGGATAGAATCTGGGGAAAAGCATAGGGATGGGGCAGATGCAAAAAAGAATGCTCGGCACCTGGCTGCTGCGGATCAGGCGGAGCAAGCTCTCCACGCTGATGGCGGCCAGTATTATTACGTTCAATCTGATTTTTCTCGGGTTCATTGTCCTGCTGGCGTACCGGACCTTCTCGGACGTAACCTTCAGGGAGATCAGCACGACCAGGCTTGCACTGCTGAATGAGAGCACGAAGCGCGGCTTCGACTTCATGACCAATGTGTCGGGCACCGCCTACTCCATTGCAGCGAACAAGAGCGTGATTGAGGGGCTGGAGACTACGCCTGCCTCCAAGTATCAGATGATCTCCAGAAGGCGGGAAATTACGGAGATTCTCCAGCATTCGCTGGTGCTGAACGAAGGGGTAAGCTCGATTGAGATTTACAGTGATTTGTTCAGCGGGGTGGCGCAAAGCTCGACGGATCTTGTCTTTCCGGTCTCTTCGATTAAGAACGAGAGCTGGTATCCCCGGCTGAAGCAGGCGGATTCACTCTGGGTTCCCCTGGAGGGCAGCGGCGGCGATGACGAGCCTTATCTGATCGGCCATATTCAGCATCTGTTCGGCAATGAAGGAAAAACGATCGGCTACCTCTATATCCGGCTGTCCGCAGACGATATCCTGAAGCAGTTCAAGGATATTCCGGCTGTGCTGGACGGCCAGATTCATCTGGTGGATACAAGCGGCAATCTGCTGCTGCTGGTGAACAAGGAGGAAGGCTCTGCCGGCAAAACTGTACTGGATGCGGACTGGCTCTACCAGCATACGTATGAGGGCAATGAAGGCTATGAGCTGCTGAACAAGGACGGCCAGTCCTATCTCGTCCTGTTCTCCAAACCGAGCACCATCTCCTGGCGGTTAGTTCAGGTCATCCCTACGCGTGAGCTGCTGCAGGAGGTTCGTAAGGCGGACAGGCAGGTGATCGGGATCGGACTGCTCTGCCTGCTCCTGTCGGCGCTGCTGGCGTACTTCTTCATCCGGAATATGATCCGTCCGGTACGCAGGCTGATTCAGGAGATGCGGAAGCTGGAGCGCGGAGATTTCCGGGCCAGTATGAGTGAGTCGCTGACAGAGGAATACACGCAGATGTCTTACGGCTTCAACCACATGGTGAACCGGCTGCAGGAGCTGGTGCAGAGTGAGCGGGAAGCAAGCGCCGCGAAGCGGGAGGCGCAGGCAGGGCTGCTGGAGGCCCAGATCAAGCCGCATTTCCTGTACAATACACTGGATATGATTCACTGGAAGGCGATGGATTACGACGCCCAGGATATCAGCTACATGATCACCCAGCTTGGCAAAATGCTGCGCATCGGCCTGAGCGGCGGCAGAATGCTCATTCGTCTGCGCGACGAGCTGGAGCATGCGCGGTGCTATGTGAGCATCCAGCAGGAACGGCTGCCGATTGCCATTGAGTATACGGAGTCGATTGCGGACCCGGCGGTCCGGAGTTATTTCATTCCGAAGGTGATTCTTCAGCCGCTGATTGAGAATTCAATTATCCATGGCAGCCGGGAGCCTGGCTCCAGCCCTTTGCAGATTCATCTGGAGGTGCGGGAGATTAAGACGCCGGGAAGCCAGCCTTACTTGCAAATTATGCTGCTGGATAACGGCCGGGGCTTGGCTGAAGGCTGGTCGATGGAGCAGGTGAGCGGCATCGGCACCCGGAATGTGATGAGCCGGATTCAGCTGTACTGCGGGGAACCGTACGGATTATACTTGGCCAACCGGCCGGAGAGAGGGGTTGCGGCTATGATTACGCTGCCAGTCATTGAGACGGAGGAGCAGCTGGAGCGGCTGCTGCGCGATCAGATATGAGCCGCTCTATACTGCTGGTGGATGACGACCCGCATATTCTGAAAGCCCTTACGAGACATGTGGCCTGGGAGAAGCTGGGCCTGACTCTGGCTGGAACAGCGGTCAACGGCCATGAAGCGCTGGAGCTGTTCCGCAGGCTCTCCCCCGACCTGGTGATGACCGATGTCTATATGCCGGGCATGGGCGGGCTGGAGCTTACAGAGGCGCTAAGGGAGCTGGCCCCGGAGCTGCCGGTTATTATCCTGAGCGGCTACGAGGAATTCGAGAATGCCCGGCAGGCGATGCGCTGGGGCGTCAGCCATTTCCTGCTGAAGCCGGCCCGGGTAGACGAGATCGAAGCAGTGCTTCGCGCTGTGCTGCTGGATCTGGAGGCCGGAGAGCAGAAGAAGCGGCTGGAGGAGCGTTACCAGCAGGAAATCGGCCGCACGCTTCCTTTTCTGCGGGAACGCCTGCTAATGGAGCTGTTGACCACACGCTACAGTGCAGAGGAATGCTCCGAGGAGCGGCTCGGATATCTGCAGATTACCCGCCCGCAGCGGCTGGCGGCGGCCAGCATCCAGCTGAACCGGCCTTCGCCGCTGCATAAGCTGAAGGAGCGAGAATGGCAGCTGCTGCGCTTCGGAGCGGGTAATATCTGCCGGGAGACACTCCAGCACAAGCTTGCCGGACATCCCTCTGTGCAGGGTCATGTGCTGGACTATTCCGACGATCTGCTGGTGGTGCTGCTGCTGGACCGTGAGGAGGGAGAGCCAATCCCCGTTCTGAAGGAAGTAGTGCAGGAGACGATGGATAAGATCCGGAATTACATTCAGCTTCAGGCCTATGCCGGCATTGGTTCGGTCAAATCTGCCATCCATGAACTGATCGATTCTTATCTGGAGAGCAGAGAGGCGCTTGCTTCTGCGGAGTTTCAGGAGACCAGTCCCATCTACGCCTATGAGCCGTGCAAAAGCACCAACCCGTGGACGCTGGAGGACTATTCCCGGCTGCTCCAAGAGTGGAATGAGGTGCTGCTGTGCAGGGATTCCTCAAAAGTATGGGAGACCTGGGAGATCATCTTCGGCAGGCTCCGGCAGGAGGATCAGAATAATATTCAGGACATACAGACGGTGTGTGTCGGGCTGTTCACTACGCTGATGTATTACTGGAATGCCTGCTGCCCGGGCCGCACTCCTCCTATGAGCATGTCCGAATTCCTGCAGGCGGTAACGGGATACTATACCTGGAGAAGCTTGACGGAGTGGATGGGGCAGATGATTCCGGCCTTCCTGACCGCAGCGTTCACCGAGATGAATGTCAAGAAGAACCGTCTGGTAGAGAGCGTCAAAAGCTATGTGGAAGCCCACTATACCCAGGAGATCAGCTTCATGGGCCTCGCGCAGGAGCTGCATGTGCATCCGAAATATCTCAGCCAGCTGTTCAAACGGATCAGCGGTGAGAATTTCGTCAGCTACCTGAACCAGTACAGGGTGGAACGGGCCATCGAATTCCTGCAATCCGGCCAGCATATGGTGTATGAGATCAGTGAAATGGTCGGCTTCAACAACCCCGCCTATTTCAGTCAGGTGTTCAAGATGATTACCGGGCGCAGCCCGAGTGATTATTTGAAGGGGTAATTCTCCGCTATTGCAGCCCGCAGGGTGAGTATAGTATATTCTTATGGAGACACAAACGAACGTTCTCATTGCCCGGCAGGTTACATCAAGTTGCGGTGCGGTGACAGACGCTCTCATCCAAGATCTTGAGGAGTTAGTCTCTCAAGGTCTTTTTATTGATTTATGGAGGGACGCGGGCGGCGGGTGTATTCCTGCCTACTGTGCTATTGTGCGACTACATAGACAGGCACTTCGGATATTTAGCGGTTTGGATATTTTAGCGGTTATGCGGACTGAGAATCAGTTATTTCTTCAAAAAGCTACTTTATGAGGCCCGAGCGGACTGAGAAGCGCTTATTTGGGTTATTCGGCCCTGAAATGAGACGATATTGTCTAATTAAGGGATTCTGAGTCCGCTTGGCTTCGCATTTGCCGGATTTGTTCAGAATAACGGATTCTCAGTCCGGCACAGCGGGTGGAGAGTGAAAGTAGCCTCATTAACTGCTCCTGCACATGACTGGAACGGCTGCATCCGCTGCATAGGGTATATGATATAATGTGAGAATTACCAAGACATACGGGTGGGGCGATGAAGCATGGCTAAAGACAGGCAGGGCCTGCATTTCTCGGAGCTGGTCTGGGAGAGTACGGAGCAGAATGTGGCGATTCCGCCGCGCGGTACTGTAGATGAAGGCAGCCGGAAGCCTAAGTCAGAGCCGGTTAAGAAGACAACGTCCGGTTACGATACAGTCCAGCTTAAGCTCTGGGATATGGAAGAGAGTGTGGAGCCGGTAACCACTACAGAGAGCGAGTTCGTCCAGCGTGCACGTGAGCTTGTAGAACATAAGGAGCCTGCGGCGCTGTTCGTCCCGTTCAAAAGCTATTGGCCCACCTACGGGCATATGACCGGCGCGCAGAGCAGATGGTATTTCTTTTGGCGGGATGAAGTCCGGCAGGGGAGATACCCGAAGACCGATCTCTCATACATCTTCCTGCATATCTATGAGTTGATTAACGGTGTGGGCTGGGACGAGCCTCAGGAGGGCTGCCGTCAGCTCAGTCTGCTGTGGGAGGCCTACCGTGATAGTTACAAACGTCTGGATCAGTACCTTGGCGGGTGGATTGCGGATTTCTCTTTTGTCCATAAGCTGGATATCCCGCTCTCGGAGATTGTAGCCCGTTCGCGCGGTCTAGCCGGGGATCTGGCTGAGCTTGAATTGGTCCGCTGCCTGTCGGCTGCCCCGGAGCAGCTTAGGATCGAGGTGCTGAGTGTGATGTCGGACTATGATATCAGCAAGTCGAAATTCTATACCGGCGAGGGTAAAATCGCTGCGGATCGTTATATTCCCCAGGTTGTAGCCCTAATTGATGCTTATGTCGCGCGGAAGCACGGTTCGAATCTGATCACGATGTTTCCGCCCGCCCCGCCTGTCGTCCGTGAGCGTTATTTGTTCCGCAGCGCGGTATACGATATCTCCCTGTATGGCTATTCTGTTCTTGTGCCTGTTATCCGGGTCAGCAAGTCCCCGCCGCTGCGCAGTCTGATTACCCGGCTGTTCCGGCTGACCGAGAATAAGCTGCGGGCGCTGATGGGCTACCGGGGAAGACTGAAGGATGTCAGGGTCGATGCCGATATGGATGATCTCGTCACCCGGTTCCTGGAGCGTGAATTCCGCAAGGCGGAGCAGGAAGAGAAGGGACCGGCAGTGGTCATTGACCAGCAGAAGCTGGAGCAGCTGGCAAGCGACTCCGAGGTGGTGCGTTCCTTGCTTACGGTGGAAGACACCGGGGGGACGGGTCATGAAGATGTTGCGGAGTGGGGAATTGAGTCGGAAGAAGCACATGGAGAAGCCGGATTGTCTGGTATCGGAAGTAATGCGGACGTGCCTGGGAGAGCGGGATCAGCAGATGTGAAGAGTGATGCAGAAGCACATGGAAGTACCGGATCAGCGGGCGAGAAAAGTGATGCGAACGCGGCTGGGAAAGTTAGGACAATCGATGTGAATAGCGCTGGAGAAAGTGATTCCGATAGTTCTGCAAAAGCTGAAGAGCAAGCGGGCCGGATGGCTGGTGGTGAGCGGATCGAGCGGGGCCATGAAGAGCCTCCAGGGAACCAGCCGTCTGCCGGACAGAAGCTTACCGCTTCCCAGCCTCCTGCCGCTGATAGCGAAGCAGACCACTGGATACTGTTCGCTTCGGAGCTGACTCCGCTGCAACGGGAGGCCGTGCTGACGCTGGCCGAGCAGGACGGTTCTGCGAAGGTGCAGCGGCTGGCTGCGGGAGCAGGAACGATGGCAGAGCTGCTCTACGATGAGATTAATGAGCTGGCAATGGACAGTTTGGGAGACCTCATTATTGACGGGGAAGAGCTGACGGAAGAATGTCTATCCATGCTGGACTATATAAAGAGGTGAAATTCGTAAAATGAACCCACTCAAAATACCGAAGCGGATGACCACCGCGCTCGTCAACTCACTGACAGCGGGAGTTGTACCGCGGATCGGTCTTGAACATATCGCCGTCGGCCGCCGGCCGGAGGTGGAGGCAATTCTCCGCGATATGGACAATATCGCCGATGGCGGAGCTGCCTTCAAGCTGATAACAGGCAAGTTCGGCAGCGGCAAAAGCTTCCTGCTCCAGATCATCCGCAACTATGCGATGGACCGCGACTTCGTGGTTGCCGATGCCGATTTGTCGCCGGAGCGGCGGCTGGTCGGCACGAAGGGACAGGGGCTCGCCACCTACCGCGAGCTGATGAGCCATCTCTCGACCCGGACCCGCCCGGATGGAGGGGCGCTGGAGATTATGCTGCAGAAGTGGATCATGACGCTGCAGCAGGCGGTAATGCAGGATAAGGGCTATGGCCCTGATGCGCCGGAGCTTGGCGATGAGGTCGGGCAGCGCATCTATTCGGTGGCTTCCGAGATGCGCGGGCTGGTGCATGGCTTCGACTTCGCCAAGGTGCTTGCCTCCTACTGGAACGGGCACAAGCTGGCCGATGACGGGCTGAAGCAGGATGCCCTGCGCTGGCTGCGGGGAGAGTTCCCGACCCGCACGGAAGCGCGGAAGGCGCTCGGCGTTGGTGTCATCATCGACGATGACAACTGGTATGACTACATGAAGCTATGGGCGGAATTCACTGGAGCCATTGGCTATAAGGGCCTGCTGCTGTTCATCGATGAAGGGGTGAACCTCTACAAGATTACCAACAGCATCTCGCGGCAGAGCAATTACGAGAAGCTGCTGACCATGTTCAATGATACGATGCAGGGGAAGGCAGAGCGGCTGGGCATCTTCGTTGGCGGTACGCCGCAGTTCGTGGAGGACCACCGGCGCGGTCTGTTCAGCTATGAGGCCCTGCGCTCCCGGCTGGTGGCCGGACGGTATGCAGGCAGCGGACTGAACAACTTCACAGGGCCGATTATCGCGCTGGACATGCTCTCCCACGAAGAGATTCTGATTCTGCTCCAGAAGCTGCGGGATATCCACTCGCTGCACTACGGATATGAAGCAAGACTGACACAGGAGCAGCTGGTGCATTTCATGGAGGAGGCGGTCAACCGGCTGGGAGCTGATGAACTGCTCACCGCACGCGAGGTGGTGCGGGACTTCATGGATCTGCTGCATACCCTGCACCAGCATCCGGAGCTTTCATTCGAGAAGCTGGTCGGGGAGCGGACTTCGCGACCTGCCGAGACGGAGCAGAATGAGCTGGACGGCTTCCTGGCGGAGTTCGACCTATGAGTGATAATCCGTTCTACCGGCTGGCCCCGTTCATCAAGGAATTCATCTACAAGAACCGCTGGGATACGCTGCGCGAGGCGCAGGTCGATGCCTGCCGTGTGCTGTTTGACACGCCGCATCATCTGCTGATCGCTTCAGGAACGGCCTCAGGCAAGACCGAAGCAGCTTTGTTCCCGGCGCTTACGGAGCTGCACCAGCGTCCGTCTGCATCGGTAGGTATTCTATATATCGCGCCGCTGAAGGCGCTGATTAACGACCAGTTCACGCGGCTGAATGATCTGCTGCGTGAAGGGAATATTCCGGTCTGGCACTGGCATGGCGATGTGCCGCAGGCGGACAAGACCAAGCTGATGCAGAACCCTTCAGGGGTGCTGCAGATCACCCCTGAATCGCTGGAGGGCCTGCTGATGAATCGCCCGAATGCGATCCCGGCCCTGTTCCATGATCTGCGCTTCATCGTTATCGATGAAGTTCATGCCTTCATGGGCGCGGACCGCGGCATTCAGGTGCTGAGCCAGCTGGCGCGGATCTCGCGGATGGCGGGCTGTCATCCGCGGCGGGTCGGCCTGTCTGCGACCTTAAGTGACTACGCCTCCGTCACGGAGTGGCTGGCGGCGGGCACGCGTGAGAGCGTGGAGGTCAGCGCACCCCAGGGCGGGCGTAAGCTGCGGCTGAGCGTGGAGCATTTCTCGTTCCCGGATGCGCGGAACGAGGAGGAGGCCGAACACCTGGAGCGGGCGCGACAGGCTTACTATGGCTTCATCTATGATCACACGCATGTGAAGAAGGCGCTCATCTTCACGAATAGCCGCACCGATGCCGAAGAGGCCATTCTGGAGATGCGGCGCATTGCCGCTAAGCGCGGCGAGCGGGATGTCTTCCATGTGCATCATGGAAGCATCTCCGCGATGCTGCGCGAGGAGACCGAGGCCACGCTCCGTGAGGGCGCGGGGCCGGCTGTGGCTGCAGCGACGCTGACGCTGGAGCTGGGGATAGATCTGGGCGAGCTGGAGCGGGTGCTCCAGCTCGGCGCGCCTTACAGCTGCGCGAGCTTCGTGCAGCGGCTGGGCCGCTCGGGCAGGCGCGGGGACGCCGCCTCCGAGATGATCTTCGTCACGCCCGAGGAGGAGGACGAGGAGGCGCAGCTCCCGGCGCGCATGCCGTGGACGCTGCTGCGGGCCATTGCCGTCATCGAGCTGTACGTACGCGAGAAGTGGGTAGAGCCGCTGGCCGTGCGCCAGCTGCCGGTCGGTCTCCTGTATCATCAGACGATGAGCATTCTGAAGAGTATGGGGGAAGCAGAGCCGGAGGAGCTGAAGGAGGCTGTGCTGAGCCTGCCGTCCTTCCGCAGCATCGATCCTGCGGATTATGATGACTTCATGGAATACATGCTGGGTATGGGCCAAATCGAGAAGATGGATGAGGGTAGCCTGCTAATTGGAATGGCTGGCGAGAAGATCGTCAACAACTTCCGCTTCTATGCGGTATTTAAGGACGACGAAGAGCATGTCGTCTATAACGGAACCGAGGAGATCGGGTCCATTACCACCGTTCCGCCTCCGGGCTACTGCTTCACACTGGCAGGCAAGCTATGGAAGGTCGAAGAGGTGGACAACCGCCATAAGGCCGTCTATGTCAAAGGCTCACGCGGTAAAGTGGATACCTTATGGCTCGGCGCAGGCGGAGATGTCCATACCCGAATTATGACGAAGATTCGCGAGGTACTAGGATCTACGGCCTTGTACCCTTACCTTGCACCAAGCGCAGCCGCCAGACTGGAGCGGGCCCGCAGGCTCGCCAAGGAGAGCGGACTGCTGACACGTTCGGTTCTGCCAGCCGGGGGAGACTCCATGTTCATCCTTCCGTGGGCAGGCAGCCGCCAGTTCCGTACGCTGGAGCGCCTGCTCAAGAACAATCTGAAGGAGCCGCTTGGCTTACGCTCGGTCGTGCCGATGGAACCGTATTACATGGTAGTCGCCGGTAAAGTGGATGCAGAGAAGCTGGAGGATGAGATCATCGCCGAGACCGCTGCCGCTACCGATGCACTCACGCTCCTGAAGCCGGATGAAGCCCCTTACCTCGGCAAATACGATGAGTTCATCCCCCATGACCTGCTGCGCAAAGCCTTTTCGCTCGACGGCCTTGATGTCCCTGGACTGATCAGCGTGATCAAACAGTGGAAGCAGCCTCCGGCATAATTAATATAGCGATAGCCAATATGCGGAGATGTATCTCGCTTATTCAACAAGAAGCAGTTGATCCTATCGTGATCAGCTGCTTCTTGTTTAACCACGAAAATTATACAAAGAACTACGGTATAATTAGAAAAATATTATATGGTGGGTGAGGATTCTATGGAAGCAAAAGCGTTAGAGCGTTTACCAGATCCAACAATGTTACAAAAGCTAATGAAAATCCAAGCATCACTGAATATTATTCTTTGTCAGGAGGAATGGCTTCGTTACCATAGCTATGTTCAAGATTGGAATGAGGGTGTTTCTATGGCGAAAATAGATAATGGAGCAGGGGATCATTTATTTATTTTGTTTTCCAATGAAGGCTCCATAATAAAAGGCTTCGATCACGAATCTGAATTAAGCCCATATGCGCAAGATGAACATAAAGTATGGCAAGGGATTTATGATGACGTCCCAAAGGAATTATTATCATTACTTGAAGATGATGCAATTGAAAAAGAAGATGTGACTTTTTGTATTTGGCGTAAAAACAGTGACACTAGCTGGCACAAAGGAAACGTTGAGATTCCAGAAGGTACAAGCGATGGTTCTGATTTTTTATTGGGCTGTATATTCCATACACCAGAGGATTTTGTGGAATTTGCAACAGGTTACTTTGAATTATCCCTATCCTTAGAGGTTGTTGCAAAAATCTACGAGGATCTCCCCATTACGGAAGAGATGATTCATAACTTGAATTCAAGCTGTGATGTAAAGGAAGTTCTTCAAGAATTAGCGTTATTATGAAGCAGCGGAGGGGAAATTTGGAACTGTAGGAGCGGTAGCTACCTCGTAAGCATAAGCTGTCACCGGATTTCAACTCCGAACAGCGGATTAGATGAAGAAATCTGGGGATGGGCAGCGGCCGGAAGTCCAAATGTTCACCGCAGTGACGACCAAGCTTAGAGTTCAATTCCTTAGTGCTTTTTATAAAAATATAAATAGACGAGGTGACTCCATGTGAATTCACTTATAACTGTTAGGCTAGCGTCCATAGCAGATGCTGAGGCACTGTCGGGACTCAATCAAGAGTTCAACCGCGGCGTCCACAGACCCCCGGCCCAAATTATTGAACATCTACATACGAACCGTAACGAATGTATCGCCGTAGCCGAGTTGAACGGTAGCATCGTGGGTTTTGGCTGCGCTCAAAGCCTGTATTCCTTTTGCTATGAGGAGCCCTATGGAGAAATTACAGAACTCTATGTGCAAGATACCGCCCGAAGAAAGGGAGCTGCCAGAGCTATCATTACTTGTCTGGAAGATGAGCTTAGGCTGCGCGGAGTGAGACGGGTCAAGGTATTGACGGGTAGAAGGAACACTGCGGCTATTCGGACCTACGAAGATTGTGGCTATGTGAAAGACGATGAGCAGATGTTAGATAAAGAGCTGACGAATGAAGCCCGCCCAAGCATACCCTAGAAAAAACAAACCTCATTTCTGCAGTTCCCACCTTGCCCGGAAGCGCTCTACGCGATGATAATTAGCTTATCACGACAGAGGGGGCATTAATGAATGGTCAACAGAAAAATGAAGCAAACCGCCACCGTCGCGTTCGCCGCGCTAATGGCAGTAAGCCTTGCCGCATGCGGGAACTCGAACAACAACGCCAATTCCAAGGCTAAGGACACCGCCGCACCGAACGCCGCCACAGGCAGCGGAAATGCCGCTGCAACAGACGCACCGAGCGATAAAAAGGTAACGCTTACCTTCCAGAACATCTACCCCGATCCCGCAACGCCCAATTACAAAATGATCCGTGAACTGACCGACGCGTACATGAAAGAGCATCCCAATGTGAAAATTGAACTGGACACGCTGAACACGGACCAGCAGAAGGTGAAGCTGAAGACACAGGCGGCCTCCAAAGAAGTGCCGGACATCACCATCGTGAACCCGGCAGCACAAATGAAACCGTTCGTCGATGCAGGGTTGTTCGCTCCGCTGAACGATATGCTTGATCAGAATGGCCTGAAGGACACGTACCAGAAGGGCCTCCTCGACTACTACAGCTTCGACAATAACGTGTATGCCATCCCCGACGGCAACAACATTGAAGTCGTCTATTACAATAAAGACCTGTTCGCCCAGGCCGGCATTGCTGCTCCTCCGACTACCTTCGAGGAGATGCTGAAGGATGTGAAGATCCTGAAGGACAAGGGCATCACCCCGCTGGCAATCGGCGAAAAGGATTCCTGGACCGGATCGTTCCTGTTCATGAACATTCTGCTGCGCACTAACGGCGGCCCCGGCTTCCTGCAAGATGTGCTGGACGGCAAAAAGACCTTTGAAGATCCTGCGTTCATCGAAGCAGTTGACGCCTTCCAGGCTCTGGTTCAAGCGGGCGCTTTCCCTGACGGCGCAACCTCTATTGATGCCAATGCGGGCGGGAATATTTTCAAAACAGGCAAAGCTGCCATGTGGTCCATCGGTTCCTGGGAGACCGGCGCCATTGATGCTTCTCCGGTAGCCGGTAAAGTGGGAGCCTTCCAGTTCCCGACGGTGAACGGCAAAGGCGACCCTAACGAATTCATGCTGGCCCCCGGCAGTGCCTTCGCGGTGTCGGCGAACAGCGAGCATCTGCAGGAAACCAAGGACTTCCTCAACTACTTCGGCACCCAGTATCCCAAGAAGCAATTTGAGCTGAAGAACGCTGTAGGGATCGGCCAAAAGGTGGACGGCGACCTCAAGGCTGCCGGTTATTCCGATCTGGCAGTGAACATTGCCGGACTGTTCAACCAAGTGAAGGGCGGCGACCTGGCGTTCGATAACACCATGAACCCTGCAACCGCACAGGTCCACCTCAGCAGCATCCAGAACCTGTTCGTCCAGAAGATGGATTCCAAGGCGGTAGCCAAAGAGCATCAGGCCGCATTTGAAGCCAATAAATAAGCTTAAGTCCTTAGCGGTTCGCCCAATCTAACGCATTCCATGCAATCGTATAGCCGTTCTGCTCGATGCGAAGCCAGCTGATCCAGGCTGCTTCGCATCGGGTTTATCATGCACTTTTTAAAGTTAATAGCATTAATCATTAATGATATAAATCAGTAGATAAAGAAGAATCTGCTTGATTAGGAGGCGGGAAAGATGAAAGTCCTTAAGGTGCCGGCACGCACAATCGCCGTCTTCATACTGCCATGTCTGCTGCTCTATGTGTGCCTGGTATTCGTTCCCATACTGGTCTCATTATATACCGGCTTATTGAAGTGGGACGGTCTAACGACCTCTCAGTTCGTCGGCTTCGGCAACTTCAAGAATATGTTCTGGAATGACCCGGTGTTCTGGCCCTCTGTGCGGAGAACGCTGCTGTACGCCGTGGCTTCCATGCTGGAAATCCCGCTCTGTCTGGGGATGGCGATCCTGCTGAACCGTTATCTGCGCAGAGCCAACACACTGGTGTCGATCTACTTCACGCCGGTCATCTTATCAGTCGTTATTATTGGACAACTCTGGAAGACCATCTATAACCCTACTTCGATGGGGGGCATGCTGAACGGTGTGCTGGTGTCCCTGGGGCTGGAGAGCTGGACGCATAACTGGCTGACCGAGCCTAATATCGCCATGTATTCTCTGTATCTGGTGTCCCTGTGGCAGTATTTCGGCTACCATCTGCTGATCCAATATACCGGGGTGCAGAACATTCCCGACGAGCTGTACGAAGCGGCCAGAATTGACGGGGCTGACGGCTTCAAGGCGGATCGTTACATTACGCTTCCGCTGATCATTCCGATTTTCAAAATATCGATTATTCTGGCGTTCATCGGGTCCCTGCAAGCCTTCGATCTGGTCATGGTCATGACTGGCGGCGGTCCGGCGCATGCCACGGATGTCATCTCCACCCATATGTATAACAGCTCCTTCTTGTCCTTCAAATATGGCTACGGCAGCGCGATTGCGACCTTCCTCGTGGTGGTCTGTCTCATTTTTACCGGCATCATCAACATGATCTTCAACAGGCTTGAGCGAAAATTCGAATAGGAAAGGAGTGCGCGGACCATGCGTATGCTTAAAAAAGGAATCGTGTATCTTCTTTTTGCCATTCCTGTCATTACCCAGCTCTACCCGCTGCTGTGGCTCCTGTTATATTCCTTGAAGACCAATGAGGAGATTCTGGACGGGAGCTTCTTTTCTTTACCGCGAAAATTGCAGTGGCACAACTACTACGAGGCTTACACCTCGGGCAGTTATCTGAAGTACCTGTCGAACAGCGTGTTCGTTACCGCGCTTACGATGATTTGTGTCATTCTGCTGGCTTCGATGGCGGCCTATGCGATCTCCCGGTTCCGGTGGAAATACGGCAATGCCGTGATGACCATTTTCCTGATGGGGATGATGATTCCGATGCAGGCCACACTGCTGCCGCTGATGATTATTTTCAAAAATATGCATATTCTCAACACCCACTGGTCGCTGATTCTGCCGTACATCGCGTTCTCGACGCCCATCGCTGTGTTCATATTGAGCGGCTTCATGAGAGCCATTCCACATGAGATCGAAGAATCGGCATTCATCGACGGGGCGAGCGTGTACCGGATCTTCCGCAGCATTATCCTGCCGGTGTCGATTCCGCCTGTCATGACCGTATGTATTTTAACCTTCATCAACATCTGGAACGAGTACATCCTGGCCGCCACGTTCATCTCGTCAGAGAAGCTCAAAACCCTTCCATTCGGGGTCTATACCTTCGTGAGCCAGTATTCGGTCAACTACGGGAATATCGGGGCCTTCCTGGTGATGGGCGCGCTGCCGGTCATTCTGATCTACTTCTTCCTGTCGAATCAGATTACCAAAGGGATGGTGGCCGGAGCGGTTAAGGGGTAGGGTAAGGTGTGCTGAATTCCCTCATTGCATAAAAATGGATAAGTTTTATAATAGGAAACGGCAGAACAGGGTGCGTAAAGGGGAGAGTCCTATGAAGCTCGGCTTTCATTCCATTCATCATCGGTTGTTCTTGCTGTTTCTTTTTTGCATGTCCAGTATTCTGCTTATTGTCAGCCTGCTGTACTATAACCGGACTACAGACCAATTGCATGAGAAGATCGGTGATTTGTCGCAAAAAAACGTCGCCCAGAGCGCAGGCCTATTCACGCTTCTCTATAAGGGGTATGACGCCTTGTCCAAGTCACTCAGCAATAACTTCGAGATGATCCGCTTAATTAATGAGAAGACGGACGGGCCGGCGGTGGCCTATATCAATGAGCAGACGGTGACGAATATCATCGGCTCGATTTTTTATTCGCGGGATGATCTGGTGGGCATCCATGTGATCACGGACCGCGGCAAGATCTACAACTATGGCAACTATATGAATGTGGTCGATCCGAATTATAGGCAGGAGGACTGGTACCGGCAATTGCAGGCTTCCTCGGGCAAAATGGTCTGGCTCGGGGTGTACCCGCACTCCCTGATCGACCAGGTGGAGGACAGTCCGGTCTTCGCCTTCGGGCGGCAGCTCTATGACCTGAATGAGCATAAGCCGATAGGCATCGTGCTGTATGAGACGGACCCGCAGCCGGTGCTGGACGCGCTGGAGAATCTGAAGCTGGGTGAGCACAGTCAGGTCTACCTGATGTCCCCGGATGGACGGTTTGTCACCTCGGCCACAGATCCGCAGCCGGACGCTGCCCGTCTGCCTAAGCTCCCCGCTTCGGAGCATGTGATGGTTCAGCAGGAGCGCGGCCAACTGGTTGTGGCGTCTAAGCTGTCTTTCTCGGGCTGGTGGGTGATGAGTATTACGCCGGACAAGGATCTGAATGTGGAGCTGGTGGAGATGAAGCGTTATCTCTTGATCGTGATCTCGGCGCTGATCCTGGTCTCCACACTAATTGCTTCCATCGTATCGCAGACCATCTCTTCGCCGCTGAAGAAGCTGATCCGCGAGATGCGGCAGGTAGAGGTGGGGAATTTCCGCGGCATGGTCAAGGTCTCCTCGTATCAGGAGATTAACATTCTGGTCGCTTCCTTCAACCGGATGGTCCGGCGGATCGAGGAGCTGATTGAACGGGTCAAGCTGTCCTCGGTCAGCGAAAAGAATGCGGAGCTGCATGCCCTGCAGTCTCAGGTGAACCCGCATTTCCTCTACAATACGCTGGATATGATCTACTGGATGCTGGATGAAGAGGGTAATGAACAGCTTGGTGAGCTGGTGCTGTCGCTGTCATCTATGTTCCGTTACAGCAGCCAGTGGGAGGACGGGGCAGATGTAAGCCTGAGTGAGGAGCTGGAGCAGATCGGGCATTACCTGAAGATTATCTCGATCCGTCTGGAGGGCCGCCTCGTAATTGTGACAGATATTGATGAACGCTGGTTGAACATAAGAGTACCGAAGATGACGGTGCAGCCGGTCATTGAGAATGCGGTCAAGCATGGACTGGAGCCGCTCTCGCGTCAGGGGATTCTTAAGGTATACACCCGGCAAGAGAGCGACCACCTTGAGCTAATCGTGGAGGATAACGGAGACGGAATGAATAGGGAGCAGCTTGCAAGGCTACAGAAGTCGCTGAATGTGGATAGTCCGGATAGTTCGGGCTCCAGTGGCAGAGAAGGCGGCAAAAGCGGGATCGGACTCCAGAACCTGCACCGCCGCCTGCGGTTCATGTTCGGGGAGGGATATGGTCTGCAGATTCAGAGCTTCCCCGGTGAGGGGACGCAGGTGGCGATCGTGCTGCCTATTCCAGTGGGAGGAGAGATGCCGGGATGAATATTCTTATAGCCGATGATGAACGGGCCATCCGTGAAGGGATCAAGCGCACGATTAAGCAGATTAGTGCGGAGCATCAGGTGTTCGTAGCCGACCGGGCGGAGGAAGCGGTGAAGATCCTGGAGGAGCAGCATATCCATATCGTGCTGACGGATATTCTGATGCCGGGCATGAACGGGCTGGAATTCATGAAAATCTCGAAGCGCCGGTATCCGTACGTGAAATGGATTGTCATCTCTGCCCACAGCGAATTCTCCTACGCCCAGGAAGCTGTCCGGCTGGGTGCGCGCGACTATCTGCTGAAGCCGATCGGCAAGCATAAGCTGACCGAGCTGATCGACAGCCTGACAAGCGAAATCCAGCAGGATAACCAGCTCTCGCGGCAAGGCGAGCGGCTGAAGGCCAGTCTGCGGTTCCTGCGCGAGGGGGTTTTTCAGCGGCTGGCCTCCGGGCTGGATATCGGGAATCTGGACATCGACGCGTTCATTGAAGATTATCACTCCTTCTATCTGGTGATGGTTCAGCTGGAGGCGGGGGATCAGAGCGCCCGGCTGGAGCATTTCATTGTCGAGAATGTTCTCTCCGAGCTGATCGAGCGGTATGGGCGGGGCTTCGTGGTCAACTATGACCGGCAGAATCTGCTGGGCCTGATCACACCGGGCGAGAGTGTACGGGTAGAGCAGTTCCAGGAGGAGGTGAAGACGCATCTGACGCATTATTTGAAAATCCCTTTTCAGATCATCTATTCCGGGCTGAGCTGTGACTTCCATACGGTGCCGCAGATCGTGAAGCGGATGCGGGAAGCTTCAGCCTTCCAGGGGCCGCCTCTTGAGCCGCTCAAGGGGAGTGGAGAGAAGGCGATTGAAGTCGCGCTGCACTACATTAAGGAGCATTTCTACGAGGAGCTGTCGCTGGAGCGAATCGCTTCGGTGGTGTTCCTGAATCCGGCGTATTTCAGCCAGCTGTTCAAGCAGAAGACAGGGCAGGGGTACAAGGACTATGTCACCTCGCTGCGGCTGGAGCAGGCGAAGCTATTACTGCTGAATCCGGGGCTGAAGCTGGCCGATATCGCGGAGCGGGTAGGATACCAGGACATGCGCCATTTTACCCAAATGTTCCGCAAGAAATACAACCTTACCCCGACGGAGTACCGCCAGCAGGAAAGCATCAGCATTCTTAGGAGCAAGGGTACTCTGTGATGCAGAGTTGTACAATGGGGCTGGTCCGGTTATCGAAACCGGTGTCAGCCCACATCCGCCACCCAATCACCTCGGCCACCCCGTTTACCCCGTCCAGCCCGCCGGAAAATAGGTGGATAAACGTAATTTAATAAGACGAGAATCTCACTTTCCAGCCAAGCAGTTGGAAAAAATCCACCTAATTCAGCTGAAAGTATGAGATTTACGGAAATGCACAGAATTAGTTGCTATAAATCCACTTACGGTCAATCTACAAGCAATCGCATGGTTAATAAGTGTTGAAAATCCAATTAATGTCCCTAAGTGGTTCTGCGCTACCTATCACTTACATGAGATTAGCGATAAACACACACATTAAAGCGCCATCCGGTCTAGACTAAGAGACTATCAGCAATGATCAAGTTATACGCCGCAGCAGTGTAGGCATGATTAAATAACAGAATAGTTAAAACAAACATTATGATGAGAATGGTGTAAATAAAGGTGGAGGCTATTCCGCAGACCAGCCCGGCGATCGCCAATCCACGGCCTTGTTCATAGCTGTAACGGATCTCTCTGAAGGCAAGTGTAGCCAGAATGATTGCGGTAATACCGAAGATGATGCCGACGTAAGGTATTACGATGGAGAGAATACCCAATACCAGTGCTGCAACAGCTTTGCTATTCATCCGTTCCAGCGGGGGCTTCGGATATTGCCCGAAATGATCCTGTTCTCCGTAAGGCGGAGGTTGATAGTTCATGTTCATAGGTTGCCTCCTTCATCTTTAGTGTCAATAATTAACCCAGTGCTCCAGCGTAACAGCGCGGGTAAGGCCGATAGATTCGGCCAGACGGATGGAGGCGGGATTGTTCTCCAGCACCTGATATCTTGGAAGGTAGCCCTTTTGCAGGGTGTGGAAGACTGCTGTACGGACTACGCGCTGTGCCAATCCCCGCTGTCTAGCAGCTTCTATGGTACGCACACCGCCAATCTCCCAGATTCGCTCCTCATTGCGGTACACCATACAAGTACTGAGTGGCGTATCCCCGTCAAATAACGTCACAGCGAACGCCCCGTCTGCAAAATACTGCGTGATCTCCTCTAGCGAATAATCATTCGCCATCCACAGCGGCAGCAGCCGTTCATCGATAGCTTCACTGACTGTGCAGGCCTCATCTGCGCTGAACCTCTGGCCTTCGGCCGAAGAATAAGAGTAGAGACTACGGACCCGCCGCAGTGCGAAATACGGTTCCAGCGCCTGACGGTACGCATCCTCCTGAAGCTTGAAGACCAGATTGGCGTCCCGCGGCAACCGCTTCAGCAGGGCAGGGAAGACCTCGGGGCTGCTGTAATCCATCAGCACAACGGTGTCAGCCTCCGGGTAGGTCCGGTGATCATAGCCGAAGGTGGCGGCAGGCATAAGCAGCAGCACACCCCACTCCTCCTGTTGTTCAATCAGCACGCTGTCGATCTGTGCATGATAAGCCGTCATCATTTTGAGAAGCGTAACATTCTTCAGCGGATTCCGGCGTAATCTTTCCATTATGGCTGTATAGTGACTCATGCGGGATCACTCCTTTTGCTAAGATTCATAGATTGTTCAATGTCATCCAGACGCTGGAACAGACGTTTATATTCAGATAACATTGCGGGATCATCTACCGGGACACTGGACCTGTAAAAAAGGATATCGCCCGTCCCCTCGTTGATCCGGCCCCCCGCTTCAAGGAGCTGTTTCAAATGTCTGGCGGTTCCGAGACTGCCCGAGATGAAGTCAACCGTATCCGGGAATATCTTCCGCAGGCTTCCCTCGAAGTAGGGGAAATGGGTACATCCAAGAACCACTGTGCTGTACCGCTTAAGGTCCAAGTGGGCCAGCTCACTTTTCAGATAGGGAATAATTCTCTCTTCGTCAAAATCAAAATGCTCCGCAAACCGAACCAGCCCGGGCAGCGGCAGACTGTCTACAATCTCCCCGTGATCGATACGGTGCACCAAATCATGATACTTCTTCTCCTGCAGCGTTAAGCGGGTGGCGAGTACCAGCACCTTCTTCTGCTTGCCCTCCGATTGTTCAACCGCAGGCTTCACGGCCGGCTCGATCCCGAGGACCGGGAAGTCATACCGCTGCCGCAGCTCTTCGATCACAATGCTGGTGGCTGTGTTACAAGCGACAACCAACGCTTTGATATGCTGCCGGGCCATGAATTCCACCGCTTGCAGGATGTATTCCCTGACTTCGTCTTTCGTCTTCTCCCCATAGGGCACATGGTCGGTATCTGCATAGAAGAGGTAGTCCTCTTGCGGCAGGAGCTTAAGCGCCTGATGAAGCACGGTTAACCCGCCAATTCCGGAGTCAAAAAATCCAATTCGCATATGTCCACTCTTTCCGTCATTATTAATAGGATTCTATTATTCTATCATTAGACTTATTGTAGAACTATAGCGCATGGACAAAAGACCGGACTTCCGCCTCTGTTGCCGGAGGGAGAAGCCTGGTCTGCGGGCAGAGCAAACCGGAAATCAGCTCTCGTTCTTGGTCACCCCGTTAAGGCTCGGCACGACATCTGCCGCTTTATCAGGAGTTACCATCTGGGGGATTTCGCTGATGCTGGCGTGGTTCTGCTGGTTGTTTTTTGAATCGGCACGGTTATCTGCACGGTCATGCTTCGGGTCCGCACTATTCTTGGGCATACTGTTCACCTCCGTCTCTGTGGGTTAGTATGAGATAGTGGTTTGTATTTTATTCCAGTGGCGGGTCTAGGTTATAGCTGAAGGAGGATAGGGATTATGGCTGAGAAGACTAAGGTTGTAGAAGTGGTTCCATATGATCCGGCCTGGAAGGCGGAATATAGCAGAATTGAGAAGCGGATGCTGGAGATCGCGGGAGATCTGATTATCCGGTCTGAGCATGTGGGCAGCACCTCAATTGAAGGGCTGTGGGCCAAGCCCGTGATTGATATCGATCTGGTGATGGAGAGCTATGACCAGCTGCCGGAGATCATCCGCAGACTGCAGGCGTTCGGTTATGAGCATCAGGGCAATCTGGGCATCGAGGGCCGGGAAGCCTTCAAGAGCAACCAGGATGACGGATTCATGAAATACCATCTCTATGTATGCCCTAAGGACGGCAAGGGTTACGTAGAGCATATTCGGTTCCGAGATTATCTGCGCAGCCATCCCGCTGCCCGTGAGGAATATCAGGCGGTCAAGCAGCGGCTGGCTGAAGAGTACCGTTATGACATTGATGCGTATTGTGACGGGAAGACTGCGTTTGTGCAGTCTATTCTGCAGAGGGTGTTACAGCAGCAAGAGTAAGGATTAGCTACCGGGCAGCCAAGCGGCGAAGCGCAGTCATGAATTAGTCACATTTTCACTGGAATAGAAGGAAATACTTGTATTATTGTGATTTTTAAGGTAAATTATTGGTATGACTTTCGGATTACCATTCTTCCGGAAGTGCAATCTAATCCTTGGTATATGCAAGCTGAAGAGGAGCATTTCCCCCAAATGCTCCTTTTTGCGTGGGCAGGCTTAAGGTGCGAATGAAACGGTCTGAAGCACATAGCGGATGATGAAGAAGGCAATGATCAGTATGGAGAAGGCGCTTAGCAGAAAAGAAACAATCTCTCTACCTGAACGTTTGGTTCGCCGCATTACGGTCACCTCGGAGTATTAGGAATGGATTAGCCGTCACAGGTTATGCTCTATCCATTTATATTATACATAATTATTCCAAGTCTGTAATACAAGACAAAACAGGCTGTGCAGACCAAACTTATGTTTGTTATTGCTGCCCAAAGTAAGTTAGAATAAATCTACGCAAAAACAGCTTAGAAATCATTTACTTCAATGGAGGCTTTGCACCTATGTCAGATTTTAATATAGAACATGAGAATCAGCCGCTGAACCGGACCCTGCTGAACGAAGCGGGAGTGGACCCTAAGGAACCCGTAGATCTTAATAACTGTGAGAAGGAGCCCATCCATATTCCGGGGCTTATTCAGCCGCATGGTGTATTGCTGGCCGTAACTCAGGACACAGCCCATCGAATTGTCCAGGCCAGTCTGAATACAGATAAGTTACTGGGAACAGCTGCCGAAGCACTGTTAGGCACGCCTATGGCTGACCTGGTAGGCCCGGATCAGCTGGAGATGCTGCTTAAACGCAGCGTAAATGCGAAAGAAACTGCCGATTTGCAATATATTGTGATACAGATTGAAGTCGCGGGTGAGCCGCAGGACTTTTTCTGCATCATTCACGAAAGTGAAGGTCTGATGATCGTTGAACTGGAGCCTGCCTCCATCGATCAGAGCGACAGCTCCAATGACTTCGACTGGATTCGCACGTTCTTCGGACGGCTGAAGCATACGGCGAACCGGCTGGAAGCCAGCCAGGCCGCCGCAGAGCAGGTGAAGGAGATGCTGGGCTATGACCGGGTGATGATCTACGAGTTCGATGAACAGTGGAACGGCAAGGTGATCGCCGAAGCCAAGGAAGACGGACTGGAGCCGTTCCTCGGCCATCATTATCCTGCCTCTGACATTCCGAAGCAGGCGCGTGAGCTGTATCTGCGCAACTGGCTGCGGACGATCGTCGATGTGAACTATCTTCCGGTTCCGATCACCCCGGTGCTGCAGCCGCTTACCGGTAAGCCCCTGAACCTCAGCTTGTCCATCCTCCGCAGTGTGTCTCCGCTCCATATCGAGTATTTGCAGAATATGGGGGTAGGCGCAACGACCACTATCTCGCTGATCAATAATAACAAGCTCTGGGGACTGATCACCTGTCATCACTATTCCCCCAAGTATGTCCCGCACCGTATCCGTAATCTGTGTAATTTCCTGGGCGCCTTCTTCTCCAGTGAGCTGTACCAGCGTCAGCAGCTCGACAACTATCAGACGGAGCTGGAGCTGCGGACCAAGGCGATGAGAATTGTCGATATTTTCACAGGTAACGTCAGCTCTTCCCGGGTGATTGAACAGCTCGGCGATGAAGAGCAGACGCTACTGGGTATGATGGAGGCTTCCGGCGCAGCCGTGTGTTATCAGGACAAGCTGATGCTGTTCGGAGTAGCACCCTCCCAGGAGCAGGTGCGGGAGCTTGCCGGCTGGCTGGCAGGGAAGTCGAAGGATTACACCTACTGCACCTCCAGGCTCAGTCTGGAATATGAATCAGCCAAAGCTTACAAGAATAAAGCCTCTGGTGTCATCTATCTCGCTCTCACTCCAGGACATCAGAATTACATGATCTGGTTCAGACCTGAGGTGGTGGAGATAGTGGACTGGGCCGGAGATCCGGCTAAGGCTGTCATTCAGGAGAATGACGGATTGCGATTGTCTCCCCGCAAGTCCTTTGAGAAATGGCGGCAGGTAGTTCAGTCCACCTCACTTCCATGGAGAGAACAGCATCTTAACATTCTGCCGCAGCTCAAATCTATTCTGCGCGGACAGACCGAGAACCAGCTGCGTCAGGCGGAAGAGCAGGCCCTGCAGAACGCCCGCAGTCTGCGTCATAATGAACAGCGGTATCTGCAATTGATGGACCTGTCTCCCGTAGCCTTCTTCATGATTACCGATGATGTGATTGCCTACTGTAATAACCGCGCAGTAGAGCTGATGGGTGAAGAGAAGGGCAAATCACTCATCGGGCAGCCGTTCCTGAACTATGTGCAGGAGTCCTACCGGCCAAATCTGAAGCAACACTTCTCAGACCTGAGCCAGAATGTGACCCAATTCGTATCCGATCAGGGCCAATTCATGAGCGGGAACGGGCAAGTGCTGGAGATAAGCCTGAGTCTGGCTTCGGTTATTCATGGCGGCAGACCGTCCATTATGGCGGTCCTTAATGCAGGAACCGGTGTAGAGGCGAAGGGCGAAGCCTATACCGATGCGGCCAATCAGATGCAAAGCTATCTGACGACCGATTCACTAACCGATCTGCCGAACCGCCAGGCCCTTGTGCATGAGCTGGATCAGCGCTGGGAGGATACGCTGAATACCCGGGAACCCTTGCTATTGCTGTCGATTGATATCGACGATTTCCATTCCTATAATGCGGTACACGGGCTGAAGGGCGGCGATCTTTGCATCCAGTCGGTAGCCGATGTACTGAATATCATCAGCATCACGCATGGCACCTTCGTGGCCCGCTTCAGCGGGGCGAACTTCATCCTCACAATGACGGGTGCGTCCGCCTCCCAAGCGGAGCAATTAGCCGAATCCGTCCGTCAAGGTGTCTCTGATCTGCAGATCCCCCGCGACCGGTTTGAAGAGGAGGGTGTGGTCACTGTAAGCATAGGCGGCCTGTTGAAGGTACCTGTTCCCTCTGACCGCCCGTCTGACTTCATTGCCAAGGCGGAGAAGGCTCTCTATGAGGCGAAGTCCGCCGGGAAGAACCAGGTCGTATTTTATTAACACACGCTAGTAATAGCGTGCATCCAGAGATCAAGCCGGATGAGTCCATATTGGACTTGTCCGGCTTGATATGTTTTGGGGCCCCCGCAAAGTACCTGAGTCATCATCTACGCTAAAGCTCCACTTTGTGGGGTTATTTTGCTGTCCTATTCGTCCAATCCTCCACAGGTAATCCGCATACATTACAGAGTAACCATTGGTGCTGTCCAGAATCTTGTATACCATTATCCACATGATCCGCATCATCCAGAGCGAGGTGAACCACATTGTCTGTAGAGAAGCATACGCTGGCGGCAGGAACGCCCTATGCCACACCTTATTATGTAATTAGCAGCGGCGTTCCCGGACCTGTATTCATGATCATCTCCGGTGTTCATGGCAATGAGCCGGCGAGCAGCCGTGCAGCGCAAGGCATCGCCAGCCGGTTCAGCCGGGGAGATCTGATGCTGCGTTCAGGAAAGCTGATTATCGTCCCGCTGGTGAATCAAATCGCACGGCGCAAGGGGATTCGCGGGAAGCCCGACCTGAACCGTACCTTCCCGCGCGGACAAGGCGCCCCGGCCCGTCATCCATTGTCGGCAGCCGTATGGCAGCTTGCGTTGCGCTACCGTCCCTCGTGGGTACTGGATCTGCATGAGGCGAACGGGTTGTCCGAGCTGAATCCGAAGCGGGTCGGCCAGACCTTGATCATCAGCCCGGTCAGCCGGGCGCATGGACTGGCGAAGCAAATTGTGGTGCGGATGAATCAGACGATCACGAATAGAGCTTACCGCTTCAACATACGGCATAGGGAGCGTGCAGGAACTTCACGGATGGCCTTCCAGCGCCTGCTCGGTGCCCGGGCGGTGACCGTAGAGACCTGCTGGAGCTTGGATTATGCCTTAAGAGTAAGGCTGCAGAGCGAGATCGTATACCACTTTCTGCGGTCTCAGGGAATGATCGGCTAATTAAGGGTATGACATTAAGGGATTGACACAACTGGACATAGTGTATATATTACATATATACACTAGTTACAACAAACACAAAGGAAGCTGATGCTGCTGCATGAATATCGTGATATCAAGTACATCTGGCGAACCAATCTACGCCCAGATTGTGGGACAGGTCCGCCAGATGATTCTCCAAGGCGAGCTGGTCTCGGGTACGCCCCTGCCATCGATCCGCTTACTGGCGAAGGAGCTGCAGATTAGCGTCATTACCACCAAGCGGGCTTATGAGGAGCTGGAGCGGGAGGGGCTGATCAACTCGATTGTCGGCAAGGGGTCTTTTGTCTCCGGGGCCGATCAGGAATATATCCGGGAACAGCGGCTGCGGATGGTAGAGGGCAAGCTGAAGGATATTATTGACGAGAGCAGACAACTGGGCATGGAATACGCTGAACTCGCGGAGATGCTGAAGCTGCTCTATGAGGAGGAACAGGAATGAGTACTGTAATTGAGCTGGACCATGTAACGAAGAGCTACGACCGTTTTGAGCTGAAGGATATTTCGTTATCGATTAAGGAGGGTTACATTACCGGGCTGATCGGCCCGAATGGTGCAGGCAAGACCTCAATGATCAAGTTGATGATGGGCTTAATCTCGCAGGATCAAGGGGACATCCGGGTCTTCGGCCAGAACAACCGTCAGGAGCAGGCTGCGATTCGGGGGCGGATCGGCTACGTCTCGGATGAGAGCTTCTATTATGAGCATATGACCGTGAAGCAGATGAAGAATATTATTGCTCCGTTCTATCCCGGTTGGAACAACGATACATATCTGAGATTTCAGGAGCAGTTCAAGCTGTCTCCAGGCAAGAAGATTAAGGACTTGTCGAAGGGGATGAAAATCAAATTCTCACTCGCCGTAGCCTTGTCCCATGGTGCCGATCTGCTGATTATGGATGAGCCTACTTCGGGGCTTGATCCGATTTTTCGCCGGGAGATGCTGGAGCTGCTCAGTGAGCATATCCAGGATGAGAAGAAGTCGATTCTGTTCTCCACTCATAACACTACGGATCTGGACCGGATTGCCGACTATATTGTATTCATTAACGAGGGACGGATTGTGTTCAACGAGATGAAGGAGAGTCTGAGCGAGCGCTATCTGCTGGTCAAAGGCGGGAAGGAGCTGCTGGACCGGGATGTCCGGCGGTGGTTCGTGGGGCTGCGGGAGAACGGGCTGGGCTTCGAGGGGCTGATCAGCAACCGTGCGGAGGGCGAACGTTACTTCAGGGACACCGCAATCTGCGAGACACCTACGCTGGAAGAGATTATGTATTATACGGTAAAAGGGGACGAAGCCCATGCATAATTCCATTGCGCTAATCCGCAAAGACTTCATGCTTACCCGGAAGTTCGCTCTGCTGCTGATTCCCTATTTTGTGCTTATGTTATATTCCAATGCACAAGCCTATACGGTATTCTCGTTGTTGCCGGCACTATTGTTACTGATTAACGCCTGTACGATTGATATGCAGCATAACAACCAGAAGTTTCTGGCCACGTTGCCGGTGCCAAGGCAGCGGCTGATTCAAGCCAAGTATCTGACGATCATTCCACTTTCCCTGTTCAGCCTGATCTGTACCCTTGTGATGTACTTTGTTGCTGTACAGATGGGCAAGCTGGACGAACCGCTGCGCTGGAGAGAGCTGGGACTGATTACAGCTGTTATCCCGCTGCTTGCCGCTTTCTACCTGCCGCTATATTACTGGCTGGGGCAAAAAGGGATGCAGATCGTTAATTTCATCTTTATGATGGTAATTATGCTGAGTTTCACTACATTTGGAAGCCTGAATAAGGAATTTCCGGCTCTTGCTCAATGGGTTCAGGACGGTAAAATAGACAATATGCTGCTCGTATTCATCGGCGTGCTGGCATACCTCATCATTATCTATAGCTCCTATCTGATTTCGTCGCGAATTTATATGCACAAGGATATTTAGCTTCATTGCCGGTATAAGCTTCATCCCAAGAATGACCTCAGCTTCCACTGTCCAGTGGCAGTCTGAGGTCATTCTTGATCATTCACTCATGGTTCACTCAGCGGAAGTTCCCGCCCCGTTCCAGGTTCTCCACGTAATCCTTGGCTTCCTTCAGGCCCAGGTTCCGCGCTTCGCGCATGACCTTGATTGCCTGAATCTTCTTGCCCTCAGCTAACAGCAGGCGGATCCTCCGCTCCAGATCCGGTGCCAGCTCCGGGTTCTGCACGAACATGGGCGCAGGAATATGTGCGGTTCGGCTGAAGGAGGGGTCAGCGGGCATTTCTCCGTAAGGATCTCTTTGGTTGAGCCGGGCTTCCAGCTCGTTCACACGCCGCTTCAGGCTGAACACGCTAAGCATAAGCAGTAATACCAGCACCAGCGCCAGAATGGCAACGAGATCGATCGTATCCATATAGTCCATAGGTAGTCTCCTTTCAGTAGCAGGTTATCATCAAGGATGCCTGTGCCATTATACTCTACTACCCCTTAGAGAGAAGAATGAACACTTGAGGCCTGATTGTTGATTGTATCCGCTTGGGCTGAACTCTACAATGAGTTACAGGAACAGTACACCTATTGCTTCAACGGTACGCGGATTCCCAATTCATCCATAGGAGTGATCGCAATGAACGAAGCCACACATATGAAGGCGATTCGGATACATCAATTTGGAGGGCTGGAAGAATTAAAGTATGAGGATGCGCCGATTCCCGTTCCCGCAGCGGACGAGATTCTGATTAAGGTGGCAGGGACCGCGTTCAATCAGGCAGATGTCAAAATCCGCAAGGGCTACCTGCAAGCCTTTTTCCCGCATGAATTTCCTTACATTCCTAACTTTGAGGTGTCGGGTACGGTGGAAGCAGCAGGCGCAGAGGTTACGGACTTTCAGCCGGGGGACAAGGTCTATGCTGCGCTCGATATGTCCCGGGACGGTGCTGCCGCAGAATATGTGGTCACCAAAGCGCATCATGCTGCGTTCGCTCCAGCCTCACTGGAGTTATCCGATGCAGCTGCGCTGCCGATTGGTGTCTTAACCGCATGGCAGGGGTTATTCGATCATGGTAATCTGCCGCAGGGCGGGCGTGTGCTGATTGCCGGAGCCGCTGGCGGGGTAGGCAGCTATGCAGTGCAATTCGCCAAGCAGCATGGGGCATATGTCATCGGGACTTCCTCAGCGGCCAGTATGCCGATGCTTCAAGAGCTGGGGATTGACGAGATTATTGATTACACCAGGGAGAGCGTTACGGACAAGCTGAAGGACAAGGTAGATCTGATCCTCAATCTGTCCCCTGAGAGTACAGAGGCACTTAATACATGGCTGCCGTTGCTAAAAGAGGGAGGAGCGCTGATCTCGGCGGTGAATCCTGCGGACGAAACACTGGCAGCGCAGCTTGGCGTTAAGGCACACCGGCTGTTTGCACAAGAGGATCGCACGCTGCTGACGCGGGTTGCAGAGCTGGTGGATGCGGGCAAGCTGAAGCTCTGGATTACCGGCCGTCTGCCGCTGGCCGAGCTGGCTGCCGCACATGCCATGAGCGAGGCCGGTAAGCTCCGTGGTAAGGTACTGATTACGATTTAAGACTTAGCGATCAGAGTGGACTGAATGAATAACACTTCATTATAGATCACCGCCAGCTCCTCCGGAGTATAAGGCATCCCGCTGTGCAGCCATTCTTCCGTAATTCCGAGAAAAATGGATGCGGAATGCGCAGCGAGATACTCCGGAGGAACCGCCGGGTGGCCGGCAAATACGCCATTCATCTCCAGCTTCCGGTAGAAGCTGCGTTTGATAACCTCCTTGAATTGCCCCGGAAATGCCGCATCCCCTTTGGCCCCGAGAAATAAGCGGATTCGCTCGCCGTGCTGGTGCAGATACTCAAGGATATGCACCAAGGGCGGATAGGGCAAGCCCTTCAGATAATGCCCGGACATCTCTTCGCGTACGATTTTGACAACCATCACCTGCTCCAGACCTGTCAGTATTTCCCGTTGCAGCTGCTCCAGCAGATCGTATTTATCCGTAAAATGCAGATAGAACGTTCCCCTGTTAATATGTGTTCTAAGCGCCAGCTGGCGTACGCTCACCTTGTGAAATCCTTCCTGCTCCATGAGCTGGAGGAAGTTATCCACGATCAAAGCCCGGGTTCCCGCTGAAATCAATTCATGTATTTCCGCCACGCTGCGCTCACCTCTTCCGTTAACTGCTGAAACTCTATCTTTTTAAAATAGGATATTTCCAACTAAAATTCAAATGTAAGCTATATCAAATTCTTTTCGTTTACCATAAATGAGATTAAATGGTGTATAATTGTGGGAAAGGGAGGCGATTGTAATGACTGATTTCTTCAATCCGGGACCTCATGCGAATTCGACTGATCCCGGCGGGCACAAGGCCAACCATGACGTCAATGAACAGAAGCTTCATCGTGAAGGGCCTTTGGGATTTTGGCGGCAGATCTCTGATCTGTTAATTGCAGTAGGTGTTATTGCTTTGATTGTTGTTGTGATCATGTGGATTTTTTGATTATAAAAAAGCACTTAAGATTAGCACTTGAAGCATGGTCGTCGTTGCGGTGAACATTTGGCCCTCCGGCCGCTGTTGTATTTGGATTTCCTGATGAGAACCGCTTCTCGCGGTAGAAATCCAAATACAAAGGCGGACGCTACGCTCCTACAGTTCCAAATTTCCCCTCCACTTCTTTTGCCTTTTTTGTTAATTTCTTTAGTGCGTCTTATATAACATCTCCAAATGAAATGTTTAGGAGAGTCATGAATTGATAGGGAGAGGGTCTAAATGATATATCACCGGGCCGAGCGGGCGGTTATTGAATTTGCTTTTACCGAAAAGAAGTATCACAAGGTCTATGCCCGGCATTTCGCCTCCAACCCGGCCTCAGGAAGAATTATGCAGAAGTGCGGAATGACCTATGAAGGCACATTGAAAGATCAAATACATAAGATTAATTCGTATGAGGATTTGGTTTATTACGGAATCGTTAATCCCGCTCATCCAAGCCAATAACCCCGGTCTGCCTTCCTTCGCCATCAGCCCTTCCCTCGATATTCACTCGGCGTCTGGCCGGTAAACTTCTTGAACTGCCGCATGAAATGGACATCGTTCTCATAGCCGCAAATCGCAGAAATCTGGCTGACGCTATACGTGGTGCTCTTCAGTAAATAAGACGCATGCCCCAGCCTGTTCTGAATGATGTCGCTGACGACCGGGATGCTGAAGACCTGCTTGTAGATCTGCTGGAAATAGGAAGGGCTCATGTTCATCCGCTCTGCCAGTGCTTCGACAGAATACCAGATGGAGGGGGAGCTGAGTACTTCATTTCTCAGATTCAGGAACGAATCATAGTATCGGCTGACCCTATGGCTGGCCTCTACGTGATGCCGCATATCGCTAAGCTTCATGAACAGGCAGCGCATAATGGAGTCGATAATCTCCTGGCGGAAGGTGCCGTTCTGCAGATTCTCCCAGTGCAGCTCATTTACTTTTCTGGTGATATAGAGCGGGTCATGGGCCTTCATTAAGGTATCCAGCGGCAGCTTCAAGCGGTTAAACCAAGCATCTGCCCCCTCCAGCTCAAAATGGAACCAGTCATGCACCAGCGGCAGCTCCGCATCCTTGTAGTAATAGTGGCTGTCTCTGTTATAGATGATGTAAGTATTCGGTTCAGCATACACGCTCCGCGATTGAAGCCTCAGCTCCATCTTGCTCCGAAAGAATACGAAGACATAATCGCCGGAGCCCTCCGGGCGGTCGATTGTCATGCCCTCCGGATGAATCACATTCGCACCGCACCGCTTCAGGGTGATCATACACAATTCCACCTTTTAGATAATAGATCAGTCAATAGATAGGATAATTCATTTTCTTTCCCGGGACAAGGGAGTACTCTGTGATAGTGAATAGAGAATACTTCAGTGATGAGAAAGAGGATGGTTCGAGATGTCTACTACAGCAACTACAAAGCCAGCTACCAAATTCTATACCCCTAACTACCCGAGACCCCAAATGGTCCGCAGCCAGTGGCTGGATCTGAACGGAGAATGGGACTTTAGCTTCGATGATGACCATGCAGGCGTTGCGGAGCGCTGGATGGACCATTTTCCAGCCACGCACACGATCAACGTTCCATTCACCTACGAGACAGCGGCCAGCGGCATTGGTGAAGAGACCTTTCACCCGCGGATCTGGTACCGCAAGCATTTGGACCTGTTCCGGGCGGAAGATGGGAAGCGGACGGTGCTGCATTTTGAAGGCGTGGATTATAAGGCGGTCTGCTGGGTGAACGGCGGCTTCGCTGGAGAGCATGAGGGGGCGTATGCGCGGTTCTCCTTCGATATTACCGATCTGCTTAAGCAGGATGGCGTGAACGAGATCGTACTGATGGTGACCGACAGCGACAGCTGTCTCCAGCCCCGGGGCAAGCAGCGCTGGGCGGGCCGGAACCACGACTCATTCTATGTGCAGACCACCGGCATCTGGAAAAGCGTCTGGCTGGAGCATGTCCACGCTACCCGGCTGGATTCTGTGAAAATGACGCCCGACATTAACCGCCAAATGCTCCGGCTGGATTATCGCGTACACGGCCTCCCGGAAGAAAAGGATCTCCGGCTGGAGACGGAAATTACGTTTCAAGGGGAGCGAGTAAATAAGCTTAGTCTACCGGTAGACAGAGCTTCGATGACTGTAGAGGTCAGCATGATGGGCGGCATCAACGGGCCTTGGCTGCAGAACCTGTGGTCACCGGGGAATCCGAACCTTTTTGACATCGAGTTCGTGCTGTATGCGGGTAAACAGGAGATTGACCGGGTAGGCTCTTATTTCGGTATGCGCAGCATTTCAATCAAGGGGGGCCAGATCCTGCTGAACAATATCCCGCTGTATCAAAGACTGATCCTGGACCAGGGCTACTGGACCGATACTCATTTGACTCCGCCGTCAGAAGAAGCGCTGATTCAAGATATTGAGGCGATTATGGAGATGGGCTGGAGCGGTCTGCGCAAGCATATGAAGGTGGAGGACGCCCGTTTCTTGTACTGGTGTGACGTCAAAGGGCTGTTGGTCTGGTCAGAGATGGCGGCCGCTTATGAATATAACGACGAGGCGCTGGAGCGTTTCACTAAAGAATGGCTGGAGGTTGTGCAGCAGCAGTATAATCATCCGTGCATCATCACCTGGGTGCCTTTTAACGAATCGTGGGGCGTGCAGAATATTCTTCATGACGTCCGGCAGCAGACATTCACTGAGGGTATCTATTATTTGACCAAATCTATCGATCCTTATCGTCCGGTGATCACGAATGACGGGTGGGAGCACACGGTGTCCGACATTCTGACCCTGCATGATTATGTGGAGCGGGGCGAAGCGTTATATGAAACCTATAAGGATAAAGATTCTATTACCGGCGGCAGCGGCACGTATAACGAATGGAAGTTTGCTTTTGCAGAAGGGTATAGCTATAAGGGGCAGCCGATTATCATCAGCGAGTATGGGGGGATTGCCTTCAAGAGCGAGCACGGCTGGGGGTATGGCCAGCAGGTGGATAGCGAGGAAGCTTTTCTGGAGCGGTTCGGCAGCTTGACCCGGGCAATTCAGGCCATTCCGTTCATCTCCGGCTACTGTTATACGCAGGTTACGGACGTTCAGGATGAGGTCAACGGCTTAATGACTGCGGAACGTGAGCCGAAGGTGCCGCTTGCGAGAATCCGGGAGATTAACCTGGGCCTGGGAATGTAAACTCTTTCAAAAAGCGCCGAAGGGGTTGACGAACGGAGATTATTACACTATCATTCATAATAGTTACAAAAAATTAATATATGTCAGGCAGCATTAGCCGGCAAGAAAGGAGACTGAGTTCTTTTTGAAGAAAGGGATCGTGTGGCTACTGGGGATTGTACTATTGCTATCGTTTGGATCTGAAAGAGCATCTGCGGATGACAGCTCCAGGCTTGACCAAGAGGTTAATGAGGTTATGGGAACTCCATATAAATGGGGGGGCACCAAGGCATCTGAAGGGTTTGACTGTTCCGGATTTATAATATACATATTTGGCAAGTTCAACTTAGATCTTCCGAGAACATCCAAGTCGCAGGCAAGTGCAGGCGAATATGTAGCCAAGTCCGATCTACGTCCGGGAGATCTTGTCTTTTTCGACACCGGAGGCAACGGCATCTCGCATGCAGGCATCTATGTGGGCGACAACAAATTTGCACATTCCTCAAGCAATAATGGAGTAACCATCACCAAGCTGTCTTCGAGCTACTACAAGGATAGATACGTAACCGCCAGAAGAACTGTTTCGGAGAGTATGTATCAGAAGATGACTGGCAACTAAATATAGTAATACTACTACGAGCCTCTAGAACTTCTAGAGGCTCTAGCTGTTTGTTATGGATCTATGCTGCAGGGCAGGACAATCACACCAGCTGCAGATAGAGACATTAAACCTTCGCATCTATGACAATAAAGCTATATTAACTTCTGATAAACGTGTAGAATAGGATTCTATCCATCCATAGAGCAGACAGAGCGGAGGTTATTTGTGCGGAGAATTCGTTTTACCGTTCAACTTAAGATATTATCTATCACTGTACTCATTGTTTCCGCCTTACTGGCGTTTGTAATTGTAGTGCACGGACGCATTCATTCCTTACAGCAAGCGACTAACTCCATTACCCAACAAGACCGGGAAATGACCAATTTAACGAATCAGCTTGAAAAAAATATACTGGACATGGAGACGGGACAGCGGGGGTATGTTATCACCGGGCAAGACAAATATCTGGCGCCTTACCGGCAGGGACAGGCTTCCCTGGACAGCAATTACGACCAACTGGCTGCGCTAACGAATGCCGGGGCCCTTCAGCTTAACCGCCTGCACAGTATTAAGGAGAATGTAGATCGATGGATTGCGGCCACCGGAGACCCGGTCATTCAGCTCAAAAAAGAGGGGCAGGATGCGCAGATCCTAAAAATCTTCAATACGGATGCAGGCATAGACCAGATGGACCGGATTCGCAGCCAAATCAGCGGGTATCGGGTGACGATGAATGAGAATACTAACCTGCTGATAGATAAGCAAGCGGATCGCAACCAATTTCTGCTGCAAATCTTGTATATCGTCTGGTTCCTGATCGCCGCAGCAGGAATATCTGCCTCCTGGATCATAGCTCATTCTATCTCGGCGACTGTGCGGAAAATTACCGGGACCTTAACGGCTCTTGTCCGCACCGGGGATCTGAATACCCGTCTGACGATGACCACTAATGATGAAGTCAGCGATCTCGGTCATGCGACGAACCAGCTGCTGAACAGCCAGCAGGAGCGTGAATGGTTCCAAGAGCGGGCCAATGGCTTGATGGAAGGGTATCAGGGTGTTACCACAATTGCGAAGCTGGGGGATATCTTCCTCAGCAAGACGGCAGAAATGATCGGTTATCCCTATGGCACGCTGTATATCCGTTCTCAGGAATGCGGGGAGGATTACCTGACCCGGTCTGCGGTGTTTGCAGGGAGCAACGTGGATACGGAGCAGGAGAGGATTCTCTATGGGGAAGGTCTCATCGGACAATGTGCCAAAGAAGGGCACACCCTGAATATTGCTCCGCTCCCGGAGAATTATATTCATATCCGATCCGGCTTGGGGGCCTCTTCACCGCAGCATCTGCTGCTGCTGCCGGTGAGTTTTCTGGGAGAAGTGGTGGCGGTCGTAGAGATTGCCTCTTTTGCGCCGCTGACCTTAGCGAATATCACGTTTTTGGAGTCGGTCGCCGCACAATTCGGAGCCGCCATTGTCAGTACCGTCAGCAGCATGAGAATTGACCGGTTACTGGAAGAGTCCCAACGTCAGAATGAGGAACTGCAAGTGTATTCAGAAGAGCTGCAGACGCAATCCGAAGAATTGCATATTCAGGCCGAATCCCTGCTGATCACCAACAAGAAGCTGGAAGATCAGAATGCGATCGCCGAGCAAAAGAGCCGGGAAGCCCAAGATGCGCGTGAGGAGCTGACCCAATATGCCGAAATGCTGAAGCGGAGCACACAATACAAATCGGAGTTTCTGGCCAATATGTCGCATGAATTGCGGACGCCTCTGAACGGGATTATGCTGCTCTCCGAATTCCTGATGGAGAATCCATCGGGCTCACTGAATGCAGAGGAGCTTGAATTTACCCAAGCGATTCATTCGTCGGGTCAGGATCTGCTGGCACTGATCAATGACATTCTGGATTTGTCCAAGGTCGAGGCCGGGAAGATGGACATTACCATGGAAGAAGTGAATATATCCGAAATTCCGGAGTCAGCATCCCTTCATTTTGGCCAACTGTCCCAGAAGAAAAGCATTCCGTTGCAGGTGAAATTAAGCGACGAACTGCCGGATATCCTATACACGGACCCTCACCGCTTAAGACAGATCATCATAAATCTGTTATCCAATGCGTTCAAATTCACAGCTCAAGGCACGGTAACTCTGGAAATACGCATGGTATCGGCTGAAGAGCTTCTGGAGCTGCAAGGGATTGCTGCAGGGCCTTGCATTGTTTTCAGTGTGACTGATACCGGCATCGGCATTGCCAAGAACAAACAGGGTCTTATTTTTAACGCCTTTCAGCAGGCGGAAGGTGATACGGAGCGTAAATACGGAGGAACCGGCTTAGGATTATCGATCTCCAAAGAGCTTACAGAGCTGCTTGGCGGCCAGCTTAAGCTAGTGAGTGCAGAAGGGGCGGGCAGTACATTCAGTGTGTATCTCCCGGTGCATCAAGAGCAGAAGAAGGATGAGCAGGTTACCGCAGAAGTATATACTTCTGTCGATTTGGATAAATCTATTGATGATATAGAGACTCAAGACAATCATAATCCTTTATTTTCCAAAAGAGTGCTGCTGGTTGACGATGATGAACGTAACTTATATGCGTTAACCACAATCCTGTCTCAAAAAGGACTGGACATCACGGCAGCACACAATGGAGAAGATGCGCTGAAGGCATTGCAGAACTCCGCATCGTTTGATCTCATCCTTATGGATATCATGATGCCCGTCATGAACGGCTATGAGACCATTAAGCAGATCAAGGAGCTGCACGGCCATCAGGATGTACCGATTATTGCTTTGACTGCCAAAGCCATGCAAGAAGACCGGGAACGTGTAATTATGGCTGGAGCTACGGAGTATCTAAGCAAGCCGATCAATATGGATCAGTTGCTGGCGCTTATGCAGATGTTGATAACTGATAAATGAAGGTAAATCATTAATGAATATATAACAGTATATTGAAATGTTGAGATGATGATCAGCCCGTGGATGCGGGTTGATTTTTTTGTTTTGTCTGGGTTAAACCAAATAGATATGAATTGAAAGTCATACCAAGACCTTCACCAGCAGGAAGCCTAACCCGGATAACAGGACCGACCCGAACAAGCCGGCTCCGAAGGCCCCCAGGCCCATGCGCTTAAAAGCAGCCATATAAGTGACTAGATCATCTAACGGTCTGGTATACGAGGCCTATCGCTCCAGAATCAAATGTTTTGTTCTCGATAAGCTTTAGATTAGTCTTCTCCTGAAACCCTTGGAATAACGGCAGCCCGCTGCCAATCAGGACGGGAGAGACCGTAATTTTGTACTCATCGATTAGACCAAGCTGCATAAGAGTATGGGCGAACCGGGGACTGCCGAGGATAACGATATCCTGGCCTGGCTGCTGTTTGAGGCGCTTGATCTCTTCCTCGACGTCTGATTTGACCAGTCTGGAATTATTCCATTCGACGTTCTCCAGGGTTGTGGAAAAGACAACTTTGGCTGTCTTCTCAATCCATTCCGCATGATCCCGTTCATGTTGGGAAGCGGAGGGATCTGCTGGCACGGAAGGCCAATAACTGTGCATCATCTGATAAGTTCCACGTCCCCAAAGAACCGTGTCCGCTGTACTCAGAATTTCTCTTGCGTGTCTCTCCAGATCAGCATCATAGGCAACCCAGCTAATATCCATGGGGCCGTTCGGCCCTTCAACAAAACCGTCAAGCGATGAATGCAGAAATAGAACGAGTTTTCTCATCTTCATTGATCCTCCAATGTGTAGTTAGGTTTGTTCAAGTATTTATTATAACTCATTATACCTCACCAACTTGTTGGTGAGACCCTGAAGATCCGGTCGGTCAATTCCAGTCTGAAACAATGAAAAGAAAATGTAAGAAATCACCAATCCGCAGCAAAGTGTAATCAGTGTCTGAAAATAAGTTTTTCTGTCAATAAAAGCAAGTGTAATCAAAGCACCTGTAAAGCACCTGTAATGAATGGATACCACAGAATATATGGAATGATAAACGCTGGTACAAAAGGAATCATGGAATCCAGGGCTACAGCAAGACTAGACACATGATCACCAGGCCGGTTCAGAATACCATAGAAAATATTCAAGCTTGGAATCGCAGCAAGCCAGAGCAAAGATAAATAAGCTGATTTGGTGGATGGTTTCATAAGCTTCAAACGCTCAACTCCTAAATGAATCATCATTATAATGAAATAATGAAAATCAATGTATCCATAATAGAGATAAACTCTGAAGAACTTTAGAGGGAAATTCTTAAGAATTTCTGAATTTGGATTGAAGAACATTCTTTAATGAATATTGATTTCACTACTTCTTCACAAAACCCGTATTTTGTACATATGTATGTATAGAAATTAAACACCTTCTCCAATAAAAAAAACGCCCTAAAAGGCGTTTTTTCATTAGTTATCATTTAGATCATCTCAATTGCATTGATTACTAACCTCAGTTGCCATTTTCATCGTCTGGACCATGTTATATTCTTTCTTCACAATCTCTTCGAGTTTTACGATAGCTTGATCATGAACATGATTAGATACGATCATTTTAATAACTGTCGTTCGATAAATTTCCCATAAATGACTTAGTTCCATGCTTTGCTCTGCTAACTTCTTATAGAGATTTGTATGGGACGATTGATCTTCCAGTAGCTTAAAAAGCCTGTTATTCTTCTTATGATTCTGTGCAAAAGAACTGCTTCTCAAGGCAAATATGCTGGTTTCGTTCAAATGACCTACAAGTTCTTCGAATTCCTCTACATAATCGGTCAACGCTTGTAGTCCCAACTGATAATGAAGACCATATTGCTCCAGAAAAACGACTTTATCATCCAATAGATTGTTTCTGAGTTCTGAGATAAACGAGTCCTGGACTGAAAATTCATGGTTAAAATTCCTTATCGATCCTTCATGCACAGAAACCATGATGAATCTGACTTTTCTGCCGCTTGTCAGTAGATATCGGGTAGATTCCATAATGACTTCAAGCGGAGTTTGATAATCGTGCATTCGCCCTGGAGATAAGCAATCTTCAATGACTGTGTATGCATCCCCACCCGCACATTTCCCATGAATAAAGGTCGGATGGATAAAATGTATTTTCCCGGCTTCTCTTCCACTGGAATAAAAAAAGCGGTCCACATCGAAAAAGACATATTTCTTCTTGTCTAAAGCGCCTTGAATCATCTCATCCAGCAAAGGTATATCCGATTGCTCAAGAAGCTGATCCTCAAAGCGAAGATAATGATAGAGCTGTTCCGTGTCATATTGAACCTTCGGCAGCATTAATCCTTGATGCAGCAAGCTTTCAAAATTGTCTTCGGGGAATGTCTGGTGGATGAGTTTTTTCCAGTACTGCGTTTTAAAAGTCAGCGGCAACTTCTCGAACGATGAATGATGACTAATGAGGATCGACATCAAATTATTATTGACACAATCAAGCCATATGTCATTATAAGGCAAAATCCGATGGGTAGGCGTCATATGGTCAACTCCCTATGATGAACTCACTTATTAGGTGGATAGCCAGCTCACATCATTTAACGTACCGTCAGGGCGAAGCATAACTTCCTTCGGAAGAGCATGAGACAGAAAATGAACATTGCCACAGGTTAAGCCATAGGCCCCCATATGGGGAAACGCGATCCAATCCCCCGGCTCTAGAGGCGGGAGCATGACGCTGCCTTGCATCACATCTGCGGGAGTGCACAATTTACCGCAAACATTGTAGGAGACTCGCCCCTCTCCTTCACCGGATTCGTATAGCTTGCGCTCCCCCGCCTTCCAAAGCTGAAGCGGCAGAGGCTGCTTGAAGCTTCGTCCCATCAGGCTGGAAAAAGCCCGATGGTGGGTTCCCCCATCGACAATGGCGAAGGCTTTGCCTTTGGAGAGCTTGGTGTACAGCACTCTGACCGCATACATCCCCATCGTTGCGGCAATTCGCCGCCCTGATTCTACGAATACCATTTCCAATCCCAGATCCCGGTTGCGCTCTAACTCTTCAGCAAGATACGCCCCGAAAGCTTCGACAGGAAACGGCTCATCGCCTTCAAACATGGGAACGCCGAAACCGCCGCCGAGCCCTAAGCAGCGAAGCTGCAGGCCGAATTGGTTGCGCACCTGCCGGGTGAGACCGAACATCATCGGAACACTCTCCATATAAAAGTCGAGGTGAAAATTTTGCGTGCCCTGGTACGTATGCAATCCGATAAGCTCTAGCCCTTCAAGGGTAATGGCGGTTTGCACCGCCACATTAATTTCACTGTCGTCGATGCCAAACTGGGAGGCAAGTCCGACCGATGACATCCGCGAGCCTTTGGCTCCAGTAGACAAATTGACCCTTAACATAACGGGAGCGGCCATACCAAGCGCAACAGCTTCATCGTGAATGACGAATAGCTCCGGGATGGACTCCGCATTAATCGCGTAGATCCCATGGCGAAGCACATGATGAATCTCGTCCGCGCTTTTGCCCGGTCCGGTAAACACGATGCTGTTCGGATTTACCCCGTTAGAGCGGGCAAGCTCATATTCCCCAACCGATGCGATTTCGATCGGCGAACCCCAGCCGTTGATGAGACGGCATACCTCCGGATTGGGGTTGACTTTCATGGAATAATATAGCGTCACATCCTTGGGTAAAGCGTCCCGCAGCGAAAAATAATCGGAGGCCAGCTTTCCCTCGTCATATACATAAACGGGTGATCCAAATGGCTCGACTGCTTCCAGCCAAAAGGGTTGGCCCTCCTCCTGCTGATTAGACAGTCGTTGTGAAGCCATAGTCATATGACAGCTCCCCTCCATTCCATGATGGCTTCCTCCAGCCCTTGACGGGCAAGCTTCTCAGCTTCATCGTCCACACCCCAGCTCAGAGCCGAGACCCTGCAAGGCCGGATACGGTCTGCCGATTCCCCATCCTGGTGGAAACCATACACGAATGCCCCGCCTTGTCCGGCAGAGATCCTTATCGATGCCACCTTGTCGGAAAATTCTGCAAATTTGGCACCAGGGTGGAGCTTGAAATCATAGGATTGAGTCTCCATTCTAGGAAACCCGCGTTCGAGCAAATGCTTGCGAATCTTCAGCAAATACGTGACCATGGTAAGACGGGCGTTGATCTCAATAACCGGTATTAAAGTTCCGTCTTCATCCAGTATGGAGTCTACCCCGATGAAACCCTCGTAGCCCCGGGAATGTAAAGATGTACCCAGCTGTTGCAGCTGTTCGGTATAAGCCGCGATCAAGGCTTCAGGCAGGTCCGGGTGCAGACGGCTCCCCCTGTACACTCCTGCATCCGTAATCCTCTGCTCGGTCATAGCCAGGATCTCGCAATCTGTTCCCCCCAGCCAGAGTTGTGCCGTCAGATGGCGCTCGACCTGATGCCAGCGTTCCACCGTCACAACCGGTTGCCCGCCTCCCCGCGAGATCTGCCTCTCTAAATATCCCAGCAGCATCTCCAAATCCGGGCCTCGATGGATATGGAACAGCGCTTTACCGGAAGAACCGTAAGCGGTTTTTACAACCAGCCGGGCTCCAGGATGCCGTCCCTCCAACTCGGCGCAAGTACGGCGGATTGCGTCAAGCCCTTCGCATATCCTGCCGTCGCTGACTGGAAAGCCGATTTCTTCGCATAATTTACGCGTTGCGATCTTGCTGTTCAGTTCCACGGACAACCGGGCTGGCGGGCCGATCCAGCTCCCTCCGTTTTCCTTGAGAAACTGCTCCTCCTGCTCGTCCATCAAGTAAGGAACAGCCATCCGGTTGCGAAACTTACCCGTATATTCAGACCGTGCGCCAATCGCGATTGATGGTAGTGCTATCTTTTCTTCTTCCAAATAAGCTAGGAATTCAGGGTCCGGAGTCTCTTTCAGGAGAACAAGATCCTCCCGGTCAGCCAAATAAATCTGGTAGAGATCCATTTGCGATACGAGCCGATCTCCGGACGCATTGTTAATATGGGGTAAGCGAAGCTCTTGAGCGGCTTTTCCTTGTTCCCAATTAATATTGGAGTACCAGAGCTTCGGTGCACGCGTTCCGGTCAGATGCTCCATATAAGGTGCGTTATTCATTATCCCGTCACCTCCACATTCTCCAGCTTGAGATCAGACTCCAGCCCTTTAAGCCAGCCTAGCTCCGACTTTAAGATTTCAAAGGGCATGGCTCCGAACCATTCCAGAGATACCGGGGCTCGGGTAGGGTCCAAGATAAGGCGCTTC
The DNA here is from genome assembly GCF_038002345.1 of Paenibacillus sp. FSL M7-0420. Lineage (NCBI taxonomy): Bacteria > Bacillati > Bacillota > Bacilli > Caryophanales > Paenibacillaceae > Paenibacillus > Paenibacillus sp. FSL M7-0420. The sequence goes on along the minus strand of NZ_JBBOCJ010000001.1, from coordinate 3,738,190 downwards.
ACTATGGTTTGGCAGTCCATTTCTCCATCGGCCAAGCGTACGATACCTCTGCGGCTGCCGCTCGGAGAATATATATTGTCAGGAGAGAATACTTCGAGCCATTGCCGGGATTCCACATTCTTCAGATGGATATTGACAATCCATGGCTTCAAGCGTTCGTAGGCGGCAAGGGGATCAGCGCCCGATTCCCACATGTGCAGAAAGTCCAAATTCAGCTTCAAGGCAGGGTTATCGGTTTGCCGGAGCAGTTGAAGTGTGGAATCTAAGCCGTCGGCAGCGGTTCCCGGATGAGTCTCAACCACTGTATAGACTCCTTCCCTCTCTGCTGCGGCGCACAGGAGATTTAGACGTTCGGTGCAAAGCTCCCAGTCCTTCTCATCAAGAGATTGACTGCTCAGGTTTCCGGCGAAAATCCTCAGCTTATCTGTGTGGAATGCTTTGGCCGCCTGTACGGTTTCCTGCCATTCCTTAAGCAGAACGTCCATTGGGATATTCCCCATGAGAGGGATATAATCGCTCAGCATGTTGATTTCGAGCCCGTAGCTGAACATTTCGTCCAGCATACCTCCCAGCTCCTGTCCCCGTTGGCGAAGCAAAGCCTTGGCATGCACGCCCCACAGTTCTATACCGTTGAAGCCCGTATCATGAGCATAACGGAGCAGCTCCCGGATGGATACCAGCTCGTGCCGAAAAGAAATCGTACATAGATTATACCGCAGTCAGATCACCGCCTATTCCATTCATCCAGGCCAGGAATTGAAGCTCCGCATCCCGAACTTCCCGCAGCCTGGCAAGAGCCGAGCGCAGCAGCGCTTCGTCCCCGATGTGCTTGCGGTATTTCACAAGCAGGAAATTCAGTGCCGTCCATAACTTCACGATCCCGCTGATCCGGTTCGTCCCTTCCAGCGCCTGCCCCTTGTCCATCACGCCCAGCTGGGCAAAGCTATTCCATATGGAAGACCGGAGCTTGGTTAAGGAAGCAATAGCGATCGAGTTCTGGCTCAGCCAGTTCGAGGTTTGTTCCGGGCTTAAAGCTAGAGATTCCTGCAAATCCCGGGCAAAGCTGTCCAATGCGGCGGTACCCGAACTGTATTGAGAACGGACATACATGTCGTAGTTTCGCTTGGCTGCATAGGCGAAGATATCACGCTTGCCGGGAGACTCGAACTTCCCTTCTTGATCCGGCTGAAGCTCGTAGAAAATGATGTCCTCCTCTTCCGGCTCCGCCGATGCCCGCATAAGCTCTTCTCCGGTCAGGAATCCGTTGAAGCCGACAATGGGATCGAATACTCTGAAGGCGTTACGCGCTTCATCGAAGCTGTCTGCGAGGATATAATGTTCGAATCCACTCTCCGCCATGCTAAGCATATTGGGAGGGAAAAAATCCAGATCGGCTGGGCGGCATTTCACTACCGCACGGTTCCCTGACTGAACAGACTGCTTTAGCGCCTCAGGTCCGGTTCCCTTGTAAACCAGATGGATGCCGTACAGAAAGGGCAAGCTTTTGTTCAATCGCACATGCTGGCTCGCCGTAATAATGCGCGATACATAATTGACATTCCAGTAATCCAGCAGAAACAGATCAGGGTTGGCCCCGGACCGGTATAAGTGGGTCATGATGCAGGAAGCTGCACATTCCATCGCCGCCAGCTTCATCATTTCCGGCTTGGCAGCCGGCGTATCCGTATGAGAGGTCATCTCTTCATTCTCCTTCTTCATTTGAGGAAATACGGCAAATAAAGGACGGTATTTTGCCGCTGACAGGATTGGCTTCGAGCCTGGAGACGGTTTCGATGGACAATTTCACCGGCTTGCCCGCCGCTTGGTGAAGAAAAGCGGATAGCTTGGCCTGCACGTCCTCGAACTCGCTTGGCGAGGCTTCAGTCGCCAGCCGGACGGAAAAAGAGGTGTACGTATTCTGCACGATCTGAAATTGGCGGACGCCTCTGGCTGCAGCAAGCTCCCAAAAAAACTTGTCCAAATACCGGAAGACGGCGGAATGCACCTGCGCTCCAGGCAGCCGGATCTGGGATGTTCGAACGGGAAGCAGTTGAAGAAGGAGACGGCCGGTTTCAGGGTTCCTGCGAATACTTCCGATATCCCCTGTCCGGTAACGGACATAAGGCAGACTCCTCATGATCAGCGAGGTGACCAACACTTCGCCGAATTCCCCCTCCTCTACATGGAGTCCGGAAGCCGGATCAATAATTTCCACATATACGGCGGACTCATCGATTTCCAGTTGGCCGCTCTGGCCTGCGAATGCGATACACCAGAACTCTTCCAAACCGTAATAGTCTACGCATGGAACGCGGAACACCTCTTCGATCCGTTCTTTCTGGGAGCCATGCAGCGTTTCGCCCCAGTTCTGGGTAAACAGGAGGGAAGACGGCAACGAATATCCCCCGTCACGCATATATTCAGCCAACGTGCAGAGAGCGGAAGCTCTCCCTTGGATAAAATGAGGATCTTCCCTGATCATCCGTTCTGCATAATGTCTAAGGGACCTGGGCTCCGCCAGCAGACGGTTGCTCAGCAGCAGCATCCGGTGCCTGGACGGCAGCCCCCATTTTTTTCTATGCTTATACAGGGTCAGCGAGAGTGTCCATATCTCCTCCGGGGTTTTCACGCAGCGGAACGGCACTCCGGTAGTTCCTGAGGTGAATGATTCGATCACCCGTCCCGCACCGGGATGTTCGAAAAGAGCGCGGTTGCCTGCGATCAAGTGTTTGTCTGTAATCGGCAGCTGATGGAAATCAACGTCCGTATAAGGGTTATAAAACGGGTACGTCCGGCGCAATTCGCCGGCCAGCTCTTGCAAATGGCCCGGGGTGAACACCTTCATGAAGCCACCTTGCGTTCTACAAAATGCAATACGGCCAGGACGCTTCGGAACGATTCCGGGCGAATATCGTCCACCTCCAGCTCAAAGCCGAATGTATCCTCCAGAGCCGACAGAAGCTCCAGGATTTGAATGGAGTCGATTCCCAGATCATCTACCAAAGCATGGTCCAGCTCGACCTCGCTTGTTAGCCTCTTGGCCACAGCGGCTATCGTTTCTCTCACCTTAAAGAGTATATCTTCATGCTCTATGGACATGTTCTTCCTCCTTCACCATAGATTTCAGGGCTTTGCGATCCAGCTTTCCGCTGGCTGTTCTGGGCAGAGCCGTAACGAAGCGGAATTCCCTGGGACGCAAGGCCGGGGATAAGCGTTTTACGCACCAGGCATGCAGCTCCGGGCTCTTGACAGGCTCTGTGGAAGCTGCGGATACTATCACGGCAATCAGACGATGTCCCCATTGAAGGTCTTCTACGGCCGACACAGCAGCGTCCGCCACCCCAGGCAAGCTCAATAGGACGCTTTCGACCGCTTCCGGGTACACCGTGTGTCCCCCGACAAGGAGAGCGTTATCGGTTCGCCCGGTCAAGTGCAAATATCCATCCTCGTCCAGATACCCGGTATCCCGGGTATGCAGGCCGAGGTGGCCTAGGATCTCGCGGGTGCGATCCGGATCGTCATAATAGCCGATCATCACATTCGGCCCTCGAACGACCACCTCTCCACTCTCCCCTGTTGCCGCCTTTCTTCCGTCCTGAAAGATGGCCAGCTCGACGCCGTTAATGGGTATCCCGGCGGATTGCGTTTTCGTCCTCAACTGAGTGTAGGGCAAATACGAGACGCGCGGAGATGCTTCGGTCAGTCCATAGGAGGGCGTCAGCCGCACGTGAGGCAGACGGTCAGCCAAACGAAGCAGCATGACGGCAGGCATCGGGCCGCCGACAATGAGCATCTGCCGGAGCGTGAGCAGATCCTCCGCCGCCCATTTGGCGGAATGGATTAGAGGCAGGATCGCAGACGGCACAGTGCATAAGAAGGTCACCTTATTCGTACGGACGCACTGGATCATCTCGAAGGGATGCACGAAGCCCCCGCTTAGAACAAGATTGGCACCAGAGGCCATGGCGGCGAACCATTCCCCAACAATGGTCGAGCAATACCCCAGGGACTTCGAGAGCAGAACGATGTCCTCGTCGCACAGAGTCGTGTACTCCAGGATTGCGTCCACATTGGACAGCATGTTGTGGTCGCTCAGCATGATCCCCTTCGGCTCTCCCGTCGAACCGGAGGAGAGGAATATCATACGCACGGCCTCTGGCGGCGTGTACCGGCGTACCGGCCGCGGAGCGGCGCTGATTCCTGCAACCGGTCCGCTTGCCATACCTGCATACAGGCAGAATGGCAACTCTTCCCCTTGCATGTTCCATTCCGCGAGGATTGGAAACTTCTCTTCCGAGACGAACACAGCTTCGGGTTCAAATTTGCGGATGAGGCGGAGCATGTCCTGTCCTGGCATGTAGCTGTGGATGGGGAGCGGAATGCCTCCCGCCAAAATGATTGCCCCGATGACAGCCAGACACTCCGGCGTCGGAGCCATCCAGACAGCCCCGATAAAATTCGGACGCAGCTGCGCCTGCTTCAGCCGTTCAGCGAGAAGGTCCATGCGGTTTCCGAGTTCCGCATAACTTGTCCAATCGGACTCGCCGCTTCGTGCCTTGTAAGTGATTCCCCGGTCATGCCTTCGTGCACGTTGAAACAATTCCCTGAGGGTGCCTGTGCCATTCATACCGGAACCCCCTCTTTATAAGATGCCTGTCCGGCCACAGAGGTATCGCGCTCGAAGGTCGATGCCATAGCATAATACTCAGCCGATTGCTTCATGAGCTCTTCGTGGTCGCCTTCCGCCACCAGACAACCGTTCTCCATCACCAGAATACGGTCCGCGTTCATAATGGTTTGCAGGCGATGAGTGGCTACCAGAATCGTCTTGCCCGCCATGACTTGGCGTATGGAATCCATAAGTTCAATCTCCGTAAGCTGGTCCAAGGCGGAGGTCGGTTCGTCCAGGATAAGAATATCGGGATTGTGCAAGAGGGCACGCGCAATAGCCAGCCTCTGCCGCTGTCCGCCGGATAGCTGGAAGCCTTTATGGTCAATCTTCGTGTTGAGTCCTTCCGGCAGTTGCTCCAGCAGAGCTCCGAGCCGCGCATTCAGGGCTGCTTGCCTGACCATCTCCTCCGTCGCGTCCAGCTTCCCGACAGCAATATTTTCCATAAGGGTGCCCCGGAACAAGTAAGGCTCCTGGAACACGATGCCAACCTTGCGGCTGATCGCACTGCGGGTCATCTCCTCCAGATTCTGTCCGCCGATTCGAATTTCACCTTCGAGAACGGGCATCATCCCGATAAGCGCGCGGAAAAGGGTGGATTTCCCAGACCCGCTCCGCCCGACGAAAGCATACACCTTGCCCGGAGACAGCGACAATGATAGATCCTTCAAGATTTCCGTTCCACCGTACCCGACGCGCAAACTGCACACTTCGATACCGGACGGCGTTGCTTCAAGCTGAGTCTCCCTTGCAGGCGAAGCCTGCTTCCTCTCGTTTTCCGAATAGGGATCGATCGGGGTCTGGATAAATTGCTCAATTCTGCCCATTGCAACTTCCGCTCCTTGAAGCTCTCTGAAAAAGTTGTTAATCTGCTGTACCGGATTCAGAGCGTTCTGCAGATAGGTTACGGAAGCAACCATCATACCAACGGTCATCATTTGGTGGAGCACCTGATCGCTGCCGATCCAATAGATGGCAGCCAGGATCAGGCTAATCACGAAACCGCTGATTTGAAACGACATAACGGCATACAGCGTTTCCCGGGTGCTGGCCTTCACCAGCCCCTTGTACATCGTTTCATTCCGCTTCCGTTCCCATCCCTCTAGTCCTAAAGCCCGGATTTCCTGTGAACTTTCGATCGCTTCATAGAGATAGGTTCCGATCTCTTCATTATGGGTTCGAACGGCGGACGAATAACGCGCCACAGGGTTGCGGAACAGCCCTGGCACCCATAAGAGGAAGGGAATGCTAAGCGTGGCAACGATGCCAAGCCGCCAGTCCATATAGTACAGGATTCCGAGGGATATCAGCATCATAAACAGCTGTGAGGTAATCTCGACCAGGATGTGGTTGAGGAAATTTCCCATCGTAGCTGTATCCATCCCGAGCAAGGCCGAGAATTTCCCGGGTCCTTCCTTCTGAATTTCCGGAATGGGGATCTGCCGGACATGCTTCAACAGCTCGTTGCGGATATCCAGCATATTACAGATGCCCAGATAGCGGAACAGACCTACCCGGATAAACAGGAACACGATGGAGAGAACACCTATTCCCAAGGACAGGCTAAGCAGCGGGACAATCAGCTTGCGGTTTCCGCCAATCAGCACGTGGTCGATCAGATAGGCGAAGATTAAGGGCTGAAGCATGACGAGTCCCAATTGCAGGAACGTGCAAACATAAGCAATCAAGGTAAAATTCCATTTGATCTTCACGTAGGGAGCAAGACGTCGGAACAGTTTAAACGTGTGCATGATGGTTCCTCCCGGCAAAATGTTGAATAAGCGGCTTCACCCTGCGCATCCATTCCTCCGTGTCACCCTGCGGCTGCCAATCCAGAACCGACAGCGGCGATTCACTCAAACAGCCTGCCGCTTCCAATAAGCTGCAATGATAGATTTCGTTCAGCGTTCTCATAGAAGATTCCAGCAGGGCGGTCTCCTCCGCCTCATCCGCTATCTGTCCAAGGGGAGCATTCAGGAGCCTCCTGATCTGCGGCATGATGGTCCGATAGTCGTACATTAGAGCGCCACGCCGCGCTCCTTGCGAGAGATTGTCGTGAAGCTTCTCATCCAGCAGAACCCCGGTGCAGCTGCGAACCAGCCCGTCCAGATCTATCTTCGGATGTTCACCGGACCAATCTACCTGGACGAAGGAACCGTCCTCGCCGTCAACAAGCAGCTCCCGGAAACCGTCCCAGTTGGTGCAGACCACAGGAAGACCGTGGGCTTTCGCTTCCAGGAGGTTGAAGCCAAACGTCTCTCCAGGATCGGTGGAGAGGTTGACCAGAAGCCTGGATTCCCGGAACAGGCGGTCTTTCTCGCTCCCGTGGACGGGACCTGTAAACTCCACGGTTTGCTCCAGTCTATATTCCGCTACGATGGCTTCAATCCGTTCTTTATACCGGTCCGCTTCCTGCAAAGACCCCGTATATTCTCCGGCAATCGTCAATACAGTGTCCGGGACACGCTGCTTTATTTCCGCCATAGCCTCTAAGAGCACATGAATGTTCTTTACCTCTTCCAGCCGGCCGATGGATAACAGACGTTTACCGGGAAGCGGCCGAACCGGCTCCGCAGCCAGCAAGGTGTCGATGCATAACGGGATCTTATGGGCATGCGCATACCGGGGTGAGAGATTCACCAGCGCCTGTCTGCAAGATTCCGTACTGGCAAGCAGCACATCCTGTTCTGTAATCCAAGGCGCACAGGACAGCCAAGTTGTTAACCAACGGGCGGATGCGACGGAATGGGCGATAACCATGAAGCGAAGCGGAAGCTTGGCGAAGCTCCGAACCAGCATCAAGAAAGGCATGAAATAAGGAGCGTTCACATAAAGCGTATCGATTCCGTATTCCTCGCATAATCGGGCCAGCCGCTCCGAGGCTTGCGGAAGCGAAGACATCGGCTGCTTGGAGAACTGGCGAAGCGAACCCCCGAAGATCTTGGCGAAGCGTACCGGCGGAATGCGGATGAGCTCCGTATATTCAGCCAGATACCCTGTCCATTGGTCATCAATCACCCGTTCGTTCAACCGGGGGGAATGGCCGTCGAAGCAGCCCACCCTAGGTCTGCACTCCGCATGCAAATCGGGGTTTCCAGCGATGATAGACATCGATCAATTCCTCCTTCAGCTGTTGCTCCGTCCTGTGCAGCTGCTCCACCTTATCCACCAGCAGTCCGATTTCCCCGGTTCGTCCCGGCATGGATGTACGGATCGCCAGGTATGCGAGCGTACTCCACATTTTTATGAATCCTTCCAGCTGCTCCTGATACAGCTCCGTACCTTGATTAAGCGCTTCCGAAAAATATTGATACAGCAGCCCGTAGCTGTATTTGCGTTTGGCGAGGATGCCGAGCTGGGATAAAGAATCCTTCAAGGTCCCGGGCGGATACATGCCCGGCGACTCCACCGTCTGCATAATCCTTCGCCTCACCATGCCGGTTAGCGATCGTTCACCCGGATCGGTCTCTATCGTATCCTCGAAGATTCTCGCCACCTCGTGGGCGTCCGGCGCATGGAGCCATTCGGGATGAAGCAGCAGTCCCCCGCCCAGTTCATTGCTCAGAAAAGCATCGTGTACATGGCTCGCGGCCAGTAACCCTTCCCATTCAAAATAGCGGTCGTATACCACGAATTGATTGCCCCGCATTCCGTGTACGATGACAAAATGGGGCTGATGCATGGTTTGAAACGTTCTTTTTTGATAGGGCATATGAAACAGATCGAGCTGTACCAAAACAGGAAGCTCCGGATGACGCCGCAGGACCTCCAGAAACTTCTTCAGGTTGACGAGTTTTTCGGCCCCGTAATCATACCACTCCAATGCCCCTTCCCCGTACAGGCGGGTGAACAGCCGCAAATATTCGGACGGTGTGATGTCCGCTGAGAAATAGGTCAGCTTGCCGTCCTCCGTAACGCTGAATGGCGCGTCCCAAGCACCGATATAGAGCGGACGATCATCCCATCCGGCTTGCTCCAAGCCATAACCGAGTCCGTTCAGAAAGCAATGGGCTTGCTTCACGTCAAGCCCCGGTTTTAACGGCCCGTTTGGCCAATATGCGTTGTGAGATCAAGCGCGCGGTGGCGAAGTTCTCCTGCAGAAGCTCGTCGTCCTCGTAAAAAATCTCATACTGCTGTTCAATCTGCATCATCAGGTTGACCAGCAGCACCGAATCCACGCCTGCATCCTCTAGCGGTGCGTCCCCATTCAATTCCTCCGCCAGCTCCGGTCTGGAGGTCAAATCGGCCACCCGGTCAATCACGAATTGTACGATATCCTGTTCATTCACGTTAGTCATCATATTCATCCTTTTCTATGATCTTAAGATTTGGTTTCCACTTGGGCGATGTGCTCCCCCTTAAGGGCGTGGATGAAATCGACTAAAGAACCGACCGTTTGGAAGACGGCAGGGTCCATCTCCTCCTCGGGCACAGTTACGTTGAACACTTCCTCGATGTATACCACCAATTGGAGTACCATGATCGAATCTACGTTTAAGTCTTCGTACAGCCGGTCTTCCTCTTTAATGACGTCCGGGAGAGAGAGCTCCAATTGTTCGGACATGAGCTGCCTCAATTGAGATACCGTTTGTATCTTATCCATGAATACCATACTCCTCTTCTACCAATTGTTTTCGCATAACCTTCCCTGTACCCGTCTTCGGAATGTCCTCCGTAAAAGCAATAAAGCCCGGAACTTTATAAGCAGGCAGAAACCGCGCGCACCACCTCTTCACCTCCTCCTGAGACAGCGCATCGCCCTTCCGGACGATTCGAGCTTTGACCGCTTCCCCCCAGACGGGATGCGGAGCCTTGTGCACGACAGCTTCCTGAACGCCGTCCAGCCTCCGGATGACATCCTCCACCTCGGAGGGAGCTACCTTCAGTCCTGACACATTAATCAGATCATCCATCCGGCACTGAACATGAAGCCTGCCGCCGATCCAATATCCCATATCTCCGGTATGAATCCGGCGTCCGCCTGTGGCAATGATTATTTCATCCGGCTGATCCCGGGTTCCGGCTCTTTCAATGGCCATATGCTCCAGTAACATCCCGGCATCCGTAGAACCGGAGGGCCGGTCGCCAAGCGAGATGCAGCCCGCCTCAGAGCACCCGTATTGCTGGATCACCTCCACACCTGCACCCCCAAGCCTGTTCAGCAGTTCTGCAGACATCGGGGAACCAGAGGATACCAGCTTTCTAAGAAGCACCTTCTCTCTCATCAGACTGAGCAGAATTTGAAAGAGGAAGGGCACCGCATACACCACATGGCGATCATGCTGCTGCATGAGATGCAGGGCGAACTTGGGGTTCTTGTCCGTCACGATAACCGGCTCGACTCCGCGCTTCAGTGCGGAAAGCATGCCTGTGATGAATCCAAAGGAATGGGAGACGGGCACCAGAATGATCGGTTGATCCTCCCCGCTGCAGGGCAGCAGCTTGTTGTAGGCCTCGATTTCCATTTGCACATGAGACCAAGACCGTTCAACTAGCTTGGGAGCGCCGGTCGTGCCGGAGCTGAATTGAAGCAAGGACGGCTCCCCATTCATCCGATCCAGGCGTGAGTGTAGCGGGTGAAAGACGGCGCTGCCTCCTGCTTCGGTCAGCAGACCCGTACAGCCTGCGTCTTCGGCTTGACGGAGAGCGCTTTCAATCGGGGTATCGCCGTTGATCAGAAGCACCGAACCCTCATTCCTGATAATCAGCTCCGTGGCGGCCAGAATATTCGCCGGTTCCTTCATGCATACAGCTGTCCGCCGTTCCTTCCAAACCGAGGAACCCAATAATGCGTATATCGCATTTATTCGGCGTTCCAGTTCATTCTGGTCATAATGTTCTTTATTAACTATGAACATGGGGTCTCCTTTCCCATGAGATTTATTTACTTCTTTAGGTATTTTCGCCACATATCGACGTTTTCCTTCTCTTGTAATCAGGATTGCTGAAAAAGACCCTTCCGGCTGGATCTTGCCCAGCCGGAAGGGTCCGCATGTTTCTGTTTACGCTTTTACTTAGCCAGATATTCGATGAGCTTTATAAAGATAGCAGCTACTTCAGCGCGGGTGGCGGTAGCTTGGGGGGCAAAGAAGTTGTTCGGCTTGCCTGATACAATTCCGATGCCCTGCTGTGCCTGAACGGCCTTCAACGCCCATGAGCTGATCTGACTCTCGTCCGCAAAGGATTTAGATTGGCTTTCAGGTATCTCATAGCCCTTGTACTTCATGTAATTGTACAGCATCACCAGCATCTGCTCGCGTGTCAACGGTGAATTGGGTTCAAACAGGTCTGCGTTTATACCGTTGACTATGCCGCTTTCGGCCGCCCACTCGATTGCCGCCGTGTACCACTGCCCATCCGTCACGTCGCTAAAACGGGAATTCGTGTAGCCGGAGCGGTTAACATTCTCCAGATTGGCCAGTACCTGCACGTACATCGCACGCGTCATTGAAGTGCCCGGTGAGAACGTCGTGTACGTCGTGCCGTTGAAAAGACCGTATGTGTAGGCGGAGTTTACGTAGCTGTAGAACCAGTCGTCCATGTTGACATCCCTGAATGGATTGCCAGACATCACGAGGAAGCCCAGCGGGGTGTCGTCATCGAACACAAATTCCGTACCCTCATGGATGTTCAGCGACATGCCTTTGTCTAAGCCGGCACTCGCGCCGCCGTGTAGTGTCACTTCGGCGCTCTTGCCCGCCGGAAGGGTCACCTTACCTTTTGAGTCTATCGTCGTACCTTCGTGCACCTTAATCTTCGTCCCGCCCTTGGTCACAATCTCGCCGCCGCCGGGCAGGGTGGTGTTGCCGTTCTTGTCCGTGACCGCAGGCTTATCCTTTGGTGTAATCACTGTGTAGGTCGGCTTCAACGATCCAGTGACTGTCCCGGTGCTGGTATTGCCGCTATTACCGGTATTGCCCGAACTGCTGGTATTGCCCGTATTGCCACCAGATGGATTGGGGACGCCCGTTTTTCTCTGCGCGAACATCCAATCAAAGACGTCAGTGTAGTCATTGTTCCAAGCCGGCAACTTAGAGGACTGCGCCGTAGGCTTAAGGCTCCACTCCTTGTTGGAACCTACATTGGACAAAGTATCTGTGTAGCCTGAAATATTGTTCCACAGAACGGAAGCTTCCATCTCATGGCCGGAAGGAATCCAATTGGTTCCATTAACAGGTGCTTCCGCCTTTGTCCATTGGTCATAAGGCCACACGAATATTTCATTTCTGTCGATGAACGTGTGCCTGGCGTTTTCCAATAGGGGCATTATATTCGCTATATAAGTTTCCGCCCCTGTTTTTATTGTTGAAGAATCAGTTGTGTTAACGAATGACCAGTATGCAAAGTTTTTAAGCGTTTCGGCTTGTTTCGCGTTGATTGATGGTGGAAAAGACATGGGCGCTGCGGCTGCGAGCAAATCGGGATATGTCGTCAGGAAAGTATTCGTATAAGCGGATCCCATAGAGAAGCCTGCCATGTAAATACGGTTGGGGTCAACAAGTCCCTTACTTACGAGATCATCGATATAAGCCTTTAAGGTAGCGGGTGTTGCCTGAACATTGTTTTGCGCCCGCAAAGCGATGATATGACTAGCGTATTTAGCGTTCTTCTCCATTTTTTTCATAAGCGCGGTGGCTCCGTTGGCGGACCTGATGGGCGCGAAGGTATCCCCGTCCTGTGTACCGCCGCGGGTAGAACCGTGAGCGTAGATGTAAAGGGGAAGCCCTTTTACCGGAACGCCGTTGCCGTCCTTATGAATATAGAGTCCATACTGCATCGCTTCCGCTTTGTCAATTTTGGGACCCACTTCAAATTTGTCGATGATTTCATTAACGGTACCTGACTGTGCGAAAGACGACTTAACAATGGCAGCCTTGCCATCAAGCTTGATATCGCCACTAGATACAATGTTGTAATTCTGGATGGTGGATTTGGATGCTTCCAAAGTGGACTGTCCGCCGGTTAATGTCCAAAATTCCAATTCTACAACGATGTAGCGGCCTTTAGTTAGTCCAGCCTGATAATCAGGGGAGTTCTGGTTCACACCTTTATACCCTCTGGGTCTAGGTTCGTCATTGACGTATACTCTATTGACGGTGCGTGTGCCTTGATATGCCAGGTTACCGTCCAGCAGAGTATTCCTCGCCGAGACTGTAAACAGGTTTGAACTAAGATCGGCACCCGCAGCTTCATTTCCCGCACCCAGATCGATGATAACGGCTGTGGTAAATTCTCCGGTGGCAAAGTTATCGTTATATACGATAAAGTTAAGTAACGTTGCGGCCGGATCGGGTTTGAATGTAACATGGATTACCTTGTCATCGGTGTTCACGTTTTTCAAGGTATAGGTATTATTTGCAATCTCTACAGATGCACCATTTACAGTTACGGTATCCACGACATAACCGCTGATCGGAGTGAATGTAAAGGATTGGCTTCCGCCGTCAGCTACCCGAATCAAACCGGATGGCGAGATGGTGCCGTTTAATCCTGCCGTAGCGTTAACGGGGTGCCTGGATACCGTGGAGCCCCCAAGCAGCAGCAAGCTATTCTTGAAGCTGTCAGAACTGCCATAACCCGCGTCGGGCTTACCTAAAGCGGATACCACCTCATAACGGTCATTCCCCGCACCCGTTGAGTTATTGATGTACACATCAAACGTAATCGGGGAATTGCTCGTGAATTCAACGGTTCTTCTAGGTATCTTCACTTCCGCGATATACCCGGTGTCCGTTCGTTTAACCGAACCGTCGCGGCCCGCAGCGGTTTGACCTGAGAAAATACCGCTTGCGCCAATACGCCACTGATTTGAGCCACTTTTTCCGTCACCGACATAAAATTCCACGCTGTCGGTCATGTACTCAGTGCCAGGCGTGTGACCGGCGCACACATTCGGGTCTGTAACCACAACGCGTGCATACAGAAAGTCTTCGTCCCAAAATACTTTGGCTTTGCCGGTAGCCTTGGGGCCTATCTTCTGGTCGGGTGCGCTACTTTTGTTTATGTCAAACTCCACAGCTTGTTCCCACAGTTTGTCGTTTGTGCCCAATACAGGTGAACCGTATCCGGCAACAGGCCGATGGTTTGCTGCGGTCTGCGCAAACATCCAGTCAAAGACGTCTGTGTAGTCATTGTTCCAAGCCGGCAGGTTAGAGGACTGCGCTGTTGGCGCTATGCTCCAAGTCCCCATCGTTATGTCGTTGTAAAGAACCGCCGCTTCCACTTCGTGTGCCACTGAATCACTCAGGACAGGTGAATGGTTCGGATCCGGTTTCTGATTCGGCTGATCAAATTGATTGTAAGGCCATATAAGCGCCTCATTGCTCTCAAAGCGCGAAGCTCTCGCATTGATCATTTTCGGCATATTAACGGTTATGAAGTTAGTGAGGTTAGTCTGGTATCCTCCAAGGTTGTGCTCATTGATAAACATCCAATAGGCCAGGTTGGTGTGAACGTAGTTGGCGTTCGCGTTAGGTGAGCCGCTTACCGGAGACATAGGTGCGGCGGACGCAAAAAAGCCGGGATAAGCGTTAACTAAGCTGTTTGTATACTGACCGCCCCATGAGAAGCCCGCCGCGTAAATACGGTTGGGGTCTACTGCACCGCTGGCAACCAGGTCATCAATAACCTTCTTAACATTGGCTGTGGAGGGAGTACTCGTGCCATTATAGGAAATATTCAGGATATGGCTGGCGTATTTCTCGGGATCTTTTTCCATTTTCTTCATCAGAGCGACCGAGCCGTTGGCGGATTTCATAGCCGCTTTGGGGTCAGTCGCAGCACTTGTGCCGCCGCGTCCCATGCCGTGGGTATAGACATACAGCGGCAAGCCCCGCGACACCTCACCGTTTCCATCCTTGTGAAGGTAGAGCGCGCGATTGACCGAATTGCCCGCAGGGGCTGTAAATTGGTCAAGGATCGGATTTACAACTTTTTCCTGTTCAAAAACCACATAGTTAAGCGGAGCCCCTTCTGTCAGTACGAGCTCGCCGTTTTGGACGACGCTGTAAACCTGTTTTGTTGAGTTCATGCTGCCATCCAGCGTTATATTGCCGCCGCTCTCTGAATAGAACTCGAGCTCAACTACGATGTAACGGCCGCGTTCCAGTCCGTCCTGATAATCCGGTGAACGGCTTACCGTCCCCAGATAGCCGCGTACCTTCGGTTCGTCATTGGCGTATACCCTAGTGATCTTGCGCGTCCCTTCAAAGGTTACCGAGTCGCCGTTCAGGGTCGTGTTCCTGGCCGAGACGGTAAACAAGTCCGGATTAAGCTTGGAGCCTTCCGCCATCTTCCCTTCGCCTAAGTCAATGATGACAGCCGTCGTGTACTCGCCGCGGGCGAAGTTGTCATTCCATACAATAAAGGGGAGCAACTCCGCGGTCGAATCATTTTTGAATGTCACTTGAAGGGTATGGTTAGCGGCAACATTTGAAAAGGTATATGTGCCATCATCGGATAGAGCTGCGTCCTCTCCATCTACCTTTACGGTGTCTACAATTTTGCCGTAATCGGGGGTAACCGTAAAGGTTTGGTCTGAGCCGCTAGCTAATCTCAGAACATTGCCGGGTGCGTTCGGCGTTATCCGGCCGCCCGATTCCGCCGTGGCGGTGATTGAGAATCTGTCGTCCGCTCCACTATCGGCAATGAGATTCAGGCTGTTTGTATAAGAAGCAGCATTGTTGTAAGCCGCGTCCGGAGTTCCGAAACAGGAAACGACTTCATAGCGGTCACCGCCCTTTTCCGACGAGTTATTGATATAAACTTCAAAGGTAAACGGGCCTGCCTGCAAGTTCAAGGTTCTTTTAGGTATTCTCATCTCCACGATATATCCTGTGTCCGTGATCTCAGTCCACGCGGCTCTGCCCGGAGCGTTTTGCCCTGAAAACACGCCCGTCGCACTGATGCGCCATTGATTCGCGCCTTGGGTTCCAGCGCCGGCATAAAACTCCAGGCCGTCGAACTGATAATCATTGCCGGGTCCCTGATATAGATTGCTGTCCTCCACGACTACACGGGCATACAGGTAGTCTTGGTCCCAAAGGATCCTGGCTGTGCCTGTGGAATGGGGCCTGGGGTCGCCGGGCACAGTGCTTTTGTTGATGAGATGCTCCATTGTTAGGGCCCACAGCGGGTCGTCTGACCCGAGTTCGGGAGTTCCATACATGGCGGTCGGTGTTTCATTTGTCTGCAAGCTTGTAAGAGCTGTAGAACTGCTGTCGCCATTAAGTGCTTCTGTATACTCGTTGTTGTCAGTGGCGGCGGCAAAGCTGGCAGGCATTAGTGACGCCACCATTAGCAAGCAACAGAGGAACACGAGCACTCTGCAAAATCGTTTTGACATCATTGAAAATCCTCCTTTTTTCGATCCGTGCACCCACGGCTTACCCCTATCGTAAACACCAAGGCTTCAACAGCTTACTTCATCGCAGCGGATATAACAGCGCTTTCATAAGTTCCTCCTCCATAAATTAGTTGTTATTTCACCCTATGTAGAATTTCACAATTTATTCAAGTATCAATCTGCAGTGTTGTTATCGAATGTTTATCCTCTCCTGATAATAAAAAAAGAACCTTTAAAATGTTTAAGGGTTCTTTTAATTATTTTTTAGTTTTCAAAACTTCATGATGTAGTTCATACCTGCTCCTTTTCTCTATAACAATTCAGTTCATCATGCAACATTTGCGGCATGGCCCTGAGCGTTCGGTAATTCTGTTCTTCAGGAGTAACGTGCGGTTCACTGAGCAGCCAATGTCTGGTCATATTGGAACAGGCAAAGGCATGGTAGTTCAAGGAAAATTGCAGATCTTTCAGTACAGGAGATTGCACGCCTTGTGACCATGAAGCTAGAAAAAAATTTGCCGGGTAAGTCTGTGAATGCTCCAATAGGGAAGCTACTTATGATGAAGCAGGCTTTCCTCTCTCCTATTGGACTCAAAAGCGCCGCAACCCTATCATACGGATTGCCGCGCTTTTGTCCTCATTCAATCACCCTACTACGATTCTTTGGCAAGCCGCGCTTCCAACTTGGAAATCAGCTGCTGTACATGTGCCCGCCATTCGTCCCAGCTTGACGATTCGTGCCATAGTTCCGCCAAATCGCCCTCGCACTCCCCCTCAATGTCAGTCCAAATCACATTCAAATGCTCCAGCAAAGCCCCCAGCGCGGAATGATCGGCCGTGAATGCCCGTACTTGCTTCAAGGCGCGTTCTTCCTCCTCATAACCGTAATCCAAACTGCCATTCTCTTGAAACTCGATATACAGCTCCGCGAGGGCGAGCACTGTTCCGTCATAAAGGAAATCATCCTCACCAAACTTCGCCATCAGCTCACCCAAATCCAACGTGTCACGAGGAAGCAAGTCCTCGATCGCTGCCACCAGATCCAGCCCTTCATCACTTTCCAATGCTTTGATTCCCCATGCTCCCATTCGATCCCCCCTGTCACTCTCGTCTCTTCATTATATGGAGCGTGTCCAATGCACGTCAAATATTAGCAATCACAGCCATATGACTCATAATCATTGCGGCGGCCCGCTTATAACCGCCGGACTGCCGTAAAGATTCCCCGACGAGGCAAGCCTGCTGTTTATATAATGGATTGCTTAGGACTTCTAATACTGCCTCTCTCATATCAGTTGCACTGAGGTTAAGTTTATTTAAAGTGATACCCGCCCCCAGCTCCTGTACCCGATTGGCTACAAGAGGCTGATCTGACGTTAATGGAATCATCACCAACGGAACGTTGTAATATAGCGCCTCACTCGTACTATTCATTCCGGCATGTGTGATAAAAACATCGGTATGCTGTAGCATATGGAGCTGTGCAACGTATGGCATGACGATAAAATTAGGAGGAATTTGATCAGCCACCGGCTCCATATCCGTGTATCTTCCTGAAGATAGAACCACATTCACCGGCATATCCCCAAATGCTTCAAAGCAAAGCTGATAGAAATCAAGGTTTTTATTTAAAATAGTACCCATAGCAATGTACACGGTATGGGGGTAACGTTCACGAAGCAGCTCAAACGGGAAGATCTCAGCATCTTGACGCGGTATGATCGAAGGACCTGTGAAAATAAAACGATCGTCCAGTTTTTCTGCATGTGGCTGAAAATAACGGCTTGTGTACACAAGCTTTAACCGGCCTGTATGTGCCGGAATCTCTTCCATGGCGGGAATACTCACTTGATACTCTTGTGCTAACTCCCGTGTTATCTTCATCGTAGCCTCATACAGCTCCTTCGTATTCGTATCCATCTCCTTCTCATTCATATCTCCGCCAGTCCCCAACGGATCAACGAAAGCAAAGGAGGCAATCGAACATACCGCGGGAATCCCTAGTTTTTCGGCAAGAATAGTCCCTCCCCAGCCCATCAGTGAATCAAAGATCAAATAATCGAACTTTTGATCGCCGATCACTCGAAGCACCTCGGGTATAATCCTCCGAATGATACCGGCTACCATCATATAAATGAACTGATAAGGATGACTGTACTCCTGCGGTTTTAACACCGGATCATGAGAAAAGGCATCTTGCGGAAATGGATAGGTTATGAGCATAGCTCCAGTTTGTTCAATTCGGGAACGATACTCCTCCACGCACACATAGACAACTTCCTCTCCACTGTCAATCAACTGGGTAACTAATCCTAACGACGGATTCACATGGCCTTCAGCCGGAGTAATGACCACTAATACACGTGCCATTTTATCTACCTCCCAATGCAATTTATCCTCCGTTCTTCGTGATGTGTTTAGCGACGTGATGGTCATCCGTTACATGGGAAGTTTCTCTTTCGACTGGATGTTCGGATGATGTTCCTGATGAACGAGTTCGGTGATTCGTAGAGATGCCAGGAAACTGAATAAGACCCATAGTAATTGGAGTGTTAGCACCATCACCACTCCTGTCGATAGGCCCCACTGTAAAGTTTCGGACAAGGCGATTAGAGCGCCGCCCACTCCAATGCTTACTCCCATATAGAAGGAATCCACAAATTGCAGATTCGCAGACATATCTCCCTCTTTCCCGGGCACCGCATGTTGTAAAGCAATGGCTGCAGTTGTGGGATTAGCCAATCCAACACCGAAGCCGGTAATCATTTGCGAGAGCAGGATGAGTATAATTCCACCTTCCGACAACAGAAGGGCCAGGATCACAAGTACAGTCCCGGCGATCATAATCCCGATACCTGCCATAACTCTGCCCTTTCGGCCATAGCCTTGATCCCGTACATCAAGCTTCGCCTGCAGCCACGCTGCGGCGGACCAGCTCAAAGAACCTGCTGCGACAATGAGGCCGGCGAGGTCAGCTGATAACCCCTTTACTTCCGTTAGTGCCAAAATTACAAAACTCTCCGTTGTAAAATAACAAGCCACATACAGCCCTCTGGAAACCAATGTGGCAGGCAATCCTTTTTTCACCGCAAAAGTGCCCTTAGGCAGAAGTATCCGCATTTGTGGGATCATGACGACTAAACCACCCAATGTTAGTAGAATTCCTGTCCAATCGGTTATCATCCCGAGTCCTGTGAGTAATAGCCCCGTTCCAATGGCAAGCACGATCGCGTGAAGAGTCTTCGAGTCTGCTTGTTGCGCCGGACCCGTCAGCACTTGCCGAAGTTGCAATGCACGGAAAGCGCGGAATGTGAGACTCAACGCCAAGCCAATCAGGGGTAAAACAATCCAGAAAACAAATCGCCATGACATATAGGAGGCAATTAGACCTGCCAGGTAAGGTCCTATTAAGGAAGGCAGAACAAAGGCCATGGAGAATGCTGCTAAAATCTGAGTACGCAAAGCATCCGAATAATGCAGCGTCACACAGGTATAAATGCATGTGATCAGAGCTCCCGCTCCAAAGCCTTGAAGGGCTCTTCCTGCAATAAGCATGTGCATATC
Source organism: Paenibacillus sp. FSL M7-0420 (assembly GCF_038002345.1). NCBI lineage: Bacteria > Bacillati > Bacillota > Bacilli > Caryophanales > Paenibacillaceae > Paenibacillus > Paenibacillus sp. FSL M7-0420. Next base: position 3,718,613 of record NZ_JBBOCJ010000001.1, on the reverse strand, counting down.
AAAAGAAACAGCCGCAACCACGGTTCCCAGCACAAAAATACTAAACGACACGAGCAAGGAGGTAAAAACGCCGCGCTTGTCAACCAGCTGACCTATAACCAAGGTTCCAATAAGCTGGGATAACAAAAATGCGCTGAAAATCCAACCGTATAAATGTATTCCCTGCAAGCTTTGTGCCATTGTCGCAGCAATAGTCGTAATAGCGAGCCCCTCGAAAGCTACGGTGGTTAGAACCAGCATAATACCAATCGTCAACGCCCTATGTTGCCTGTCAAAAATCCCAATCTGATTGTTGTTTGTCTCCTACACCTCCATAAAAGTATTTTGGAAAAAATAACCTTTTTTATGATCTGAATATACAATAACCGTTATACTTTGTAAAGTAAATTGTTTAAAAAGTAAATTAAATTATTTAAGTATCCCTGTTGTAATCATTCAACGTTGTATCACATTCAATGATTTTCGGAATCCGAGTACAGCGTTTCTTGTCCTGGTACATAAAAACTCTCTGGTTAATACACGACCATTGTGCATGCATATCCTTTGTAATTCGAATCGATAGACCCATCGCTCCGGGGCTATGCCTTTTGTTATACTTTCAAGTGAGGCTTCAAACCATCTATATTCATTTCGCACTTTAACCCACACAGAGGAGCGCAAGGACATGAACTTTTTCAAAAAGCTGTTTGGCGGCAATGCAATGGGCCAATCGGAAGACGGTACCACCATTTATGGTTATGACGCTCTGGATGAGCAGCAGATTACCCCTCCCTCCAATATTTTGTACATGGAAGATTTAAACGACCATTTCAATCTGGTCTTTCCCAACCGGGAAACCGGCGTGTTCCATGAACTGATTTCAGACATCGTACATATTGATGTGAATATTATGGAGGCTACACCAGATGAGCGATACCGGGTGCTGTACACCAATGGGATGAGCGATCTGCCGATGACCCTCCCGCAGGAGATCCGTGAAGAGTACAAGCATCTGGAACGCGCGGAGCTGATGATGTTTTTGCCGGCGGACTGGCCGCTTACGCAGGAGGATTTTGAAGTGGAGGAGAACTACTGGCCGATCCGGCTGATGAAGATGCTTGCCCGATTCCCGCATATGTATCAGACGTGGCTTGGATATGGACATACGATCCCTAACACTGAGGATTACAAGCCCTATGCGGATAACACTGGGTTGTCAGGCGTGATCCTGTATGCTCTGCCGGAAGAGGTTAGCACCATCCATACGAAAGATGGTAATCAGGTTCAGGTTTATTTCCTGGTCCCCCTGTACCGGGAGGAAATGGAGTTCAAGCTGGAATCCGGCATGGACGAACTGGTTGACAAGCTGTTTGAGCTTCCAGAGGATTTCCTCGTTCTGAATCCGAATAGACGCAACGCTTGTAAATAACTGCCCGGAAGAACGGGTTAGAAACAGCTTTAAAAGGCTGAGCCTAAGTCAAGGATATGACTTTGGGCTCAGCCTTTTTATTTCCTAGTAAAGCTCATTGATCTGCTCTCCTAACCATGCGCCTTGGCGGACAAGTCTGCGCTGCAGCTCCTTGATGTCGATACTGCGCGTTTCCCGCGTGCCTGTCTCGGTCAGAATCGCTGCGGCCGTCCCGGAGGCTTCGCCCATTGCAAAGCAATTCGGCATGACCCGGGTGGAGCCTTGGGCCGCTCTATCGGTTGATATCGCTCTGCCGGCTACGATGACGTTCTGAATGCCGACCGGAAGCAAAGCGCGATAAGGAATGCCGTGCGACTCTCCCGGCGATAGACGTACCATCGTCATACCGCTCGTAGGCTTTGCCATATGAATATCAATAAAGTAAGCATTTCGGGCAATATCGTCCGGGAACGAACGGCACGCCAGAAAATCGTCGGCGGTGACGATATAATCGCCGATGATCCGGCGGGTTTCCCGAATGCCGATCTGTTCGCCCGTCAACGTCAGGAAAGCGTTTTCGAATCCGGGAATTGCTTCCCTCAGCCAACCGGTAATGTGTTCAACAAGCGCGCGGCCTTCGATTGCTCCGCGGGTCAGATCATCCGTATTTGAACCGTCAATCCCGAATACATGCCCGAAATTGAAGCCTGCCGTATGATTGTTTAGCCAGGAAATACCGGCCCAATCTCTCGCGACGCGCAGCCGTCCTTCACGCTTCGCCTTGTTGATCGCATGTTTCAGATCGTGACCGTGCGTCTCAGCACTTGAGAGAAATTTGTTCCGGTCCAGGTTATTCAGAACGAAGCACATCGTCCCCGGCTGCAGCTCTCCATCATCTCCACCTTTGGCGAACTGCCCGCCCGCAAGATAGGTAAGATCCGCATCGCTCGTTGCATCAATGTATATCTTCCCCTTCACCGCCTGGGTTCCGGTCTTGTTGGTAATGACCGCCGCTTCAAGGATGCCGTCCTGCTCAAGAACTTGACCGACGAACGTATGATACAGCACTTTAACGCCAGCCTCCATCATCTTCTCGTCCAATAGGCGCTTTAGAATTTCCGCATCAATGGGCACCCAATCCAGCCGGTCCTTCCATGCTTCCTGAAACCTCTCCTCCATCTTGCTCTTCATATCAAGCAGAATTTCCAGCCCAATCCCACGGATGACCGGCTTGATCTGATCGGTATACGGGCAAAATGCAGGAACCTGAGAGACTGTCGCCATGCCGCCCAGGTATCCCCTTTGCTCTATCAGCAATACGGATGCCCCGTTTCTTGCCGCTGCGAGCGCTGCCGCTACTCCTGACGGTCCTCCTCCGGCAACGACAACATCCACTTCCGTGTAGACAGGAATATCGCGCTCGGGTATTTTAACGGTTAGTGCCATATCGGTCATTCTGACCACCTCCACCTGATTTCTTCCATTGCAGCTTCAACTTACATCGAACGCGGTGAGACCGAACGCTCTTGTTTTTTTAATTCACTCGGGGCTACGCCCCAATATTTACGAAACACTCTGGCAAAATAACTGACATCACGATATCCTGCCGCTTCTGCTGCATCATACACCTTAACGCCGTTGTGTAAGAGCTCTTTGGCATGCTCCATACTCCGCTTTAGCAGATATTCTGAAATGGATTTCCCTTCCTCCCGCTTAAACAGCCGGCTAAGGTAAGAGGGATTGACATATAATCTTTCGGCCAGTGTGTGCAAGGTCAGTTCTTCTTTCCCCAGCATTTCCTCCACGGCCTCGATCATTTGTTTAACGAGCCGATGGCTTGAATGCTTTCGCTCGCGTTCCCGGTATTGGGTAATGCGGCTGGCCACTCTTTTGGACCATTCTACGATTTGCTTTTTGGAGAGCAGGGATTCAAAGGACAGAAACATCGGATAATCCTCTTGCAGCACCTCCTGCATCGACCAGCCCCGCGATTGAATCATACGTGTAAATAAGCTGCTCAAATACAGCAAATGCTCGTATACCTTTTGGGTTGAGACCGCCTGGGAGTATACGTCCTTGAAATAGCAGTCTATCAGCTCAGCAACCACTGCCGCGTGATCCGTATGAACCGCAATCTCCAGCTGTTTTTCGAACTCAGCGTCATAATGAAACGGCTGCTCCTTGTTGGTTACGTCCAGGTAAGGAACGAACACCTCATTACCGTAAATGGCCCGCTCCTGCAGTGCACGGCGTGCCTGCCGGTAGGACAGTGCAACATGATCCCATGAGCCTGGGGTCCCGAGTCCGGCGCTGGCTGTAAGTTTCAGACACTCTTTAACAATGTTGAAGAGACGGGGAACGTCAACATTGATCCGCTGGATGATATCTGGAACCGATTCCTCCGGTTGTCCCAAGAAGAGCAACACGGTTGCTCCGTTCGCATCATTAAAGACCCGGCAGTCTTCATGCTGCAAACATTCAGCCGCTATGCATTCCAGCGAAAACTGCAGCAACGCTTGATCCGAAGAGGTAAATCGTTCTCCTTGCTCGTGAATCGGATCGATTTCACATACGGCTACAGCAAACCAGGTATAGAGGGCAAGCTCCAGATTCAGCTCCTCCATATGCTTCTTGAGCTCCCAGTCCGCATACCGGCCCTGTATCCAGTTTCTATAAAAATCATCCTGGAGCTGAGGCAGGCGGTCATGCCATTTCCGCTCCAGTTCAATCATACTGTGCTTTTCCAGCAGTTCCTCTCGAATCTCTTCCGCAGCCGCAAGAATAGCCTTCAAAATTTCATCGTCTCCGGCCGGCTTCAGCAAGTACTTCATGACGCCAAGCCCCACAGCAGCCTGCGCATACGGGAAATCGTCATGGCCGCTTAAAATCACGAATTTCATGTGCGTTTCCTGCTGCAGCACCGTTCTCACCAAGGTCAACCCGTCCATCTCCGGCATCTCGATATCGAGCAGCACGATATCCGGCTTCCTGCGCTCGATCATGGACAGTGCTTCCAAGCCGTTCTCGGCAAGCGCTACCACTTCGATGCCATGCTCATTCCACGGTATATTGTTGGCCAGGCTATTCAAAATTCGAATTTCATCTTCAACAATCATGAGATTCATGCTCCGATTCCCCTCTCTCCTCCCGGCAGCGGTCTGCCGGTAAATCGATGACCGCCACCGTTCCGTTCCCTTCCCCGCTGACGATCTTCAATTCCGCCGTCTCCCCATAGTAAATGGCGATTCGAGCCTGGACATTGAGCAGCGCAAAAAACTCGGAGTTCTTTTCGGGGGGTGTTGTGTAATCCCCGAACCTGATTCTTGCCAAAGCCTGTTGAATCCGCATAAGCCTCGGCCCTGGAATCCCTCTTCCATTATCGGTTACCTGGATGATCAGCCGGTCATTAGACACATCGGTGCGAATGCTTAATACTCCGCCTTTTTTTCGTTTCTCCAATCCATGCAATATGGCATTCTCAACCAGCGGCTGAAGCAGCAGCTTCAGAATATGCAAATGATGGCTATCCCCAGAAGCGCAGTACTCCACCGTAAACCGGTCGGCAAAACGGATTTGCTGAATGCGAATATAGTAATGAAGGTGCTTGAACGTTTCCTCCACCGTAAACGACTCCTGCCCTTTGCTCAAACTCAGTCTGAAGAAGTTCGACAAGTTGAGCACCATTGTACTGATCTCTTCCGCTTCATAATTTTTGGCCGTCCAATAAATCGAATCCAGCGTGTTGTACAAGAAGTGGGGATTAATCTGAGCCTGCAGAAATTTGAGTTCCGTCTTGGTCATTCTGAGCTGTTGCTCATAGATATCCTTGATCAGATGACGCTGCTGACTCGCCGTTTCGTTGAAAGCATCCGTTAAATACCCCAACTCGTCCTGCCGCCCGTTCTCCAGCCTGATATTCAGATTGCCTTTACGCAGCTGCCGCATGCCGGACACAAGTCTTGATATCGGAGAAGCAATTCCGCTGTAGATAAACCAGGCAATCCAGACGGCAAGCACGACGCTGAGTGCAATAATGCAGTACGCAAAAATTTGCAGCGGCCTCGACTTATTGTAAATCTCACGCTCGGGCTGGATCAGCAGCAGCGACCATCCGCTTCGGGGAGAAGTCACCCGCAGAATCAAATTTTTTTCATCCGTTTCCGGGGTTTCCCGGACAAAAACACTGCCTGGCTGGACGTCTCTCCATTCGAAAGACAACGTTTCTGTAGGAGCATTCGATACGATCAACCGCTCCCGGGCATCAAACAGATAGACCTTGGAGCTGCTGTTCGCCAGCAAATGGGACAACGAGCGGAGCAATTGATTCTTCGAAATCGACAGCATGAGGACATTTTCGCCTTTTTCGGCGCGATAGAAATCCATAAGTCTCATCATAATAAGCTGATTCCGGTTATAGATAGGATCCGGGTGCCCGGACAAATTCTCTTCATGGCGTTCTGACAAGTAGTATATGCTTGCACCATTTGCCTTCAGAGCCTCATCGTACCATGGTTCAGGACCTTGGGATTCACGGTGCAGCAGCCCGAGCTTGGTTGCGATCAGCGAGTTGGAAGGACGATGATAAATCATGGCATCGCTTAAATATTCATTGACCATGGTTATATTCGTAATCTCTTCCATGACACGTGTGAAGTCCATAATCGCTCCGGAGGTCAGGGTCTTCTCCTGATGAGACAGCAGGGTGGATAAATTGGTATCGGTTGCGATCAAGGTGGACAAATTATGGATGCTCTTTAAGGTCAGGTCAACAAACTCCACAGCGGAGTTCATGGCACTGAGCGTGCGCTCGCCAAGCTCCTGCTCCAAAATCCGCTGAGACTTTACATTGGCAAACATGCTGAACGCCACCAGGGGCAGCAGGATGAGAAGAAAATAACAGGTTAGCCTAAACTGAATCGACTGCTTCAAAACGCTGCGGAATTGCGTCAGCCACTTCATACGATTCCTCCACGATTCATGCTGCCTTCATTATAGCTTAGACCCCGTTATCCGTCCTGTTCATTGCCCGTTGACCTCCTTCGTCATTTCTTCGCCGCCGTTTTTCTTCCAGTCTTCAACAAATTGATCAAAACTGTCTACCGGCTGCTGGCCTATGATGATTTTCGTGAAGGCTTCGACCTCCATTTTGGACAGCTTAGGCCCGTATTTACCCATTCCAGGCGTCGGTACGCCCAGATATTGATTACGGATGGCAACCTTGTTAATCTTGTCGACAATCTCATTCAGCTTAAACTCCATACCGAGCGAGTCCAGACGTTCTCTGGATACTTCAGAATTGAACGGTACAATCGCTTCGCCGAGCGTGAGCCGGTAAATATGCTTGTTGTGCTCATCAAAGTTCGTAACCACCTTTCCGTCCTCCATATTCCATACCTCGCCCTCAAATCCGAGCATGAGTGTGCGGTATCCGTCTCCGATCATGAAATCAAGCATCTTAATCACAGCCTCCGGATGTTTGCTCGTAACCGGAATCACATTAAATCCGGAAACATAGCTATTGCCCCAGGTTCCCTGCTTCCCGTCAGGTCCGGTTGGATATTCGAGGGTAATCCACTCGGCATTGGGATCATTTTTCTGGTTGGTCAGGATCGGGCCGCGGGTATCATACCAGTTCCCGGAGAACAGGCCCACTTTGCCGCTGGCGACTTTCTCGTCAACATTGGCCATCTTATTTAAAGCCCACTCGGGATCAATCAGCTTTTCCTTATAGAGATCGGCAAGATAGCTTAGTGCTTCCTTCATTTCCGGCAGTGTGCTGGAATTCACCAATTGCCCGTCCCGTTCAGTCCATTGGCCCCGCTGGATTCCCCATGCCCCGATAAACGGAGCTACTCTGCCGAGGTTTTCCTGCAGGATCAGGCCAAACGTATCGTCTTTGCCGTTTCCGTCCGGATCATCCTGTGCAAAAGCGCGAATCACCTGTTTGTATTCTTCCAGCGTTGCCGGCGGTTTGAGCCCCAGACGGTCCAGCCAATCCTTGCGTGCAAACATGATTTCATTGCCCGGGATCGGGTTCAGGCCGGGAATCGCATAGATCTTTCCGTCCACGGTGACGACCTTCCAGGCTTCCTCCGGGATACTTTTCTTCAGATTCGGTCCGTATTCGTCGATTAAATCATTCAGAGGGGTAAGGGCCTTCTGCCGGACATAGCTTTCGAACCAATTGGCGTCATAGGACAGGAGCATATCCGGCAGATCATCGGAGGCCATAATCACGTTCAGGGCATCCCCGTAACCGTCCGCAGGAGGCGTGATCAGCTTGATGTCCAGGCCCGTGTTCTCGCGGATGTAATCAATATAAGGATTATTGTTCTCGTCCATGCCCGGCGGAAACTTCCGTCCGGCATTGCTTAATACGATATCAATGGCCTGACGTTCTTCCTTCCCTTCGGCCCCTCCCTCCTTCGTACCGGATGAACACGCAGACACCAGCAGCATGGAGGTCACCGCCAGGATGGATACGGATCTTTTTGCAAAGATTGAGACTTTCATATAACAATCCCCTCTCTTATCTCATGTTACATGCCGTTCTAGCCTTTTACCGATCCAAGCATAATCCCTTTGACAAAATGCTTCTGCAGAAACGGATACACAATCAGGATAGGAACCGTGCTTGCAATCAGCGCCGCAGCCTTCAAGGACTCCAAGGCCAGCAGGGTGCTGTCAATATTGGCGGAATACCCGTTGTTATTGCTGATGTTCGATTGATTGAACATGATCAGCTCACGCAGATACACCTGCAGCGGGAAAAGATTCCGGTCCGTCACATACAGGACGGTGTCAAAGAAGGCGTTCCAATGTCCGACCGCATGGAACAAGGTAATCGTGGCAATGACCGGCATGGATAACGGAACGACGATCCGGACGAGCGTTCCGATATTGGAGGAGCCGTCAATCTTGGCTGATTCCTCCAATTCGGGCGGCACGCCTTGAAAGAAATTTTTCATAATAATAACATTGAACGCGCTAACCGCTCCAGGAATGATATAGACCCAGAAGGAATTCAGCAGCCCGGTCGCTTTCACGACCAGAAAGGTTGGAATCATGCCCCCGTTAAACAGCATCGTGAACACAATCAGGAACATGATGGCTGATCGTCCTTTAATATAAGCCTTGGACAGCGGATAGGCCAACATAGAAGTGATCACCACATTCAACAGCGTTCCGATGACCGTGCGCAGCAAGCTGACCTTGAAGGCATTCATAAAGGCCTGTTCGCGCAATACCTTCACATACGCTTCGAAGCTGAAATCCACCGGCCATAACGTCACCCTGCCGGATGTTATCGCCTGATGACTGCTGAAAGACTGGGCCACGATATGCAGGAATGGGAGAAGCGCAAGCAGTGCAATGAAACCTAGGGCCAGGTAATTAAGCCTCGATGCGAGATGTTCCCCCCTAGTAAGTCTCATAGATTCACCCCCTCTACCATAAGCTGTCCTGGCCAAGCTTTCTGGCGGCTTTGTTGGCGAGGACGACCAATATCAGACTGATGACCGATTTGAACAACCCGACAGCGGTAGTAAAGCTGAATTGGCCCTGCGTGATTCCGGTACGGTATACATAAGTCTCTATAACATCGGCCACATTGTATACCAGCGGATTGTAGAGCACAAAGATCTGTTCGAACCCGACATCCAGAACGCTCCCGAGGCGCAGTACGAACAGGATCACGATGGTCCCGATGAGCGATGGCAGGGTAACGTGGATCAGCTGCTTCCATTTGCTTGCGCCGTCTACGACAGCAGCCTCGTAGATTTGTGGATCGATCGATGCCAGCGCAGCAAGATAGATGATGGCCCCCCATCCCGCTTCTTTCCAGATATCGCTGACCACAAGCACCGTTCTGAACCATTCCTGACTGCCCAGGAAGAAGATCGGCTCCAAACCGAGCATACCCAGAAACTGATTGACGATCCCCGTTGCCGGGGACAGCACATTGACCAGAATGCCTCCGATGATGACCCAGGACAGAAAATGCGGTAAATAGACAAGCGTCTGGACCCCGCGCTTATATAGCATGTGCCGGACTTCATTCAGCATCAAGGCCAGGATGATCGGACCCGGAAATCCCCAGATCAGCTTGTATAAACTGATCAGCAGCGTATTTTTGAATACCGTGTAAAACTCGCTGTCCGTAAACATATTTTTAAAATGCGCAAGTCCCACCCATTCGCTGCCGCGGATGCCGGCAAAGGCGCTGAAATCCTGAAAGGCAACGATGATGCCTCCCATGGGCACATATTTAAAAATGATAAAATACGCGAGTCCCGGCAGCATAATCAGGTATAAGTCCCAGTACTTTTTCAGGGCCTGAAACCGCTCCGGCTTTACCGTACGAAGGGGATGGTTCTCGGGCTGCCTATCCGCCGCTGCCAAATCTGAATCCATAGGATACCTCCTTTACCCTTAGTCATTATGTCTTATCCGTGTGGTATTCTTATTGTACCTGCCGTTTGGCATTTGCTTTAAGGCCATTTGCATGACCTTTTAGGTGAATTTCTTGACCACTTGGCCGAGAACAACCATATTCCACACCCAAGCTCACATCTACGCTACTTTACATAAAGAAAAAAAGCTGGCGAATATGCCAGCTTCTAGTCTACCCAGTATATTTAGTCTGTCTCTTGTTCTTTCAGGCCTCTCGCCTATCCCCCTTCCGCCCATAATTTAAGCCGAAGACTCAAGGATGGACCGGGCGACCGGATCACGGCCAGACGGTATTGCCCGTTCCGGTTGCCGCAGTGTTCTTCCTCTAACTCGAAGGAGCAGCCGGTTGCGCCAACTGTATAGCGGAAGGGGCCTAACGCGACATTTACGGCATGCTGCTCCGCTGTTATCGCGCTCCGTTCCTGTCCATTACTGCAGAACAGGGGCACCCGGTACAGAATAGGTACCGCATCCTGCATGTCAAGCTCGGAAACAATCTCCAACCCATCCTCCGACAAAGCGTAGCTTTCCGTCACCCGCCCGTCTTCCGGCAGACCCTGACCGCGATAGGTGATCCTGAACTCCACACGGCCGCTGTCTTGCCGGATGACATGAAGCTCATGCTCCAGCCCGCCGCTCAAATCTGCCAGATATACCGCTGTCCCGTCCTCCCGCTCCCAGCCCGGACCAATCGCAGCGTTCAGAGAGCGGACCTCTCCGGGCAACCGGTATTCAGGTGCGGCACACAGCGGGCTGGACAATGCCAGTTCCGCAGGAACACCCTGACGGTGATATCTTCCCAGGCCCGTGGAGTCGTAGCGGTGATCGGCGGCAGTATCCAATTGCACGGATTGGCCTCCGGCAGAGGCAAACACTTTGTGGAAGTGCTGTGAGGTCGCCAGTATATATCCCCCGCTTTCAGCCGGACAAGGCGCTTCGGCAATATCATCCTCCGCGAACAAATAGGCCATATAAGCGAAGCTGCCTAGCGTAATCATATACTTGTCATAATACGCGTAGGATTCCGTCCCGTAACCGGAACGGATGCCGTAGTGATTTTTGACATGGCGCGGCGGCGTAATATCACGGACGTAGCGCAGGATAGCCTGCGCCGACAGTCTGGCGCTTCGTTTGAAAGCGCCGGCCAGCTTGAGTCTGCCCTGCCGCCGGTACCGCGCGGCTTCAAATTCCGCGCACGCCGCCGCCAGCGCTTCATTGAACTGGAACTGGCTGCTGCGCCCTCCATAGGGAAAATGACCGGCGGCAGACTGCATGAACAAGGTCATCATTCCGCCGGCAGCCAGCTTGCGGTTCAATTCTTCATGATACGCTCCCCGGTACCCGGCCGCGAGCATCAGCTGGATGTGGCATCGGGCCGCCAGATCGTACAACAGCGGACAGCCCGGGTCCATATACATTCCGTTCCCGTCGAATTTCCGCAGCTGCACCGGCCAATGCTCGGCCAAATAACCGGCGGCGCTTGTCATCCCCTCTGTTTCGCGCAAATACTCCCCGGCCATGTTGTAAATATTGATATTGTGCAGCCGTTCAGGTCCGGAAACGGAAGCCAGCGTATACACATAATTGACCGCAGGCTCAATGCGGGCTAATTCATTTTTCCATTTTACAGATTGTTCTGCGGAAACATACGGCTTCATCGACTTATAAGCCAGCAGCAGTTCCTTGGTACTGAAATCAGCCATCTGATTGCCCGTCGTTCGCGGCAGTTCCCGGCAGCCCGTCTCCATCATGCTCTCCCATAGCGGTAAAAGTTCAAGCTTGCGTCCGGCGGCCATCAATCCTGCCAGAACAGAGACCACGCGGCAATAGGTCTGGAGATCCTCAGGACATCCCTGCGGGTCTGTCTCCCAGCTCTTGTCGGCCTGCTCCAGCCCGTATTCCTGAATCGACCCTTCCATCAGATCCAGATAGATATCCTTGGAGAAACCGGTTGGCTTGAAAGCCGCCGGCCGCTCCAACGCGTCGATATATGCATACAGACCGGCGCCGGACAGCGGCTGCAACTCACTTAATGGATTCATTTCCTTTGGCTCAACCCCTTGCCTGTTTCTTTGGGAGGACTAGCCCTTCAGCGAACCGATCATGACCCCTTTGACAAAATATTTCTGAATGAACGGGTACACGCATAAAATGGGAACCGTCGCCACGACAATCAGGGAGTATTTCAGCACGGCAGCCGCCTGAGCTTTGGCCACCTGCAGTTCAGGGTCCATAATCATGCTCACATCCACCTGGTTCATGATCAGAATCTCCCGCAAAATAATTTGCAGCGGGTACAGCGAGCGGTCATTCAGATACATTAGAGCATTGAAATAAGCGTTCCAGTGGCCCACTGCCGAGAACAGTGTGATGACCGCGATCACGGCTTTGGATAGCGGTAGGACGAAGGAGAAGAAAAAGCGCGCATCGCTGCAGCCGTCGATGCTGGTTGCTTCGATCAGTTCTCCCGGAATGGAAGACTGGATAAAGGTTCGTGCGATAATCATGTTGTACACGGAAAGCGCGCCCGGAAGCACCATCGCCCACATGGTGTTGATCAGATGGAGGTCTTTCATTAATATATAGAACGGAATCAGGCCGCCGCTGAAAAACATCGTGAACGTGAACAGAAACATAAAACTGCCTCTGCCCTTCAGCCCCGGTCTGGACAGCGCGTAGGCGCAGGTCATAACGACAGTGACATTCACCAGCGTTCCCAGAATGGTATACAGAAACGTGTTGCCGTAAGCTCGGACGATATCTTTGTTTTTGAATACAGCTTCATAACCTTCCAGACTGAAATCGACAGGCCACAGCAGAACCCGGCCGGATGATACGGCATTGCCGGAAGAGAAGGAAGCCGAAAGCACGTAAATAAGCGGATAGGACACAGCGATTAAAATAAAAGTTAAAATAAAGCCGGAAATGATGTAGTACACTTTATCCGAGGTTGGATGCGTTGAGAATTTGCTCTGGCCCATTGCCGGTCTCCCTCCTTACCACAGGCTGGTATCGCTGAATTTCTTGGCGGCGTAGTTCACCATAATCAACAGCACAAAGTTGATGAGTGAATTAAACAACCCAATCGCAGTTGCAAACGAGAAATCGCCCGAACCGATCGTCAACCCTACCTTATATACATAAGTGGAGATAACTTCGCTTTTCGAAATATTTAATTCATTCTGCATGAGGAACACCTTCTCAAATCCAACTTCCATGATATTGCCGACCGCAAGGATCAGCATGATGGTAGCCGTAGGTAAAATAGACGGGAAATCGATATGCCGCACCCGCTGCAGACGCGAAGCACCGTCGATTTGAGCAGCCTCGTGCAAATGCTCGTCAACGGAAGACAAGGCGGCGATGTAAATGATGCTGCTCCAGCCGATGCCCTGCCATATGCCGGACCAGACATACAAGTGCTGGAAAGCGCCCGGATTGGCAAAGGCGTCCGCCAGCAATTCACCGCTAAAGAACGTATACAGCGCTCCAAAAGCACCTGTGCGCGGATTGAACAGCTGAACCAGCATGCCGACGATGACAACCGTCGAAATAAAATGCGGCATATAAGAAACGGATTGTACGATTTTTTTAAATTTCTGCCCCGTAAACGAATTAAGCATCAGGGCAAACAGAATCGGCAAAGGAAAGGAAATCAGCAAACTGTACACGGACAGGCTAATGGTGTTCCAAATAAGGGTTGTAAACTGATAGGAATCGAAGAACCGCCTGAAATTGTCCCATCCAATCCATTCACTGCCCCAGATTCCCAGATTGAAATTGTAGTTTTTAAAGGCAATCTGAACGCCTGCCATCGGCACATAAGCAAAAATGATGATGTACACGGTGGCCGGAATGAGAAACAGATACAGCTGCCAGCTCGGCAAAACTTCTTTTTTCAGCCAATGAAATATAGATGCTCGCATGGCTACTTCGACCGGTCATAGGCGGCTTGAGTGACTTCCAGATATTGCTCAATTCCCATTTTATTCAGTTCGGCAATATAATCGTCCCACTGGGACAGCGGACGGTTGCCAGTGATAAAGGCAACTGCGCTTTCATTCACGTAGTTGTCGATCGCCGTTTTGCTGTTGGCGATTTGCTTCAACTCTTCCGGCAGATAGCTCAGCTTGACGATGACTTCTTCCGGAAAAGCGGGTACATACCCTTCCTCAAATGCAGGTCTCCAGTTGGGCAGTACATCGTCCGCACCCTTCTTGAGGTTGGATACCGTTTTCCCCAGTTCCAGTGAACGGTAAGCGGGATTGGCATCGTTCCAGTGTTTATTTTGCGGGTTGTTCCAAATGGACGGATTCAGCTCGGCAACGGCTGCAGGCACTCCTTCCAATTCTTCAAACGGGCCGACATACCCGGCGACAACGGATGGATCATCGCTCCAGTCAACGCCCTTCTCGCCGTACCGGCTGACGATAGACAGCTCAGGGTCCAGCATATAATCGCCGACCTTGAAGGCAAGCTCCGGATCCTTCGCGTCCTTCGTGATGAACCACAGCTGGGTTGGCAGGGAGGGACTGTACGGAGTCGCACTCAGGCCGGAAGGACCTTTGACCGGGGGCAGCAACGTCATTTTGTTGTCCAGCTCCTGACCGAATGTACTGTAGCTGCCGGCCGTAACAACGCCAGCCATGCCGCCCGGCACGTTGATAAGCGCCTTCATCTGGGTTTCATCCTGTGTGAAGGACAAGGGCGAGAACAGGCCGTCTTTAACCAGCTTATTCATATACTCCAGCCCTTCCTTCCATTCCGTCTGGGTGTAAGCCGGGAAGATCCGGCCATCCTTCACATTCATATAGCTCTTGCCCGGATCGGCGTAAATAAAAGCATTCATCAGATAGACGCGCGGGTTCTGCGACCAGCCGTTCAGCGAGCCGACAAAACCGACTTCGTCCTTCTTGCCGTTTCCGTTCGGGTCCTGCTCTACAAACGCTTTCAGGACATTATAGAGATCATCTGTCGTTTTCGGCATGTCCAGCTTCAGCTTCTCCAGCCATTCGCTGTTGATCCAGGCACGGTTGGAGCCTTCATTCCATTTCTGCGGGGAGTATCTGGGCAGTGCGTACACCTTGCCATCCGGCAGCTTCATCGAGCTGCGAACGAATTCTTTTTCCGGTATTTTATTGAAATTGACAGCGAGCTCCGGATTATTCAAATAATCGTCCTGGGGGATGAATACGCCTTTGGCAGCATAATCAAAGACCGTGGATTCATTTAAATAAATGTTGACGACATCCGGCAGTTCCGCTCCCGAGGAGACCATCAGCGAAAGCTTGGTTAACGCTTCGTCCGCTTGGCTGGGCAATTCCAGAAATTTCAAATCGACGTTCATCGCATCTTCGACAAGCTTCGTATAATGGTTCGTTTCATAGTCCTCTACATTCGGATTAGCCTGAACGGCAACCGTAATGACGGGGCGTCCTCCTTCTCCGCTCTCATTCGCCTGTTGATTGCCTTGTGAGCAAGCCGAGAGCAGCGCTCCCAGCATAGGAAGAACTAACAGACCTGCCGACAGCGCCTTCCTTTCCTTACTGATCTGTTGGGTCAAACGGTATTCCTCCCTTTTGGGATCGTGTGATCCACAATATTTTTTGTAATCGCTTACAGGTCGATTGTATTGCCCTTAGCCCCACCGTGAAAACCGTTACTTCTCCTATCTACTGTCATCGGGTAAGATCAGAGGGGCTGGCAATTCTCCCCGCATTGTCAGTCGGTAAGACTTCCCTGGTTTTCCCGCCAAACGGTCGGCGTTACACCATGCTTTTTAGAGAAAGCCCGGTAGAATGTATTTTCGCTGCCAAAGCCGCACAGCTTCCAAATCCGGTTGTTGGCATAATCGGTGGTTAACAGCAGTTGCTCCGCGTTCAGCAGCCGAATTTCTTCAATATATTTGCCCAGACTTTTACCGGTCTGTTCCTTGACAAAGGAAAAGACATATTTCTCGGAAATAAGCAGTTCACTGGCGATACCGCCTGCAGACAGGCCAGCATCTCCATAATGCGTCCCGATATAATTTAAAATGTCGGACTTCAGCCTGTTATTGTTGCTCTTCTTGTTGCCTATGACGATGTCGCATAAATCGAATGCGGTCCTCCGCAGGCGGTCAGCCAGCCGGATCATATCCTGCGACTGGTCGTAAGCCGGAATCGTCAGCGCTTGTCCACTCGGACTACTCTTGTCTCCGCCGATCACCTTATGGGCACTGAACACCGTCTGCCGGACGGAGAAAAAGATCTGCAGCTGCTCCTGCTCCGTTAGGGAATAGTCGGCCAGAAGTCCAAGACAATCATCCAATATTTGCGATACCAGGCTTGTCTCGCCAGCGATCAGGGCATCGTGCAGCTTCAGCAGCACGGCATTGTCGAAAGCCGGGCGAGTATCGGAATCATCAGAAGGAAGCTCAAATAGATACACCCCGCTGGCTACCTCGTTCTCGTTGGTACCTAGCGCGTATTTCGCTTGCTGATAAGCTGCCTTGGCCTGCTCAGGACCGGACATGATTTCGCTGACGCCGATACTTACCGTCACCGCCAGTGACGTTCCGGCATTGAGCGACCGGATTAACTCCGACAACCGGACTTTAATCTCCGAACGCCCTACTGCATTTTCCTCGGGATCAAAAAACAGGATAAAAACCGTTTCGCTCGCATGAAAATTGAGTGCAAGCGGACGATGGCGCATGACGGCGTTAAACCGTTCCTCCAGCTCCAGTCCGATATTGTGCTGCACAGTCTTAAGTCCTGCATGGGGGCCGTCCACCTTGTACATGGCTTTCACCACACAAAACCGCCCGAAGGCAGAGCCGAAATAGCTTTCCGCTTCTTCCTTTTCCTGCTCCGTAAAGGCACCCAGAATGAGCATATGCTTGGCGATGGAATATTTAATGGAATCGTTCAATGCTTCGATCCGCCCTTGCTGCTGTTCGCTCCTCGTATGAATCTCAGTAAAGGCGTGGTCAAGGTACTCGAATTCGTTACGGAGCGTTAAGCCTTTTTGGGTCGACCTTGCCGCTGTCTCTACCAGCTTCTTCAAAGCGTTCGTCTCCCTCATCGAAAAAAGGAATGCCAGAAGCACGGTAAGTACCATGCCCGCCACGACGTAAAGTACTACAAGTTCGAGCAGGGAATTAACGTTCTCCTCGAAGGCTCCCGCCGGGATGCCGACTACGACCTGAAGTCCCAGCCGTTCGCTTGAACGCGTAAGCAAGATATACTTGCCGCCCGAAATCTCAGTTTCGGCTAGCGTCTCCGCCGATTCCAGCGGATCACCTTTTTCATAATTATGGGACAGTAAAATACGGCCTTCGCTGTCGGCAATGTAGACGAAATGATCATCCGTCTGATCCTCATACAGAAGTTTGCTTACAAGGTC
This sequence comes from Paenibacillus sp. FSL M7-0420, assembly GCF_038002345.1. Lineage (NCBI taxonomy): Bacteria > Bacillati > Bacillota > Bacilli > Caryophanales > Paenibacillaceae > Paenibacillus > Paenibacillus sp. FSL M7-0420. The sequence goes on along the minus strand of NZ_JBBOCJ010000001.1, from coordinate 3,701,389 downwards.
CTCACGGTCCATGTCGATGGCCAGGACGCTTTTTTGCTCAATGGCGTTGAAATAGGAATTGTTAATGACGGCCGTAATGCCGTCGAATGGCTTGCGGCTGTAGTAAGAGGAGTATACCTCCTTGGCCGGAAATAGCTTCATGGTGTAGTTCTCGCCGAACAGCCGGTCCTGCCACTCTTCCGCCGAGAGCTTTCCGTACCCGTAGTATTGGGCATACACATCTTCATAGTCGTCCGATGAAATATAGTTGGAGATAAATACCGGATTGTCCTTGAAGCGGATATATACGTTGGAATACATATCCTGGGTCAGCGCCAGGGTTTTTAATTTGGTCTGTAATACTTTGATATCCATGTAGTATCCGCTGGACGGAACACCTTTTAGAAAAAACAAATGCATAAACGATTCCTCCTGGAGCAGCAGGCTGGTAATGTTTTGGGCCCGCAGCACCTGCTGCTCCAACGATTCCACGCCGTCCAGCAGCTTGGATTCGCTTTTATCCAGTGTCAGCTGCTTGGCGAGCGTATAGGATTTGAAATACAGCGGAATGATCATTAGCATAAGAATGGCCAATATAAGGCCGTATTTCATGAAGCGTTTGCCGAAAATTAACCAGGACGTATGTCTCTTTATGAACTCGGTAACCATGATGTGTCCCCCCTTGCAATCATTGAAAAATACCAGCTTCATGATTTACGGTTTCATATAAAATGCATCGCGCTCTTGTGTAATCGCTTACAATAAAGGTAATGGAGAACGTCTTAAAGTGAAACCTCCAATTTCTGATATGCTCTGTCATGGAGTACGATAAGCACTCTCCTTCTCACGGTTACCCCTATCGTAAAGCACTTATAAAAATAGGCCAACCAGAAATCTCTGGCTGACCCAATAATACGAGACCCGCTAAATTAAATTGTTTAAATATCCCTGTTGTAATCATTCAACGTTGTATCACATTCAATGATTTTCGGAATCCAAGTAAAAGTCCTGCTACCAAGGGAGTAGATAATGGGAGGAAAAGAACTGCATAAACAGGACCCCATTGCAAATAACCTTCAATATTTACGGTCTCATACCCTCTGGTTTCACCACTAACAATAATGGCACCTGCTGTACCCATAATTAACACGTTTATAAGAGCGATGATTATACATAACACCATAAATTTGACACCTTTAAAATGGATACGGTGGAATAGAAAACCGGATATCGCAAAAGATAAGGATAATGGAACACATAACGTCAAGAAAAACCATAACCAGCCATCGCTTCCTGCTCCTCCTGCAATACTGTTTCCGAAAATAGCTATAAGGAAAGCAATAACCAGGCTGGCACAGAATCCATATAATAATCCTACAATCAGTTTTTTAATCCGCATCACTAATCTCCTTTTTTAAAGTGTATTTAAACTTAAGGGTATTTTTAGATTAGATTTATTTTACCATATAAAAGCCAGTCCTGTGAGGGACTGGCTTTTATGATGCCTAAGCTGTTGCATTTACGTTGATCTCCATCGGAGGAGCAAGACTATAGTGTGTCTGCTTAGTGAATAAGTGTAGTGCTACCGGTGTTGCGTTATCAACTCGCTTCCAGATCTCATGGCATGGGAATCCATCATGTTTACCAGTTACTGTGACGGTCCCATCTTTTTTAACTTTTACATTGTATTCCCAATCAATATCAGGAGCAAAATTAACAAGCGGATTTGCAGCTGCGCCTCGCAAGTAGATATTTGCTTCAGTTGCACTGATGGTATAGGAATGACTCATGTCATTCGAATGTGTCTGCCCACTGGTATACTTAACGACTTGACCTGTGGCTGATAATACTTCTTTCGACCGGGTCGGTCCGACATCCTTAAAAACCTTCACCGTGTTAGCCCCAAAATCAACGGCAATATGATGACACATTTTGAACTTGGAATTATCATCTAGGGTGAAGTAGTTAAATCCGCGATTATTCCCTTCGAAATAAAGAGTGGTAACCCCATTAGCGCCGTACCCGTACAAATACCAGGCGTCATCAATAAATGCAGTAGTTCGAACCTCAACAATGTTTGCCATCAAAATCATCCTCCAAATGATATTTTGAAGATGAATGATGGGACTAATCTCATAAAGGCCGTCCCTGCCTGTATGAGACTTACTCACTCTTCCTCATCTATAATGTAAAATAGCAGGCATATTTAACAACCTTTTATAAAAAGGCAAAAAAAGCGGGCAACGCCATTTATCACGGCGGTGCCCGCTTCCTTATGAGGTGTCTTTGATTTGAATGTAGGTTAAAAGTTCTGTAACAATGTGGGAAATCGCATCCTCCCGCGGAATACGAATGTATTGAATGACAGCTTCAATATCCTCCTGAAATAGTTTTATGATTTGTAGCATGGCCTCCGGTTGCTTCTGCTTAGCCGCAAGAAGCAGTTCTACAAATTCACGGTCTGTGATAACTGCTGAAGCATTTTTCTTTTCCATTTATTTACCCCCTGTTGACTCATTTTTAATTGAGCCGCTACTTCATCCTCTGTCATTCCTTGTAGGTAAAGCATTTGCAAGATCTCTCTTCCCCTAGTTGGAAGTGTACTTAACATGTGCTCAACGGATAACCGGTTTATGAGATCCTCTGATTCATCACCCTGAACGGCGTTGACATCAAAAAATGTACACTCGTGTCTGTAAGTCTTTTTACTCCAATATTGCAATCGCCATCCTATACGATATACTTCCCTGCGATAACTTTGTATAATTTGCTCTTCCATACCCATTGTGTCTCCTCTTATTTTAATTACTTTCTACATATAGGGAATTATTTAACAATGTTTTACAACCAAAATAAGAACACGTGTTCTGTTTTATATTATAGTTTGGTTGTATACGAATATCAATATTTTACCTATTTGTAGAATTTAAATGAAAGGAGGAAGACGTCAATGTCAGCTACTGATCTGATTTCATTAGTTACGAATGTCGGATTTCCGGTTACGCTGTGTTTTATATTGATCCGCTATGTATTACAAACCATAGGAGAGCGACTAGATCATCTAGACCAATCGCTCGCCCAACTTGTTAAAGCGATACAGGATCTTCCCGATAAAATTGAATCAACCAAAAGATGAAGCAAGGAAACAAAAGGCAGCCGGACCTTTATCCGGCTACCAAGTTGTGTTATTCAACTAACCTTCCCAGTTAGTTCAATCATATGCCTCCACAGGATCAACGCGCGGCGAATCGGCTATAATTGCAACTGCCCGGTACAGATTAGGCGGATATTCTGCGATCCGGTGGCATAGGTACAAGTACCACTCACGGCCATAGGTCAAATAGATCTGTACCGGATAACCGGCTGATTTCAGCCTGCTGCCCAGCTCCGGCCGGATGCCGTAGAGCATCTCCAGCTTCGCACCACCTACTGTCAATAGACCGCGCTGTATGGCTTCCTCTATAATGTGCTCATCATGCGTAGCAACTGAAACCCGGTGTCCGTCTCCGAGCGCCTGTTCCACTAGCTGCAAATATCGCTCATTCAGTGCTTCGGATCGGGATATCGCGACTTCACCCGACTCCTGATAGGCGCCTTTCACGATTCGTATCCGGCCTGATGAAGCTGATAGCGCGGCCAAATCATCCAGCGTCCGATGTAAATGCGCCTGCAGCGTAATGCCGATATTAGGATACCTGGACGCGGCCCGCTTGTATACCTTGAGGATCTGCTCTGTCTTAGCGGACTCTTCCATGCTGATGAACAGCTCCAGTTCTGTTTCCAGCGCCCGTGCTGCTAATTTGGCTAAGTTCGTATAAGCAAGCTCCGGTTCCAGCGTCAGTCCGATATGCGACAAATCGAAGGATACGCGGGCGGATGCCCCCTGTTTACCGAGATCATCGATTAGCGCTGTTATTTCTTTAACCGTCGCCTCGCATTCCCCGGCATTTACCGTATTCTCGCCAATGTACTCTAGCGAAATGGCATAGCCTTTGGCAGCAAGCCTCTGCCCCGCTTCGAGTCCGTTTATACGGGATTCGCCTGTTACATACTGTAAAGCAGCCTTTTTCAGTAGACCGTATAACAATGGCGATTGCTCCACATAAGCCTTGATATCCATTCGTCTGGCGACCGACTTTAATGCGTCTGCCGCTTGCTGTTCCCACTCCTTGTGATCATGCATATTACGTTTCCCCCTTTTGCAAGTAGTTCAAGTGTACTTGGGCTGAAGGGCGTAATCTTGTAAAAAATTGCTCTTCTATATCATCGCTATCTATATCGACATCGCATATTGCCTGGGCGTTGCCCCTACAATTTTCGAGAAAGCCTTTGTAAAATGGCTTTGGTCATAATACCCTGACTCCGCCGCGATATCAACGATCGGACGCTGCTTCGCCAGCTGGATCTTGGCATGATTGATGCGCAGCAGGTTTTGATAGGCGTGAGGGGGCAGATGGCTCCCTTTCTTGAAGAGCCGGATCAGATGAAAGCGGCTGATTCCGGCTTCCTGTTCCAAGTGCTCAAGCGTTACCTGCTCTGTATAATTCGCCTGTAAGTAGTCTTTGATCAGCTTCACGTATTTTTGCTCCTGAACACCTGATGAGCCTGTATGCCCCAGGTCATTCTCGTTAGGATCAACCAAAGCTTGCACCAGTTCAATGAGAGCCGTCTCGGTTTCAAGCGGAGAACCGCCCCCTGCGAGCGCGTCCATCGTGTGATTTAATCGTTCCCGGCACGCTTCATTCTTGCCTCCGCCCAGTAAGAACGGGATGTGCAGCCGGTTAAGCTCCCCCGGTCCAAGCTTATGCAGCCAGTCGGGGCGGATAAACAACATCTTATACCGCCATTCCGCGTCCGGTTCCGGATGGCAGGCATGCAGCATCATCGGCGGAAAACTGATCATTTTCCCCGCTTCCACCCGAATCTGTTCGCCGTCGCACCAGGCGTTGGTGTGACCTGCATCTATGAGCCCAACCGAATATTCTTCGTGAAAATGCCTATGGTAGGCTAGATCACCCGACGTACAATACTTCCCCTCCAGAAAGGGCAGCGCTTCATCCCGGTAAAACGTAACTTCAGGCATGTTCTCGCCCCTCCCTCCTGATCGCTATGCTTGGTCAGTCACTGCACCTTTAGATGCAGAGGAAACTAATCTTGCATACTTGGCCAGCACGCCTGAATTTACTTTTAGCGGAGGCTGTATCCATGCTTGAGCCCTAGTAGCCAGCTCCTCTTCTGTCACGTTAAACATAATCTGCTGCGTTTCGCTATCGATGGTAATCATGTCTCCGCTTCTCAGCAACGCGATCGGTCCACCTACCTGCGCTTCAGGTGATACATGGCCGACTACGAATCCATGCGAGCCACCTGAGAACCTTCCATCCGTAATTAGGGCCACTTCCCCGCCAAGACCTTTACCTACAATTAATGCGGTAACAGATAGCATCTCCGGCATGCCTGGACCGCCCTTTGGACCACAATAACGGATAACCAGTACATCGCCTTTTTGGATTTCATTTCTTAATATCGCTTCCGTTGCGGCCTCCTCGCTGTCATACACCTTAACAGGTCCGTCAAACCGGAGCTTCTTCATGCCTGACATCTTGGCTACAGCGCCTTCAGGGGCAAGGTTACCTCTAAGTACAACTAATGGTCCATTTGGCTTCAGAGGCTGTTTTAATGGACGGATAATCTTCTGATCGTCTCTCAACGGCGTTGCTTCCGCCAGATTCTCTGCCAAGGTCTTACCTGTGACCGTTAGGCAATCCCCGTGAAGAAGTCCCTCAGCCAGTAATAACTTCATCACGCCGGGAATACCGCCAATTTCGTTCAAATCCTGCATTACATATTGGCCGCTTGGCTTCAGATCTGCCAAATGGGGAACACGCAGACGTATCCGCTCAAAATCATCCAAGGTTAAATCTACGCCTGCCGAATGCGCAATAGCGAGCAAATGCAGGAACGCATTGGTTGAACCTCCCAGAGCCATAACGACCGTAATTGCGTTCTCGAACGCTTTTTTCGTCATGATGTCTTTCGGGTAAATCTCCTGTTCCAGCAGCGCTATGACTTGTCTGCCCGCCGCAGCACATTCTGCAGCTTTATCAGGCGAAACGGCCGGCGTAGAGGATGAGCCGGGCAGGCTCATGCCCATGGCTTCTGCTGCAGCAGCCATTGTGTTGGCGGTGTACATGCCGCCGCAAGAGCCTGGACCCGGACAAACGCTGCACTCTACCTTATGGAGCTGTTCATCTGTTATTTTTCCCTCATGATATTGGCCAACCGCTTCGAAGGCCGTTACAATATCGACGTCTTTACCGTCGAGCTTTCCGGGCAGAATCGTTCCGCCGTATACGTAGACGGAAGGGATATTCAGCCGCCCAATCGCCATCAGACAGGCAGGCGTGTTTTTGTCACAGCCACCGATTGCCACCAGGCCGTCAAAGCGCTCAGCTCCGGCTACAATCTCAATAGAATCCGCGATGGCTTCCCTGCTTGGCAGTGAGAACAGCATGCCTCCATGTCCCATTGAAATACCGTCTGAGACTGTAATCGTATTAAAAATCAGCGGAGCACCATCATGGTTACGCACCCCTTGCTTGGCTTGAACAGCCAATTCATTGATATGCATATTGCACGGGGTGACCTCGCTCCAAGTGCTGGCTACGCCAATCATCGGTTTTTTGAAATCCTCATCTGTAAAACCAACCGCACGCAGCATGGCTCTGTTCGGCACCCGGTTGACACCTTCGCTAATTACCTTGCTTTTAATACGAAGATCTTTTCGGTTCATCATTTGTCCCCGCTCCTGTCTGCTTAAAGTAGTCCGTGCAGTTCCTGCATCGGACGGATGAAATTTTGCCTCATCATTGCCTGAGCACGATCAGAATCATTCTTCTCGAACGCTGCAATAATTAAACCATGCTCATCGACTGAAGCTTGTGTCTCCGTAATCGGCCTTTCTAAGAACACGTATTTAAAGCGCCGGATATGAATCTGAAGGGATGCGCTGAATGAAGCGATATAAGGATTATCAGACAGTTCCACAATCAGGTTGTGGAACTGTTCATCCGCCTCCATGGCCTGGTAAGCTTGACCGCTATTAATGGCACTTGCAAATTCAAGATTAATCGCTTTTAGTTGCTCGATTTGTTCTGGAATAATCACTTTTGCGGCAGTTTCAGCTGCCAAAGCCTGAAGGGCCGCCATCGTTGAATACATCTTGAAGATGTCATCCTTCTCAATTTCCTGTACCCTGGTTTCTTTACCAGGATGAGTAGATACGAGCCCTTGTACTTCGAGTAGCTGAAAGGCTTCCCGAATCGGTGTGCGGCTTACGCCAAGCGACTCAGCCAATTCGGCGTCAAGCAGCTTTTCCCCGGGTTGCAGTGTACCGTCGATAATCCATCGTTGAATCTGGGAGAAGGCTCTTTCTTTCGCAGACATCCGTGCAGGTGAGACAAAATTTTTAGGTACTGGCATAGTCATCTTCCTCACTTCTCAATTTCCTTATATGCAATATATCGCATACATATATTTAAAGCAAGAAAAAAACAACTCAGCAAGAGTTGTTTTGATATAGGTAATGTATGCACCCCGGGATACTAATCCTGGATGAACTGGTCACCGGGCTGACTTCATAGTGGCTTCCCCGCGCCTGGTCTCCTCTTCCCAGGAACGATAGTAATCAATTTTACCCCGCAGAATATCCAAAGTCTGATGAATCGTTTGAGCCTGCTCGATTAATTTCCGCTCATGCTCTTCCAGAAGTTTTCTGCGCTCTGGAATGCCCTCATTGCCAAGCCGCATCATATCAGCGAACTGTTGCATAAGTGCAATCGGCATTCCTGTAGTCCTAAGCTTTGCGAGTAATACAATCCATTCAAAATCATGCTCCCGATACATCCGATGACCATTCTCGGCACGGGGGATGGGGTCCATAAGACCGATCCTTTCGTAATAACGGAGGGTATGTACGCTTAACCCCGTCATCTCAGCTGCCTGCTGAATGGTCAGCTCTTTACCGGTCATAACGAGTACGCTCCTTTCAACATCAGTTCAATTGATCAAGCTGTTCTGAGCTAAGTTGCAGCTTAAGTGCTCCCAAATTTTCTTCCAATTGCGTTAGACCGCTTGCAGCAACAATGGGAAGAGCTCTCGGGTGCTTATGCAGCATCCAAGCCAGGACAAGCTGATTCGGTGTCGCTCCCAGCTCTCCAGCAACTTTCCTTAGAGTATCCAATCGGGTCATCTGATCCTCTCTCCGGTATGTATCGGGCAGGACAGCTTCCTTATTGTTGTATAGGCCTCCAAGGAGTGGAGAATAAGCCAGGAGCGTAAAATCATCATGTTGACTGCAGTAAGCAAGTAAGTCCTCATCCGCACTGACCTGCACTTCGAAATCCGCATCCGCTCGAGGCTGCAAATACGTATGTCGCTGCTGGAGGCAGCAATAGGACTCCCACCCTTTTGCTTTACTGATCGCCTTGGCCTCAAGGAGCCTGGAAAACCGGTAATTACTGCAGCCTATAGCTCTTACTTTACCAGTTTTGACCAAGGAATCAAAAGTCTCCAAGGTTTCCTCAAGCTCAGTTTCGTTATCGTCTACATGAGCATAATATAAATCTACATAATCTGTACCAAGCCTCAGCAAACTTTCGTCAATTCCCTTCTCAATCGCTTGGCGGCCTAAGCCCTCCATTTTTTCGCTTTTCGGCACTACCGGTTTCGCTCCCACTTTGGTGGCCAAAATGATCTGATGTCTGTTTTTTCTTTCTTTCATCCATTCACCCAGCAAAGCCTCGCTTTCTCCGCCAACACAGCCTTCGTTCCATATCGCATAATTATTGGCTGTATCCAGAAAGTTTCCCCCTGCCTCAAAAAAATGATCAAGCAGCTGGAAAGAGGTTTTTTTGTCGGTTCGCGATCCAAAATTCAGACAACCCAAAGAAAACGCACTTACCAGCAATTCTGTATTCCCCAACGTAAAATGCTTCACATTAAATCCTCCCTTTAATAAATTGAATGAACTTCCACTTTTTTGCATCGTACGTGACCAGTATACGAGTTTAAGCGCACTCTAAGTCAATACTACTAATCCAATATCTTTCTATTCTTAAACAATGTAAAAACTCAAAGAACAGCATCCTCTGCAACTACAGAATGCTGTTCTTCAAGTGTTTTTATAATAAACCTACAATGCCTTCGTCATAAATTTACTATTCGGATCCGGGATATAATCGGCAAAAGGCTCACAATACGTGAAGCCGAAATCTTCATACAGCTTGCGGGCGGGGAGGAATGAATTCATGGAGCCCGTCTCCAGGCTGATCCGTTTGTATCCGCGGCTATTGGCTTCTTCAATAATATGAGCAAGAATATTTCTGGCTACACCTTTGCGTAAATGCTTTTTAGCTGTCCGCATCGATTTGAGCTCTGCATGCTCTTTGTCCAATTCCTTGATCGCTCCGCAGCCCAGAAGCTCCTCATCCTCCCAAGCGCACCAGAAGGTAATTTCCGGCTGCTTCAACCCGTCCAGATTAAGGGCATGAATGCTCTCTGGCGGAGAGTCCTCGGCCATTCCTTGCAGATGTTCTGCAATTAATCCAATCACTTGTGCCCCGCTCAAATCATCTACAAGAATCTTCACTGCTACCACTCCTACGTTAATGTTAAGTATGAATTATACCTGTCTACTTTCTGTATTTCATATTACCCCCATGGCAGGTTTTCTGACAACATCTAAAATAAAAAAACCGCTATAATAGCGGCTTCAATAGGACTATATTTGCTTAAGCTTACCACTCCGCAATGCTGCCGTCGCGGTGCCGCCATACCGGGTTTCTCCAGCGGTGGCCGTCCTCCGCCATCTTCCGCACATACTCCTCGTTCACGGTAATGCCAAGTCCCGGTCCGGAAGGAATCTGGACATGCCCGTCACTGTAGGCAAAGACGGACGGATCGGTGATATAATCCAGCAGGTCATTGCCTTGATTATAGTGGATGCCCAGGCTTTGTTCTTGAATGACCGCATTGTAAGACGTTGCATCCACCTGAAGACAGGCGGCCAGGGCGATCGGCCCAAGCGGGCAATGCGGCGCGACTGCGACATCGAACGCCTCGGCCATGGCGAATATTTTCTTGCATTCCGTGATCCCTCCGGCATGGGATAGGTCGGGCTGAATAATGTCAACCACCCCATCCTTCAGCAGATTCTTGAATTCCCAGCGCGAGTACATCCGCTCACCCGTGGCGATCGGAGTGCTGGTATGATGTGCGATCTCCCGCAGTACTTCGTTGTTCTCCGGCAGCACTGGCTCTTCTATGAACATCAGACGGTAGGGGTCCAGCTCTCTGGCAAGTCCTCGTGCCATCGGCTTGTGCAGCCGTCCGTGAAAATCAACAGCAATCCCGAACTCCGGTCCGCAGGCCTCCCTAATGGCGGCGACCCGCTCGACGATAGCATAGATCTTGTCATGTGTATCAATAAACTGCATTTCTTCCGAGGCATTCATCTTAATCGCCGTGAACCCGGCGGCCTTCTTCTCCAGCGCCGCCTTAACAACATCAATGGGACGGTCTCCGCCGACCCAGGAGTACACCCGCATAGAATTGCGGCAAGCGCCGCCCAGCAGCTGGTACACAGGCGCATTGTAGATTTTCCCTTTAATATCCCATAACGCCTGATCGATTCCCGCTATCGCACTCATCAGAATAGCCCCGCCACGATAGAAGCCTCCCCGGTACATGAGCTGCCATAGATCTTCAATCCGCTGGGGGTCCTGCCCAATCAAATAATCCATCAGCTCTTCCACTGCGGCCTGCACCGTATGCGCCTTGCCTTCGACCACCGGCTCCCCCCAGCCGGATATACCTTCATCGGTTTCAATCTTCAGAAACAGCCAGCGGGGAGGAACGATAAAGGTCTCGAATCCGGTTATTTTCATGGTTTTTTTGCTCCTTTGTTGTTGTTCATTCTGGCCTTGCGGACTTCCTTGGCGAATTGGCGGGCCGTCTCTGTGATTCTCCCATAGTCGCCCTGCTCCACCGCTTCCCGATCGACGAGAGCGCTTCCAAGACCGACGGCAACGGCTCCGGCGGCAATGAAGGCTCCGACATTCTGGAGTGTCACGCCTCCTGTCGGCATCATGCGGATGTGGCCAAGAGGCCCCTGCAGTTCCTTGATGTAGGAGGCACCCAGTGAACCGCCCGGGAATACTTTAAGCAGGTCTGCACCAGCGTCGTGCCCTCTGACCGCTTCGGTCGGTGTCATTACACCTGGAATCGAGATTCGCCCGTGCTGTAAGGTCAGTTCTACAATCGCCTCATTCAAATTTGGGGAGAAAATAAAATCGGCTCCCGCCGCGATCGCCTGCTCGGCCTGCGTCAGCTTCAGCACCGTACCCGCTCCAACCAGCAGGCGATCTCCATATTTCGCCTTCATGTCCGCGATCAGCCTGTATACTTCCGCGGTATCTGCTGTAATCTCCAGCGCTCCGACACCACCGTCTGCCAGTGCTGCGGCAATGTGTTCTACCCGTTCAGGCGGTGGTCTGCGAATAACGGCGACCAATCCGGAAGTTATCAGCCGCTCAATCTGCATAGCTTTGTCCATGTCCTTCCTCCTCCTTGGAAATGCACTCACTTACCGGATAATATCCTCCATGCCGGCTCCCCCGGCCAAGAGAAGATCCACATCCTGCCGGGCCGGGAGACCTTCCACATCGCCGCTTACCCCGACAACAATGGAACCCACAGCGTTGCCGCGCCGCACGGCAGAAGGCAGGTCCTCTCCCTGGAGCAAACCGCTTATAAAGCCTGCGGCAAAACCGTCTCCGGCACCCATCGGATCAATGAGTCTCTTCACGGGAAACCCTGGCTCAGTTCCACAGATTCGTCCGTTACTGTAATAAGCACCGTCCGCGCCAAGCTTGATTACGGCAGCACCTGCACCGGATTTCAGCAATCGCTCTGCGATCTCTGCAGGCTCATTACATTCTGTCAGAAACTGCCCCTCCTCCATGCCGGGCAGCACGTAGTCGGCAAGAGCCGCGATTTCGTTAAGAACACGATAAGCCTCTTCTCGGTTCCACAGCTTCCAGCGGATATTGGGGTCGAACACAATGGCCGTACCGTGTTTTTTGGCCGCTTCGAGGGCCCGAAAGGTTAACTGCCTGCATTCCGGGCTAAGAGCTGGCGTAATGCCAGTAACATGCAGGATGCGGGCACCTCCAACATATGCCTCACTAAGCTCATCTTCTTGCATCAGGCTGGCCGCCGATTGTTTGCGATAGTAGTACACCTGAATTTTGTCCGGGGAGATTTGTTCTTTGAAGAACACTCCCGTCGGCGCTTCAGCAGTAACCCTGACTTCGGAAATATCAACGCCATGTCCTCTTACGAACTGCCTGATATACCGGCCAAACGGATCATTGCCGAGCTTGCTGAACCAGCCGACGGTGTGTCCCATACGGGCGAGCCCAATGGCCACATTAGTCTCAGCTCCGGCAACATGCTTGTGAAAACCGTTCACATACTCAAGGGGAACCATCCGGTCCGGTGCCAGAAGCACCATGGTTTCCCCAAAGGTTACGACCTCCATTGCCCCTCCTCCTTCTGCTGCTTCACTAATCGAGTCCCTCATTAAAGATCATATCTTTAGTATTAATTTTCCGATATAGATATGATCTTTACGGTATGATCATATTATCTTGTTCTTCGCTAGTCAATACTAAATCAATACTCAGACGTATCTGTTTATTGTCACGAAGTGCTTATGCTAGAATGAATGTATTCCAAGTCAAAGGGACGGCTAACCATGAAACAGAATAAACAAACCGCGTTTCAAGCAACAATAGAGCTTATGAAGCAGAAAATTATCGTTGGGGAATGGGCTCCGGGAGACCGGCTCCCTACTCTCCAGCAGCTGGCCGTTGATTTCTCGGTTAGTGTCACAACAGTACGTGAGGCGCTGCGGATATTAGAGAGTCAGGGGAATGTCAGCATTGAACACGGGCGCGGGATGTATGTACGGAACGATCCGCTGCTGCTGGATGATCCGGCGGTCGCCTTAGAGGAATTAGACAACATTTCGATTGTGGATCTGTTGGAAGCCAGACTGCTCATTGAGCCTGAGCTTGCCGCTCTGGCCGCGAAGCGGGCCAATGAGGATCAGATCCGCCGGCTGCGGGTACTGGCAGATCGGATGGTGCAGCAAATGGAGGAAGGCGGCTCCTTCTTCGAGACAGACCTTGCCTTCCATCAATTAATCGCCGAAGGGGCAGCCAATCCGGTGGTGGCACGAATGCTCCAATCGATTCTTCCACTATTGGCCGAAGGACGCAAACAGACCAATACGCTGCCCAATATGCGGACCAAGGCATCTAATTACCATGTTCTGATCGCCATTGCCATCGAGGAGCGGCAAAGCGGAACAGCACGGCAGCTGATGGAAAGCCATATTCAGAGTATGCTGACCACCCTTAGGCAGTAGAGGGAGATCTCTCATGCAGCCAGGACGAAATGAAACGAAAACCAGACAAGTATACCCGTATATTAGAGACCGGTTTGATACAAAAGAAACCCAGAGTCTTTAAAAGACCTGGGTTTCTCTGCAATGAACATAGTATTGTTGCCCATTTTGCAGGATTTCTTTTGAAAAGTTACTGGCTGTAGACCATGGGAACCAAAGCAAACCAGCGGTCAACTCTTCCCTAGCACCCATCTTTAGAAATTTCACGTATACAGGCAATACTTCCTCTTTTCCCTCAAGTAAGTCAAGAACGAAAGCGTTGGCTCTAGCGGTATTTTTATAATATTCAATTTCTTCCAATGACTCTTCGTCAAATTGTCTAAGGTGAATGAAGCTTTTAGCATAGCTATTAACGAGTCGGCATCCATACCATCAAGTTCCAACAACTCCTAATTCACTCTTACAGACCATTTTATTACATTAATAAGTCTTTTCCATCCTATGGTCAATTAATTTGTTGGCTCTTAAATTGCCATTCCCTCCTCTCAACCGAAAAAAACCTGCAACTTGTGCAGGTTTGGGACTATGTTATTGTCTACTGACAATGACTCCTTTAATCCTTCTGACTCCAGCAGCAGAAGATTGTTCTTTTGTAATCCTGAACGTCCCTATGGTTGTTGTATCTGCTACATGAGGTCCTCCACATACTTCCCGGCTCCACACTTTCCCTTCGTGATCTTGGATGGTATACACCTTAACGATATCCGGATATTTATCCCAAAAGTTCCCTTCCACATTACTTTCTTTCGCTTCAAGCTTAGGCAGCTCTGAAATAGAGGTAACTGCTTTGGATGAAATCGCATCATTCACATACTTCTCCACCTCAGCTATTTGCTCTGGCGTAAGTTTCTCATCATGGTTGAAGTCAAACCGTAACCGTTCTGAAGTAATATTACTTCCTTGTTGGTGAATATGATCACCCAGCACTTCCCTTAACCCCGCAAGTAACAAATGAGATACCGTGTGCAGCGCGGTTGTTTCTGCTGAGTGTTCAGCTAAGCCACCTTTAAATTTACCCGCAGATGCAGTTCTGCTCTTTTCAGCATGTTTTTTTGCCGCCTCTATATAAGAAGCCTTGTCCTCCATGCTATATCCACTTTCCATTAGAAACTCTTCCGTCAACTCCAAGGGAAACCCATAGGTTTCGTAAAAATAAAAGGCATCTGCACCTGTAACTTTACCCTTATACTTAAGATGTTTTTGGATTTCAACTTCTCCTTGCTGTAACGTTCTATAGAAAAGATTTTCTTCCTTATTTACGATTTCGATAACTTTCTTTTTATTGCCGAACAAATCTTCATAAGCTGTTGCTTCATCTATATAAACTTCAGACAACAGACCCACAAAGCTTCCTTGTATCCCTATTTTTTTACCTGCACGAATCGCCCTTCTTAATAGCCTTCTTGTTATATATCCTGCATCACTATTAGCTGGCTCCGCACCGTCATTAATGAGGAAAGTAGCTGCTCTTACATGATCCAGTATGATTCTAAACGACTTTAAATCGTCAGTATAGGATTTACCGCTCAGCTCCATCAACTTGTTCTTGGGGTTAAGGAAGAAAGCCGTATTATAGATATCCTTGTCTCCATTAAGGGCTGTTGCAACCCTTTCTAATCCGCCTCCATAATCCAGATTGGGATTTTGCATTTTTACGAATCCGGTGTCTTCTTTGGTGTAACACATAAATACGTTATTCCCAATTTCCAGAAATCTGTCGCTTTCAGAAGCAGGATGATCCAGTGGATCACCGCTTGGGTCAAGATCATAGAACATTTCACTATCAGGTCCACCCGGTTCACCAACCGGCATATGGAGCGGACTTCCGGCCCGGCTCCACCAGTTTTCTTGTTCATCGTATAAGAATATTTTCCCGCCTCTAGATGCCCCATATTGCCAGGGATCCTCTTCAATGATGGGATCTATCCCAACGGATTTGAATTTTGCTGACCAGAGCCCAATGGCTTCCGTATCTTTCGGTATATTCAATTCGTCACTTCCTGCGAAAGCACTGATATACAGCCTGCCCGGATCCATTCCTAATTCGATAATATGCCAATTCCAAATGGCATCGATTTGTTTTTGCTTATAGTTATGTTCATTTGCTTTGAACTCCCACCGGCCTATCATTTCGAAAAATGTCAGATGTGACGTATCTCCTACTTCCTCAATATCCACTGTCCTCAAGCACTTCTGAATATTAGCAATCTCATTGCCGATCGGATGTTTTTCCCCCAATAAATAGGGAACCATCGGCTGCATGCCGCTTCCTGTAAACAACGTCGAGGGATCATTCTCCGGTAACAAGCTTGCGGAGGGCACTTGGCTTGCCCCTATTCCTTTCATAAAATCAATATATGATCGTCTTAATCCATCTGGTGTCATTCTCACCATGCTCAATCCCTCCATCAAATATTATTTATGCTTAATAATACAAAAAAGCCCTAAGCTGACATGTTTCTTGTCAACTTAGGGCGAACGATTATGTCCGTGTTACCACCTAACTTCAGATTGCTCTGCGCTCTATCAGTACGGGATTTCTCCGATACTGTTTCCTGAATAACGGTGGAACTCCGTTGAAGCCTACTAAGATTGCTCTGTTCGGTTCACAGCTCCGAGACTGCTTCACTATTAGATCAATGAAGATTCGCACCAACCATCTTCTCTCTGTGAGATCCTTAATAGTTACTATTTCTCATCATAGCCTTTTTGTTTTAAGTTACAGCAATGCTAGCACAATTAACTTTCTTCGTCAATTTATATTGCACAATTATTGTTTACTAATTTTATCGCATTAATTGTGATTCTGATCATAGTTGATATTCAAAAACCTAAATATACTGAAAACACTATAATTACATTTTTTTCATTTATATCCATTTTGGGATCTGTGAATAATGATGTAGTTGTAAATTTCACGAAAGGGGTCTTGCCCTCTCCACACTCTCCCTCCGTACATTAAGGTTGTTCGCCGCCTTAGTCCTTGCACCCCAGATCGCAGCTTGAGTAAGTACACAGGCTTGATTTAAAACCTACCAATTTGATCGGAGGAGTATTAATTATGAAAAAGACTGTAGCTTCACTTCTTGCAGGTGTTGTAGCACTTGGGTCCTTTGCTTCGGTGGGCGCTGCCGCTGAAAACAACGAGCGTAATCAGCCTGCCGAGCTCTTCTCAGGCTCTTCCCCCATTTCGATTACGGGCCAAGCCTGGAAAGCTCCAGCAGGCTCCGCTTTTGAGGACAAAGTATGGGGATATCTTGAAAGTGTTAAAGGGAACCTGCATCTTTCGGCTAAGGAGGATATTCGGGGAAAATTTAAAATTACAGAGCAAACCATAAGCAGCAAGACCGGCAGCCAGCATTACCGGTTAAGCCAGTATATCTCGGGAATACCGGTATATGGAGCCGATCAGACCCTGCATATCGACAAAGACGGCAATGTTACCTCCCTGCTGGGAAGTGTAGTTGAAGATGTGTACCAGACCATTCCGCAGCCGCTGATTCAACTCCAAACCATATCCGGAGCAGATGCCATCCTGGCAGCCAGCCAGGATGCCACGCTGGAGCATGGACCGCTAGGTGAGCCCCAAGTTACTCCTGCAGCGGATTTGTATTATTTTATCGTTGACGGAGAACCTAAATTAGTCTATAAAACGGAAGTGAACGTTCTGGAACCCGAGCCTTTGCGGATACGGTACTTCATTTCTGCGGAGAATGGCAGCGTACTGTTCAAATATAATATCTTAGAGAACCTGACGGGTACGGGTACTGGAGTTTTTGGAGATACCAAGACGTTCGAGACACGCCTCTCAGGCTCAACCTACCAGCTGTATGACAGTACCCGCGGAAAGGGCATTGTGACCTATACCGCCAAGAACAAGACCTCTCTTCCGGGGACGCTCTTAACCAGCACTAACAATGTCTGGACAGACAAAGCCGCAGTTGATGCCCACACCTATGCTGAGAGAACCTACGATTATTATCTCCAGCATTTCGGCCGCAACAGTCTGGACAACAAGGGACTGCAGATCCGTTCAACCGTTCATTACTACACTTCCTATAACAACGCATTTTGGAATGGTGCGCAGATTGTTTTCGGTGATGGGGATGGGTCTACCTTTACACTGCTGTCCGGTGATATGGACGTGGTAGGCCACGAGCTGACGCATGGTGTGACTGAGAAAACTTCCAATCTTGAATACTACGGAGAACCAGGGGCACTCAATGAGTCCTTCTCCGACATCATCGGAAATTCAATAGAAGGTGCGAACTGGCTGATTGGTGATAAAGTATATACACCTGGTATAGCGGGGGACGCACTACGCTCACTAGCTAATCCGCCATTGTACGGTCAGCCTGATAAGTACAGCGACCGGTACACCGGCACCGGTGACGAAGGCGGTGTGCATACGAACAGCGGCATCAATAACAAAGCTTTCTATCTGGCTGCTCAAGGCGGTACGTTTAACGGTATAACGGTCACAGGTATTGGCCGTGAGGATGCCGTTCAAATCTATTACAATGCACTTGTATATTACCTTACAACCTCATCCAACTTCTCTGCTGCACGTACAGCCGTCATTCAATCGGCTACTGAATTGTTTGGAGCAGGCTCGGCTCAAGTAACCGCTGTAACCAAAGCTTACAATGCGGTGGGCGTCTACTAAAACAGAATTACAGGCCAATGATCCTGAGGATCATTGGCCTGTTGTATTTACTATTTTCTGGAGACTTTCCTTAATTCGATGAGTAGCTTCGTTACCATGATAGGTGATCACTTTTTTAATATCCAGCTCTAGCAGCTTGGCAATCGACTTCAGCGCAGTAGAATGATCCAACGTGTAATAGTTGTCGAAGGGCAGGAGCTTATCATCCTTTGAGTTTAATGCATCGCCGGCAATTAACGTTTGCGTAGGGATATGATAGAGCGACATATGATCTGGCGTGTGTCCAGGGGTGAAAACGACTTGAATGCCACCGGCCAGGGGCAGAATGTCTCGATCCTTAAGTGCCGTATGAACGTGCACGGACGGTGCAAAAGTTCTACCTCTAACAAGCGGAATGGCTCCCGTCAAATAGGGTACAGTCTCCTCATGTGCGAGCACCGTCAACTCGTTCCCCCTGGCCTGAACCAACTCCGGCAGACTGCCAATGTGATCGCTGTCTTGATGCGTAATGATGACATGCGTCAGCTGATCTAGTCCAAAGCCTTCCCTTTCAAGTAACGTTCGAATCTTATCCAATTGTCCGGGAATGCCAGTATCCACAAGTACAAGATTCCGTTCATCCCTCAACAATGTCGGATATACAATAAAAGATCCCATTCGAAGCTCTATTGCTTTAATTCTGGTATTCGGCCGAGACATGGACATTCCTTCATCTTCCTTTCCTATAAGTAGGTATATTATATTCCTTAAAGGAAGCCGTAAGTCAACACTATTTTCACTCTTGAAAGAAAAACGCCGGGTATCTTCCATCTTCCCAGGCGTCTTTCTTTTGATCGTTAATTGTGTTCGGTATAGGCTTTAAAATTGTCCATGATCTATAGTCACTCACCCTTCGGGTGAAGGATGCTGGTGCCATCTTTAACCGGCCACTTGTAAGGAGTAGCAATGTTGCACATTTTGCAGGCGTGTTGATTACCCATATTATGGGATGACAAAAACACCTAAATGTTCTTTACGCCTGAGCAGATTAAACTGAGCCTGCCACTCCAGCGGAAGATTAAATATACGCCAGTGCTGCATAAATTCCCAAAGAGTCAGCTCAGCGAAGACCGGTACCTTCGGATGAATTTCATCAAAAATGTATTTCAGAAGCACATACGCGGTAAGGGCCACAAACAATTGGCTATATACTGCATTTTCGGTGGTTCCAAATAGACAAGGGACATTCAGATGCTGTTTCACCCAGCGGAAAAAGACTTCAATCTCCCAGCGTGCTTTGTAAATTTCAGCAATCACATGAGCGGACTCTTTTCTCAAATCGGTCACAATTCGTACCACTTCACCCCGGTCATTTTCAAATTCAACGACGCGGTGGCGGTGGGCGGATTGGTGTTTGCCTTGACCAATATAACAGGTGATATCGCGTACAATTTTGGTGTCTCCCTCCGCCGGTCGTTGAAGCTTTCGCGGCATCACCAAATGGAGATTGTCTTTCAGACGAACCACAAAGGACTGACCTTGCTGCACATATTGATCCAATCGACCGATTTTTCCATACGCCCGATCCTGAACTAAAATGTAGTCCTTATGGGCCAAGACTTCTCCAAATGGAGCGTCATTGCGCCGGGCAATCGATTCGACCACCTTCATGGGTGAATGCTGTCCATGCGAAAGAGCGACATGCAGCTTGATGCCTCCTCTGAATTTTTTATACGGAGCCCAAGACATGCGGGAGTTTGCCGCCGTAACCGTCGTAGAGTCAATCAGTAGAAGATCTTTAGGCAGATTTAGGTGCCGACGGGTTTGCCGGTTACATTTCTGGACAAGCAGTTGAAACAAACGTTTGAAGATATCGTAAGGAACTTCACCGGCTTTGCCCGAAAGAGTGGAGTAATGAACCTTAGGCAAATCGAAGTTCGAGCCCACGCGGGCACTTTGACGAAAGCCATCCCATTGGTGGTAGCAGGCTTGGATAAAGTAATCGAACAACACACCAACGGTCATTTTGGTTCCGGTATCCTCGTAGTCCTCGGTTTGCCCGGTCACCATTTCAACTTCTTCTGGAGTTAATACTTGTTTGAATACGGCTAAGAATGGGGTATTATTATTCATGAGGTCGCCTCATTTCGGTTTGGTTTGGTCGTACTTACCATTACCCGAAATGGCGGCCTTTTTTGTCCCTTTTTTTGGGAAATCAACACGCTTACACATTTTGCAGGATTTTTTATAAATGTACTGGCTGTGAAGCATGGGACCCATCCCTCGGCGCAGCAGCACCTATTTACTTTGACAATGACAGCGCGCGGTTTGCGCTTGGGGAGACCTCAGCACATGTACGTTACTTGGAACGGCAAAAACTCTTGCGGGTGCAAGAGTCCTTTGGAAAGTATGCCGTTTATAAAAACTGACGCAATTAATTGCGCAGTCCCTGAAAAGAATTCCCCCGTGTCAGCTTCTGACTCTGATCGGCCCAGCGGATCTGAAGCGAACGCGAAGTGAAGATGTCGGGCCCGTCTGATACTTGAAAATGCAAGTGTGCTTCACTGGAGTTCCCTGAATTACCAAGATGTCCGATGAGATCTCCCTGCTGAATGTTATCCCCTTTTTTGACGGCTACACTGCCTTGCTTGAGATGTGCTGTGATGCTGTGCTCCCCGTTTCCATGATCAATGACCACAACATTCCCGGCCGGTTCTTCAGCGTTCATCACGCCCGGAGTGTTATCCGGGATGTCATTTTTGACTTCAACCACCCTTCCATCTGCTGCTGCATAGATCGGTTCACCAAAAGCATAATAGTTCTCATTGTCCGTTCCCTTATCTTCATAGCTTGCAGCATCCTGAGTGCGGATAATGTCGAGTGCGTAACGCTGGGTTTCATGAGCATAATGATAGTTGGATAACACATCGTTCCCGCCCCAGAACACAAACCATTCGCCCTTCAGCGGAAACTGGAATTCAGTCTTGGTCAGCGCCTTATCCGTTTCTTCATGCCTCTCAAGCGGCTGAATAAGCAGCCCCGCAATCTGGTAATCTTCGGCGAAAGAGGCTTGAATCCCCTTAGTCCCCGTCTGATCCTTCCATGAGCTTTCAATCAGATTGTTCATTTTAAACTCCGTAACCTTCTCCCATGAAGCAACGCCTTCCATAAAGCTATCGGCAGTCGTCTTGAATTCGTCCAGCGATATGATTCCCTGCAGCTCCGGGCTCATCTGCTTGTAGATGTCCTCCTTCGATCCCTTCATTAAGCTATCCATGAAATTGTCAGGTGTAATCATTGCGCCCTCCCCCGCTCCATTCGCAGCTTCCACTGATGGGGCTGGACTGGAAGTCTGTTCTACAGGTAATTCCTCTTGCGGTTCAGCTGATTTCGAGGTGCCGCAGGCAGATAATATCACACACGTACCCAGCACTGCGGCAAGCAGCTTCCAGCTTTTCGAATATACTCTGGTCATTTCCTTGCACTCCTTTGTTAGCACGATATCTTTCCAGTCCAGTGTACGACATCAATCTTATCCGCCGTCTAACCTACTCTTACTTCTATCTTAACTTTGCGGCGGGTTACATCTCCAAAATTAAGCATCCGTTAAGGTTGCCTGCACGCAACACAGTGCTTCAGAATGGTATGATACTTGTATAAAAAGCTGGGAGGCTCTATTTCGTCATGGATGAAGTTTCAATCCTGCTTGTTGATGATGAACAGGCGATTCTGCATATGCTCCGAACGGTATTGCTCAAAGAGCAATTCCTGGATATTGATACGGTCACTACCGGTGAAGAGGCGATTGCTGCATGTGAAAAGAAAACCTATCACTGCATTGTGCTGGACGTAATGCTTCCAGGCCGAAGCGGGCTGGAAGTCTGCCCTTTTCTGCGTCAAATTACAGATGCCCCTATTCTCTTTCTGACTGCGAAAACTACCGATTATGACAAGCTGACCGGCTTTGCGGTTGGAGGAGACGATTATGTCGTTAAACCGTTTAACCCGCTGGAGGTAGTCGCACGGATCAAATCCCTGCTGAGACGATATTTGCCCAGACAGACGGAAGCAGAACAGGTGCCACAGGAAGGCATCTATGATTATGGACGCTTTCAGGTCGTGGAGCCAGCCGGTGAACTTAGGGTAGAAGGCCAGCCCGTGAACTGCCCAGCGCTGGTATACCAGTTGCTGCTGTTCTTTTGTAAACATCCCAATCGTATCTTCACCAAGTCTGAATTGTATGAGCGGGTCTGGGGATCGGAGGCCATTCGTGATGATAACACCGTCATGGTGCATATTCACCGGATTCGTGAGCGTATTGAGGCAGATCCCTCCAACCCTGAATTATTGGTGAACGTTCGCGGGCTAGGGTATAAGCTCATTCAGTCTGACATGGGGCCTGGGCGATGAGTATAAGACGCAGATTAATGACGCGGTTCATTGGCTTGCTTGCGGGTACGGTGATTCTGATCTTGATCATAGGCGGGAGCATAGCTTACTGGGTCATTCAGCAGTTGAATGAGGCCAGCCTTGTTGAAGATTTCGCCACTGTCGGGCTCGACCAGCTAATCAGTACAGCCGATATTTTGCCGGACGGCAGGGTTAAGTATGATCCTGAGCTGCTGAAGCGAATGGAGGAAAACAACGGCTGGCTTCAGATTCTCGATGAGCAAGGCCGTGTGCTGGATGCTTTTCATACTCCTCCTGATGTGCCGAATCACTATAAACCTGGAGAGCTCATATCCTATTGGCAAGGACAAAAGCCCTTTCCCTACGAGCTATATCTGCTTATCCGGGAACGACAAGGGATCAATTTCACCCTGCTGTATGGAGAGAACAACCAGGCCGTAACCATACTGGAGCAAGCATATAACGGGGGGCGTTATGCAAATAACAAGCTTGAACTGGCATCCGGGCAGCAGGACATCATCCGCGCGGCGGATGCCTATCTTCAGATTCTGGACGAACAGGGGCAGGAGATGGCTTCATTCAACAAGCCCGCAGCAGGGATTCCGGACAGCTACAGCATCCAGGATCTGATTCTGCGTACACGTTACCCCGCCCGGTATGGAATGACTGCATTGACCAGCTATGATGAGCAGAACCATTCTACCTGGATGCTTAGTGTTCCACTTGAGAGCAAGCCGGCGGGGAGCAATGAGAACCCCTTCGGATTTATTTTTGGTCCAGCCCTGGCTGCACTTCTGGTATCTATTATCGGCTTGCTGATCCTGCTTGCTGTCTGGTATGCCAACCTGTTCGGTTATCCTATGCTCCATATGCTCCAATGGCTGCAGCGGCTGGAACGCGGACAATATGAGGAGCCGGCCGGCCCCCGCGGCAGGCCGCTTAGCCAGAAGAAGAACGGGAAATGGCGGCGGAAATATCGGGTATATACGGAAGTGTTACGTTCCATCCAGACGTTATCCGATACTCTGGAACAGGATAAAGAACTCCGCAGACAGACCGACTCTCTTCGCGAGGAATGGATTGCTGGAATCACCCATGATCTAAAGACACCCCTGTCCTCCATCCAGGGCTATGCACATATGCTGGAAGCAGAGAGATACGAGTGGGCTTCTAATGAAGTACGGGAATTCGCGGGCATTATGTTAGACAAGTCGATGTACATGGACAGGCTGGTAAGCGACCTGGCCATGACCTACCGTCTGCGCAGCGGCGGGTACCAGCCCCCTGTTGAGCTAACGGATATCAATGCTCTGCTGCAGGATTTGGTACAGCGTGCTGAACGTAACCCGGCTTATGGTGAGGGCCGCATTACTTTCCAGCCTGCCCCGGCTCAGGTACAGGGTTATGTACACATTCCCTCCTTTGAACGGATCGTTGATAATCTGACCGCCAATGCCCTGCTCCATAATCCGCCGGACGCGAAGCTGATTGTAAGTGTGCAGCCAGGTAAAGAGGCAGGCGATTTCATTGTTCAATTTGCCGATAATGGACGCGGAATGGATCAGGAGACAGTGTGGAAGCTGTTCGAACGATACTATCGCGGCACAGATACAGCGGCACCCGATGTCGGCTCAGGCCTGGGCATGGCCGTAACCAAGGGACTGATCGAGGCGATGCAAGGGCGAATTGAGGTTCGGTCGAGTCCCGAGGAAGGAACGGAGATACGTTTGATATGGGCTGCCCGTTCAAGATTGCTCTAGGGCCTTGCGCAGATACGTCCCTGTTATAGAATGTTCAGCAGCGGCAAGCTGGGCAGGTGTGCCTTCGAATACGATTTGCCCACCCCGGTGTCCGCCTTCGGGACCCATGTCAATAATCCAGTCTGCACTCTTGATCACATCCAGATTATGCTCGATGACCACCACGGAGTTGCCACTGTCGACGAGGCGGTTCATAATGTCCATCAGCCCTGAGATATCGGACATATGCAATCCGGTTGTAGGCTCATCCATAACGTATAGGCTGCCCTCTTTGTGAAGCTCTTCAGCCAGCTTGATGCGTTGGCACTCACCGCCCGACAAAGTGCTCAAAGGCTGGCCCAGCGTTACGTATCCAAGTCCCACATCCTCCAGTGTCTGCAGCTTGCGGAGCAGCTCCTTCTTGCTGAAGAACTCCGAAGCCTCCCGCACGGTCATAGCCAGGACGTCGCTGATGGATTGTCCATTGAGTTTATAGGTCAATACTTCTTCGCTGAACCGCCTGCCCGCACACACTTCACAAGTCGTCCGTATGGGCTCGAGAAACGCCAGATCTGTGTAGATCATGCCTAGACCCTGACAGTTGGCACAGGCTCCCTTGGAATTGAAGCTGAACAGGGAAGCGCTAACCTTGTTGGCGGCTGCGAACAGCCGGCGGATGTCGTCCATTATTCCCGTGTAGGTGGCCGGATTAGAGCGGATGGATGTGCCTGCAGCCGACTGATCAATGACGATGGCTTCCGGATGTGAGGACAGGAAGGCTCCGTTAATCAGCGTACTTTTACCTGAGCCGGCAACTCCCGTTACCACAGTCAGTACTCCAACAGGGATATCAACACTCACCTCCTTCAGATTGTGCAAGCTGGTGCAGGCTACGCTCATTCGTCCCTTTGGCACTCTGACAGATGTCTTCAAGGGCAGACTTTGCTTCAAGTACCGTCCTGTTAACGTATCCGCCTGGAGTAAGCCTGCAAAGTCACCATCATAGACGATTGTACCGCCACGGGCACCTGCATGAGGTCCTACATCAATAATATAATCAGCGATTTCCATCACTTCGCGGTCATGTTCAACAACAAGTACCGTATTCCCTTTGTCCCTGAGCTGGCGCAGCATGCCGTTCAGACGATGAACATCCCGCGGATGCAGCCCGACGCTTGGCTCGTCAAAAATATAGATCATGTCGGTAAGACTGCTGCTCAGATGGCGGACCATCTTAATGCGCTGCGACTCCCCGCCCGACAATGTTGTGGTCTGCCGGTCCAGACTGAGATACTCCAGCCCGATCGAGACCAGATGATTCAACCGGGTCAGGATTCCCTCCTTCATAGGCCCGGCAACGGGTTCCTGAATGGCTTCGATGATACAAATAAGCCCGCCAATCTCCATAGCCGCACACTCAGCGATGTTGTATCCGTTAATCCGGCAGCCTAAGGCTTCTTGATTAAGCCGGCTCCCCTTACACAGGCTGCATTCGCTGTAGGACAAGAACCGGTCAATGGATTCGCGTTTGGCTTCGGACAGCTCGCTGCTGTCCCGCTTCAGATACAGACGTGTGAGCTTGGGCAGCAGACCTTCATAATCCGATTCGATGGCTCCGCCCTTGGTGTTGTACACGATCTTGCTCTCTTTGCCATGCAGGAGGACATCCATCTCTTCCTGTGTGTAGTCAGCGAGCCGCTTATCGTTGTCGAATAGTCCGGAATGGGCATATGTATTCCATAACCAGCCCCCCACTTTGAAAGCGGGGAACAGAATCGCGCCATCATTCAGCGACCTGGACCAGTCAAGCAGCTTCTCCACAACGAACTGCACCACTTGCCCCACTCCCGAGCATTCCGGGCACATACCGGCCGGGTCGTTAAAGGAGAATACATGCGAATTGCCAATGAACGGTTTGCCGATTCTGGAGAACAGCAGCCGGAGCATAGCATTGATATCTGTGATCGTGCCAACCGTCGAACGGGAGTTGCCGCCGAGTCTTTTCTGATCGATAACAACGGCCGTAGACAAGTTCTCGATGAGATCGGCATCTGGCTGACTATACCGGGGCATCCGGTTGCGGATGTATGCAGAGAACGTCTCATTTAGCTGCCGCTGAGCCTCGACACTGATAGTGTCGAAGACCAGCGAAGATTTGCCCGAACCTGAGACACCGGTGAAGATCGTGATTTTCCGTTTCGGAATGCGGACATTTACGTTTTTGAGGTTATTCTCTCTCGCGCCTTTAATGACGATATCATTAGCGTGCATCAGGCTCACCATCCCAATGGTATATGAGCTGAACAAGTCCGGAGGAGAAGGTTCTGGTATGAGCCAATTTCAAATTCAACCGTTCTTTGATATCCGCAAACAGCGGTTTTCCTTCTCCTAGAACTACAGGGTGTACGGATAATCTGAATTCATCCACAAGCCCTAATTGGATAAACGTTGTAATCAGGCTTGCTCCGCCATATAACCAGATGTCTCTACCGGGTCTCTGTTTGATTTTGTTTACTTCTTCGAGAATATGGTCGTTTATATAAATAGCTTCATGCCCCTCCCCCTGCTGCGACCTGGAAAACACATATTTCTCTTTACTATGAACTAGTGCCCAAAGTTCTTTGTCAGCATCCGAATCTTCATCCTTCAGAATGTATTGTCCAAATAGGTCATAGCTTTTTCTTCCATAAAATATGGTATCCACTTGATTCAAAAATTGAGTGAACTCCAGCTCAGGGTCCATAATGCACCAGTCCACTTCCCCATTCTTCCCTTCAATGTAACCATCCAAAGTAACTGCCAAGTCTAAAATGATTCTTCTGCTCACGATTTATTGCTCCTTTCGTTGATTTAATATCATTATAAAGCTTAATCATGTCACCTTATGTCATATTTAAAACATCTGTTCTCCTTCTTTGAACGAAGAGTATGCTCCTACTAAGGCTTCAAAAAGAAAAACGCCTGGGATCCCAGGCGCCTTTCTTTGATAGTTAATTGTGCTCGGTATACGCTTTGAAATTGTCCATGATCGCTTGCCAGCCTGCTTGCTGGAACTCGACGGGGTTGGCGTTTTCCGCATCGAATGTTTGAATGATCTTCGTCTCATTCCCTTGATCGACGAACGTAATCTCCACTCTTCTTCCGTCTTCTATGGTGTAACTGATCACTTCGTGCTGATTCACGACATCGTATACGCCGCCAAAATCAAAGCCCATGCTGCCGTCCTTCGCTTCCATCCGTGTCAGAAAGGTACCGCCGGCCTGCAGATTGTTCTCGGCTCTCGGCGCATGCCAGTCCTCGGAGGCCTGATTCCACTTCGTGATGTGATCCGGCTCGGTCCAGTAGCGCCATACCTTCCCGATAGGGGCTTGAACCAAGGCTTGTACAGTTACTTTCGTCGGTTGATTCGCTTCCATTTCAATAGACACCTCTCTCATGATCTTCGTCGCTTGGTTACTTACCATTGTCTCCTAACTGTTTGTACAATATCCCCTGAAGTATTACTTCAATGGCCCAGAAGAACCTCTCCTTGGAGGCAGTATCCCCCGAGAATAAATCAGTCTTCAGACTGTTCATCAACGGAAACCGTACCGGATCTGCTTCATTATAGTAGCTCTGGGCAGTTTCCATCAGTTCGTTTGCTCTCTTTGCCTTCTCCAAGGCAATGGAAGACACGTACAGGAGCAACAGGTCCGTTCCCCAAGCAGCGGACGTTGAGGTGATTCCTCCCTTCTGGAGGACAGTAAGTAAATACTCATTCAGACGAAAAGCATGATTCCCAATAGGAATCGTCTGTAGAGACAGCTCAGCTAATCCGGGTTGCTCGATAAGCAGCTCCGCATAAGCATGCAGTGCTTGAAATAACTGCTCCTTCCAGTTATCGTCCGTCAGCTCCGGCAGGTTCAACTCACCGAGACCAAGGTCAAGCACATAAGAACTCAATTCCTGCAAATTTTTGACGTAAACATACAGGGAGGAAGGTCCAGTGTCCAGTTGCTTGGCAACCTTCCTCATGCTCATACCGGAGGTCCCTTCCTGCTTCAGCAGCTCATAGGCGGTTTTGACAATTAGTTCATGACTGAGGGGTTCTTTGGCTGGCCGGTTGCGGCGGCTCACAATTTCTCGTTTAGGTTTCATCATACTTTTCTTATAACATGCCGGAAGACAATAGTAAATACACCCGCGGAGATAACCTCATCCCAGCTGATCAGCCTGAACTTGGTAAGATTGTATCAGTTCGGCAAATTTTGGTGCCGCATTCTGTGAGAAGCTCAGGATGAGATTTTCGTTAGAGACATATGCTTTCTCTGAGGCATACTGGAACATTTTCTCCTCATATTCTTCAATGGCCACTGATGTCTGCTTGTTCCTTACTATGGCAAGAGCCAGCTCCAGCGCATCCAGCATTGCAAGATTCACCCCTTCTCCGGCAAAAGGAGACATGACATGTGCTGCATCCCCGATCAACGTGACACCAGAGTTCCGTTCCCAGCGAAAGCCGACAGGTAGCATGTAAATCCGTCTGGGCACAACAGCATCTTCCGCATACCGGATATAATTCTTGAGCGGTTCACTCCAATCGTGAAACAGCTCAAGCAGCTTTGTCTTTATCTCCTGCGGGTTATCGCTGCGGATTTCGTCTAACCAGTCCCGCTCTACCTTGAAACTCGCATATACTTTGATCCGTCCGTTGCCGTTCAGCTGGCCCAGAATCCCTTTGTGATCATCCAGTGCAAACATCTTGCCACGTGCGTTGAATGCGGCCAGATCCGGGTGATCGGCTGCAATAACGTTAAGCTCCAGCATAGTCAGACCTGAATATTCAACATTTGTATCGGTAAGCAGAGGGCGAACGCGGGAAAAGGCGCCATCCGCACCAATGACAAGATCTGCCACAGCGATATGTCCATTCTCAAAATGAAGCTCCGTCTTACCCTCGCCCAGAGATACAACCTTCTCCAGTTTATACCCATATTGAATGGTAGACGGATCTAATTTGTTTAAAAGCAAGTCACAAAGCACACCACGGTCAATCTCCGGGCGTCTCTGCCCTTCCGAGATCTCTTCATCGGCCACTTCATCCAGGTATATAGTCCCCGTCTTATCCATGAGCCGGAAGTCTTCGCCCTCAAACCTTGCTGCCTGCAGAAAAGCTTCATATAATCCGGCTTCCTTCAAAGCGAGTTGCCCGGATTCTTCATGGATATCTAAGGAGCCTCCGCGTTCATGGCTAAGGTCCTCATGTTCACGTTCGTAAATCGTCGAGGAAATACCATGCTGTTGCAGAATCAGGGCGAGCGTTAGCCCTCCTGGTCCACCCCCAATAATGGCGATCCGGCGTTGTTCGGTAGAATTAACAGTTGTCATGTGTAGACATCTCCTTCGTTTGAAAGTATTTTCTCAAGAATCTTGCTTCTTGCCTGCAAAAAACAAAGATAAAACCAATGCAATCACTGCAAAGCCCAAAGTAATCCAGAAGGTTGATCCGAAGGCATGACCTAATTGATCGGGTGAGTGCTGTGCGGGAAGTCCCCTGATTTGTTTGGCCAGAAAAGCCATCGTGATGGTAACGCCGAAGCTGGACATGATTTGCTGTGCTGAAGTGGTTATGGGCGTAACGCGGCTTATTAATTCCTTGGGAGCTGATCTGAGGACATGTGTATTAATCTGCATCATCGTTAATCCTTGACCAAGCCCTGCAAAAGCAAAGCTGCAAATGATATATAGAGAACTGGTATGGGCATCAATCTGCGTCAGAGCAAGTAAGGACCCGCAAAGGGACAGAATACCCATGATGGCTACCGGGCGAACACCGAAACGGTCAAATAACCAGCCGCCTGCGTTAATCCCGACAGTAGATAACAGGGCTTGCGGGATCACATATAATCCAGCCTCAAGAGGAGTTAGCCCTCTCACTTGCTGTAAATACAGCGGGAACAAAAGGATACTTCCGAACAAAGCGATCTGATTCAGCCAGGCGACAGAAATGCCATGCACAAAGGTAGGCGAACGGAATACTCGTAGCTCCAGCAGCGGATGCTTTTGCCGCAGCTCATTCCAGATAAAGATGGCCAGTATAACCAGGCCCAAGGCCAGAGGAGCTAACGTCCATAGATTGGACCACCCCTTCTCTCCTGCTTGATGTACGGCAAACACAATTGAAGTAAAGGCAATAGGAGCCAAAAGCGCACCGGTCACATCCAGCTTGTTATTGGCTTGTGCATCCGATGCAGGTAAGTACCTCCAGGCCATGAATAAAGCCAAGATGCCAACCGGTACGTTGATGAAAAAGATCCAGTGCCAATTGATGTACTCGATCAGCCAGCCCGATAATAAGGGGCCAAGAATAGGAGCAAGCAGCATCGGGATCCCGAGGATGCCCATGACAGATCCTCTTTTGTCAGGTGGAGCGACCATGAATACAGTGGCAATTCCGATGGGAGCCACCATGCCTCCGCCCAAACCTTGAATGATACGGAAAATGATAAGCTGACCAGGAGTGGTTGCCATTGCACACAGCACAGATGCGAGTACAAATAACACAATACTAATCATAAACATCCGTTTGGGCGAGAAACGGTCAGAGAACCAGCCGGCTAACGGAATGACTGCCGATAAAGATAAGGTATACGCCGTGATGACCCACTGAATCGTACTAAGATTAGTATCGAAGGCACTTACTAATTTCGGAACAGCTACATTCATGATGGTGCTGTCTAAGATCACCAGGAACATCCCTGAAGCAACAGCGAGAAGTATGGGCAGGATCTGTTTTAAGGAAAAGGCTGCTTGAACACTGCGGCTATCCTTCGTATCTGACATAAACGCTCTCCTCCTTTCCTTAAATAAGCGTATGAATTAGTTAAGCTGATACATTTATAACATAACGAACACTGTTCGTCAAGAACGATGTTCGTTATTGGTTAGGCGTTTTTCTTAAAATAAAAGAGGTATCCCATAAGCCATGAAATGGCTGCTTGAGACACCCCTTGTTTTTGAGTTAGAGATACGCCGCAGTAGTCATTCGGATACTGTAGGCGCTGGAACGATAGTAACTGCATTTTGTACAATGGAATGCTGTAAATAAGGCTTCGAAATAAAATCTATTGTATTCCGTACAATTGAATGTTGAACAATGGCCAGTTTTCACCCAAAACACAACATTCTACTGTATGAAATACAATAGAATCTCATTTTACGGTCAGTAATCCATTTTCTATTGCAGGAAATACAATCACCTACTTGAATGTAAGAGCAGAAATCGGTAACGGGTGCAGGATCAGCCCAATAACTAGCTCGATGTTCATGCTCAGCCTTTAACACCCCTGAGGTTCATTCTTACAGTTTTAAAGTTGATGAGCTACTAGTTTGACACACCATTTAGAATGAACTATTGCCCGTATACCGAAAAACAGGAATGGAATCAACAGCATTCCTATCACAGCCTGAACGATCATAAGCAGCACCCCCTTCTTATTTCTATTCTCAGAATAGTATAAAGAAGGGAGTGCTGCTCCCGAAATCGTTTGTAATTATATCAAAATCGTATATTGTTTCATATTACAGGTCTTTGGGCTTTATAAATTTCACCTCGGGATAGCTGTCGTTTGGACCTTCGAGCAGTTGTCCGCCTTCTCCTTTCAACTGCTTATTGAAGAAATCGAGGACATATTGATTTACGAGGTCTGATCCTCGTTTACCATTAATGTCGCCTGTGATTCCAGTCAGCTTAATCAGCTCAGAATAGAATTGAAGGTCCGTGAAATTGAAGTGCTGGGTACCTACCACATAAATCGCAAGCCCCCCTTGATTGATCACATTTTGCATAATGTGCAGCTCATCTGAAAGTTGTTTCGTTATTTCGTTATCCGGTTGGGTATCCTTCTTAAAATCTGCTAACCAGTCTTTAAAGCTTCCCGATCTTATGAACATAAACGGCTTCTTTAGATCATCTCTATTGTCCACTTCGATTAATGACCCGTCCATATTGACCCCGGCCTTGATTCTAGGATCTAGATAAGTAGTATTAAACGCTGTTGCCCCCCCGAAAGAATGCCCCATTACGCCTAGATGATTTAGATCAATTTTTCCTTTAAATTGACTTTCGATTGCACCTGAATTTAGCTTATCCACTTGATTGATGACAAACTCTACATCTTTCGTCCATATATTACCGATTCTTCTGCGATCTTCTACGGTTGTCATCTTGGTGGTATAGTCCGTTACCCGGCCATCCGGAAAAATGGTAGCAAAGGTGCTATACGTATGATCGATGGTGAACACGATAAACCCGTGACTGGCCAGATTCTCGGCTTGCGAGGCATGTAGAACTCTGCTGGTTCCCATACCATGGGATAGCAGTACCACGGGATAAGGACTTGTAGAAGGTAATATTTCTACATTTTCATAGGAGTTGGTTTTACTATACTTCCAGTAATTGAAGACGAAATCGGGAAGATTTAAGGAACTGGAGTAGGTCTGAATATACTTTTTGAACATTTCTTTGTCTTTTGGAAAAAGTGCTTCACTCTTGTGGTTATTGCTATTCCCAGTAGGGTACCACACTTGAACCATTAGTTCCCTCTTATCGCCTGGATCTTCCGTTAAGATTTCATCTCTGTTCTGATCCGTAAAATGAAAGATTTGAGTCCCCACGTTCTCTGGACCTTCAAGCTTCGGCAAATGAAAGACGGGCAAGTATACAGACAAGCCGGTAGATATAACAAGCAGAATGACGATGATGGAAGATGAACTATATTTCAACAGCTTCCCTGCTTTTATATTCCTTATATTCCCCATCTTGTCTAAATGCCTGAGTATAACGATGAGTATGAGTAACGCCGTCATCATATATACCAAAAGCAACTGCCATCTGTATCCCTCTACAAATAATTGAACTACCAATATAACGCTGCTTCCGATCCCCAAAACCAGCCCTGTTGTCTTTGCACCTCTTCTGATAAACAATAGATCTGCGAGTAGCGCGAAACAGGATAGAACTAAAAGTATCTCAAATAATCTCATTTGACTCCCTCTCTTTCTACTTCTTCTTTTGCTAAGATGTAAGCTTAACCAATGAAAGTGTATTCCCCGTGACGTCAATATGAACTGAATATGAACGGACAAAAGAAATGAAACAAAAGCTAAAAACCCTCAGGACGCTGAGATCGCGTTCCTGAGGGTTCATCCATTGTACAATGTCTAATGAGCCATTATAAGGGAGGCTGCACCATTAACAGCTTCCCAAGCCGGATCACCGTTTGCTCATACCACTCTGGATGCTGCCGGATATGCTCACTGCTCCGTTCATTGCCGCTTGCCTCGAACACAGCCGCTTTGTCTGTCTTGCCGGTATCGAGCTCGAAGCGAACCGTATGTTTCCCGTTCGGGAGCTCCGGCAGGAATACATACTGATTCCGGTTATGATCGTTGTAATGGGTGAACCGGTCGATAATAAAGGGTTCCCCTCCATCCACCGACACCTTCAATCTGCCAGAATCCGGCCCCCCGATATCGAATAACCCGATACGGGTTCCTTCGAACTGAACCGTGACCGCCTCTCCAGGATCGGCCGCCTGCCATAGGCCCGGGAACAGCCAATTGTACTCACGCACTAGAGCAGACTCCTCTGGCGTTACGTAAGACCAGCCTGCGGTGATAATAGTATCAGGAAGGCTATCCAGTGACAGCATGGTCGCATACTCCCAAGGATTAGCCGGAACCAACGGATGCCGGGGCAAGTGATGTACTTGCCTTCCCGGATGACTTCTGAGTTCGCGCATGATCTCAAATGACCGGGTGATCGTATCCGTGTAAATCTGGTGTCCTTCGGGAATGGTCGGATGGATCGAATCATGTGTGAAAATAACAACTCCGGGAACGGATAGGTCCTCCCTTGAGGTGAACACGAGTTTCCCCTCAGATACCAGGCGGCTGACCTCTACGCCCAGGTGAATTGAAGGAATACCATAATAGTCAGCCACTTCCTCTTGCATGATAGCCCCTTTCTGGTATTCCCCGGACTGGAATACGGCCACATCCCGCTCCTTCAGCGTATACACGAACAGGATATCGGTAAACCGGCTCCGCTTACGGATCTGGCGGACAATTCCTTCGATCCGCGCCTTGGATTCGGGATCTCCGCCATCGTTGCCGGCAAATTCAACAAATACCAGATCAGGCCGGTGACGCAGTACATCGGTCTCCATCCGGGCACAGCCCAGATCCGAGCCAGTCCCGTTAATGCCTGCATTCACCGTGCGGATGTCTGCCTGATGGTATTGCTCACGAAGCCATTCCGCCGTCATGACCCTGTAGCCTTCAGAACGGGTATTGCTGCCGCCAAAATACACGATGGTGATGGTATCGCCATTTTCCAATTTATGAATGACATTGGGGAGCCCTCTACGAGGGTATAATTCCTTCATCGTGACTTCACCTTGCCTCATTTATCGATTTTAGGAGCAAACCATTTTACAGCAAACACTTCAAAATAAGGTGAACCATACGTTCTGCTGAAATTCATCCGGACGCGGGTGACATGTTTCGCATCCACCTGATGTTTATTCAACGTGAGATAATTCCCGCGTGTCAGGATTGTCCTCTCGGTTCCGTCTTCTAGAGTCAAGGTCAGCTCATAATCTTGCACAAGGGACTCGATCGGGTCGTTGAAATGCTCTAAATCGAGCTGTGAATTGAACACAAGATGGATTTCCTCTACATTTTTGGGGCCGTCAAAACAGAATTCCAGCCATTCCTGTCCTTCTGTACGCTCCGAAATCCAGCCGTTCGGCAGGCCATAAGGTCTGGAGAAGCCGTTGACAACATTCTCGGGAGTATACATACTCTGGGCCGGCAGCAGATCCTTGAAGCAAATGCTCTTATTGATTTTTTTCAGCCTGGACGGCTCTTCCGGACGATATTGGAAGCTGACCGCTCCGGTCAGTTTCTCTTCATTGCCGTATACGGCAAGACTACCCGCGCCCTCCAATACGATGTAAATTTTGTCGTCAGCCGGTGTCTTGCAGTCCAAGACCAGCGTAATCCAGTCGTCATGACCGGCTGCAATCTCCAAGCGGTAATCGTTCAATCCGCTGGAGGGAATGTAGTTTTCCTTCCGTTCTCCGCCAAACAGCTTGACATGCAAGGGTTCCGGACATCCGGACCTGTTTTTAATTTTGACCCGTACACTTTCCGCCACGGCTGTCTGAATCGGCAAGACCAGGCATAACCCGTTCTCCAGGGAGAGCTCTTCGGTTGGAAGGGGATTGTCATAGCTGCGCTGAGACGAAGCACGAATCGTTAATCCCTCAGTGAAGTAAGGACTTAGTTCCTCTTGAAGCCCTACAATCGTCTGGCCGTCCCGAAGCAGCAGCGCCTGCAGCTCCTCCATATGAGATTCGACGATGGCTGCAGGGTCGGCCTCATATTTCACGCATAACGAAGCAGCCGTTCCAACCGCCTGCCCCATACAACCGCAGGTGGCCATGACCCTTGTAGATCCGAAAGCCACATGGGTAGCGCTTATATTGCGTCCGGCAAACATGAGATTAGGAATATTGCTTGAATATAAACTGCGGAAAGGGATATTGTACAATCCGGGCACGAAATTCCATGCCGTAGCCGGTCCCTCATCGTAGACACCCTTATTCGCATGTAAATCCATATACCATCCACCGACGGAGACAGCATCTTCGAAATGCGGCTTTGCTGTAAGATCGTTCTGGGACAACATGTGGTCCCCTATGAACCGCCGTGACTCCCGCTTTCCCGGAATCGGACATACATAATCCAAGATGAGATGGTCTACATCGTCAAATTCGCCGCTATTTTTGATATAATCCCAAATCCCATACACCAATTTCCGCAATTCCAAGGCGATGTCCTCATTATTCTTGATCGTATCCAGATGTCCGCCGTATTCCAGCCACCATAATCCGCCAAGTCCGTTGATTCTTCGGGGTAAAGCCCGATGGTTTAAGCCTTGTCTGATACTGTCGAAAAAAGCCAGCTTCGTAATGTCATAGGCAAAGTTAGGCCTTGTGTATGGAACGGAATATCCTACGTCACGGGCTTGAAACAGGATCGTGTCGCCCATGGTGTAATGATCCGCCGCGTCAGGAGCCAATTCTTCGTTGTATTCATGCTTCGCTTCTCTTCCCCGGCGGAAGTGCGCACCTGCCTGATATCCGACCACTCCATCACCGGAGCAATCGATGAAGGTTCGGCTTTCGAACCGGAATTTTCTTTCGGAAGCTAACTGAAGACCCTCCACCCACTTAATTCTGCCGTTCTCCATGCCCGTATCATGCACGCATGTATTCAGAAATAGCGAAAGGTTAGGCTCCGCATAAACCATGTCGAGCAAGACCATATCCGAAAGCGACAGCATCAGCTTCTTGTTGTATAACGGGTTATAGTGAAAAATCTTCAGCTTGAGCTCTTCCACCAATCCGCCCTCGCGTGCATAATAGGATGGACTGTTTCCGAGATATGCTGACCCGTTGATATGAACCCTGACCTCGCTGCTCGCATTTCCTCCAAGAACCGGCCGGTCATTAATAAGTGAGACCTGCAGCCCTTGGCGTGCGGCAGCAATGGCAGCGCATATTCCGGCAATCCCTCCGCCTACGACGGTTACATCTGCTTTAATAAGCTCCATTTTGATAACCTCCATGAGTAGATCCTTCTATCATGGTAAGCCATCTGATGCCCTTTTTTTTATAGGATTTCGAGAGAAATTTATATATTCTTTGCAGCCTTATTTGGATGCATACCGTGTCATTTTGATCCGGTATTGCTTAGGCGTAACACCTGTGTACTCTTTGAATAATTTGCAGAAATAACCTTCGTTCACAATTCCCACTTCCTCACACAATTCCAATAAAGAGTAATCCTGAATATTTAAGAGCTCAAGAGCTAATTGAATTTTTTTACGGTTGATGTAGCTGATAACGCCCTCGTTCATTGTTTTTTTGAACAAGCTGCTGAAATACGATGGAGCCAGATTCACTTCCTCGGCAATAGCCTCCAGCGTTATTCTCTGTTTCAGGTTGTGCTCTATATACCGCAGTGCACTCATAATTTCTATACGATGTAAAAGTTGGCCGGCGTGTACATATTCGAAGGTGAAGTCGCCAATATAGGCAAGCTGCTCCCCAAAGGTCATGAATTTTATGGGAAGCTCCGACACATCCGTGGTCACCGCGTTCCGGGATTTAAATTTCGCAGTAATGTCTCTGTATAAGTCTTGGAGCATAGGTGCCATGACGGACCTATGAATTTTATAATTCGTCACCCATTGGTTTAGCTCAGAGAGTTCTTTCTCCAGCTCTTCCTTGGATACTTTTCGTTGCACCCATTTGAGG
The DNA here is from genome assembly GCF_038002345.1 of Paenibacillus sp. FSL M7-0420. Taxonomy (NCBI): domain Bacteria; kingdom Bacillati; phylum Bacillota; class Bacilli; order Caryophanales; family Paenibacillaceae; genus Paenibacillus; species Paenibacillus sp. FSL M7-0420. Next base: position 3,663,718 of record NZ_JBBOCJ010000001.1, on the reverse strand, counting down.
AAGTCATCCAGCTTCAGCTGAAAGTCCTCTTGTTTGTCGTTATGATAATGTAAGCGATGCATGGGCGTTGTGACGGTTCTCTCTTCATGATAATAGAAATCTTCACTCACGCTATTAGCTTCCATGTAAGCTTGTTTGATGGATTCCCAGCCCCGGTGCGGGCCTCCAAAAGCGACGGATACCCTTTGATTCAAGTATTGCTGTAAGTGGGAGATGATTTGACTCCCCAATGAATGGCAAGCATATTCTGTGTCCATATCGCTGCGATGATTCTCCCAGGACAGAAAGCCGATAAAACGATTATCGGCTAGATCCGCAGCTACGCCTCTGCCCCCATTCACCACCGTTTCTTCGATGATATTCGTAATCGCATATTTCAAGATGTTTTGATCTGAAGCTGAATAATCGTTCCGGAAACTCTCATACCGGTTCATTTCCACAATGAAGCAGCAATAGCTCGCTTGAAAGAAATGGAATTGCATGCGATTGGCAAAATCCGATGCCCGGTGAGTAGGAATCTCCCCGCGGATAAGCTCATTAAAAAACTGCTTGCGGACTCTATATTTATTCTCAAGCACGGATATGTGTAACGATTGAAATTCCGCTTCTTTGGTCTTCATTTCATTTAAAATCCCCGCTGCCTTAGCAAGAGCGCGATCCAAATCCGCCTCCCTGAGCGGAACCTTAACAATGTACTCCAATACGTTGGCCTGAATGGCCCGCTGCGCGTATTCAAAGGATGAATAGGCGGTCAAAAGAATGTACTGCGTATGAGGAAGCTTAGGCTTTAGCTGCTCAATCATGGAAATTCCATCCATTCGCGGCATAACGATATCAGAGATTACGATATCCGGCTTAAGCTTTACGATCTCCTCTACCCCTTCCACCCCATTATTCGCTTTTCCCACTAGACGGAATCGTTTATCCCTATGGGAGAGCTCCTTAAAAAACAATTCCAATCGTTGTATGATTAGATCTTCATCGTCAACAATGAAGCAGGTGTAGTCTCTCACCATCATGCATCTCCTTTAAACAAGGCTGCCGGGAATAAGGCGCGGACACGGGTTATTTCATTAGGTATGCTTATGATCTGGAGACCGAACTGCTCTCCGTAGTGAAGTCTTATCCGGTCATGAATATTGTTTAACCCGATTCTTTTCCGCTTCACTTCCGTATCACCCGGTTCTGAAACCAGAATATACTTTAGCGTATCCGCTGGAATGCCTTCCCCTTGGTCAATTACTTCTATGATGACGATGCCGCCCTCTCTGTACGCATGAATAGTAATAGGGCCTTCGATTCCCCCTCCGTTATAACCATGGAAGATACTGTTCTCTACAAGGGGCTGCAGCAGCATTCTAAAAACAGGAAAATCCATTAACCCTGCTTCGATATCTTCAATCAAGTGGAAGCTTCGGTTATAACGGATGTTCTGGATCGCGATATAGTCCGCTACATTTTGCAATTCCTGACGCAGAGAGACCTTCTCCGCAGCATCGGCGATCCCATATTCCAGTATTGAAATGAGCGATTCGATGACCACATCTACTTTCTCTATTCGTCCGAGCCGGATGACATTGCTGATTGAACCCAGCGTATTATACAGAAAATGAGGGTTTATTTGAGATTGAAGCACTTGGATTTCCAGCTTCCGCTCCAGTTCATGATGAAGCTCCGCTCCCCGGATCAGCTCCACAATCTGCTGCAGCATACGGTCAAATGCCTTGGAGAGATCTCCAAACTCATCGTTCCGGTTAATTGATACTGGAGTGGTAAGAATGCCTTGCTCCACCCGCTTCATCTTTGTTTTGAGTGCGTAGAGAGGGGTCCTTATATATTTGGCTATCAACAAAGAGATGAATAGACTTAACACAAAGCCGGCAGCCAGAAGCTCGATATAATAGGTTTCCAGCCGGGACAACGCAGCTTTCAAGCGTGATTCATCGTTGATCGAGATCAGCGTCCAGTTGAATTTCTCTGTCGGTTTTTTGAGAAGGGAGACGGGCAGGCCCTCCTTGGTATGCAGTTGAAGACTGGTTTCCGGGGTATCCAGAATTTGTTCCGCTGACGTTTCACCGATGGAGAAGGTATGATCCAGAATACTTATGGGGCCTTTATTTTCCGAGAATCCGGCGATGATTTTTCCCGATGCGGTGAGCAGAGCCAGATTCATTTGTTCTTGTGTATTAATCTTGAACAAGGTTTCTTCAATGGCATTGAGATCCAGATCTACCGCAATGGCCATAGGAAACGGAGCGCTGTTCAGATACCGGACCATCGTAACGGTCCATCCGGAATATTTGGATTTGTAAGGATCACTGACAAAGGTAATCCTTCTGTTCTTGTCAGCCGCGTCAAACAATGGCTCTCTTTCAGCTAAAGATTCATCGAATATCCGGGTAGGCGCACTTCCGCCTAGAATGGATAAATCGCTTTTGATCAGATAAATATTACTGACGTAATTACTGTTGAGTTCATACAGCTCTCGTAATTGCTTCTTAATCACATCCAGATTGCCAATGTTGGCTTTCACCGATGATTCCACCGAGAACAGGATCGTCTGGAAGGAGGAGAAATTAACGGTGAAATACTGATCTACCTTGTCAAGTATCTGGTTGGTGTAATACAGGTCAGAGGTTCTTATTTCCTTTTGGACATAGCGGTAAGACAGCTGGCTGATCAAGATAATGCAGCTTAATACAAAGGCAAACACGATCAAAAATAATTTCAAAGGCAAGCTGATTCTTCTTCGCATGGATCCTCTTCCTTCTAAAGCTGAATTGAACAAATCATAGCATATGACAATAAAGAGAGGGGCTAATTATAGCCGCTCTCTTCGTTTGATTTACTTGATTAAGCCCGCTTCTGTAAATTGCTTGATGACTGTGTCCGTATACTTCTGCATGTCAAACTTGGTCTCCAGCGTATGGAGGAAATTGTCCCAGTTGTCCAGAGGATCTTTGCCGGTCATAAATTTGACCAGGCTTTCATTAATGAAACGTTGGCGGTCTGTTGCCAATGTATCGTTCGGGTCCTCGGTCAATAAATTCCCGGGCAACGTAGCCGCCACGTATTGCTGATTGTTCTTAAAGGCCTCAGCCGTCTTAGGGTTCTGGAAGCTGAAGTACTCAGCATCATCGCCATGACGCGGCATTCTGTAATGATCGACCCATAGATATTTTTCTTTCATTTCCTTCGATAATTCAGAGGTTTTATTCTTGATCTTACCGTCCACAACATCCCAATGAATCCCTTTAATTCCGTAGGCGAAGTTCGGATAGGCTTCCTCGTCTGTAAAGAGATAATTCAGCATGGCCAAGATCCGGATGATTTTGTCCTTGTCCGCTTTTTTGGAGATGGCCCATGAATTGCCCTGGAACGATTTTCTCTCTACAATTTGATCGCCATAAGGACCAGTCATTGGAGGAATGACGATCCATTCCGGGACTTCTCCGCTGATTTCTTTCATTTTCTGCTGATAATCCGGCTCCAGCCTGCGGGCATCTCTGATCATGAAACCGACTTTGCCCTTAAATAACTTTTGATCCAGCAATTCGGGAGTATTCATCGTCACCCAATCTGGATCTACCACTTTGGCCTCCATCATTTTATGAATATAAGCGAGCGCTTCTTTCATTTTGGGGTCGGTAAACAGGAACACCGGCTGATTGTCCTTCACATCAATGGCTGAGGGAGGATTGACGCCGAACATCCACATCAAGCTATCGAAGCCGTAGGTTTGCAGATTGCCTTCTTTGTTCATACCGCCGATGAATCCGTACGTATCGTTCTTGCCATTACCATCCGGGTCTTTCTCTGTAAAGGCTTTCATAACTTCAAATAACTCGTCAGGGGTCGTTGGTACTTCCATATTCAGCTTTTTCAGCCAATCATTGCGGATAAAGAAGCTGCGGCTGATCCCGTTTACATTATCATAACCTGGAACGCCGATGGTTTTGCCTTGATAGGACATCGCCTCCCAGGAGTCGTCACTGAATCGTTTCTGTAATGCTGGAAATTGATCCAGATACGGTGTCAAATCGGCAAGGACGCCTTGATCATAGTATTGCGCGAGATCCGCCCGGCTTTTCAAGAAGATCAAATCTGGAATATCTCCGCCGGCAATCAGCGTATTTAATTTAGTCGTTGCTTGCCCGGATTGCGGAATCATCATTTCCAGGTCGATATTTACGGCTTCCTCCAGCATTTGGCGCTGGATATCTTCTTCACGGGGAGGAATCGGAGCAGCAGCGTTGAAGGTGCCTTGGTTAAACATCGAGATTTTTAATTTGGTTTTGAAGGGATTCGATGGGTCTTGTGAATTACCTGGAGCTGCCGATGTATCCTCTTTTTGTTCCCCACATCCAGACAACATCGTTCCCATACCGACCATTGCTGCCAGAATAGCCAATGAAATCGCTTTACGTTGCATAATGACCTCTCCTTTGCTTCTATATTATCACGGTTTCCCCGTAACAACTCAGGTTGAAATGCTTTTTAACCTTTGACCGACCCCAGGAGTACACCTTTGGTGAAATGCTTTTGCATAAAGGGGTAGACGATTAAGATCGGAACGGTAGTCACGACAACGGCAGCCATTTGCACAGCGAATGTACTAACCGTTCCGGAGTTGGCAAGCGAATCAGCGCTTTGGGTTGCGACATTAAGCAGGATGTTGCGCAAGATCACTTGCAGCGGCATTAAGCTGGAATCATTGATATAGACAATAGCATCGAAATAACTGTTCCAGTGACCGACTGCGTAGAATAAGGAAATGGTAGAGAGAACGGGCAAGGACAAGGGTAAAATGATCCGCCATAACGATTGAAGCTCACTGGCACCGTCTACCCTCGCTGATTCCTCGATTTCTGCGGGTAATTGCTCGAAAAATCCTTTGATAATGACCAGATTAAAGGCACTAATGAGCTGTGGAATGATTAGTACCCACGGACTGTTCAGCAATCCCAGCGAGCGGACTAATAAATAAGTAGGAATTAATCCTCCCCCAAACATCATGGTGAAGACAATGAATAGCAGGAATGGGCTTCGCCCCGGTAAATATTTTTTGGATAACGGGTAAGCCGCTATTACCGTGAAAAACACATTCAGCAAAGTGCCTACAATCGTTCGGAACAAGGTGATTTTGTACGCCTGCCCGATGCCATGAGATATGAATACTTCTTTATAGGCCAGAAAGGTAAAGGTCTCTGGAATAATAACAATGCCTCTTCTTAACACTTCCGATTCCGGGGTCACTGAGACCGCAACCACATACAGAAAGGGGAGTAAGCACAGCAGGGATAGCAGAATCAGAATAAAATAAACGACGGCTTGCCAGACTTTTTCCCCGATTGTCAAATGGATCATTTAGATCACCCCCTCACCAGATTTGCCCGTCGAATTTTTTTGCGAGCTTATTCGCTGCCAACACCAGACCAAATCCGATAACAGCTTTGAACAATCCCACAGCGGTAGCGAGCCCGATCTTAAGCCGCTCAAGCCCTTCACGGTATACCCATGTGTCGATAATGTCGATCTTCTCCTGATTAAAGGTGTTGGCGAACATAAATATCTGGTCAAAGCCTGCATCCAGAATATGGCTTAATTTAAGGATCAGCATCAGAATCATGACTCCGCGAATACCGGGAAGTGTGACATGCCATAACTGCCTCAGCTTGGAGGCGCCATCCATCCGTGCCGCTTCATATAGACTGGGATCGATTCCTGCTAATGCCGCAAGGTACAATATCGCTCCCCAGCCAATATCCTTCCATATTTCAGATAAGATGATCAGCAGTCTGCCCCAGGCAGGCTCCGTTAGAAATGAGATAGGTTCAACACCGAAATCCTTCATAATCATGTTAATCAGACCATCGCCTGGGGCTAATAATGCCACCATCATTCCATACACAATGACCCACGACAGAAAATGGGGCAAATAAGTGATCGTTTGGACGATTTTCTTAAACCATTGGGTATAGACTTCATTGAGCAGCAAAGCAAGCAGGACAGGAGCGGAGAAGCCGAACAATAGCTTATACAGCGAGATGATAATCGTATTTCTCATGATGTCCCAGAAATAAACGCCGTTCATAAAATCTGTGAAGTTTCTAAATCCCACCCATGGGCTATCCCATAGGCCTAAAGCAAGGTTATAGTTTTTAAACGCAATCACGATTCCCGCCATAGGAATGTATTTGAATACGGCAAAGTACACTAATGCCGGGAACAAGAGCGCGTACATCACTCTATACTTTTTTATCGTTCTTATCCATGACTTCCGCTGTCTGGGGAGGGGAATGGCGTCCGCTGCCGATTTTACTTGCATCTCATCACCTCGTCTTTGTTTATAGGGGTATAATAGCATTCCCCTGCCCGGGTGAATTTCTGTGATTTCAAGAATTTCTTATAAGATATTAATCTGAATTGTGAATGGAGGCTTTACGAAAAAAACCTCAGGACGCTGAGATCGCGTTCCTGAGGGTTCATCCATTTATATTATTTCAGGCTAAACCGCGCCGAAATCTTTTAATAAATTCTCTACAACTAGCTCCATTCTGTTAGCTTCTATCCTTAGATTATCCGTTGTGATCTTTAACACACACCTTTTTATAATTTTAGTTAAGGATAACATCGGGTCTTGGAGGATGGGGGGGTAGAGAACTCTTTAAATTAACTTTTCACAAATGAATGATCAAATGGAATCCACATTAGGCCGGGCCGTTTCTTGCTCCTCCAGCAGCCGCTTCAGCTTTTGACGTTGGCGCTTTTCCCGTTGACGGCGCTCTTTGTCCTCCTCCTTGAGCGCTTTAAGCAGGGAGAAGCACATGCCGATCAGGACAATGGCAAAAGGCAGCGCAGCTACAATGGAAGCGGTCTGAAGGCCGCCCAGTCCGCCGCTAATCAGCAGCACAACAGCGATGGAGGATTGCAGAATGCCCCAGGTTAGTTTGACTCTTGCGCTGGGATTCAGCTTGCCGTCTGACGTCAGCATGCCCAGTACAAAGGTAGCCGAATCGGCTGATGTAATGAAGAAGATCATAATCAGGATCGTAGCTATTAACGATACTATCGTGCCTAAGGGCAATTGCTCCAGCATGACGAACAGGGCGGTGGTCGTGTCTCCTTTAACGGCTTCAGCCAGCTGGACACCATCGAAGAGCTCCATTTGCATGCCCGTTCCGCCAAATACCGAAAACCAGATAAAACCGAACAGACTCGGTATAATCAGCACACAAATGACAAATTCCTTGATTGTTCTTCCTTTGGATACCCTCGCAATGAATGTTCCGACAAAGGGTGCCCAGGCAATCCACCAGGCCCAATAGAATAAGGTCCACGCCCCGACCCAGGTTCCCTTGGAGAATGGCGTTAACCTCAAGCTCATATTGACGATGTTTTGCAGATAACTGCCTAATGTAGTTGTAAAGGTATCAAAGATAAACGAGGTCGGACCCGTTATCCATACGAACAGCATCAAAAGAACGGCGATCACTAGGTTGGTGTTGCTGAGAATTTTGATTCCCTTGTCCAGACCGCTGGTAGCGGAGATGAGGAACAGCACGGTCACTACCGCAATAATTGCAATCTGAGCGGCTACGGTGTTCGGAAGTCCGAATAAATAATGCAGACCTCCGTTAATCTGCAGAGCCCCGAGACCCAGCGAAGTCGCTACTCCAAAAATGGTGGCAATCACCGCCAAAATATCGATGGCCTTGCCCAGCCAGCCGGATACCAGCCGCTCCCCGAGTAGAGGGATAAAAGCGGAGCTGATCAAGCCTTTGTACCCTTTGCGGAACTGGAAATAAGCAAGCGTCAAGCCGATGACGGCATAGATGGCCCATGGGTGCAGTCCCCAATGGAAAAAAGAATACCGCATGGAGATCCGTGCTGCTTCTGTCGTCCCTCCTGTTACGCCCTCCGGCGGAGATAAATAATGGGACAGCGGTTCAGCGACACCCCAGTAGACCAGCCCGATCCCCATTCCTGCGCTGAATAGCATCGACAGCCAGGATATCGTGGAATATTCCGGTTCGTCGTCATCGTCTCCCAGCCGGATACTGCCGAATCTGCTGAAGGCTAAATAGAAGGTGAAGATCAGGAAGAACAAAGTAGCCAGCAAATAGAACCAGCCGAAATTATGGATGGAGAAATTGTACGCAGCATTAGCTGTAGCTGCCATCTGATCAGGCGCTACAGCTCCCCATAATGCAAAAATGGCTACGATGGTAATTGAGATGATAAAAACCATAAATGAACCTCCATGAGTAGTGTATGTATACAATAATAAACAAAAAAAGCCTCAGGAACGCATGGAAGGCTTCCTGAGGGTCCATCCATTGTACTTTTCTGTCAGGGTCCTGCTCAGTTCTGTCTATTCTCCACCGATTTCATCCGGTTCTGGTCGTCAGGCAGCCGGTCATGACTGAATTCCTGACCTGCTTCTACTTCCCCGTCTTCGGATACAGCCCGGGCAAAGTTAGTGAACTGTCTTTTCTCCTCGTCCTGCTCATGTTTACGCTTCAAAAGCTCCTTCGGGTCCTGAGTTGTCATTATGCTAACCTCCTGAGAAATCTAATCATGCTGTTTATCTGCACTATATAAGTTTTTCCATACCATCGGGGTGCTTATGCACGAAGCTCGCCACTAATGCATTTATAGATGCCGGAAAAAAACAAAACACACCGCCAGGTGCCTTAGCGGTGTTTTGTCTTGTACAGCTACCCTATTGACTTACCTGCGAGCCTGCGATAATCGGCTTCACGAATACCGATTCGAATTCCTCGGCCAGCATATCCATTAGGATTGCATCATATTTAACGCCCCCGATAATGCGTGCCTGTCTTCTCCGGCCAATCTCTTTGAATCCGACCTTCTTATAGCATTGAATGGCCCTTTCATTGAAGGCGAACGTCCCCAGCATAATATTGTTCAGATTCAGCAGATTGAATCCGTAATCAAGCAGCAGTCTCATGGCATCAGAGCCGAATCCTTTGCCCCAAAACTCCTTATCGCCGATAAAAATTCCTGCCTTGGCATTCCGGTCGACCAGATTGACATCAAACAGCAGGCACCGTCCAATGGCCATGTCACTCTCCAGGTCCACAATGCTGAACATATGTGCTCCAGACTTGAGAGCATGATCTATTCCTTCACGCTCCTTGTCCAGAGACGTTAGGATATAAGCTTCATTTCCAAGCGGCGCTGTCACCTCCAGATCATTGAACCAGCGGGTCCAGGCTTCTGCATCGTTTGCAGCCACCGTGCTTAAGTAACACTTCGCTCCGGTTAATTTCTTATAATATTTCATGGAGTCACTCCTTAGTTTCAGATTATTCCTTCACCTTCACAAGCACTCCATCCCTATTCTCATAGACTCTGCTTTCATTTTTTTCGATCTTGCTCATGATCTCTTGTTCCAGGTTAATCCCCAGAATCTCAGCTAGTCCAATCAGATAAATGGCAACGTCCGCTAATTCTTCGCCGAGGTCGTCTTTCTTCTTCCGGTAAGCTTCGCAGGCCTCAGACAGTTCGCCGTGAGTCAGGCAGAACTCCTGATAAATATCTGTGACATTGAACCCCTTCTCGACCTTATTCTGATACACTCTCTTCTGGAGTTGTACTAAATCAATCACTGTGATCACCCCTATCTTCTGTCTTATTGAACTAACCTATTGAACCGATCCTATATGCTTGCGTAAATGCACTAACGACAAGGGCTTTATTCGCTGGGCTTCGGCAATATTCTCATACAGAAGATGGCTTTTGCCTGCCTGGGCAAACGACTCACGTAAGGCTGCGATCCTTCCTTTTTTGAGATCAAGGAACTGGAAGTCCACCTGCTTCAGATGCTCCATCGCGGTTAAAGGCTCTAACTCCTTCGCTGTCACGGCTGCAGAAATCTCCCGGAGCTCCAGCATTTCCAGCTGTGTTGCGGTCCATAACTGGTCAATATCCTCCAGGGATTTCATCTGATCGAGTTCAAGCTGTACAAGCTTGGGCATATTCGAAAAGTTACACAACGCTTCAACCTTAGGCAAGCATAAGCGCAGGTAAATAAGATTGTGCATGGACTCTAGTACATCCAGCTCCGTTAAGTTACGGATGGCTGCCAGACTAAGCATGGGGATTGTAGAATCGGCAAGAGCATCTAGTGATCCTTTCAAGATGGAGTCGTGAATGAAGAGGCACAGCAGCTTCGGTAACCGGCGCACAAATTCCAGCTCATGAATCGTAGTCCGCAAGATTAAAGTATCCAGGCTGGAAGCTTCGCCAATCGGCGTTAAGTCATGAAATTTCCCATGGACAGAGAGATATTGCAGCTGCTTGAAGCTTGCGAGGAAGCTAAGGTCCACCGGCTTTTTGGCCGAAATGGATAGATACTGCAACCGCTCCAGCGTTCCGAGAACACTCAGATCAATGCTATGATTCAGGTTGAGCTGCAAGGCCGTAATGTGCTGTAACTCCGCAATCGTCTGCAGCAATTCCTTGGTATATCGTCCGTTCTTGTCCGCTTGGCTAATCGACAAGACCAGATCCGGGCGTTCGGCAAATACATGCTGATCTAATTCCTGCAGATCTTGGAGCTTGTCCACATCGATGACATACGAAATAAGCGCCCGCTGTCTGAGCTCCTTCACCGCCTGATCCATTTTACCTCTTGTCCAAGGTGCGCCATTCATTGAGCTAGTCCATACTCCCATTACTGTGATCCCCCGTTCCTTCGGATATACAAAAAGTCCCGCCTGTTTGTGGCAGACGGGATTTTGACCAAGCCATGCTTATTCAGCGTCAGCGATTATAACTTGCGCACCACGTAGATGATATTCATTCCGCAGTCCAGGGTGCCTGGTAATTTGGTGAACGCAATTTCTTTTTTGATCATGAGCTTCCAGAATTCCGGATCGTTACGGGCGTTCTCCAAGGCAGCGTCTCCCGCTTGCGTATATAGTCCGGCAGAGCTTCTCTCCAGAATATTAACCGGAAACTGGGCCAATAAAGCATCCAATTCTGAGCTTCTCATCATATGGATGTAATGCTTGCTGGGCACAGGATAATTCGCTTCGTCCTGAATCCCCGTGTCCATAAGCCATTTGGTAGCTTCTAGACCGAACAGATTTTTCTCATACTGGATGCCATCCAGATAATACAGCGAAGAGCCAATGAAGCTCATGGAACCGACCACCAGTATCCCGTCCGGCTTCAGTACTCTTAGCAGTTCCCGGATACCTTCCGTCTCTTTGTCCAAGAGATAATTAATTACACCGCCGATACATACCACAGTGTCGAACGAAGCATCTTCAAATACACTCATATCTAGCACATCTAACACATGGTACGCCTTGATTCTATCCATCAGGGACAGCTCTTGCATTTTGGATTGATTGAATTCTATCTGATGGCTGGACAGGTCAGCCACGGTCAATTCTGAACACATGGTAGCCAGGTCTTTGGTATATCTGCCTGAGCCTGCGCCAATCTCCAGCACAGTATCTGTAGGCTTAGTGTAACGTTGAAGAATATCCAGATGCACCTGATACAAAAGCTCGCCTGGACCATCCTTCGTAAGCCGTGTCCATTCACGGTCACCATAGGTGTCATACCGGGTTCTCGGGATTTCGGGGTTGTAGCTCATGAAAGCCTCTCCTTTTCATATTCAATTGGAACATCGGAGTAATGCCGCTAATGTCGCTAATATCGCCTGCACTCATACAACCACCTCCTCCTTGGAATCCGTCTGCACCTATTATACTAAGCCTCGGCTCATTTGGCATCCTAAATTTCCCATGCTCATTCCAAATTTAAAATCTCAATCTCACCAGGAGCGTAGGATTGTTCTGCGTAATTCTCTCCCCAGTTACACAGCAGTTTCAAAACCGGTTCGAGTGATTGGCCCAGCTCTGTCGTTGAGTATTCCACCTTAGGCGGTACTTGATTGTACATGGTTCTGCGGATTAATCCGTCTGTCTCCAGTTCCCGGAGCGTTTGGATCAGCATCTTTTGCGAGATATTATGAACAAGCCGTTTAAGCTCCCCTGTCCGCTTAGGTCCTTTGATTAAATAGTACAGAACAAGCCCTTTCCACTTCCCTCCGATTACCTCTAGTGTAACTTCCAGTTCACAGTGAAAGATTTTCATAACAATCCATCATCTCCCGAGTTGATACAAAACGTTAAGCGATTTAGATTTGAGCCACTCCGCCGTCTACGAATAATTCAATGCCGTTCAAATAGCTGCTCTCATTAGAGGCCAGGAACATGACAGCATTTGCGATCTCTTCTACCTGTCCAACTCTGCCGAGCGGGATATCTATTTTGGCCTGTTCGAGGTAATTCTCAAGTTCGGAGCCAAATAATTCATCGTACGCCGGTGTGACGACCGAACCCGGACTAAGGACATTCATCCGAATCTCCGTCCCTTTCGTATCCAGAATCCAGTTGCGGACGAGCTGTCGGATCGCTGCCTTGGAAGCGCCGTAGATACTGAACGCTGGGACCCCCATTGATCCGGTCGTAGAGCCTGTCAGGATAATGGAACCTTTTTGGTTAGGGAATAAGGGTAATGCCTTTTGTACAGTGAAAATAGTTCCTTTGACGTTGACATCAAAAGTCTTGTAGTAATGTGCTTCCGTAATTTCGCCTAACGGCAGGAACGACCCAAGTCCGGCATTGGCAAAAAGAATGTCCAAGTGCCCCTTTTCCCGCTGTACAGTGTCGAACAAGGTATCCAGATCTTCCAGCTTTGAGATGTCACCTTGAACGCCTGTAACATTCTTACCGATCTGTTGTACGGCTTCATCCAGCTCGCGTTGTCTGCGTCCTGTGATGAACACGTAAGCCCCTTCTTCTACGAACTGCTGTGCCGCCGCAAGCCCGATGCCGCTTGTTCCTCCGGTTACAACTGCTACCTTCCCGTCAAATCTGCCCATACTATTATACACTCCTTTTGTGGTTTGTAGTTGCTATGAACGCTAGTATGGGGGAAAAGTTACAAGAAAAACAGTACCCACTTTTTTGTGATATAGTCACCAAAAGGTGATAATTGAGGCGGCCTAAGGCCGGATTACGCTGCTGAAGCGCTAAATTTTCTGCTTCTCCACCATCTTGTAATATAACCCCTGTTGGGATAGTAATTCTGCTGGACTGCCCTGCTCTACAATTTGTCCCTTCTCAACGACCAGGATGACATCTGCATTCTTCACAGTGGACAGCCGGTGTGCGATTACCAGAATCGTTTGCTTCCCCTTCAGGCTCAGCAGGGTGTCGTTCAGGTCACTCTCCGTCAAGGCGTCCAGGGCCGAGGTGTACTCATCCAGCATCAGGATACGGGGCTCACCCATGAAGGTTCTAGCTAATAGAATCCGCTGGATCTCGCCACCGGAGAGATTGTCTCCGTGGCCCTCTACCTTTTTGTCATATTGCTCAGGCATGGTTAGAACAAATGGGTCCACATGGGCAAGCTCAACAGCAGTGCTGAATTTCTGCCATGTCTCTTCATTCATGTCTTCCTTCTGCAGCGGGTAAATGATGTTGTCGAGAATGGACTTGTTCCATAACACTCCCTTTTGCGGGGAATAGCCGACATATCGTCTTAGTTCATGAATGTCCAGTTCTTGGATCGGAACGCCGTCCAGGGAGATCTCCCCTTCATCCGGCTCTATGAACCTGTGAATCAGCTCGAATATCGTAGATTTCCCTGAGCCGCTTAATCCAACAATCCCCACGAAGGTTCCTGGCTGAATGTCCAGATTAAAGTCAGTGATCCCAAAAGAATCTGCCGGAGCGTACCGGTACGAGACATTCCTCATCTGCAGGAGGGGGACGCGGCCATAGTCAGGAGCGTTAGCTCCCGATCCGACCTTCTCCAGTTCAAGGATGTCATTCAGGTTGTTAATAATGACCGTCATCCGGCTCCTATCGATGTTCAGCGTCAACAGTGACTTGAAAATGCTATACAGCCTTGGAAGAATCACAATGAAGGCCAGCAATGTGCCTGGTGAGATGCGGCCTCGCAGAATAAGGAACAGACTGTAGCCGTAAATGATGCCCGTAATGATGGAAATGATATTCAAATAATTCATGCCCTTATCCAAAATACCATGATACTGCTTATCCAGGCGCTCTGTCTTGCTCCTGAAGCGCTTGAAGCCGTACATACATAGAGGGAATGAGAGGATGGCCGCGAGTGTAAGCTCGGTACTCATCGAGAACATGATCCACAGGGTCGCGATCAGCAGAATAGCATTCGAGACTATGGACATCAGGGTGTCTACCACGAAAATTTCACACAGCATCCCCACCTGCAAGGTGATCCGGTTGATGATTTCCCCCTTGCCGATGCTGTCCACATCTCTTGGCCGGGTCTGGAGTACGTCAGAGAACAGCCGCAGGCGCAGATTCTTGGATAAATGGTTGCCCAGCTCATTATTGTAATAAGAGGTGACGCTGTTTAAGGCGGCATAGATTACGGGAATTAGAATAAGCAGGAGCATATAGAATGCAGCCGTCCCGATCTGCTTGTCTGGCAGGATGTCGTCGAATAGGTCTTTGAACAGGAGGGGCTGAAGAGTCGAGACGAATGCGGCTACTATATTGAAGAATAGAATCATAGCAAGGATACCCTTACTATTAGACAGTATTTCCTTAATCAGCGTACGGGTCGGATTCATAAGCCCACAGAACCTCCTTCAAAGAGCAGAGCTTATGTAATCATACCGGATCGGGAAGATGGAATTAACCTGCCTAATGATAGTAAATCACCTTACATATTATAGAATTACTGTCGGTTTACGGTCGCCAAAAAGCCAGCGTTCATAAGGGTTCGCTGGCTTCTCAGTTCTTGTATGCATTACTTTCCTTCCTCCGCCCGCCAGATCCCGGCCGCTGTAGACGAGAATCCGCACTTTTCATAGAATTCCTTATGCTCACGGCTATAAGTGAGGGTTACTATGGTCAATCCGCGTCGAATAGACTCGTTCAATAGCTCCTTAACAAGCTGCTGCCCCACTCCGCGCCTCTGATACTCTGGATGGATGATAATGTCCTCCATATACCCGTGCTCCAGGCCGGTTCCAGCAACGTAGCCAAAGGCAATGAGTCTCCCTGCGGGATCTCTGGCTCCCGCCCAGAAATTGCACCGCTGAAACAGGGCGGGATAGTCAGAGTCTCTTCTTGCCCAGCCCACGGCTTCTCTTAGACCAGGAACTTCCTCCGCCCGAATGTCCAGGTTGATTTCAATCATTTTCCAGATACAACACCTTTGCTTTTTTGTCGTAGGCAATCAGTTCCGCGTACCGGCCCCAGTCGATTAGGATATCCAGTTGAAGTGCGGCTTCCTCCGTCTCAAAATGCTTTTCGAAAATCTCCACGAAAAAGGCCCCTTCCATTTTATTATTTGATTTCGATTGCAGAATCCAGATGATTTTCTCCATGATGGGAACATGCTCCAGCACCCGGTCTTTAAAAATTTCCTTCCGGGAGAGAACACTTGCATTGGCAAACTGGCGTCCTGGCTCTGTCAACTCGATATCTCCATGCAGAACCGTTGCAAATTGCAGCATTTCCACCGCCTCGACGATAGGCAGGAAATCTTCCAGTTTCAGACTTAATTGATCGGCCAGCTTGTACAAATCCACTTGTTGACCCAGATCGTCAATCAGTTCAATGAAGCCTGTCAGGGCGCCTGCCGGAACCGGTGGTATTTTCTCGATGGTATTTTGCTTTTCTTCGGCTGGACCGGCTGGCTTCACTTCCCTTTGGGTCAGTATGGAATAGATTTGGTCCACAAGCGATGTGAACTGCGGATCTTGTTTATCCCTCCAGTGCGGCATGGGAATGGGAATATCGGAGATTACACGGGCCGGGTCCCTGGAGAGGACGATGGCCCGGTCCGACATATAGACGGCTTCCTCAATACTGTGGGTGACCATAATGATGCATTTGGTAGGGATTTGCTTCTCCGTCCATAATTCCAGCAGGTCGCGCTTCAAGTTCTCTGCGGTCAATACGTCAAGGGCGGAGAACGGCTCATCCATCAGGAGAATATCCGGCTCCATAACGAGCGCCCGGCCGATACCGACACGCTGGCGCATCCCTCCGGACAATTCTTTGGGGTACGCCCCTTCAAATCCGTCAAGCCCAATCATATCGATGACCGAGAGGGCTTTACGCATTTTGTCGGCTTCGCGTAACGGTTTGTTCTCCAGCCCCAGCTTCACATTCTCCAGGACTGTAAGCCAAGGAAACAATGCAAATGATTGGAATACCATCCCCACACCCGGATTAGTACCGGCAATCTCGCGTCCATCATAGAGCACCGAGCCTTGTGAAGGAGGGACAAGACCTGCAATGATGCGCAGAAGAGTCGATTTCCCTGAACCTGAAGGTCCCAGGATGGATACCAGCTCGCCCTCCTTAATCTTGATATTAATATCCTCCATAATGCTCACATTTGCCTGTTTCGGCTGATCATAACGTTTGCTGATCTGCTTTAACTCAATCAGAGTTTTGTTCATCATAGGGCACCTCTAGTCCAAGTGATATTTATTTTCGGCTAATGCATACAGCTTGCGCCATACCAGGCGGTTCACAATTACAACGAGCAGGCACATGACGAATATTCCCCAGATGATCTGCGGCCAATTGCCGTTCGTAGTGGCTTCAGCGATGTACGTACCTAACCCGGCTGCTTGAAGATCCTGATCCTTCCACGATACAATTTCCGAGACAATGCTGGCGTTCCAGGCGCCTCCGCTTGCCGTAATACAGCCGGTTACAAGAAATGGAAAGACGGCGGGGAGAATTAGTTTTTTCCAAGTCTGCCAGCGTGTCAATTTCAAAGTTACCGCAGCTTCCTTAAGATCGGAAGGAATGGCCATCGCACCGGCAATCACATTAAATAATACATACCATTGTGTGCCCAGCATCATCAGCGGAATTGCCCCAATCTCCATCGAGATCCCGAACTTCAAGTACAGAATCGTGAATACCGGAAATGCCATGTTCGCCGGAAAAGAAGACAACACCTGCACAACAGGCTGAACAATTCGTGACAGCCGGGGACTCGTTCCAATGAACACCCCGACAGGCAGCGTCCATATTACAGCCAGAAGTGTCGAAACGACAACGCGTAACCCGGTCAGCAGACCGAGGAATACCACATGAATCAGCTCGCTCCAGCTTAAGCGGGCAATCTCCAGAATCCCCGAGTACAAATATCGGAGCATAAGTACAGCGGCCGCAAGCAAGATTAGCCATTTGAATATTGTCTTGAACCTTGACGGGACATGCGGCAATTTCACTTGTGAGCTTGTGGCGGAGAGCCGCAAGAATCCGTCATGAACCCCACCGCGCAGCTTACGGTTCAGAGCATGAACAAATCCGGCCCGCTTCAGAAGCTCCAACACCCATGAGGTTGGCGCCTCGCCTGCTTCTGTCTGTTCATTCTTGAATTTCTGGCTCCAGGCAATAACCGGACGCCAGAAGAACTGGTCCACCATCACAATCAGCACCACCATCGCCAGGATCGCATAGATCAAGGCCTTAATATTACCTTCATCTGCGGCCAAGGCCATGTACGTCCCGATGCCGGGTAAATGCAGATCCTGGTTCAGCACGCTGATCGATTCACTGGCCGCCAGAAAGAACCAGCCTCCTCCAAACGACATCATGCTGTTCCAGACCAGGCCGATCATCGAGAATGGCGCTTCCAGCTTCGTGAACCGATGCCATCTGCCCAATTGATTCATTGCGGCAGCCTCCTTCAGATCGCGCGGGATCGTCTTAAGGGAATGATAGTAGCTGAGTGTCATGTTCCAGACCTGACTGGTGAAAATAGCGAAGATTGAAGCCATTTCCACCCCCAGTAGGCTCCCCGGAAACAATGCCATAAAAGCCAGGACAGTGGCCGAAAGAAATCCAAGCACCGGAACGGATTGCAGGATATCAATGGCGGGAATCATGAATTTCTCGGCTGTCCGGTTATACGCCGCAATGCGGCCGTACACAAAGGTGAAGATCAAGGATGCTGCAAAAGCGATAAACATGCGCAGGAGCGAGCGGCCTGCATAGTAAGGCAGCCACTTAGGGTCCAGACTGAGCGAGGACAGCTCCTCTGGATCTAAAGGCACTTGCATCCCTGAGCCTAACTTTGCCGCGGCATACAGGATGGATAACAACAAGGATATGACGAGAATATCCGCCCAGCCGAAGGGTCTGCGCTGGTTCCCGTTATTGAAATAATTCAATTGCATCGTCTACAACTCCAATCTGCTCCAAATAAAAAACTCTCCTCTGCATCAGCAGGGAGAGCTACACATTCCTTCATTCACGAGAGCTGCAAGGCTATTCCGATTCAGTCATTCAGGGGGGCCTGAAGACAGACTGAATACAATAGACCTATACTGCAATGGGGGAAGGGGATGCTTCCTGCTTAACCACGACCATAGGTTCGTAAGATTGCTTATTCGGCTTCTGCTGTCCATCTCCAGTTCCCTCCCTTCATTAAATGAATTTATCAATCCTTGACTGTGCTTACGTGGCGTAGTTAACAATTGTGGCTTCCCCGGTCCGCTCATCGTAGGCGACCCATACTTCATCGCCAGCTTCAACGCCATACACCGGTTCTATGGATTGCCTGATACGGTAGCTCTGTCCGCCGCGTTCCACGGTGATGGTGGCGAGCGGCCGGTCGCCGGTTGTTCCCCGATAGTCTACGGACAGCACTCTCGCACTGCCTTGCTTGCCTTGCTTGCCTTGCAGCAGCCGCGTTTGTACTGCAATCTCCTCCGGCTTGGCACTCACCGGAACCACCGCACCTACGGAGACTTCCAGATGCTCAGGCACGAACTGGCTGTTCACCTTGCGCAGACGTTCCTGTCCGTGCATCATCACAATCTCAAGCAGCAGTAGCTGCTGGCCGGCAAGCTTCACCGGGAACCTCTGAATGCTTGTAATTTCAGCCTCTAAGGTGAGCTGACTGGCCTGGTCCCTCCGCTCCGCTGGACCATACCGCAACAATCTGACTATGCTGTCCCTAATGATCAGATCTGCCCGCTCTCCGGTACGGTAGACGAAGCCAGAGGGCTGCACCACAGGTACACTGTAGGTTTGACCGGCTGCTTCAAAATGCAGCAGCAGTGCTTCCCCGCGGTTCACGGGTCCACAGGACTCAATCTGCCGTAGTACCGCATCTTGAATGATCCGGGGAGGTGGCTGATCCTTAAGCTCGCTGTCCCGCACCAGGATCGCCTTATGCTTGCCCCGGTTATAGCTGATCATCACCTTATCCCCCGGGCGGATAGGGTTCAGATAAGAGATGACCTGCCGGATCTGCACTTCCTTACTCTGGCCCTGGTCCGTAAAACGGACGGTGAGCCGGACCTGCGGCTGTTCGTTGACCAGCATTCCGGTCTCGGTCAGATTGATAACCGTGCCTTGAATCAGAACCCCCTCGGCCAGCTTCCGCTGCCGGTTACGGGTGAATAACCGTGGCAGTAAGACCATTCCCGTTACCATCAGTAAGGGAATAAAGAGCCAGATCACCCAGTTCACGACCAATGCATTCCACTGCAGCACATAGTTCTTGAAGGTCGCAGCAGATATTTGGTCCTCTCCGGCGGCCATCTGCCACTGCTGCAGCTCCCCGGCAGTGATCTGGCCGCTTAGCCCTTCCTTCACCTGCAGCCAGCCTCCTAATGAGTCAGGACTTGAATAGTACAGTGTATCATTGTTGGCTTCTTTATAAAAGCTCAGCTTCGGATCTTGCAGCTTATCGTAGGATAAGGTCTCAAGCGCGGCAGTGACATTCGTGAATTCCCCGGTCTGCTCATGATACAAATACCCGCGTAAGGTACCCTTGATCTCGTCTTCCGCGGTGGACCCGGCAATCAGCGTCTCCTGGTCGTTCAGCGGGAAAAGCCTGGCCTGATAGACCGGCTCCGGCGTCTTGACGGGCTCTCCCCATTCACCCGCAACCCCGTTGTAATATTGCACCTGCTTTGGATATTTGGAGCCTACCCTCAGTAGCCGGGTCATGTCCAGTCCGAATGGCCCGGCGAACTCCTGCCCTATCCGCTTCAGAGCTTCGGGCGCACTCTCTTGCTCTCCTTTCAGTGCAAGGAGCGGTGTGCCGTCCTTACCGAAGAGGGACGAAGCATTGGCGGTGCGCCCATCCTTAAGTCCCACTTCATAGACTGGGAGGGAATAACCATCCTGGAAGCTGAAGGAGGCTTCCCGAATCGAGACCGGCCGTGCGGGAAGAGCGGCTGATCCGTTCAGATTCACATAGTGTAGCTGAGCCTGGCTGACCTCCGCCACATGGACCGCCGAGCTTTTGTCCGCTCCCGCGAACAGTAACCGGCCCCGCCACTCATGACCATCCGAGCTCAGAAATGTCGGGAGATTAAAGCTTCCCTGTACCAGCTCTTTCGTGCCCCCCGCCGGATCGATAACATTCACCTGCAGGCCTGTTGTATCCTTGGTTGCGATGACGAGCTTACCAGCCTGATAAGAGACCAGCCGCTGCCGGTGGATGTCGGAGCGCAGCTCGATCTCCTGCTCAGCCTTATGAGTGCCTGTATCATACAGCGTCGCCATTAACCCGTTGCTGCTGTCTGTGAGGGCAAGCACCTTCTTGCCCTGGTCCAGATAGTACAGCGCCTTGACAGGGAGCAGGCGATCCGCTGTACTGCGGACTGACCCGGAATAATCGTTCCAGACCAGGAAGCCAAGGATCACTGCAGGAATCCAGAATATTAGAATAAATAAGGACAAAAATGATTTTCTCATCGCCTTCTCGCTCCTCTGCATGGTTCAAGCTGCGTAAATACGTCATAAAATGAAACGTCTGTAGCGTAATCGGCGTAAATACGCCCTGGATACACATCATCCTACATACCCTTCACCTTATGATTCAAGCATGAATCGGGAACAGAGTCTTTATGCTGCAAAGATCTTGTTGAGATCATGCTGTGATTGTCACCGCCGGGGAGGGACTGCTTCGTCATGATTATCCATTTGCTCAAGAACGCACAAAAGGACGCCACTGCTCATGGCATCCTTCAATAAAACCTGTTATAGATCTTTTCAAGCCCTCTTCAAGCCCTCTATTTAAGGCTTCTTAATCATCTCTACCCCATCAAAGGTGAGGCTGTCAAGGTCCGTGGCCTGCTTCAACAAATAGTTGTCAAAAAACGCCTTGGTGTAAGTGGTAATAATATTGCGCTGATCCAGGGCGTCGCGGGTTCCTCTGGCGGATGTATCTGTAGCGGTAAATAAGGAGTCGGAGAAATCCGCATGAACTACATTATCAATAATGGCAGAGCACCTAGTTTAACTAGAAGCTCATCCCTCAGAGCCTGAAACTCGGTCTCTCCTCCAATATCAGTGATGGAACCATCTTAACGTGAGGAGGAAAATAAAAAATCGTACAAAAGGGCCGACCCGTAAATCAGAATCACCCAGATTAACGCAGGCAGACGGGAATCGCGCAGTACCTGCTGGAGCTCCGGCCGGGTGCCGGAATCTGGCCGATCCGGTCGTTCATCATTCATGCGGGATCACCTCTATCAGGTACTTTGGTGTAATACAATCTTCCTGGACGCCAAAAAACGGTACATTCTTGTACCGTCTCATGACTCATTGCCTCTATGGTAATATACTTAACGTCTTTAAGTCCAGCCCGTCACCCTCGTGACCCTCCGCTTAGCCTCAGGCATCCCGTGTACGGTAGAATACAATCGCTATTGCCACAAGGGACATTGTCCAGATCATTACAATACCGGCCCCCTGCACAGGTGTAAGGATATTCAGTTCGCCAGAGGAAGGCGGCAGGTACATGTAGCGTCCAGCCGTATCCGGGAAGTAAGCCGGCAGAAGCCCACGCGACCACGGACTGATAATGAAATAATAGCCAAGCAGAATCACCAGGGCCGGAAGGGTTCTTCTCAATAAAGCCCCTACCGCCGCGCTAAGCAGTGTGGTCAAGGTCAGATAGCCCGTTGCCCCTAGCAATGCTTGTATGATTTCATGAGGTTCAACCCCTGCTGCATGACCGCCCAGCCTCCAGCCCGCATACAAGACACCAGAGGCCGTAAGGATAAGTGCGGCGGGAATCGTAATCAAGGTGAGTGCCAGATGCTTCATGAATAATTGGCGCCCGCGCCAGGGGATTACCGTTAACGTTGTGCGGATCTGTCCGCCCGTATACTCGGAGCAAGCCGCTAAGATCCCCAGAATAATGAACCCTGCCTGAAGATAGCTCATCGAGGCAAGTCCTGTATTCAGGATTTCGGGTACTGCGGCTCCTTCCTGCAGAGAGGCGGAAGTGAAGGCCGCGGTCAAAAGAAGATGAACAAGAAATGTAACCGTAACAGCTGTCCATGTCCATGGCAATGTCATCAGCTTGTCCAGTTCAGCTCTAAGGACTCGTATAGTCTTCCTGCCGGATGAGACACTCATGCCGCCACATCCCTCCTATGGAAGACAATGGCTGCAGTCCCAAGCAGCACGGCTACCCAGGCAAACATGATCAAACCGCCGGTAACCGGGGTGTGATAGCTGTCGAACACACTGCCTGTAGCCGCGGGCGCTACGCCGTCCTTCGTAAACATAAACATCTCTAAGCCGGCCCGGTCCGGCAAATAGAATGCCAGCTTCGTCACCTTGGCCAGCAGGACACTGAAGGATACCAGCGATGAATTAATCATGAGCACGGTAAGCGGGATCATGCCCTGCTTCGTCAGCAGCGTCAGCCCGAAGGCCAACAGTGCAGTGAAGGTCCAGTAGCATACGGCACCGGCAAGCCGGGTCCATTCAAGTAGCGGGGCATAGTCACCTAATATATAGCGTGTGGTTGGCACAATCAGAATCACAGCAAGGATACACAGGAGGATGCTGATAACAGATACAGCGACTGCTTTTGCCAGAAACAACTGAAGCCGCGATGACACAACCATCAGACTTGTGGAAATCTGCTGCCCTCCGGCCCCTTCACTGCTCTCTGTCCGGAACTCGCTGCTGACTGCAAGCACGCCAAGGATAATAACGCCCTGTATACCAAAGCCTAACCCGATATAACCAACCTCCGGGAGCCGTGTGCTGACGCCAGCCAGAATGTCCTCCTTCTGGGCCAGACTATCGAGGGCTGCCACCACCGCAGGAGCCAATGCTCCAATAAGCAGGGCGAGCCAAATTCCCGGCAGCGAGAGCAATTTCGAGATTTCTGCATAGAATGCCTTCACCAGGCATCACCTGCCTGTTCAGAGGTCAGGGCGAAGAAGGCATCCTCCAGCGTGGAATGACTGCCGGTTACCTCCTGCAAGGTGCCGTCTGCGACAATTCTCCCCTGCTTAATAATCACCACATCGTCCACCGTCTCTTTAAGCTCCCCCATAAGATGACTGGAGAGCAGCACCGTATTCCCGGCCTCTGCCCGCTTACGCAGAAATGTCCGGATCCAGCGGATGCCTTCCGGGTCGAGCCCGTTCACAGGTTCATCCAGAATCAGAATCTCCGGGTCTGCAAGCAGCGCTGCTGCGATTCCCAGTCTTCTCCCCATGCCGAGAGAATATCGCTTGACTCTAGTGCCCGCTGCCGTGGTAAGACCGACAATATCCAGCACCTCATCGACACGTGAACGGGGCAGACCGGCGGCGCAAGCGATCCAGCGCAGATGTGCCCGTCCTGTCCGCATCGGGTGAGCTCCAGAACCATCCAGTGCGGCACCTACGGCGGCCAGCGGATGCTGCAATTCTGCGAAGGGCTTGCCATGAATCAAGGCGCTTCCGGAGGTGGCATGATCCAGTCCGAGCAGGATACGGAGTGTAGAGCTTTTGCCGGCCCCGTTGGGTCCCAGGAATCCCGTGACCCTTCCCGGTCTGGCTTCGAAGGTGATCCCGGATAGAATCTCCTGCGTACCGCGGCGTTTGACTAAGTTATTGATGGTAAGCAACCATAACACATCCTTTCGTTATGGTGCTAAGTATACAGCTGCAAGGTTACATCCCGGTGGGCAGGCTGTTTACTTCCGGGTTAATTTCAGGTTACATTCTGCTAATGACTACCCTCGTCCCCTGTCCGCTTGAGTTGAATGCGGCCTTCAGGTTCATTGTATTCAGCATGTGTTGTACGGTCGATAGTCCTATTCCCGCCCCGCCGCCGTATGCGGAATGATCCATACCCGGGCCTCGGTCAGCGACAAGAATCCGTTCCTGCTGCACATCCACAGCGATCCAAGCATATTTCCCGTCCGCTGCATGGCGGATGATATTCTGAAACAGATTATCCAGCACCCGGGTCATCCACCCAGGATCTGCTGTCCAGTGGAAGGTCTCCTCTGCCGGTAAATCAACATCGACCTGAATGCCGTGTTCTTCAAAAACCGGATACCACGCAGCAACCGAGGCTCTTACCAGGCGTCCCATGTCTGTGGGGGCAGGCTCGAAGGGATATTTTCCCGAGGTAAGCAAGGTATACGAGAGCAAATCATCCATCAGCTCTCCGGTCCGGGTAATCGTCTGGTTGATCTCGGCTAAGGAGCGCTGTCCTTCTGGACTCATAGGTTCATTGTTCAGCCGGGTGACATGTCCCCGCATGATGGTCAGTGGTGTCCGCAGGTCGTGGGACATGTTGGCAATGAGCCGTTGCCGCAGCCCGGCCTCTTCCCGCTCCCGCCTGCGGCTGTCTTCCAGCTGCCGGATCATCCAGTTGAAGGAACCGCCTAACTGGTCAATTTCATCCATCCGGTCCTTCTGAATCAGGACAGGCTCAGGCGACGAATCCGCAGCAGCGGGAGCAGCGGACATAGCTTCCTGTAAGCGGGTCAGACGTTTGCGGAGTCTCCAGAAGAACAGCCACGATAGAACAACGAACGCCACAATGATACCAGTGAACAAAAGTACTGTAATGTAGAACAGATTCAGCGTATTGAACCTTGCCTCAGGCCCGGTGGTTCCGAAGAACGATGAGAAGACCATCAGCACAAGAGGCGGAAGCAGGATGAACAGAAAGTGCAGCTTCAAAAAATGCCGGAACAAGGAGCGGTGCTGCTTCATAGCTTCACCCGGTAGCCGATTCCCTTCAGCGTCTCAATAATCTCCGGGGCCTCCGGGTCACGCTCCAGCTTGTGCCGCAGCCGGTGGAGATGTACCAGCAAGGTCTTGTCGCCAGGGATATAGGCTTCCTCCCAGACGGCTTCATAGAGCTGTTCCTTCGGCAGAACCTGATTCGGATGACGCAGGAAATACATCAGGATCTGATGCTGCTTTCCTGTCAATATAATCTCTTCTCCTGTGCGCTTGTCGTAGAGGGTCTGGAGCTTCATATCCACTTCGATATGAGTGCCCAGTGTAATACGGTCCGGGGAGACTCCGCCGCTCCGGCGGATTAATACCTCCAGCCTGGCCACTAATTCATCGGTATGGAAGGGCTTCGTTAGATAGTCATCCGCGAATTGTAAGCCTTCCACCTTATCGTCTATGGAGGTCCGGGCGGTCAACAGCAGCACTGGAACGGCGGGTGCCGCCTTTTTTAACCGTTTCCCTATAGTGAATCCATCTAAGCCCGGTAGCATGATATCCAGAATCACGACATCAACCTGCGTAACCTCAGCCTCGGCACCCTCACCGGATTGCAGCCATTGTACCGAATATCCCCGCTGCTCCAGCTCCTCTTTGACCCAAGTGCCGATTTTCTCATTATCTTCAATATAAAGTATGTTTGTTCTCAAGTGATTTCCTGCTCTCTATTAATCTCTGCTGCTCTCCCTTCATATTATACTGGTTAATCAAGTCATCCAATACCATGGATTGCTTAAGGACCGCAGGATGCTGAAGATCATGATGTTTCTCCGCCAGAAAGTGAAGCCGGTTCCGGGCACGTTCAATCCGGACCTGCACAAGCATATTTCTGTTCACCATAGAATCCTCCCTTTATGCTATCTTAGGGTTTTATGACAGATAATAGGATATCTTTTACATTGCACAAAATAACTTCAGAGCATCACAAAAAAGGTGCCCCCGAAATGTCAGGAGCACCCCTGTATATTTTCGCGAAAATGATTAAGTTCCCCAACCATGTCCCAGTGTAGTCACCAAGGTTAACGTCGTAGAAATTACAACTGAAACGCTACAGAGCGTCAAGAAGAACAAGACTTTTTTTCGCATTGAGCCGATACACCTCACTTGATAGATTTTTGAATCTTTCCTGCAGTTCCTGATCCGCGAAATCCCTATACTGCTCAAAAAGAGTCATACAAGCAATCATATTTCGGCTGCTATTGATCGTAATTGATATTTCCAAGCCTTTCAGTACAGCGTTTAGAGCGTTCTCAATACTCTTCCTTTGATTGAAAAGATAGATTGCCAGCTCGATGAGGAATTGCGCATAGCTCTCTTGCAGGATGGCCTGCTTGTAACCGCCAAAATCTGTCTTGTTGGATTCATAAGGTATGTATGCCGCGAACCGCTCTAAGATACTGTCGATATTAAGCTTAAATACATTCGCCGCTTGAACCATATAACGCAATGCCACAAATATCTCATCCTCTTGAATAGCTATATAGTCTGCGTACTCATGTATTACATCCAAATCTCCGGACATTAACCGGTACAGATAGGTGTTAGCCACGGCCCATTCCGTAAATTGTGCAATGATCTGCCGGGATTCTTCATCGTTCTCCTGAACCCAGCGTTCACCATTTGCATACAATTTCACAAAGGATAATGCCCTCTTGTAGTCGCCGCACTCTTCGCTGGCCGTAGATCTGGCTAAGTATGCATATAGGATATAATAGTAAAAAGGACGCTCAGGATACTTCACCCCTTCTTCTATTGTGTCTGACCGGCGGCCTTCCAGCTCATATTGAACGGATGCAATCCGGTGCATTTCCTTAGCGAGTTCATCCACTCTCTTCCACTTGTGTACCAGACCATAAATATGCATGAGTTCTTTTAATGCATCGAGCTGATCGGCTGCGTCTAAGCGGTTGACATACAACTCAAATTGAGTGGCTGCACGTAACTTCTCCTCCAGATCCTGTTGTTCTTCTAATTCAATCTGAAATATACGGTACTGGCATAATGCTAAACGTTCGGAATGCTGATACTTTTCGGCTGCACTCACACCCTGATACAATATCCTTGCAGCATGGCGTTTATTATCCCGATAAAAAAGTTCAGCGAATTCAAAAAGCACAGCTGCATATGATAAATCCTCCAGCAGACGGTTCACAATCTGTTCAATACAATCCAAACGATCCAGTTCTGCACACCGGAAAATAAAGGGTCGTATCCGCCGCATGGACACTACAAAAGAAAAGCATTCATCTACATAGTCTTCAAAAAAATAGTCTTCCGGCAGCTTCATTCCAGCAGTAATTGCAACAAGTTGTGCCATAGAGATTGGATGGTTGCCTTTTAAAATCCGGCTGAGTGTACCTGAATTGATACCTGATAACTCCGAAAAATGTGAATGTATCATTTGATTTCTGTTCATATACGCGAGCAGTTCTTCCCGAATCGAATTGACCGATCCCAAACCAATACACCTCCTTCCATAAAATAGGATGAAAAGCATACGTGTAGTTGATACTAAGCTTGAATCAAACGGCGGTCAATACAAAGGTATATTTTACTATTTATCCCGTTTACATCTATTATTATATACCGAAAAACAAATTACGCAATATATTTCGTGTATTATAAATCGTTAAATTAACTTGTTTCCTCCCCTATCATAAAAACATACCGAAAAGTTGAGGGAGATATTGCATTTTGAGGATAAAGGATGCACGGAAAGCCGCAGGGTATACCCAAGAATCCATCGTACATCAGATTAATGACACCATGAAATGCACCTTGCGCAACTACCAGAATATTGAGTACGGTGTTGTACTCCCGAACGTTACATTGGCGCTTCTAATCAGTCACTTGTGTGGTGTTGATCCCCGTGAAGTAGATGAATGGAAATACTCTAATCAACGTGCAGATGCGCACAAAAATGGCAATTGAATTTCCATTTGATCTACTTTTTGTAGGCGGGTCATGGCAGGAGTTCGTTTATCTGCAAAAAACCACCGGATAAGGGATTGGCCTTCAACGGTGGTTTTTCTTTACTTGTTATGAATATAATGCATCCAGGAAGACGATCATGACATCCAGGCTGCGGCCGTGCTCACCTCTCTCAACATTAATTGATGGTTTCAATAAGAACAGTCTTTCCGAAATCTTCACTGACAAGAATTTCAATTAATTTAGACGCTGTGTATTCCGGCGATTGCAGCTTCCCTTCTTCAGATAGCTGAATGAATTCATTGACATAGGGGAACAGCTCAGTGGATACAGACCGTATTTCCGATTGCAAGCTTGTATCGATCATGCCGGGATATACTGCTGCTGCTTTTGCCGGATAGGCAGCCAGCTTCTGTTCTATGTCTATACACCTGGTAAAAGAGTCTAAACCAGCTTTGGCAGTACTGTAGGCGCTTTGTGAAGGCAATATGTACTTGGCAGAAGCTGAGGAGATATTCAGGATTCTTTTGTCCACATTCATATGCTTGGTAAGCTGTAAAAAGTTGGAGGTGATTACCATCGGTG
Source organism: Paenibacillus sp. FSL M7-0420 (assembly GCF_038002345.1). Taxonomy (NCBI): domain Bacteria; kingdom Bacillati; phylum Bacillota; class Bacilli; order Caryophanales; family Paenibacillaceae; genus Paenibacillus; species Paenibacillus sp. FSL M7-0420. Next base: position 3,635,127 of record NZ_JBBOCJ010000001.1, on the reverse strand, counting down.
CTAACAGATTCAAATGCAGGTTCTCTAGGATCTGCTCCGTTTCTAACCGCTCAATCGGGCTTACAGGAGTCAACATGGCGGCATTATTGATCAGATAGACGGCTTCATCGCCGGAAGGAAGAGCAATTCGGCTGAAAATATCTTCACAAAGCTGATCGATACCACTGATATCCGTTAAATCATAATGGAAATAATCCATTTCACAATCCAGTTGCTTCGCACGCTCCATGAGTCCTTGGTTAGCCGTTCTGGATATACATATCAGATGGTGGGACGGGTCGATTAATTGATTCGCAAGGGATTCACCGATTCCTCTGGATGTACCTGTAATAATAATATGTTTCAAGTGTATCTGCCCCCTGTAGGTTATTGGTGATCTTCACGAAGTATCATTCTTCGGACAGCCTCTTCCCAAATCAGCTCATAGTCGAGGTCCATCTTCATCATCTTGCATCTGGATAAATTATCTATAAGCAGGGCAAGAATGGCTGCGTTGACCCCGATGGTTGAAGAAGTAATAAGCCCGAATTCAGCGCCCTTGGACAGAAGTTGAACAAAACCGTTAACAAAATCCTGTTGAATTTTCAATAGCGGAGCTCTAAATTGCTCATCACGCTCGGCCAGCATCGTGAACTCGCTAAGTACCCTTAATGTTGAACGATACTCTGCGTCGCTGCTTGGCAGCATGTTTAGTCCGCCGTTAATTAATGTCTCTGCAAAATTGTCTTTGTTAACGGATACCGTATCAAAGTACGCTGTAAAATGATGATCCCGGAAAATATGCTCAAAGGTCCGGCTGATCAGCTCTTCTTTTGTAGCAAAATGATAATAAATTGAGGATTTGGTGATCCCCACTTTTTTTGAAATCATACCCAAACTCGTTTTCTCTATGCCACATTCAGCAAAAAGCTCAAATGCTGCCTGAATGATGTAACTGGATGTAATCTCTTTTTTCTTGATAACCCTCAGGCTCCCTTCCATTGAATTAATGTCATTATATGGATTAACCTAATGAAATGTCAATAATTTAACGACCGATCGTTCAAAAAATATATTTACACACAAAATAACCACCTGCAAGGATGCAAGTGGTTGTTCTACTAAATAACGCCTATGCTTATTTGAATAGACATCGAAGCTAAAACCCCGCTTTGTGGGGGGATTCTACCGGGAAATACACCTGATAAGGCTCGTATCCGATATCGCGGATTCTTCTGAGCTGAATGCCCGGGTTCTGACGGGTGGTCTTGAAGAAATAACGCCAGCTCCCCCACTCCCGTTCATTCTCCATGATGATTTCACCTGCTGCATCCCCTAACGGAGTATATAGAATCCGCTCGTTCTCGGTGATGCCAGCCAGTACTTCCGGGCCATAGCGGAACGCGCCGGTCTGCTCGTCATCGGGCAGAGGGATGAACCGGATGCCTACGGGCAGAATGATGCTGATTCGGTCGCCGTCCTGCCAGTTCCGCAGTATCGTGTAGAAGGCGGAGTGATCCGCAGACTTCCCGTGCAGCTCGCCGTTCACATAGATCACAGCTTCTGACATGATCCAGTCTGGAATCCGCAGATGGATGGCGAATTCACGGGCAGAGGCGGTATGGACGGTGAAGTCATATTTTCTGTAATCCGGCATGTTCTCGTGCAGGGCTGTAATCTCATTCAGCTCCTGCTGCCCGGCCGTGTTCGAGGAGTTCAGCATGCTTCCGCTCATATGATCCTGGGATTGCTGAATCTGCACATTCTCTCCGTGGATCTCGGTGGTCAGCTCCGAACGGAAATACTGGCAGACATAGATATCGTTCTGCTCCTGATAATAGATGCCTCTGTTGAGCGCCGCATTGGCCTGGACCATTGTTCCGTGACAACAGAAGAAACTATCCGTCTCCGTGCTCCAGTCCTTCCGCAGCCCGGCCTTCATCGGCAGGAAGTACGTGAGCAGCCCGGTTGCCGGATCACTGTGCTTGTTGCCGGTCAGATGGTATTCCTGGTAATAGGCCTGCGCCATAATTCCGTTGTACATATTATATTCAATATACTGCGCATAGGCCGGATTCGAAGTGTGCCGGAAAAGAAATTCTGCCAAACGGATCATGTTATACACGGTACAGTGCTCCTGATTCTTATCTCCAAGGCGGGCCTTGATCTTCATCTTCGGCATCCATACTTCACCCGCCGTATTGCCGCCGGTAGCCAGAATTCCCCGCTCTGTGACCGCACATTTCCAGTAAGCCGTGACAATATCCATCCAGCGCTGCTCGCCGGTGACCTCGTAAGCTCTGGCGCAGCCGAGTACCTCGGGAATGGTCGTGTTGGCGTGCATGTTGGTCAGCGGGTCTTTATTCTCCAGTAACGGACGGAACAATCTGCTGCGGTAATACCGTTCCAGCAAAACAGTGTATTTATCGTTCCCGGTCAGCTCCAGCAGATCAGCCCAAGCTTCCAGCATACCGCCTGTCTCCATATCCAGAATGTCATCGAACTTCTCTCTGGTGAAGGTACTGCTCCAATCGACGAACCAATCGGCGAATCGGTCCGCGATGTCAAGCGCCTTGTCGCTACCGGTGAAATGATGCATATCGACAAGACCCATAAACAGCTTATGAATATTATATTGCGGTGCCCAGATTGCCTTGCCTTGGGCCACCCAGTGCAGATATTTCTCGGGAATCGGTGCGGCCCATTGTCCGCCGTTGTCCTTCTGGCATTCAGCCAGCTCGTCCAGGATGAGATCGGCCTTCACCTTGATCTCCATATCCCCGGTCTCATGATACCGGATCGCTGCCGCAGACAGCCAGTGTCCCAGAAAATGTCCGCGGATCTGGCAGACCGGCGTCTCCCAGCCTCCGTGCGCATCCGCTGGAATCTCCCTGCCGTCATATCTTCCTGCTTCCACCTTATAGTTAAAGAGGAGATTGTCATTTGTCAGTTTCATCAGATACCGGCGGTTGGCCTCTTCTCTGCGTCTCAAATCATGATCTTGAAGAATGACCTGTTTGCCCTTCAGTTCTCTCATTGCTGCAGCCCCTTAATGGAATGACATTGCTTGCACAATGAAATTATAAAGCAGCCCGTCCCGCAAACCAATGATGGATACAACGATAAAATTGATCCATACCGAGTTATTCTATCAACACAAATGAGAGCAGAACTCATGTATGGCATGAGAGTCTGCTCTTGAGTGAGTTATTAAGCCTGTCTAACCAACACCTCCGCTAGAGCCTGAAGCGAATAATCGGAGGTGGAGCACAGCAGAATGCTTCCGGCGTTCTGCGGCAGGTAAGCATCGTCATACGGGTTACGCAGCACCAGGTTCAGCAGCGGTCCGGCGGCGGCAAGCTGCTCAGCAAGCTGAAGCTGTCCGCTGAACAGATGGGCATTCAGTGTTCCCTGAATCACGGTATGTCCGGCAGCCTTGGCACACAAGTCTGCAATCTCCGCAGCTTCAGGCTTCATGCTGCAATACTCTACCTGTACGGACATGCCCCGGGCTTGCAGCAGCTCAGCCAAGCCGATTGTCTGGCCGCCGGAGTTATCGGCGATGGTCAGCTGCTCCTGGCGCGGCAAGATCAGCAGATATGGGCGCGATGGAGACAGTGGCAGCAATTGCTGCGGATCGCGGCTGATCTTGACCGTGCGGCGTGCATATTGCAGGGCCGCCTCCTTCCAGCCCTCCCGCGGAATAGGCCGGGCTGCCGCCTGGTATTGCTGGAATTTCCCATAGAGGCGGTGGATGCGGTTGACCGATTCGTCAATTCTGGATTCTTCGATGACGCCGTCCAGAACAGCCTTGCGGATGCCTTCTATCACCCGCTCCTGGTATTCCGGGGTATGACACATCAGAATCATGTCATTGCCGGCCAGCACAGCCAGTACGCCCACCTCATCCGGGTTGAAATTCTTCTTGATCGCGCCCATCTCAATATCGTCCGTGCAGATGATACCCTCGAAGCCCAGCCTGTTGCGCAGTAAGTCTCCGGCAAAGAAGGAGCTCAGTGAAGCAGGCAGTCCTGCCGACTCGGGAATGTTAGGAAATACGAGATGTCCCATCATGATTGAATCGGCCCCGGCTTCGATGGCAGCGATAAATGGCAACAGCGGCCCGTTCATTAATTCCTCCATTGTGAGTTCGCACTCTGGCAGGACAACGTGGGAATCCCCGCTGACTTGTCCATGGCCGGGGAAATGCTTAGCCGTCACGGCTACCCCTGCCTCGTGCATCCCCTGAATATAGGCCTTGCCGAAGCCTGCCACCACTTCAGGGTCTTCGCCGAACGAGCGCACCCCGACAACCGGATTGTCAGTATTCGTATTCACATCCAGCACTGGCGCCCAGTTCATCGGGATGCCCAGCGCGTGGAGCTGGCTGCCGATGATTTTACCCTGGAGATAGGCGGTCTCAGCATCCTGGCTTAATCCGGCAGCACGGTTGCCGGGAATGTAAGGATAGAAGGTCTTGAACTTGGAGAGCGTGCCGCCCTCCTCATCAATCGATACATAGTAAGGCTGCGGAATGCCGGAGTCTCCGGCAATGGCCTGCACCTCCGCCATCAGCTTCAGCGTCTGCTGCTCATCCTTAACATTATGGGGGAACAAGCCGATCCCCCCGAACCTTTTCTGAGACATCCGTTGACGGAAGTCAGGCTCTGCTGCTGTGGAGGGGGTTCCGACCACACACATCAGGGATATTTTGTCCTCCAGACTCATCGCTGCCGGAGCTTGTGATGAATTCACTTCATTCAGCTGCATATCTGTTCCATCCTCCTGTCGGTTTGTTTGCTAACTCTCGCTGTGGACAAGGCCCAGCTCCTGATAGAGCGTCCGCTCCAGATAATCATGCAGATAGAACCGGGATCTCACGAAATGCTCGGCCATATCGCGGGGCTGGTACTGCATAAGAGCCTCCAGCATCCGGGGCCGGACGGCTTCCCGCCCGTTGTGGTTGCGCGTGTAATTATTCCGCAGCGAGCGCCATTCCGCGCTGTCGCCCGGGTACAGCTCCCAGCGGTAGGCATACTTGTGAATCGCCCTGGAGCGGTCGGTTGCTACCTCGAAATCATGCATAATTGCGATTAGCCCGGCGTAATCCTTGTTCCTCTGCACATGCTCCCTTAGCTTCCAGATGATATCGTAGTAATCCTCTAATTGGTAATTTCCCAGCCGCGCATGACCCGTCTCTGGAGTTATACCATGGAACAGCTCCAGGAAGCGGTCGATGAACGTACCAGCATCTGCCCGCCGGTTCCAGGCGAGATCCGCATGAAGCAGCATCGGATACCAGGTGGTCTCGAATACGCCATAAGGAACGCCAAGGCTGAACGGCCCGGTCCAGTTCGTAGCGACCATACAGCGGATATCCAGCTTCTCGGCGGTCTCTGCCCACTGCAGCAGATTGTCGGTCCGGTTATCAATGACCGGGTAGTTCTGATGCTCCGCCCAGTCGAAGCTGCGGACCGCAGGAGCACCCATTACCTCAATGCCCAGTGCCCTGAACTTATTGGTTAGAGAAGTTACTTCCTCTTGTATGTTGCGGCCGTTATAGATCCAGATCATCGCTGCGCTTCGCGGATCAAGCTTCGCCAGCTCTTCGGGCGGGCATTTGTCCAGCATGTCATGCCAGAAGATCGGCTGGCGTCCCCGGCTGGCCGTGAATTCAATCAGGCGGTTCAGGAAGGAGATGAAGGCCCGTTCCCGTACGCCGCCGAATTGCTTCCGGCACGCTTCACATTCGCACAGGCTGTACACCTCGTCACAACCCAGATGAATATAACGTGATTCAGGATGGGCATCCATCATCTCTCCAAGCAGGCCTGTGATTAGTTCATACGTCTGCGGATGGGACGGGCAAATCTCGCCGGTGGATTCTTCGGTCTCCCGCAGATGCTTCCAGGCATCATGGCGTAGTACATACTCCAAGTGGCCGAAGCTCTGCTGCAGCGGAATAATCTCGATGTAATGCTCATGGGCCGCAGTCTGGAGCGCCTCCAGCTGTTCCCGGCTAAGCGCGTGCTGCAGATGGGTGAATTCCCGGTGTATGCTGAACGGGAACTTATCCTCGTATTCAATGAGCACCGCGTTCGTCTTGTAGCGGGAGAACTCCGCCAGGTATTCGATTAGCCGCTCCGGCTTCGAGAAGGTCTGGCGCAGATCGAAGTTCATCACCCGAAGCTCCGTATCGGGCCAATCGGTAATGGACAACGCCGGAATATCGCCACCGCCATGCAGACTCTGCAATTGCAGCAGTGTCTGCAAGCCGTAATAGAGTCCGGCAGCGTCCAGGGCGCGGATCGCTGCACCGCTTGCGCTAACCTCCAGAATGTAGCCTTCTGCCCGGCCCTTCAGCACGGACAGGTCGGCCTCATTAAGATCAGGAGCTGAAGTCATGCCGTTATTCAGTCCGGCTTCTCCGGACGCTGCCCATGCGGCATCCTGCCCGGAAGCTTCGGGTTCAGTGTGCGTTGAAGTGTACTCATTGCCTTCAGTTCCCTTGTTTCTCCCAATCTCCTCAATCAGCAGCGAGTATCCCTCACCTGCTCCCGAGACGGCGGTGGTAACTACCCCGCCGGGAAAAGCCCGCCGGCAATGAAGCACAAGCCGGGGATCATCCACTTCCATAGCCAGTTGCAGACGGACTTCCCGGCCTGTCTGCCATGGCTCCTTCTCTGTCAACCTTACCAGCTTCGGCTCGGGTATTAAGCTAAGCATCGCTCTCTCCTCCTAGTACATCGTCAGGTTTGATTTTACGAATTGGATCAGTAAGACGAAACTATCGCGCCGCCTCCGGTTCGAATGTAATCGGTTTTTCGATTACACTTGGCCTACTCGCTGTCCTCGGTCCGAATGTAATCGGTTTTTCGATTACACTTGGCCTACGCGCCGTCTCCGGTCCAAACGTAATCGGTTTTTCGATTACATTTGGCTCACGCGCCGTCCTCGGTTCGAATGTAATCGGTTTTTCGATCACATTGGGCCTACGCGCCGTCCTCGGTTCGAATGTAATCGGTTTTTCGATTACAATTGGCCTACGCGCCGTCCTCGGTTCGAATGTAATCGGTTTTTCGATTACAATTGGCCTACGCGCCGTCCCCGGTCCAAATGTAATCGGTTTTTCGACTACATTTGGCTCACGTGCCGCCTCCGATCCAATTTTGGTCGGTTTTTCGACTACATTGGGCCAGCGCGCCGTCTCCGGTCCGAATGTAATCGGTTTTTCGATTACAATTTGCTCACGTGCTGCCTCCGGTCCAATTGTGGTCGGTTTTTCGACTACATTTGGCTAACGTGCCGTCCCCGGTCGCAATGTAATCGGTTTTTCGATTACAATTGGCCAGCGCGCCGTCCTCGGTCCGAATGTGATCGATTTTTCGATCATATTGGGCTACAGCGCCGGCTAATCCTTACCAGCCGCTGTAATCCGGCCATTCTTCCATACCACCTGGATCTCTAGGTCTCCGCCGCTGTCCCTGCGGAAGCCGATCAGATCCGCAGGCGCACCTGCGGTAAGCCCGGCAGCCTGCGGGAGCCCCAGCAGCCCGGCCGGGTGAAGAGAGGCACAGTCGAGCGCCTCCTCCAGCGGTGCCAGCCCGGCCCGGGCCAGGTAGGCCACCTGGTCCGCCAGCATCATGGCCGATCCGGCCAGCAGCTGCGGATGGCCGGCCAGATGCAGCCGCCCTTCCGGCGTCAGCACCACATCGCCGCCGATATGCAGCCGGTATGCACCCGGCGCCATGCCACTCAACGAGACGGCATCGCTGACCAGAATCGCCCGGCTCTGCTTCACCCGCAGAATCACCTTCAGCAGCGCATCCGGCAGATGACAGCCGTCGGCAATCATGCAACCATACAGCTCATCGGCAGCCAACTGCTCCCACAGATAATGGGGATGGCGCGGAAGTGTAAGGTGTGTACCGTTGCCCAGATGAGTAGACATCACCGCGCCTGAGGCCACTGCTTGCCGGATCTGCTCCGGTGAGGCCGCCGTATGTCCGATGGAGACCCTGACGCCGGAAGCGGTGCATCTGGAGATGAAGGCTGCGGCTCCCGGCCATTCGGGGGACACGGTAATGATCCGGATCAGCCCCTCCGCCGCCTCCTGCCAGCGGCAGAAGGCCTCCCAATCGGGCGGGCAGATATGCTCCAGGGGATGCGCCCCGCGCGGACCGTCCTCTGGGGACAAGAAGGGCCCCTCCAGATGGATGCCTGCAATCAGCCCGGCGATATCCGGCTGTGTCCGCATGGCTTCAGCAATCACGGATGCTGCCTGGGCGAGCTGGTCCGGCCCATTGGTGATCAGGGTCGGGCAATAAGAGGTGACTCCCCGGGCCAGCAGGCGGCGCGAGAGTTCGGCTACAGTCTCCGGCGCAAGCGGCAGCGTATTGAAGTCAAGTCCCCAGCCGCCGTTCACCTGCAAATCGACCAGCCCCGGCGCAAGCCAGGGCCAATCTGCCATATGCGGACTCTCGGCCAGCGTATGAACCGCTTCAATAACGCCACCGTTAACGTGGACCTCAAGCGGCAGGCCGGTTCTGTAATGTCTTCCCGAGATCACACCGTTCATGAGCCGAAGGCTTCCCGGTCCGTGAACAGCTCAATGGCGGGATGGGTCCGTAGGATGCTCGCCGGGCACACGGTACTGAGCGGGCCATGAAGCGCCGCTTGCAATGCGGCTTGCTTGGCCGTGCCGGGAACAATGGCGAACAGGTGATGTCCTGCCATCAAGGCGGGGACGGTCAGCGTCAGCGCATGAGTAGGTACATCGTCCAGGCTGGCGAAGCAGCCGTCATTCACCTGCTGCGTCCGGCAGGCTTCGTCCAATTCGACCGCTTTAACAAGAAGCGGATCGGCGAAATCGGCTACAGGCGGATCATTGAACGCAATATGCCCGTTCTCCCCGATGCCGAGACAGACGATATCAATAGGAGCTTCATTCAACAGCGTTGCGTATCTCTGGCACTCCTCTTCAATATTGCCGATCCGGCCCAGCAGCTCGATCCGTCCGGGATTGACTCTGCTGAACAGCCGTTCCTGCAAGTAGTTCCCGAAGCGCTGTGGCGCGTCTTCCGGCAGGCCGATATATTCATCCATATGAAAAGCATGCACCCGGGACCAATCAATTCCCTGCTCCTGCACCAGCCCCTCATACAGCTCATTCTGTGACGGAGCTGCGGCAAATACAATGCGAACCGGAGCCTGGGAATTCCCCTGCAAGTCTCTGATTCGCTGCCCAACTGCTCCTGCCGCCGCCGCTCCCATCTCACTGCGGTGGTGATAAACCAGAACACGCATACGTTCCACCTGATGCTCCTCTGCCGGAGCCATATTATCATTCATAGCTACGTCATCCCTCCTTATTGGGGTGTGGCAGGGGCGGGGGCCGCCCCTGCTTGTTACACTCTTCCAATTACGATCTTCCCGTTACTCTCTTTCACTTAAACTCATCCCGTTCTACTCTTCCAGTCACGCTCTGTCTAGCGCATCCAATCGGTTACAACCCGCTACTCACCATCAAATATGGCTTGTTATCCGAATTCTCAGAACTGGCCAGCGTTACAACGATTCCCGTAGTATTAGGGTCGCTCCACTGAAAGGTTGGCGTAAGTCCAGCCGCCGCTGCCGCAACAACATAAGCGGTCACATCCGCGCTGTACCACCCGGCTCCGGTGACCCGTACTGTTCCGAGATTCGTTCCGCCGGTGACGGGCCGGTTATTCCAGGTGATGCCGCTCTCGGTCCACTGCGTTCCGGCGTAGCCCTTTAGTGCAAGTGTAACTGGAGCTGCCGGGGCAGCGGTGACATACACGTTAAGGGTTACGGACTGCACCGCCGTTCCGGAGAGATTCAGTTCCGCCTTCATGAAGGCGATACGGTCTCCTCCACCCTGTGCATTCGGAAGATCGGCGATCTCCAGCACAGGCTCCTGCCCGAAATTAGTGGAGGGCTGATGTTCATGGACATAGGCATCCGTGGTCACCGGGATCACCGGAGATGCCGGAGCACTTCTCTCGATATTCAGCAGATAGAGATCTGCGGTTCCGTCTTCGTGGTACACCAGGACCGGCACATCCGCAGGCTCTGAACCGATAGTAACGGATGCGGCTGTTCCCGATGCCACTGGCATTCCATTTACAAGCACTGCATCCGAGGCCTTGGCGGTAACCGGTGTGACCTGCAGCGAACTTACATTGCTGCTGACAGTTACGGTATAGGCCTTATCACCCGAAGCGAAAGGCTTGTCCCACTCTCCTGCCGACAGCGTTAATCCGCTAAGCCCGCCATGCGGCAGCAACGCCGTAGTGTGTGGCAGGTCATGGGCGCTGGCATAATAATATCCGGCAGCCTGAACTCTCCTCGGCTCGAACCCGGCTTGACGCCCCGACGGAATAGCCTCCGAAGTGAAGGCTGCCCGACCGTCCGCACCTGTTACTGCCGCCGCGTAACGGCCTGCTGAATAGGTGAACCGTCCTTCTATAGCCGCCCCTGCGAGTACCGCCCCTGTGGTATAGTCACGCACCTTCATCGAAGCTGCCGCAGCGGTTCCAGTGTAAGCGAGCTGCATGTCGGTCACAATCATCGGCTTAAGCGCCGTACTTCCAGTGACCGCTGATGCTTCGCTGGAGACCGGCCCGATATTGCCCGCCAGATCACGGGCGGCGATGCGGTAATAATAAGTGGTATCCGGGAGCAGTCCCTTGTCCTGGTAATTCAGGCCCCGGGCGAGACCGGCAATATCCGCAGAGGTTGGCGTGAAGCCGGAGACCGTGCTACGGTAAATAATGTAGCGGTCTACCTCTAAGTTGTCAGTAGCCATTCCGTAATTCAGCCTTATGCTCTGATAGTCGCTGGCAACGGCGGACGGAGTGCCCGCAGGTGCAGACGGTGCTTCTTGATCCTCCGGTGCTGTCCAGAAGACACCGCCTGGTCCCCAATAAGAAGGCAGCGCCCGGTAGGAATCATAATGATGGACAGCGATTCCGCCGAAAGCGCTGCTCTGCCCGGAAGCGGCGTAGACCTTGTCCAGCTCTGCTTCCATGTGGCTGCGGCCTTCCTCCTGGAAGGTGATGGTCTCCGGGTCACCGCTGTTTGCAATATCCAGCGTCTCTACCCCGATGACTACAGAATTCGGCTTGCCGATCGCCTCGGCATAAGCCAGCTCACCAGCTGCGCCGGCAATGATGCCCGCTGTGCCGTCTGCGGAATCCCGGTAATCCATGATCGAGATATAATCGGAGATATCCTGGATATGCTCGGACAGCCATTTCGTCGTGCCGTTCCACTGGATATTCGCCCCCTGCTCGGAGGAATCATACCATTTAGGGACAGCAGGGCCGAAGGGCAGCCGGATACCGGCTGTATCCCGGCGGTCAATCATTTTGTGCAGGCCATCCAGGTACTCCTTTTGCAGGAACTTGCTCGGGTCTTTGAAGTCCGGGGAGATATACGGCTCGATGTCCACATTGATTCCATCGAACTTCTCATCCGCATCCGCCGCAAGATTGTAGTTAATAATCTGCTCGATCTCCCGTACGGCATGACTATGGTAGCGCTCATAAGCACCCATATAAGCCGGGGAGGTTCCGCCCGCGACAAGGGCATGGACGCTTAAGTTCCGCTCATGCGCCCAGCGCATGAAGGAGCGCAGCTCATCCTCCTGCTCCTCCAGCGCCCTGTAGCCCGCGTAGTTGCCCACGGCCAGATACAGGGTCGTCACCGGCTCTGATCCGAAGGTTGCGGTGTCCGTAACGAAGGACTCCAGCACCTCCCGCGAGCCCGGATTCAGCAGCAGCTTATAGCTCTCCGGCTCCCAGATCCACATGGCCCGGTCCTGATCCGGCAGAGGAAGCGCCGGCTCGTGCGTGCCCGCACCGACCTGCGCATAGACGGTCGGGCTGTAGCCGTAGCGTCCGGGAGCATTCGTGGCCCGGGCCTCCAGGCTGATCGTGCGGTCCCCGATGCCCGCCGTATTCCAGGCATATACATATTCCGTGCCGTTATACGCAGCCTGTTGCCACGGTCCCCGGTTCACCCGGACCTGCACGGCCGAGACCGGCGTAGCCGATTCTGCCTGAACGGTGACTGCCACCTGTCCGGTCACAGCAATCCCTTCGTCCGGGCCGGTAATCGTCACCACAGGCGCAACACCTGCGGAGTTGTTCACCTCAAGGGTGACGGACGGACTCCACACCCCGTAGCGGGTGGAGGTATCCAGCCCCCGGGCCACCAGCTCCACCGGACCGTTGTAACGGGAGGTGTCGAGCGTATAAGACCAGCTGCCGCTGTCATCCCCGTCTGGGTTATCCAGCAATACCTCGAACTGGGCTGTCCCGTTCACATACAACCGGACATCGTACAGTCCGGTATAGGTGCCGCTGATCTCCACCGGCCCGCCGGAGGATACATATCCCCCGGGCGGTTCATCCAGTGTAATGGTGCCTGCGGCCCGGGCAGTGCCCGGAACTGCCATTATCACAATAATCAGACCGATCAAGGGCAATATCCATCCAAGCCGTTTACCAGAACCTTGCAGCCTTTGCTTCATAAGCGCCGCCTCCTTTAATGGTCAAGCGAATACCCTGATTGCCTAGCCTGTGCTTCAGCGGTTCTTCTTTGCGGTCCGCACCCGGTTACTTGCTGCCTAATTGAATATTCTGAACGCGGTCGTAAGCTTCCTTATATGTCGCCAGCAGCTTGTCTACTCCGAGATTGTTAATCTCCTCGACATACTTATCCCAGTCCGCCAGCTTACGGGAACCGGTCACGAACTTGGCGAAGCTCTCATCGCGGTGCTTCTTGATCGCCTGTCCGGTGATCGAGATGACTTCATTCTCCTTCTCGGTGAAGGCCGGACGCGGCTGCATGTTGGCCGGATCGTATTTGACAGCCTCTTCATAAGCGTGCTTCAGGTCATCCGAGAACAGGGACAGATGGGCGTTGAAGTCAATCCACGTATACGTTCCGCTGGTCTGAAGTCCCGTCTGCTTCCGCATCTCAATCACATCAGTATATTCCGGCTTGAACTTGATCGTATCGCCTTCCTTCACATACGTCTCACCTTCCACACCCCAGCTGCTGAGCGTCCGGCCGTCCTCCGAATAGAAGAAGTCCATGTACGCCATGATATCCTCGATATTCTTGGAGGTTGAAGCAACCGTCAGACCGCCCTCCATGTAATGGAAGTAAGGATTCAGCTGTTTGCCGCCCTCAAGCCCTGCGGGAGGAGCCAAGAACTGCATATTGAATTCAGGATTCTCCTTGCGCATCGCATTATTGAAGAAGTCCACACGGCTGATATAATCCACGGTTACAAAAGACTTGCCGGTAGACACCATGTCCTGCCACTGCTTGGTCTGCAGCGAGAGGAAGTCCGGCGGAATCAGCCCTTCATCGTAGAACTGCTTCCACATGCCGACCATTTCCTTGTAGCTGTCCTCTGTCGGCCCATAGCGCCATTCTTTTGTATCAAAATCGTAGTACGCCCCTTCGCCTGTTCCATAGTTGACCGTCATATTCGTGTTCATCTCATCGGGGATCTGTCCGTAACGGAGCGACAGCGGGTAGCTGTCCGGGTATTTCGTCTTGAGCGTCTTCAGAGCCGTATGCAGCTCATCATAAGTCTTGGGGGCCTGAATGCCCTCCTTCTCAAAAACATCCTGGCGGTACATCCAGATCATCCGGTTCGTCTCTCCGAAGCCCTGGTTCGGGAACATAAACATTTTGCCGTCAGCGGAGAGTGCGGCCTTCGCCTCATCCGGGTATTGCTTCATCCAGGCGGTCAGATTCGGCAGCTTGTCCATGTATTCCATCAGGTCTACGAGTGCGCCTTGCTGGCCGAATTTGTTCGATTCCTTGCGGTTGGGCATATACATCAGATCCGGCAGCGCATTGGAAGCCACCGCCAGGTTCAACGCTTCAGCCAGCTTCCCGGAAGGTGTCTGCACCTCCAGCGTGACGCCGGTCTGATCCTTGATCCAGCCCCAGACCGGCCAGTCCTTGGAATAAGGGAAGGTGGCGTTGTTGTCCAGCAGGGCGGTGAAGGTGTGGGCCTGCTTCGCTCCCGCAGTGGCAGCTCCAGATTCTCCGCCCGGTGCAGCTGTGGCAGCAGGTGAGGCATTATTGTTATTGCCCCCGCTGCAGCCGCTCACCAGTATTGCCGCTGCCGCGAGGGGCAGCATTACAGACTTCCATTTGTTCATTCCTCATCTCTCCCTTAAGTAGTAGTTATGGTTCAGGGCCGGTTCAGCCCTTCACTGCACCGATCATGGCGCCTTTGACAAAATACTTCTGAACAAACGGATATACCGTGAGTATCGGCAGCGTAGAGACCATAATCGTTGCATATTTGAGCGACTCTTCAACGACCTGGTTGTCTCCCCCGATCCCGGTCACATCCCCCGAGCTTGCGCTTCCAGCCAGCACCAGATTGCGGAGCAGCACCTGGAGCGGGAACAAATCCGGGGTGCGCAGATACAGGAGCGGATAGATGAAGTTATTCCACATGCCCACTGCGTAAAATAAAGCAATAGTGGCGAAGGAAGCCTTCGACAGCGGAATGATGATACGCATGAATATCCCGATATCATTTAACCCGTCGATGCGCCCGGATTCCTCCAGCTCCTTGGGAATGCCCGAGAAAAAGGTGCGCATCAGAATCAGATTCCAGGTGCTGACCGCACCCGGAAGAACCATGCCCCATACGGTATCCACCATATTCAGGGAGCGGACCACGAGGAAGGTCGGGATCATCCCGCCGCTGAAGAACATCGTCACGACGATCAGCATTGTGAAGGTCTTACGCAGCGCCATATCCCGGCGGGAGAGCGCGTAAGCCCCGGTTGACGTAACCACCAGCGAGATCAGCGTGCCGAGCACGGTGTAGATCAGCGTGTTTTTATAGGCCGTCCAGATCTTCGGGTCTCCAAGCACCAGCTCGTACATCTTCACATTGAAGCCCTTGGGCCAGAATGAGACCGTGTTCTTGATGACATTGATATCGCTGCTCAGAGACACCGCCAGCATGTGCAGGAACGGATAGAGCGTAATCACCACAACGATCAGCAGAAAGAACGTGCTGACAATGTTAAACAAGGATATTCTCGGTGATCTCATCACCACACCTCTTCTCTACCATAGACTTGTCTCGCTGACCCGGCGGCTGATGTAATTGGCGCTATAGATGAAGATCAGGCTGATGATGCCCATGAACAGGTCGATCGAAGCGCCATAGCTGAAGTTCCCCTGCTCCATCCCGACCCGGTATACGTACGTGCTGATAATGTCGGCCGTATCGTAGATCGCCGGGTTCTGCATGAGGAATACCTTCTCGAAGCCAATCTCCAGCACCTTGCCGATATTCAGAATCAGCGTGATGACAATCGCCGGTGAGATGCCGGGCAGCGTGACATGCCATATTTTGCGCATCCGGCTGGCCCCGTCCATGTCGGCTGCTTCATAGAGCTGGGGATCAATCGCCGTTAATGCCGCCAGATAGATGATGGTCTCCCAGCCGATATGCTGCCAGATCTCCGAGAGGACATAGATCCCCCGGAACATCCCCGGCTCATTCATGAAGTTAATCGGTCCAATCCCGAACGTGCCCAGCAGATTGTTAATCAGGCCGCCTGTCGGCGACAGGAACATAATCACCATGCTCGCCACAATGACATTCGAGATGAAATGTGGCAGATAGCTGACCGTCTGCACGAACTTTTTGAACGCGGCCTTACGGACTTCATTCAGCAGAATGGCCAGAATCACCGGGGCAGGGAAACCGAACACCAGCTTGTACAGACCCAGGAGCAGGGTGTTCTTCATCAGCGGCCAAAAGTCAGGATTCTCAAAAAACATCCGGTAATACTTCAGCCCCACCCAGTCGCTGGCCCAGATTCCTTTAAACAGATTATAATCCTTAAACGTAATGACGAGGCCGAACATCGGCGCATACCGGAAAATCAGATAGTACAGCAGGCACGGCAGGAACAGCAGCCATAGCGTTTTGTTATGGTTCCAGGTCCGCAGCAGACGCCCTTGACGCCGGTAAGGATCTTTCATTTCCTTTCGCAAGTTGTCTTGTACTACACTCGTTTGAGCCATAGGCATTCCCCTCTTGTTCTTAATGATGCAGCTCGCTGAATGTCAGCTAACTTCCCCTCTGTTTCCGGGGTTTGTCTCCGAATTATAGCGGCAAGTCTTTGGGAAGCGCTATCAGCATGTTATATATCTTTTCGCCTTATTTGCGTATTTCCCTAGAATAGCGTATAAATCAGCAAAAGTGCATATTGTGCGTGTCAGCTTTGGGCCGCTATGATAGGATAAAACGATAACCAAGCGGCTGCACCTGAAGGGGGAATACATATGAAGAGACCGCTTACCAGCCAATTTGCCCTTAGCGGCCTGTTCGTTAAGCTCATGCTCAGCTTCCTGAGCGTCATCCTGCTGCTGGCTTCATTCAATCTGTTCTCTCATCTATATCTTAGCGGGAAGGTCTATCAGGAGGTGGTCCGGCAGAACGAGCAGAGCCTGAAGCAGACGGTGGAAGGGTACGAGAATCACTTCCGGCTGACGCAGAATATGATTCTGGCGCTGACCCAGTCGGATACGTGGACAGCCAACCTGGGCATTCTCAGCCATCTGAAGGAGAACCGGCGGTATGATATTCTCAGTGAGGTCAAGTCGGATCTGATGACGCTGTACGGGAATCCTTTTCTGCATATTGAGAATTTCATTCTGTACTTCAAGGCGGAGGACTATGTTCTTGAGAAAGAGGGGCTGAGTACCGCGGCCGACATGTTCGGCAAATATTATTACAGCGGGGAGTATCCGGCGGACTTCTGGAGCGGCCAGACTATGGACAACCAGTATCTGAAGGTCCTCCCTGCTGCTTCTTTTACGGAAACAACAATGAGCTCCACGCGTGCGCTCGGGCGGCTGATGCCGGTCATGATCAAGGCGATTCCTTATGAAGAGGTCTACGGCATTGTGATGCTGAATCCGCAGCGGCTGGAGCAGGCGTACGGGGATGCCGGGAAGAATCCCTTCTATATAATGGATGCGCAGGACCGGCTGCTCTTCTCCACCGCAGAGACGGAGCTGCCAGCGCTGGAATATGCCGTTACTACAAGCGCTCATGAGCGGATCGGGGACAACTATTATTTCTATCAAAAAGGGGCGCAGACCGGCTTCACCTACGTCCGGGTCACCGAGGTTGCCGCCATTGCGAGCGGGCTGCGCGGCATGCGGCTGCTGCTCGCGGTTCTGCTCGCTGCTGCGGTGCTGGTCAGCCTCCTGTTCTCGCTCCTGTTCAGCTACCGGCTGAACCAGCCCCTCCAGCGCCTGATCGCCGCGTTTGACCGCAAATCGGGCAGCGCCCCCGGCAAGGTGAGCAGTGTCAAGGAGTTCGCCATTATCGGCGACCGCCTAAGCTCCATCCTGGAGAACAACCGGTTCATCCAGAACGATCTGGCGCACAAGAATTCGCTGGTCCGCCAGTATGCGTATACCCATAAGGTGAAAAACATTCCGCTGAACGCAAGTCTGAGCGAACTGGAGGATGCGCTGCATTCCGAACGGCCGTATGCCTCCATCCTGTTCAAGCTCAGCTTCACCCGCCTCCCGGAGGAGCCGGAGAAGCATACGCTGGCCTTATGGCAGCTGATTCAGCGCCTGTTCACCGGGGAGGAATCCGAGAACGTCGCTTTGCAGCCGGAGCAGGATCTGCTCTTGCTGCTGCTCTTCGATCCCGGTCCGCAGAGCGGCATACTTCAGGTGCTGGGTACACTCCAGGAGCTGCTGGCAGAGGAGCGTTCCCTCTACCTCACGATAGCGGTCAGCCCGGTGTATTCGGGGGAAACCCCGTTTACCGATGCTTACCACAACCTGTCCGAGCTGCTGAAGGAACGCAGACTGAACGGGGAGACACAGATCATCGTAGAGCCGCGGGCCTCGTCGGCCAAAACGTTTCATCTGAAGGTCACCCATGGGGAAGAGCTGCATAACCTGCTGCAGTCCGGCAGCGAAGAGGCGGTCTTCGGCTGGATAGACCGCCAACTGGAGCAACTGTCGAATAAGGATGCCGCTGCGGAGGATTTCCGGGCTTTTGCTGCGGGGGTGGCAGAACAGACAAGCAAGACCGTCATGAAGCTGAATCTGCCGGAGCTTGAAATGGGGCTGGTCGCGGCCCTGTCCGGTGAGCCGTTCGCCGCCTTCTATTCCACGCACCAGTATAGTGAATGGCTCCAGGAGCTGGTGACTCCGGTGCTTGCGGCGATCCGCAGCGGCTCGGAGACCCGGGACCCGGTCATCAGCTTCGTGCTGGAGTATCTGGAGAAGCATTACGGTGAGGATATCAATCTGAACATTGTAGCCGACAAGCTGAATCTGACCTCCGGCTATCTGTCGAGCATCTTCAAGGAGAAGACCGGCATTAACTTCAGCGAATATCTCAACACGCTGCGGATCGAACGGGCCAAGGAGCTGCTGATGAACATCGACCTGCGCATCCAGGATATCGCACTTCAGGTCGGCTATCAGAACGTGAACTCGTTCATCCGCATGTTCAAGCGTGCCTCCGGCCTGACCCCGGGTGAGTACCGCAAGCGGGCTGGCGGGGATAATCAGGAGCTGGGTTCGGTAGCGGGGGAGGAATGAACGGGGATGTAATATTGAGTTTCAGAGAAGCACAATCAACTGTTGATAAAACTCAACCATCTCAATTTGAGCTTCTTCCAGTCGTTTTGGATATATTGCTTAAGAAATTCAGGATCTTTGTTAATACGGTGTAATAGCCTGTGTGCCTCCTCCCAGCCATAGGCGCTAACATAGAAATGAATAAAGCTGCTGGCGACCGCATACATCGAGAATCCCTTCAAACGTTGGCTCCAAAATAAGGGATCGGTATAAAGAACTTCAAAATCAGTGCAATCATCAATAAATTCACGAGCAAAATGACATTCCTGCTCCCTGCTGACGCAGCCTGCTGATTTCCGGTCCCTGATTCTTAATTCAATGTAGTAGGCCAATCCTTCTGCGAAGAAGCTCGGTAGCCTGCCCCATTCGTTCAAGGCGACAGCATGTGCTTCTTCGTGTATGAACGGAATTTCTAACTCCGAATGCATCGGGACCGTACAACTAATGCCTTTAGTGGTCGTTTTGCCATGACACTCCATTCCGTCTCCTGGTGAAACCAAATAAATGAAAGGTCTTTTAGACTGAACACCTTTATCTAGATTAAGCAGATTTCTAATGCCTATCCATCTCTCTTCAGCTTCTAAGGGCAACCTGTCCAACCATTCTCTCGGACTGTTCTCCTTAAATACAAAAAAAAAGTTGCTAGTCTTTATGACAATACCCAACGCAATATGCTCCTTTCACCAAGATGGAGTTATTTACCGATAAGACCGTGGATGTACTCTGCTATGTCCGTAAAGTGATTTGCTACGATTGAAGCTGCAGCTCTTACTTCAACTGGCGAAGTAATAAAAGTGATACTGTCATTTGCTAATCCAAACATGCTTATATCAGGAAAGTCATCACCGACAGCAAGTATATCTGAGCTATTAACGATTGCGGAATAGGCATTCAGCCCAATTGCTTTGTTTTCGCTCCTTGTTCGTATTTCGGTTAATGGAAGCGAGGTCCAGTAGCTGACTTTGATAAGGTCGCCAAATATTTGATAACATGATTCTTGTTCCAATCGTCCCCTCACTATCACTCGATATACTGGGAAATTCTCGTCCCACCGTCGTTTCATATGCAGAGGCAACCCGAGGATCATCTTTGCAAGCGGCAGCATCCTGTTATCGGCGACACTCCAGCCATCTGGCCCTTGAAGAACGACAATTTCTTTTTCCCGTAAATGTGAAAGTGTTCGAATATCCAATACTTCATGACATGCCCACAGCTTCATTTGGGTAGTGTCGGTGATTAATTTTCCACCAAAGCTAATTAGGTCTACCTCAGTTTCCAATTGGTCCAATATCAATAATGATTCAAGCTGGGTACGTTTTGTTACTAATACGATGTGATGATTTTTTGATTTAATATACTTGAACAACGCGTTAACACCTTCTAGCACCGTTCCATTGACAGCTATAGTATCATCTATATCAAATGCAAAAATTTTATTCCTATTTAATATTTCTATAATATATCTCCCTTTCATTGAATGCCAAACTATGCTCAATCACAAAAAAATCGAAGCAAATCCATCATTTCTAATGGCTCTTTACCAATGGATACAAGCGCAATTTTGGCGTCACTAGTTAGCAAATGAAATGAACGCTCAATGGCTCTTTTTTCCTCTGTCGAGAATACCCACCCGATATGAGCCTCCATAAATCTCGGCATGACCTCCTCCGCAGAGGCCGTTTTCAGTTCACTCTTTATATCAGGGTTTATAAAGGGGAATAGAATGGCTTTAGCTGTCGCACAATTGCTGATGTTTTGAACTGGAATCGAATATTTCTGATTAGGAGATACCTCTTCGCGGTCCTGGTCTCCGTATAAATCAAAAAAGTCAGGTCTTACAAGAATGTCTCCCCCCGCGCCATATATCTTGCCTTGTTCGTCTGTCACTAGATTATCATCAGTTAACAGGAGATATCCGCACTGATAGAGCAGCCAGATTAATGTACTCTTGCCCGATCCGCTGGGTCCTATGACAAGGATGCTCTCTTGGGACTGATTAGAGACAATAACACCAGAGGCATGCAAAGGTATGTGTTTCTCGAAAAACATATGGCGATGGATATGTCTTCTCACTTCTGATTGCAATAAATAAGCTGAACGTCGATTCAACATACCTTCACGCAAGCCAATAATTGTTCGATTCGTCCCCAAAACGGATCTAGCTAATAATCCATACTCTGGCATAATAGTAATGAATTCATTAAGATAGTAACCAACTAAATTTTTTTTGATATTAAGCAAGCCTTTGGGCATAAAATTAATTAATGAATCGTAATGTATAAATTCACAGCGGTAATTGGCTTTCACTTGGTTAAAAACCCCTAAAGAACCGATATGTACTCCCTCATCTTTCAGTTCGGGGGGGACCTCTTCAATCTGAGCAACAACGTTTCCATAACAGATATACTCACTTGTCAAATCCGCTTCTCCTCCATATCACGCTCCCACTTAGGAAGCAATTGTTGAACGTCTTGTAGATATAAGTAGTCTACCAAATGCAAACATTCTGGAGGTTCCATGGCTACGCAATGAATTGTTACACCATTCAATTTCCAGAACTGAAGTAGGCCGACCTCTGCTGGACACGATAGGCCTAAGGTGATTACATGCTTTGGCCGCAGCGAATAAAGTTTTTTGTTACCTAAGGCCAGATGGGCTTTTACGCCGCTTTTTTGATGGAGCATATCTATATTTTCTGTAACAACTACATTGTTATTGTATCGGTCCAGCAGTCGAGCCAATGCTAGATGAGCCGCCGTTGGTTTTGCAAACTTTATTCTCCAAAGAAACATCATAAAGCGCGTCATAATAACTTTTGGTTCTTCTATACAGATTCTAGTTAATACCGGAAGATCTTTGATATACAATTGATCGAGTAGCTCCTTTGTTCCCCAGATACCTGAAGCTCTGGAGATTCCAGCTCCTGTGTAGAATACCAATTCTTCCTTGGAGCAGGAGATGAGACGCCAAAGCATCTCAGTATCTCCTAGTCTTGGAAGTCTACCCGACTCTATCTTCTCTTCACATATGCTAAAGTAAGGAGCGGATATGGAACAGCCGTATTTTACAACCACCCGCTGTCTATTATGGTTTAGGTAATTATTCAGATTCATGTTTGATAATTGTTTTTGTAGATCGGCATAAGCGACATCGAGCATGAATCCAGATTTGTGCTCCTCAACACAAAGTGTCAAATAACCTCCTGTAGCGAGCTGGTAACTCCATATCATTCGAATACCAACTTCCTTAACTGAGTTAGCACATCTTTATCATCACAAGCATCGTCCAATGAAATATAAGGATATTCCAGCATGAGCGCTCCTTTGTAAAGGCCTTGTTTTTCCTTGTAAAGTAGTTCAAAGATTGCTTCGTGATCAGAGGGACCTATCCTAGTATATCTTTCGCAAGAATTGTATCCTCTGATGTGCGTATGGAATACGTTAGCAGTGAAATAGTAGTCTATGGGCTGCCCCAAATATCTGGCGTGAGAAATATCCAATGCTATGCCACATTCTATATATTCGCTCAGGATTTTAACCCATTCCACAGCGACTGAATTTGTATTTTCGATTGCAAGCTTATATTTGGCAAACCCTCTCGCGAGCGTCTCTATCTGATCATGACTCGGCCATTCAGGCGCTGGATGCAGCACGATCAGGTTGGAATCCAGTGCTGCTGCAAAGCGTACCGTTGCTTCTACTTTATCGTTCAAAGATTTCGGAGACGTCTGCATCAGGTTTTTTTCTGCATGAATTGCACACACATGCACACCCGTAACCTTCACTGTCTGAGCGATGGTTGCCATTTGTAATTCATCAGTTATAATAGGGATCTCGATTTCTTCGAATCCCAATTTATTTACATTCCGGATCAGAGATGCGATGCCTAAACCTGCATAAGGAAAATCGAATCTTAGCCCCATAAGAGACAATCCAATATGCTCCGACAATTTCGTCCTCCCTTTACACTAATTTATTGAATGCAAGCTTATCTGGCAGCTCTGATAAAAGTGTTGGGTCAATCCGTTGCTTGTCGAACTGTTCTTTCAGATAAGGGATCGTTTTCATAAACCAGCTACACAAATGGGACTCCCTGTTCCAGCCGTCTTCTCCATAAAAGGATACATTATGCGCTACACATCCTCCGTAACAATAGCTATTTATGTGGCACTTACTACATTTGGGCACTGTATGAACGCTGTGATGTGTGAATTTTTCAATCAATGGATTTTTTAAAATATCATCCAGACACTCTTCACCTATGTTGCCTATGACATAATCGGATAACCCATAGAAGGTATCACATACATATATATCGCCGTCAACATCAAGTCCAACATGTTGTGTTCCCGCTCCACATGGTGATGATGCACACATATAGCATCCGTTCCCCGGAATCAATATATTTTTGACTATAGAAGCAAGTTCTCGCTCATAGATCATGCTAGACGGGTGATTATAATTGTGGTTGACTAGCCAATCTATGACTTTTCTCGTTTGTCCCCAGTAAATATCATTATTTGTTTTTAACTCGTCTTCCTTGTGAGCTCCATAGCCAGATGGGAAATAAGGAAGAAAAGAAATAGCACGAATACCCTTTTCCTTACAGAGTTCCAATAAATCAATAAGATTCATCATGTTTTTCTTGGTAATTACGGAGATCAGGCCAATGCCTACTCCTTGCTCCTGTAATCTGTCTATGCCTCGCATCGTTTGCTCGAAGGAGCCATTACCTTTTTCATAAATACGTGATTGGTCATTTACCTCTTTCGGGCCGTCTATGCTGATTCCAACTGAAAACTTTTTTTCTTTGAAATACTCTGCCCAGGCTTTCGTAATCAACGTTCCGTTTGTCTGAATTGAGAATTGCACTCTTGCTGAATAAGGTTTGTGTTCAAGAATATGAACAATATCTTTCAGTATTTGCCCTGCCATGAGGGGTTCACCACCGTGAAATGTGCAATCTATCACCCTGGGATTATTCTCAGCTACCTGATCAAAAAACTGCTCAACAATCTCCGTAGTAATTTGTTCTTTACTGGCACCTCCAGAAACATAACAATAAGTGCATCTTAGATTACAATCACGCGTCAGCTTAACCACAATTTTATTGGGCTTCGCAGGTGCACCGGCATATCTCGATGACAACCATACTTGACGGCCCAGCTTAAGAGCCTCGTCTGTTTTTCTCATAACTACACTCCAATCCTTTTTCGAAGTCTGCATACATGCTAGCTTGTGCAGAGAACATTCGATAATAGTAACCTTTAAGGGCCATCAGCTCGTCATGGCTGCCCACCTCGACGAGCGCACCTTCATGCATGACCATAATTTTATCGACCATTTGGGCTATGGGCAGTCGATGGCTGACAACGATAGCTGTCTTGTCTGAAGACAGGCGGACGAACTGTTCGTATAATTCCGCCTCGTTTTTGGCGTCTAGTGCAGCAGTTGGCTCATCAAATACCAGAATTGTGCGTTCTCTGAAATGTGCCCTTGCGGCGGCAACTCGTTGCCATTCTCCACCCGAGAGATCAATGCCATTAAAAGCTGGATTTAGGATAGTATCAATGCCTTTATCAAGCTTATATAGCTTTTTAGCAATTCCAGCCCATTCAAGTGATTGCTTGATCCGATTTTCATTTTCATATTGAATAATATCGCTTAATGCAACATTATCTCTGATACTAAGGGAGTACTTGGTGAAATCCTGCAGCATTGCTGTAGAATGTTCACGGAAATGGACGGGATCCTTACCGACAGCTCCGAGAGCAATTTCTCCTGAATCGGGTCTGTCCAAGCCAAGCAGCAAACGTATAAGTGTAGATTTGCCGGAGCCGTTCTTTCCTACGATTGCGACTTTCTCACCGATACGAATGGATACATTAATATTACGTAAGGTATAATCTGAAGCCGTGGGATATTTGTAATGCAAATTAGATAACTGTATCAAAGACGAAACCATCGGAGGCTCTAGCGAAGGACAATGGGCTTCATCCGGTAGCTCCATCATCATTTTGTAATCTTCCAAGACGACTTTTGATGCAAAAACACCATTAATTTGATGGACGAAAGCCGATACTAACCATTGCAAATGTTGCAGGGCAATGATTACTGTAGCGATCGCGCCAACTGCCAGTTGTCCGTCCTTAAATAAACGCAATGCATAGACAAGGACCACAAACAGTCCAAATGTTCGAATCAGCGCTGCCGTAATATCATAGACCGATTTTTTGTTTAACAATTTGATGGATTCCTGATCGAGCTTTCTACGCAATTTTAGCCATCTTCTGCCCAGAGCCATTCGGTTTCCATAGGTGTTTAATTCACTGGCGGCTTCCCGGCTGAAAAGAATATCCAGATAGCTGCTGTTAAGCCTCTCCTCCTCAGTCTGTTGCTTAATGAGTGTCATGGATTTACGATCCATCATGTTTTTTACGATAAATGTAGGTACCGCTACGAGAACAACAGTTGCGAATACGAAAAAATCCAGCGTATAAAGCACAGCAAAAATAGATAATGACCGAATTACACCGCATAACAGAAAGGTTGTCGTGAGGTAGATACCGAGAACATCCCCGGTATCGATTCTGGATGTCCGGGTAATTAGGTCTTGTATCCTGGAGTCCTCAATCGTTCGTAGCGGTAAGTTTGTCACCTTTGTCAAGGTGTCATGGGCAAGTCTCTTTTGAGAATATTGTCTTACGATATCGAACAGATAATAGTACACTTGCCAACATAAGTTGGGGACAAGCAAAGACCATAGTAAAAAAACAAATAGAAGATAAACAGTTTCCTGAATTTTAAGTAGCTCGCCGCTTTCGGATAACACATTAGTAAGCTTCAATAGTGCATTTAATTCAAAGATAGGTGCGATACCCCAGATCATCATAACAAGCAGCATCCCTACTGAAGCAAGGCGGTGCGAGGACCAAGCAAGCTGGGTTACTCGAAATAATGAATTCATCTCATCCCTCCTTTGTACCAGGATGATTGAGTTTCGTATAATGACGCATACCCGCCTCCAAGTTCGATCAATTCATGGTGTGTGCCTGCTTCAGCAATAAACCCGTCTTTCAGAAACAGGATACGGTCTGCCTCTCTTGCAAAGCCTAGACGATGAGAAATTATAATAGATGCCGCTCCCTCTATGTGGTTCCTAAACAAACGGAATGCTTCAACTTCTGTCTCTGGGTCCATGGAAGAAGTGGGTTCATCCACGATAAATAAAACGGCTTTCGGCTTAGCGAAGGCTCTAGCTATCGAAACCATCTGCCATTGTCCCCCCGATAGATTGATCCCACCTTTAAAGCCAATCCCAAGTCTTGCTTCATCTCTCAGATGTGTTTTTAGGCCAAACCTTTCCATCAGCCGTTCAGCATCGTCGCTGTCGCGGAGCCTCATTGTGATATTATCTTTTAATGAAAGCGGATAACGAATTGGCTGCTGAAAGACAAAGGAAATATACTTTCGCAATTGTAGTCTGCTCCACCTAACCGTGCTTTTCCCCATTACACGGATATCACCGCTGGAGGGGTGGTACATACCGGCGATCAACTTCGCTAGTGTACTCTTGCCTGAACCGTTCTCCCCCACCAGCGCCACAGTTTCGCCAACACCAATCGACAATTCAATATCTTTAAGAATCCATTCTTCCTTGTTTGGATATTTGAAGGAGACCGCTTTAAGCTCAACAAGTGGACTCGTCTTTTCTATTATCGGATTGGTTTCATTCTTATCCGAAGATGGTTTCTCGATGACGTTCTTGTAAATTTCCCATTCATGAACAGATTTCACAAGCTTCTTAACATCACTTTGACCGCTTTGGATTGTCTGGAACACTGATACAGCAAAAGGAATGATTGCTATTAACGTCAAGCCCATGAGTCCTTGTCCCGGTTCATTCAATGTATACACCAATCTTATCAGTGTTACAAAAAACAAGATTAATCCTACAACCATGACCATTAGTTCAAGTAGCATAGATTTAAGGGAGATTTTAAGATTTTCCTTGATCAACCCTTGTGAGAGACTTCCCCATCGTCCAATTAAGAAATGGTTTGAGGAAAACAACTTGCTTTCTTTTGCAGATCCTGGTTTGATAAGCAAATCGGCGATGTAATCAACGATTCTCTGCTGACTATGCTGGTTCTGGTGCACCTTAAATTCAATCGCTGACACTTTCCCTGAAAAGTATAATGCTGGCCCTCCTACTACTAGGGTCAGTAGAGCAACAATTGGGTCAATCGTCCATAAGGTTATGGCAAAGGTAGTTAGTATAATAATCATACGCATTGAGCCAGACAAGGCATCTACGAACGTTACGAAAAACCCCACGGTTTCTTTAGCCTTAGCAATATCTGCATATTTTTCTTCTGTGTCAAAATTAATAAGCGGCATGGAACGTACTTGGATCATCAGATGTCTTGTTATCAGGTTACGGGTTTTCCTCCCTAGCAGGTCTGTAAGCAATCCTCGAAGCGTAGAGAACAGGTTGCCAAGAAAACTGAACAATGACAGTAAAGCAACCATTAGCACAAGCATATATAACATGGCATCGGCAGACATACTCTCCAGTAATGTTTTAAGCGCCCAAGCTGTAAGCATTGGAATAAATGCAGTAGCTAGATCTACGATAAGCAAGCCGGTACATTGCATATAAGATTTCTGTACCACGTAACGCACGATTTTTATAGAATTGTATGAGCTGTTCATATCCTTCCCTAGTCTCCCTTTCCAGCCGGGTTGGAGTGAGCATAAGCTTGCTCACTCCGTTCATGGTTACGCTTGCCCCCAAATCAATTGTCGCCAATCGCCAACAAACATCGATTCGTCCTTTTGTTTTGCAAGTTCTTCTTCCGTAAATGAAGCTATAATTTCTGGTTTAGTCCAGTTGTTCTTCATACCATTTCACCTCCTTTCCAGCGGAATCATGCCTCCATAACCTGAACAATGTCTTTCTCTATAAACTGCTCCAAAATATGTTGTACATCTTCAGCCACCATTTCTTGCTCAACATCATATTGATAAGAGATTTTAGATATGATGCCTTCAAGTGATATTTCTTGCTCAACAATCTTCAGAATCTCAGCAGCTGAAGCGTTTACAAAATGCAGCATTCCTTTCTCAATGTCATATACCATGATCTCTTCCTCATACCCAACCTCTTGGATAACAACGGAATGGCTTCTCCTATAAAGCATGGTCATCCTCCTTTTCTTCAGAACAATTGTTATTCCAGTACCACCAAGGATCCGTTAATGTAGTTCTCCATGAAAATCTTTCACTGTGCCTTATACGGAAATACACTGCATAACGAATATTGGCTGACAGATTGGGACTAACGCTGTGTGCAAGCAAATAATTACATATGATGATATCTCCTTCGTTAACAAGGATTTGCTGGGGTTTACCCAAATCGACTTCAGGCATTCCGTTTAATACGGCATCCTCTCCATAGATTCGAAAATAGTCACGGATGATTTGATGGCTTCTTGGCCAAACAGTCAAATTGCCTGCAAAATGCTCATGAACATTACTTAGGAACACCCCTACCAAAAGTTCAAAGTTGTTATAGTTCTCTTTTGTAACACCGTTGTATGGGGATGGCAAACCATCAATATGTGGTGCAGGGATAACGCTTGGATGATCTAACGATTCGGAGAATCTTAACGCGATTTGACCTGAAACTACGTCTTCATATTTATCCTCAAATATCTCCTGTATTACTGATTTTGCACGAGAACCATAGAATAATTCTAAAATGTTGCCGCTGGTATTTAGTTCGGAACAATAACCTAACGCTCTTCCCAAAACGGCCTCACGAAAAGTCATTCCTTTCCCGAGAGAATGGTTAATGGCTTTCTTCGCTAATATCACCTGTTCTTGGGGTACGGCATTTGCTAAGATGGTGTAACCGTCTTGTATCAATTGATGCTTCTGAACTGTATTCAGCATGGGAGTTCACCTCATACCTGATTAAGTATTTATAAAAGTATATTTACTGGTATTAGAGTAGATAGTGGGCCATCTCCCCATCTTGTAACACAAATGACTAGGCCAACCTGAGATACAAATGGAGTTGATAATACTCCTACTGGTATTTTTATATGTATCACATAGCCTTGGTCCTCTCCGATAGTAAATCCAAAGCTGCAACCTTCAGATTGTTCCTCCACCTCAATGTTTGAACCATCAAAAGAAAAACAACAACGTTTCCCCTCAAACGCCATTTCAATAACATCACATGAAAGCGAATTTGGGCGATTGATCAATTCTATTCGTATGTCCAACTGATCGGATTGTCGTTTCAGAGTCATTAAATTGACTTGTCGTACACCATGGGAATTGAAGGCTTCAATATCTGGTATTAGTATCTTTGTGTCCCTTCCCCGCAGATTGAAGCTCTCAGCCCCCAGCCGTTCCGTAAAGTCGCTGTAATTGGAGTATATATAATCATTGGGGCGTGTCGGCAAATACATTAATCCATTCCATAATATAAATTTGGGATAAGCCCGATTGGGGTCATAAGCCAGCTCTTGCAAGCTACTTTCGCCCAAGATCAGACTTATTAATTCTCTGGCAAAGTTCACCGAGGTAGATTTCTCGTTAGAAGTAATTATTAATTCAAATCGTCTTACATCAAATGAAGGGCGGCGCAACAAGTCGCGAATATCAAGCAACTCAGCCAGGATGATGCCTGATGAACAATGGAAAAGCGAATGGACAAAGTTCTTGAAAAGGTGCGCGCACAGAATGAGAACCTGATAGTGAACGTCGGGTACGCGCATACCACCGAAGTTTGGAACTGCATAAGCGTCTTGATTTAAATCTGAATAGGATATCTTATCACTGGTCAACTTTGTAAACGATTCGAAGAAGATGTGTTTTTCAGCGCGTAGCGCTTTCTTCAGCATCCCCTCGGAGTATCCAAAAACAGGAATGAACTTGTGAATATCTATGACTAGTTCTTCCCTTACCATTGTGCTAAACTCATGATCACTTATCCCATCTTCGTTTATCTTTGCAAATCCAATTTCCATTAGTAGACTTACCAGACTTGCGGGATCCGAATAAATCAAGTCCATATCGACGCTTCTCCTGATATGGTAAGCTTGGTTTGTCAATCCATAAATAGAGATCCCTTTAATCAAGATCGGGAATTCGTTGAAGTTATGTCTTTGGAATAAATTTACAATCTCCTTGGCTAACTGACATTGCTTAAGGAACCTCAATTGATTTCGATATCTGGAATCATCCAAAGTCTGAGTTAGATTAGTACTCTGTATTTTATCTTCAAGGTGCTGTAAATCTTGACTTACTCGTCCCTCAAGCTTATGCAAAAGTATCAGCTCCAGCAGGAACTTTGTAATTAAATCCTCTTGCCCTGGGATAAATCTAGTACGGGTAATCTCCAGAAAATTTTTTAGAATAATTTGCAAGTCGTTATCCATATCGTCCTCCATATGGGGGCATGTGTGCTCTAGTCGGAGCGGGCGTTAGTCCTCACCCACTCCGTTGCTGCGTCAGGACTGGCCCCAAATCACTTGCTTCCAATCACCGACAAACATCAGTTCATCCTTCTGATGTGCTAGTTCTTCTTCATTAAAAGAAGCATAGATTGCGGGTTTCTTCCATTCCTTTTTCACTTTGAATCACCTCCCGCTTAGAAGATACATAAATATTAACTAAAAGGAAATGAAATTAATACCTGTCTAATTATAGGTATTAAAGAAGAAATCTACATCAAAAATGAAACAAGCGTGCCCCGGATGGTGGCACGCTTCATGGAACAACGATTAAGGGCGGGGATCTTCCTCACCCAGATAAATGCGGATAACCGCATCCATATATTGCATGACTTCGGTGGTCATCCCGTACACTCGCGTAGTCTGGCCTTCCTGCGGAGTAATGTAGTCCCAATATTTCTGGATGAGCTGCTCATCTCCGCCAAACATTGTATCGGCGTATTCTATAATAGAGGACGCAAGCTGCTGCGCTGCCGGTGAATCGGGCGGCTCTGCCAGCAGTCCCTTAACCCGCCAGAGAATATCGGCCCACTCCATAGTCAGCGGATTGCTTACATCGTTGATCGGCAGCAGCTCGAGTTCCTCCGGTGAGAAATACTGCTGCCGTAGCGCTTTGCCTTGCGGAGGCTGTTCAAGCTCACGGATAAATTCAAGCATCTCGTCTATATTTACTTGTTCGCGTGCCCGCATGGCGTATAGGATAGAATACAGCAAATGCTCTACCGCTTGCAATTTGTCCTGCTGCTGCTTCACGAAGGCCATCTGCTGCGTAAGGGCCCGGCTCCATACGGCAACATCATTGTGAGCTACTTCACCGTTGTCGAGGATAATCTTGATCTCACTCAGTTTAAAATGCATGTGTTTCAGCACAGCGATCTTCTGCAGCCTTAAAATATCATTCTCACTATAAGATCGGTACTGGTTGCCGGTCTTCCTGTCCGGCTGGAGCAGGCCCAGCTTCTCATAATAATGCAAGGTGCGGACAGAAACACCAGTAAGCTTGGACAATTGCCCTACAGTATACATCGGCTTCCCTCCAGATAAGTACAGTATTTTGCCTTAGCGCCCGGCGCAGTTATTCATCCGGTATGGGCCTGGCATACGCCGGCGCCACAGGTTGAACAGTAACAGCAGTCCTGCGGTGCCGACAATCACAACTCCGAACTGGATGACAACCGGGCCTGTCCCTGCCTCCAGCTCATTGTACGTCAGTATACTGCGGTCCCTCTGCAGAATAACAAACCGCGCCATTGCCAGATACGCCAGATGAAAGCCGATGGAAGCCCACAGCGATCCGGTCAAGCTGCGCCATAGCTGAAGCACCGTGCCGAAGCAGAGCAGCATAATCACATATTCTGCATTAATGCTATTTCCGCGGTCGAGTCCGCTCCAGGCTTGCAGCTGGTTTACAGTGACCGGCACCAGTACAAACAGCAGCACCTGAGCGCCATATGCAGCATAGGCAGGCAGGCGCAACCGCAATCCGCTGTATACGATTCCTCTCATCGACAATTCCTCCGGCATCGCCTCGTACAGAAAAGCGATACATGTACTGAAGGCTATAGCCAGCAACAGGTCCACGGAGAAATGCCAGGCAATAGTGGTAGTCCAGCCCAGCACCCCGGTAATCATAAAGCCTATTCCCCCCATCAGCAAGGCTGATGCGCCGCCGCCCAGCAAATGCAGGAATGCGGCCGGAGTCAATGGCAGCAGCTTGGCGGTCAGCCGGAACCGGCGCTGAATAAGATAAGCTGCGGGCACAATGAGCAGCACTGCGGTCATAGCCTGGACGACAGAAATGGTGTTGTCCGCCCCGCCGGAAGCCCGCACAGCGTTCCCGGCAACCGTGGCGGTGAACAGCCCCAGCGTCATGGCCAACCATCCAAGCGCTGTAATCGCCAGCCATCTCCCGGATGATTCCCGGCCATCGTTGTGCTTTGCAGATGATGTTATTCTATCCATTGTGCATCCCTCCTGCTGCCATTGTAAACCCTCCAGTATACGTCAGGGTCAAGCCTGGGATTATCTTTGAGCATAGGGAAACCCAAATCCAGCTGTTTCCGCCGCTCCTCTAACCGTACATCACGCCCCTAGTCATGCCCATGCGGGGAGCTCTAACCTACTTATCTGGTATAACGACAAAAAGCCGCTAACCAGCGGCTTTTCAGGGGATATGGTTTCAGTTAACGAGCAGAAGTGTTCTATCTGCTTAGATCATATATTTATGTTATTGCACAGCCTGTGCCTGCTCCGGCGCTTTTTGATTCATGATGGGAAGCATCATTAAGGCGCCTAGGAGGAACAGTATGCCAGCCCCGCCATAAATGGTACTCAGGGAGAAGGCGCTTTTCAGCGCACCTGCGAACGACATGGACACGACCATCATCCCGACAAACATCGGATTCAGCACCCCGTTGACCCGGCCGACAATAGCGCTGTGCGACCACCTCAGAATCATGGTACTGATTCCGATATGAATGCACGGGAACATCAGCCCGTTCAGGAACTGCACGGTCAGCGTGAGCGGAACGCTTGTTGAGAACCCGACGATAGTGGTGCAAACGGCACCTGCCAGCATCCCCATGGCGAGCAGCAGCTGGGGCGGAACCTTTTTGGCGAAAGCGGCCACGAGCCCACCCCCGATCAGCATGGCTGCACCGTTGACCATCAGCATGTATTGCAGGAACTCCTTGCTTCGGCCAAGCCGCTCTGTGACGATGAACAGATTCAGTGCCTGGGATACACCCACAGCAAGTCCGGCCAATACAAACGCAAGTCCGAGCATCCGCAGCACCTGGCTCTGCCAGACATACCGGAAGCCTTCGGTGAAGTCCTTACGGAATTGCCCCTTCTCGGCAACTGTCCCGGCTTCCATATGATCCTCCGGCAGACGGATAAGCACGAGTGCCGACAGCAGAAAAGCAACGCCCATTACGGCAATGGAGATCTCAAGGCCGAAGGTGCTGTATACGAAAGTACCTAACATCGGTCCGAGAACCATGAAGATGGCCATCAGCGACTGGAAGAGTGCCATCCCTTGCTGCAGCTGCTCCTCCGGCACATGGAACTTAAATAACCGCATGCTCGAAGGCTGGGAGAACTGCGACAGAATGGCCGAGATGAACGCGACCAGATACACGGATTCCCACGAACCGAAGTGAATGCTGAGCAGAACGGCGAATACCGATACCGCAGACAGGGAATCACACCAGATCATCGTCCGCTTCGGCCGCCACCGGTCCGCAAAGGTTCCTCCAATGAAGGAAAATACAAAGATAGGTGCAAATTCAGCTACACTGATCAGCGAAATGGCGTAGGGATCATTGTTGGTCCTCTCCGCAACATAGAGCAGAATAGCAAAATTACGCACCCAGATCCCGATCTGCAGCAGCACGCTGGATAACAGAATCGTCTGCAGAAAGCGATTACGGAACAAGCTAGGCGTATTCGCGCTTTGTTCATGCGGATTCAATCTTCTCAACCTCCTGTTTATTTACAAAATACGCTCAGCTTCTTAAGGCGGGGTTCTCCTCTCACTCTCTATATTATAAGGAGCGGACCGCGATCTTGAAAGCTATAAATGCAGGAGCAGACGGGGTCAAGCGACCCCGAAATATTCCTTCAGGCCCGCTACGATAGCAGCCGCTACCCGGTTCTGGAAATCGTCGGAGAACAGGATGGCTTCCTCGACGGCATTGGATAAGAAACCAACCTCCAGCAGCGTAGCTGGCATATTGGAATATTTCAAGACGATATATTTGTTGTATTTAACCTTGCGGTCCGGAAAGCCGGTGGTCCCTTGCAGGTGCTTATGCATGATACCGGCGAAGGCTTTACTCTCCTGACTGTAGTAGTAGGTTTCGGTTCCCCGGACATTGGGCATCCCTGTGGCAGAATTGCCATGGATGGAGACGAAGGCATCGGCCTGCAGCTCGTTGGCCATCTCTGCCCGTCGCTTGTTGGGCGGATAGGTATCGTCGCGGCGTGTCATCACCACATTGAACGCCGGCTCCTGCAGCAGCAGACGCTCTACCTTCAAGGCGACGCTAAGGTTGAAATCTTTCTCCAGCTTCTTCGTAATGCCGATCGTTCCCGGGTCCGCAGCCCCATGGCCGGCATCAATAACAACGGTCTTCTTCCCGTTGCCCGGCTGAACCGGCTCTGCCGGAGGCAGCTCGGCTGCGGCAGAGCTCAGGTCGACGACCAGGAGCCGGGAGGCGGCATCCTCCTCGATGTAACTGGTATACTTCGTATCCGTAGAGAGCGCAATCACAATCCGTACGGCGGCGGCGTCCGTCCCCGAAAGTCCGTAATACAGCTTATTGACATTGGGAACGCCGGTAACAGTCTGCTCCCCCGATTGGGTGCGGCTATCCCATGACACCGTCTGTAAGAAATCTGCGGAAAAGGTCGTTCGGGGCAGCTCCACCACAATCTGCAGCGGTTCGTTACCGGTATGTACAGACGGCTGGACATCGCCGGTAAAAGCAAGCATCAGGCGGTCATCGCTGAAGCTGAGACTATGGACGGTGGAAGCCGCCGCGGCTGGGACGGGCAGGGTCACCGGCTGTTCCGGGCCTTCAGAGCTGACCGGAGCGGGAGTGACGGCCGGCTCTGGAGCCTCCGGTGAAGCCGGCTGCACCGGCGGAAGCGGAGCTGAAGTCAAGCCCACCACCTTGCGGCTGTTGTCCCAGCTGACCTGGACACCCATGGCTTCGCTGATGAACCGCAGCGGCACCAGCGTGGTTCCGTTACGGTTCCGGGGAGCGGTGGCCAGCGAATGGGAAGCCCCATCGATGAGGGCTTTCTTTTGGCCAATCGTCAGCACTATGCTGCCAGATTCCTTAGGGATGGTTACAGTTCCAACCTGTTGATTCCAGAGGACCCCCATTCCCATATTCTCCGCAATGATCCGCAAGGGAACCATCACACTGCCGTTGATCAATTCAACCTTGTCTTTCTTTTGCATAGGAATGGCTTGCCCGTCCAGTATGATGGTCGGACTTGTCTTCACGGCGGCACTGGCCTGCCCGCTGAGCGGGAAGCATAAGAATAGGACGGCGAACAGGAGGAACCAATTGCATTTTTTCATACGTGCATCTCATCCATTTCATCTAATTTGTAGAATTGCTGATTCTTAAATTAGACTCCAGTAATTGGAATAGGTTGCGAAATTGAGTATTTATAATTAGTTATATCAAGTGGAAACGGCTTTGCCGTCCTTTTAAAGGACGGTACCGTTTCAGCGAGAAATAGAAGATAATTATAGCGCGAAGCATATAAATTCTTATCTTTCTACAAAAAAAGGCACCCCGAGGGGCGCCGCACTATATTATTCCATTCTCCCTACTTCGCTTGCTTCAATTGAACGGTCTTCATGTATTCCTTGAATTCCTCGGCGATTTCTTTGTACTTCGTATGGTGCAGGTAATGGGAGCCTACCATCGGGATCAATTTACCCTGTGCAGACTGCTTCGCCTGCTCCTCATGCAGCGGAATCCACTGCTTGTTGTTCTCGTTATTGGATTGTGCGAACAGCAAGACCGGCAAATCCTGCGGGTATGTCAGCTTTTCGGCATTTTTGAAATTGGAGCCAAGGTGGCTGAGTTCATTCATCAGTGTGGAGTTATTGCCGTGTACATTGGTGATCAGTTTCATCTGCTCTTTGGTATGCTCATCATAGTCAAGCGATTTAAACGAATCTCCGCCCAATTTTTGGAGCAGCCGCATCACACCAGAATCCTTGGCAAACTTCATGGCCTTCAGCGGCAATTTCACATCCATGCCTGGCTGATTGGGCACACTACTGTCAATCCCTACGAAGGCTTGAACCTCATCCGGATAAGCATTCACATAAGACACGGAGTAGAGTCCTGTAATGGAATGTCCCATCAGAATGTAACGCTTCAGCCCGAGCTGCTGCACAGCTTCATGAATTTCACTGATGATGTTCTCTGTCGTTCTTTCTTTATCCGTCCCATCGCTCAGGCCATAGCCGAAAGGCTCGATGGCTACGACTTTGTACGAAGGCGTCAATTGATCTATCAGCGGCTTGAAATCAAGCACAGGCGAAGCGGTTCCTTGCCCCGGCAAGAGAACAATGGTCTGTTCCCCGCTGCCTTGAATCAGCACATTCATCTTTTTGCCTTCTACATTAACGTACTGCCCGTACGATTCGATCTTCTTCTTCTCGATTCCAGTACTGATAACATTAACAATAAAGGTGATGCCTATGAACAGCACGAGCACACCGATAATGCCACCTAATATTTTCAACCATAATTTCCGTTTCTTGCGTCCCTTTTCAGGTTTATTTATTTCAGCGGTTCCTGCCATGTCCATCTTCTCCTGTTCTTCTATCTGTAGATTCGCCTTAGCGGTATAGGTAGAGTGTACCTGCTTAAGATGTCCTCTTCGTGACGGGAATATGAACGGAGTATGAATAGGCATGTAAAAAAAGAGCAAGCCCTCATTCATCAATGAGTGCCTGCTCTTCTGTCAATCCATCCCCACAATAGACCAGTTATGATCGACCTCCGGTATGATCGTCTGGCGCTCCCGGATGTAACGGACCAGCAACTCGCGGACGCTGCAGTCCGACTCCCAGTGCTTGACGGCGCTGACCAGTCCCGAAGCCTTCAACATGCTGCTATACCGGTAATTGTTGACAGCAAGCTGCAACGTATCTGTATCGGCAAGCGTTCTGCCCCGGTAGGCCAGATGGATGATCCGCCGGCCAACAGGCTGCGAGATGTCGATCTGATAATTAATCCCGGCGAACATATCGTAGAGGTAGCTCGGCACCTCGGGATCGGCGGCAATCTCCGTATCCCCGGGCTGCCACTGCCGGAAATGGGCAGCCGAAGCTTCCATATAAGCCTTCAGCTCCTTGCCGGTGACGGTAACCACATACAGTACATTGTCAAAAGGATAAATGCGGTACACATCTGCATACGTCAGCGGTCCCTGCTTCAGATCCGCCTTGTCGTTGAACAGGCTGGTGGCGGCAACATCCGCTCCGCTGGCCTCCAGCATGGCCCGCTGGATCAAGGTAATGACCGCCGTATCCTGCACACGCCCCGCCGGCAGACCGGCAGCAGTCTCTTCAGGCTGGAAATCGGCGGCCGCATAGCCCAGAATGCCGCCCTCCCCCTCTATCGAAGAGCCTCCGCCGCCTTCGGCGATGAACCGGAGGGTCTCTTCATGCGCCCCGGTGATCAGCTTGCGCAATTCCTGGTCCGGCGCCCAGCCGCTCATGTCTACCACCGTGACCTCGCGGCTCACAACCTTGGGTTGCCCGTTGTCCAGCTCCAGTGTCAGGTCGAAGCGTACAACTTCCCTTCCCCGGTCACGCGGTCCTCCAATGACCGTACTCCCAATCCGCTGGTTCACGGTAATATGCATATGGCCGACCAGCAGCACATCTGCTTCAGGAACCAGCTCCGCAATCCGTCCGGCGGCATCCGAGCCGCCCTCTTCATCGAACTCTGCAACCATGCCCGCATGGGCGCTGATCACAATCAGGTCCGCCTTCCCTTCCGCGCGTAGCGAGGCCGCCATAGCCTGCGCAGTCTCGGCCATATGTCCGAACCTTAGGCCCTCTACCTTACTTCCATCCCAGCGCGGAACGTTCGGATTCGTCAGTCCAATTACCGCCACCCGGATGCCGTGTTGTTCAAGGATCACATACGGCTCGGCAAATGGCCTGCCCTCTGAATCCCAGACATTCGCCGCGAGCACCGGGAAGCTCAGCTCCTGCCGGATTCGCTCAATCAGGCCAAGGCCGAAGTTAAACTCATGGTTGCCCAGTGTCAATGCGGCATAGCCCATGGCATTCAGCGCTGACGCGACCGGATGCCTGTCATCCGGCCGCTTATTGTAGACATCGTCAGTCAGCATATTCCCCTGGAAGACATCGCCGTTATCGATCAGCAGAATCTCCGTCCCGCTCTCCCTAAGTTCGCGGACATAAGCGGCTACTCTGGCGAGCCCGTCATTTACGGTATCGAGACCGTCTTCGTAACGGTAGCCCCACAGATTGCCATGAACATCCGAGGTTGCGATAATCACGATCTTGCGCAGGTTACGGCTTGCTGCCGGTTCCATCATCTCGTTCACCCTTCTTCCGTCTCTTCATTTCAGAATTGCGCCTGCGGTGAAGCTCTTCTCCATCTGGTCGCTGAACAGCACATAAGCGAGCAGAATCGGCAGCGTAGAGATCACCATGGCTGCAGCCAGCGGTCCCCAGCTAATGCTGTATTGGCCGCTGAAGTTCATCAGCCCGAGCGGCAGCGTCCGCAGCGTCTCCTTCTGGATGAAGGTTGCCGCCATCAGCAGCTCATTCCATACGGCGAGGAACACGAAGATGGCAACCGAGGCCAGCGGCGGCTTCAGCAACGGCAGCACGACCTTGAAGAAGGACTTTACTACCCCGCAGCCGTCGATGAACGCAGCCTCCTCCAGCTCCTTCGGCATGCTCCGCAGGAACGCAGACAGCATATAGACGCCAATCGGCAGATTCACAGCGATGTACGGCAGGATAATCGACAGCCGCGAGCTGAGAAGGCCGAGATTCTTCAGGATCATGAACAGCGGAATCAGCGTAGCGTGAATCGGCACCATGACTCCCATGAGCAGAATGAACAGAATCAGTCCGTTATATTTGAATCTCATCCGTGTCAGCGCGTAAGCCATCATTGAAGCGAGCAGCAGCACGCAGAAGAGGGTAATCAGCGTAACTGACACACTGTTGAAAAAGTATTGATTCACCTTGGCGCTTACCCAGGCCTCTGAGAAATTGCTAAACCGCCACTCCGTGGGCAGCGCCCAGACCACTCCGCCGATAATCTCCGAATTATCCTTAAACGCACTTACCACAAGCCAGTATAGCGGGAACAACTGGAGGACGGCAATGAGGATCATCAGCAGATAGATGCCTGTATTTTTCGTAGTCTTCAGCATGTCCGGTCCTCCTTAATATTCAATTTTTTCACGGGTCAGCACTTTATTGAGTACCCAGGCAATGATCAGACACTCCAGCACCATGAACACGGCAAGCGCACTGCCGTAGCCGAAGTTCTGCTTCAGGAACGCTTCCTGGAACATTTTCAGGGCAATCATGGTCGTGGAATGCAGCGGTCCGCCATTCGTCATAACATACACACTTTCAAAAGTCTTAAGCGCATAAATCACGTTCAGCACGACACAGATCCGCAGCACATCAGACAATAACGGAAGCGTGATATAACGGACGGCCTTCCAGCCGACAGCACCGTCCAGCTTCGCGGCCTCATAGTACTGCTCTGAGATACCCTGGATACCAGCGAACAGGATCAGCATGT
Organism: Paenibacillus sp. FSL M7-0420; assembly: GCF_038002345.1. NCBI lineage: Bacteria > Bacillati > Bacillota > Bacilli > Caryophanales > Paenibacillaceae > Paenibacillus > Paenibacillus sp. FSL M7-0420. The sequence continues at coordinate 3,595,581 of NZ_JBBOCJ010000001.1, read as the reverse complement.
TATAGCCTACATAATGCCAGGTCGTTACGATCAGGACTGACAAGAGTGCCGTTTTGGTATCTCCAAGCCAGGCCTGGGCCCAACTGCCGAGGTGAGCGGCTTCCAGCAGCGTGTTCAGCATCCCGATGTTCGGATCGTAGATTTTGACCCACAGCAGACTGACCATCGTCGTTGACATCACCACCGGGAAAAAGTAAATATTGCGGAACCATTTGCGTCCCTTCATTTTACGGGAGACCAGCAGGGCCAGGCCGAACGAGAGCGGCAGCTGGACGAACACGCCTGTCAGCAGGAAGGCCACACTGTTCCATACCGCCTTCCAGAAGCTTTTATCTGCGGTGAACATCTTGGTGTAATTGTCCAGGCCCACGAAGGCCATAGGGTTAATTCCGTCCCACTCCTGGAAGCTGTAATACGCCGTCATGAGAATTGGCACGAAATAGAAGATCAGAAATACGGTTAAACCTGGCACTAGAAACAAAGCGATTAATTTCTTATCCGAGAGCGCTCTTTCCATCACTATCCACCTATCAGAGTGCAGAAAAGCGATGCGGTCCAAGAGACTGCATCGCCTTTCCCCTATTATATTTGTAATGCGCGTCTTACTCTGCCGAACGAAGCAATGTTTCCAGCTGGGCGGTGTATTCCTCAGGCGTCAGATTGCCGCCATAGAGCTGCTGCGTCATATCGCGGTATTCCTGGCCTGTATCTGCCGACAGCAGGCCAAACCACATCGCCTGGGTTTTGGCTGTTTTGCTGATATCCGTAGCATAAGCGGAGAGCTGCTCATTCTGCGACTCCGACTTCACTTCGCTGGCCGCATAGCCCGGCAGGCCTTTACGTACGAACTCATCATTGAGCTTAAGGGACAGCTTAATCGCGAATTCCTTGGCTTTGTCGAGATGCTTGGAGCTGTTGTTCACGAACAAGGAGTAAGGTGCCGCCGAGTTCTGGAAGCCGATCGTTGCACTGTAGACATCCTCTGCACCAGTCTTCGGGAAAGCGATATATCCGAGATTATCGCCCATGGCCTTCGACAGCGCGCCGAAGTTGAAGCTACCGTCAATCCAGATTAGCGCCTTATCATTCTTGAACAGCTCCTGGGCATCCAGGTAAGCCGAGCCGAGGAAGCCTTTCTGGAAGGCATTGCTGCTTACCAAGGTGGCTACCTGCTTCGCCGCATCTACAAATGGAGCATCTGTAAACTTCGCATCGCCTTTAATCGCATTGTCGAAGACGTTAACGTCCTGACGTGCTACAAGCAGGTTGTACAGCAGATCACCCTGCCATCTTTCCTTGCCGCCGAGGGCGATAGGGATGATCCCTTTATCATCGGCTTTGGATACCAGCGCCTGAAGATCGTCCCAGGTTGCAGGAGGCGTAGCGCCCAGATCGCTCATCAGCTTTTTGTTATAGTAGAAGACCAGGGTTGTGCTGATATTGGAAGGAACGGAATAGATATTGCCGTCTTCTTCTTTCACCAGCTGGTTGTCCAGAAATTTCGCGCCAAGTCCTGTGGAATCCAGGGTATCGTTCAGCGGGGCTACCGTTTTCGATTGCAGTACAGGTGTCCGGTAGGACTTCCCGGCATGCTGCTGGAATACATCCGGAAGCTCATTGGCAGCCAGTGCAACACTGATTTTGGTCTTGTAGGTCTCGTCCTGTATGTACTCATAATTCAAATCCACGCCGACTTCCGCTGCGGTAGCCTCGGCAGCAGCCTGATACATCGGATCTGCATCGAACATCCATAAGGAGACAGATTCCTTGCCTTCCGCCGCTTTCGCATCCTGATTCTGAGTTGCCCCTTCGTTACCGTTAGCTCCTCCGCAAGCACTAAGCACTACACTGCTAAGCGCGATGGATGCTGCAACTACCCCAAGCTTTTTTCCGAACATTTGTGTTGGACCACCTTTCAATATTTCGGGATTTGACTTACAGGTATCATCTTAACAAGTGAACCGCCGTGTACGAATGGAGATATGTTGGTTTTAACAGTAAAATTTTTAGGTGTGTCAGGTAAGTTTACACTCAATTTACGGGGCGTTCCCATGTTAACGGCAGCTTTACACAGGGTTAACTTTAATCAGTGAAAAGTTATTCAAACGAAAAAGCCCGGCTGCAAAACACCGGACTCTGAGTATAGCTGCTATTTAAGTATCCGAATAGGAACCGCCGTATACGGTATTCGGAGTCATTCCGTAGCGTTTCTTGAAGCATTTGCTGAAATAGAACGGGTCTTTATAGCCCACCTGCCGGGCAATCGTCGCAATCTTGGGTGCCGGGGCTTCCTCCCCGGAGGCCCCCTGGCTGAGCAGCTTCATGGCCTCGCCAAGACGGACGTTCGTCACATATTCTACAAAAGACTCGCCGGTCTCCTTCTTGAACGCATGGCTTAAATAGCTAGGATTCACAAACAGGGCGCTGGCCGTACTCTGGAGTGACAATGTATCCTCGGCATAATGCGCCGTCACATAGGCAATGGTCTTGCCGATTAAGGCCGTGCCGCTGCTCTGCCGCTTCGGCGTACGGGCATCGCCTGCCTGCGACTCCTGCACATCCCCGGCTTTGATTCTGAGCCGGTTGATGTAGCGCTCTGCCTCCCACTTCTCCGTCAGCTGCGTCCGGATCGTGCGGAGGGCCTGTTCGACAGCATCCTCATCGACGGGCTTCAGCAGATAATGGTCCGCTCCAAGCGAAATGGCCTGCTGGGCATAAGAGAAATTATCGTAGCTGGTGATAAAAATCAGCTTGGCTGCCGAATTCAGCTTACGGACTTCCCCAATGAATTCAAGCCCGTTCATATTCGGCATCTCAATATCCGTAATGATGAGATCGATTGGCTGCTCCCCGATGATCTGCAATGCGGCCGTGCCGTCATCCGCTTCTGCGGCGACCTCGAACCCGGCGGCCTCCCAGTCCACCAGACGGATCAGGAGCTGCCTGAAATAATATTCGTCATCCACAATCAGGACGCGGGCTACCGGTGCTGTACTCATAGTCTGACTGTCCCCTCTTCCTGTTCGTTCGTCTGCATAAGCAGTGGCAAGCGCAGCTTCACTTCTACGCCCTGGCCTGGCTCAGAGGTCAGAGAGATTCCATAGGCCCCGCCGAACCGCAGGCGGATGCGGTCTTGAATATTTCGGAGTCCGAAGCTGTACCTCTCCGCATTGTCATGCCCCGACCAGATCATCCGCTTCTGCTCTTCGCTTATGCCTTTGCCGTTGTCGCGTACGGTGAAGCAGAGCAGGCTCTGTCCATTCGTGGTTTCCGCTTCGCAGGTAATTTCACACCAGCCTCCGTCCGCCATCCCTCTAATGCCATGGTGGATCGCATTCTCGACCAGTGGCTGAAGCAGCATGGTCGGCACCAGGCAGGACTCCAGCCCCGGCTCGAACCCTATCCGGTAGTTCAGCTTAGGAAAACGGATCTGCTGAATATACAGGTAGCTCTCCAGATGCTTCTGCTCCTGGGCCACGGTAATGAGCTCCTGTCCGTTGCTAAGTGATATCCGGTAGAACTCACCCAGCGCCTTCAGCATCTTGCTTATGTCCTTCGCCCCCGACATCACCGCCATTGCACGGATCGTATCCAGTGTATTGTACAGGAAATGCGGCTTGATCTGCGAATAGAGCAGCCGCAGCTCCAGCATCCGTTTGGTCCTCTCTTCCGTCTCCACCTGGACCATCAAGCCCTGGATGCGCTCCACCATTTCATTGAAGGTAGCTCCGAGCCGCCCGACCTCATCCTCAGAATCGGCGGCGGCGCGCCGCTCCAGATTCCCGCTGCCCACTTCGACAATTACCTCGCTAAGCTGGCTGAGCGGCCGGGTCAGCCGGCGGGCGAACAGAATAGACAGAAGCACGGCCGACAGGATGCTGATCAGGCTGAACCCGGCCAGCAGCAGAGCGATTTTCCAGTACCCGTAGGTTAGCTCCGATATCGTCACCAGCTGGACTAGCTTCCAGTCATAGGGAGTGAGACTCTGCATGGATACTAAATAACGGTCTCCGGCGACCTCCTGGGTCCGGGCCCCTTGTGAGACTGACTTGACCCAATCCGTGAGGGATGCCTCCGGGACCGGCTGGTTCACCCTTGTGGCTTCATTCGCAGAGATGATTCTTCCATCCCGGTTAATGACCAGCGTAGCGCTCTGCGGGTTCTGTTCATTATGATAGAGGCGGGCAAGCGTCCGCTCGTCAATGTTGACATAGATATAGCCAAGCGGGGTCCCCTTCTCCATACTCTTAATGACCCTGCCCACACTGATCATATTCTTATGCTTCATCCCGGACAGAAAGTCAGGCGTAAGCGAATCCGCCCAGACCGCCCCGCCTCTGGCTGCATCGATCTCCGATTTGGGATAGATTCCCAGACTCTCCCGGGTCACGCCGGTCAGATTGGAGGTGTAATAGAGATTGCCGCTCAAGGATTCTATAATTACGGAATCAATATTCGGCTCAGTCACCAGCATTGCAGCCAGTGTATTGTAGATCGACTTCAGTGCAGCAACATCATTGCCGGCACCGGTATCGCTGCTGAGCAGCTTCTGGGTGTCCTGATTGATCAGCACGAACTTGGTGAAATTCTGGACCGACTGGAACACCGTCTCCATTGACTGCTTGACCAGCCTCACTTCCTGCTGTGAGCTTGCCGTGGTTCTCTCCAGGGTCTGATTGAAGACAATCCGCTGAATGCTGACCATGAAAATCACCAGTGCCAGCAGGACAATCAGGAGGTTGCTTAGCAGAATCTTCCGCCGCAGCGGCATACTTCCGCTGAATAGAAAGGGCATATACGCCCTTAACCTCTTCAAGAGGGATGGATATGGCATGAACCGCTTCATCGTTCCCTCCGTTATATGTATGGTTGTACATGTATTATACACAAATTACAACAACAGAAAAGCAGCGGCTCTCCATAACTTAGAGAACCGCTGCTTGCGGAGTTTTGGCGTAATCAGACTTCTAAGGTAGCATTCACAATCTCATTCAGCTTCTTCAGCTCGCTGGCCATCGGCGTAATCACTGAGCGGACCATATGGGCCAGGGGCTTGCCGAGAATATACTTGCTGAAGTTCTCCAGGGTACCCGACGGGCTCAGATCGAGCAGCAGCCGCGGCCCGCCGGCAGTCAGACCCTCCAGGGCTGTGCGGAAATTCATCGGCTTCCTCACCACATCCCACAGGAAGGATTCATCCACCGTCTGCACATTTTCCCCGGTCATGGCCGATACCAGTGTCACTCCCGGAGCAGGTGTCTTGTAATCGATCTTTTGCATATATGTACGGTAAGGCTTCTCCAGTTCATCGATGAATGCGGAATGGAAGGCGTAGTTCACAGGCAGCTTCAGACTGGCTACACCCTGTGCTCTGAGGAACTGCTGGATTTCGCCAGTATGCCCGCTTCTGCAGGCGATGGTGAAGTGCTTGTCGAAATTCACAGCGATCAGCTCGGAGCGGGTGTTCAGCTCGGCGTTCCGGTGATAGAGCTGCACATGATCCAGAACAGCAATCATCGCGCCGTTGTCGCAGGTATCCTCTAGCAGCCGTACTTGCGTCACAATCAGCTCCAGCACCTGTTCAGGCGTCAGCACCTTAGCCACCGCCAGCGCAACATACTCCCCGAGACTGACTCCCAGCGTGTAGCGTGGGGTTATTCCTTCAGCTTCCAGAGTCTCCGCGAGCGCGTATTGCACCATGAAGATAGCAGGATGGGAATAGACAATATTTTCGAAGCTGGCGCCCTTACTCCGTGTGTTCATATACAGCTCTTCAATCACGCTCTTGCCGGTCAGCCGATGAACAATCCGGTCCAGGCGTTCCATCGATTGCCGGAATACCGGCTGCTTCCCGATCAATTCAAGCCCCATTTTATTATATTGCGAGCCTTGCCCGGAGAACATAAATACGATTTCGCTGTGCATTTCCATCCCCCCCTGATTGTAGAGCGGCTTATTTGAAATCAAGCAGTCGGGCATTATTCTTACGGTTCCTGAATTTCACAAAATGATTGATATCATCAATCTGGAAATACAGATTATTTTTGTAGAGATAGCTCATCTCTTTGCCTGGCGGATCGCCGAAGGAATGTCCCGGGTATACCCGGGTGCTGGGAGGAATCAGCCGGATGAGCCGGTGGATGCTGTTGAACATATCCTCAGCCGAGCCTCCGCTACTGTCGCATAAGCCGCAGCCTTCAATAAATACCGTATCCCCGGAGAACAGATGGTCTTGCCCCCAGTAACAGACACTTCCCTGCGTATGGCCGGGCGTTACAAGACAGGTAATCCGTGAATCACCGATACGAATGAGGTCCATGTCTTCGACGGTTCGGAGCCGGTTGCAGCGGTATTTATAGTAATCTGCCTCGGTTTTGGAGATGTAGACAGTGGGACGGTAGAGCAGTTCAAGCTTCTTCACCATATTGGTATGATCAAAATGAGAGTGGGTCAGCAGAACAGCCGTGACTGTGGCCTCATGCGAATCCAGAATACGGATCATCTGCGATACATCCCAGGATGGATCAACTACAAAAGCTTTGCGGGAAGTCTTGTCAATACCGAGATAAGCGTAGTTCAGAAAATTCATGCAATGCGTTTTAATCGTAAACAGATCATAGGTTGCTTCCATGCCCGCCTCCTTGAAGATTTGATAGATCTAATTACCATAATTTACAGGATGAATCTACTAAATTATCATCTACTTTTTCACGAACTGTCAATGAATGTTATTGCTTCCATACCAAAAAGTCTGCAACCTGAGATTGCAGACTTTTCCACATTTCGGATTATTCTCTTTAAGCAGGATATCCGCCCCCTGGCGGAGGCCACGCACCTTGCAGACGGCGGAGCAGAACAATCTCTCCCAGATGGTAGGAGTTATGGGAGGCGATATTGCGCAGAAGTCCGCCCTTGGTCTCCCCGGGAAAATGGGCCAATGGCTCGTCAAGCTTGGCGCTCTGAGCGATAGCAACCGCCTTATCGACACCTTGCAGCAGATGTGTGATGGCCTCCTGAAGCTGGGCTTCCTCTGCCGGGGCCTTCTCCGCAGGCCAGCTCTCCTGTACGCTTGTAGGCCGCTGAGGCTGGCCGCCCTCCAGGTGGGTCAGCATGAAATCCTGCCAGAAGCCCATATGCTTCACCAGCTGATAGATGGAGTAAGGAATTCCTTCTATTGTATAACCTGCAAGCTCCAGTGTCAGATCCGGCAAGGCCCGGGCGATCGGAATATGCCCGCGCTCTCCCACCAGAGATTTCACCAGCGCTTGACCAAAAGCATGATTGGATTCGGACATCAGTATGCTCCTCCTATTGATTGTGCGAAATATAATTTACCGAAATTCAATATAGCCGGATTCTAATGATTTGTCAATCACAGTATCCTAGGACATCACCACTCTATCCCGTTCTTACCCAAAGTCTCAATTAAAGTCTCTGCCATAATATCATACCCCAGGACATGCGGGTGCAGTCCGTCATCGGCAAGTCCGTCCCGCAGCTGCAGTCTGTCCGCCTGAACCATCCTGGAGTGAAAATCTACATAGATAGCATCATGCTCGTCAGCCAGCACGCGCAACAGCTCATTGGCCTTCTTGATGCCGGTGTTGCGCAGACTGTCATTGCCGGAATGCGGCATATGGGTGGGAAGAACCGAGCAGATTACAGGAATTACAGGATGCCCCTTGGTCTGCTTCACCATATCCAGCACATCGTTGACCAGATCATTTACAATCATCTCTACCGGTTTGCGGTCCGCCTCAGTCCAGCCATCTAAGGCCCAGAAATTATTCACTCCTATCTTGATCACAGCGTATTTAGGTTGCAATTGAATCACATCAGCGGCAAACCTTCCGGCCACATGACTGCTGATATCGCCTCCGATCCCCCGGTTCACTACGAATCTGCCGCTGCGGCCAAAGTAAGCATTCAGCTCCCACATGTGAGTAATTGAATCACCGATAAATACAGCATCTACCGGCAGCTTGTGCGTAACAATAACCTCATTTCCGATGTCGAATTCCCCTCTGCGGCTGTCAGCCGCAGCAATCAGCCCGAAATTACCAGGCTTCAGGATCGTTCTGCGTGCAGTTATCATCTTACAATCAACCTCTCTGGTTATAAGTTCTTGAGACGCTTAAGCGCTTCCACAAAATAATAGTCTCCGAAGATGAGCGGACGGTCTACGTAGATCTCTCTATCATAGTAACCTGTCGCATGAAGCAGAAGTCCCTCCTCCTCTGTGCCCCATGCGCCATAATTCTCATACAGGGAACGGAGTATGGCTTCTGCGGCCAGCGTATATTCCCTTCCATCCGCCGGGTGCATCACTTCGGCCAGCTCCAGCAGTCCGACAGCAGCAATGGCTGCGGCTGAAGAATCCCGCGGCATTCTCCCAAGCTCGTGCTCCGGCAGACGGAAATCCCAATAAGGCACTTTATCCTCCGGCAGATTCTCCAGGAAGAAGGCGGCAACCTTCCGGGCAGCTTCCAAATATCTGTCTCGGCCCGTATACCGGTAGCTAAGCGCAAATCCGTACAGTGCCCAGGCCGCACCTCTGGACCAGGCGGAATCCGCTGCATATCCCTGTCCGGCCAAGGCTTCAAGCCGTTCTCCTGTAACCGGATCGAAGCAGACAATATGATGGACCGAGCCGTCCGCCTGTATGAACTCCCGCAGCACGGTATCGGCATGAAGCTCTGCGATGTGCCTGAACCTCGGGTCGGCAAGCTCCCCGGATGCCCAGTACAGCAGAGGCAGATTCATCATACAATCAATAATTGCCCAGCCGGTGTGATCCTCACCGCCCCAATTGGGCCAAGCCCGGATGAAGCCGCCTGCCGGATTGAATCTGCCCGCCAGCAGGCTGGCCGCCATCAAGCCATGCTCTCTCGCTTCCTCTTCCTTAAGCTGCTCATACTGCCTGACGCTGCTTAGCTCAAACATAAATCCCACATCATGATGCAGCAGCCCGAAGCTATCCCATAGGGTGCGGCTGATTTGAGATTCACACTGCACCGCCAGCTCCTTAAGCCTGTCCTCTTCTGTCTCTTCATACACCAGCCATAGGATTCCGGGCCAGAAGCCGGCAATCCAGTCATGGGCAGCGGCTAACTGATAGCGGCCACACACCGATCCGTTAGGGAAGCCTGCGCCTATTGTATGGCTGATCCGCATGATTTTGGCGGTGACCTCCTGCCATGCCTGCTCTGTCCATTTCTCTTCCATCACCTTGTTCCTCCATGCTTAAGAATCGGATATTGTCCCTACTTATTATGACACCGGGGGAACGGCGAGAATATGACGGGTTCTTAAGATCATGAACATCCGTTAACGTTAGGGAAAGAAGCCAGCTGCAGCCAGACTGAGGTCTACAGCTTACGGAAATTATCAGGTGTGACTCCGTAATACTGCTTGAATCTGCGGATGAAATGCTGCGGACTCTGGTAGCCCACCTTCTCCGTAATCTCGTAGATCTTATAGGAGGTATGCTCCAGCAGGCGCTTCGCCTCCTCCATCCGGGCACGCAGAATATATTCACTCAGATTCATCCCCGTAATCTCCTTATAGAGCTTGGATACATAGACGGAGTGAAGATAGACATGCTCACTGATCGATTGCAGTGTGACATCATGGGCCAGATGCTCATGAATGTAGCTGTGAATCTTCCGGACGAGCTGCCGGTGGGTCTCATCATCCGCAGTCGCTTCCTGGCCGATCAGCGCCTCGATAATAATGCGGCTCCAAGCCTGGAGCTGGCGGGCGGAATGAATAACGCTGCGTTCAGCCTGGAATGAGGCGGTGCCGGTAATGTCCTCCAGTACTTTCCCGTTCTTATGCGCCAGATAAGTGAGGCTGCTTAGCAGATGCAGATAAGCTTCACGCAGGTGGGCCCGCGAATCGGTGCCTAAGGTGTCCAGTTCGGTGAAGATCTCCTGAAGCTTATCATTCAGCTTCTCTATCCGGCCCTGCTCCATCAGCTGAGTCAAGGTAGGCGGCTGGTATAAGGAACGCAGCGGAGTGATGCTTCCGGATACGCCAGACTGCTCCAGTAGGATGCCCCCCTGCCGTTCTGCCGATTTGATCACACTGGAGAGGACAGAGGAATACGCAGTGCTAATATCGGCCGGGAACCGGGCGGTGCCCGAGATGGAGATGATGACCTTATGCTTCAAGTAGTGGTCCACCTGCTCCAGCAGCCGGTTGGCTAAGGCAAGCAGCAGCTCCTGGCAGAACGGACTCCACCGGTCGGCGTCACCGGCATCATCTGCCGCGTGCGGCAATAACAGCAGCGTCAGATTAACCTGAGTGGTGATCCGGCTCCATACATGGAATTGAGGCGACAGCAGATCCTCTGCCATGTTCATCACCGCATACTCCAGGAGCTTGATGTCCTGGGCGGAATAGCTCTCATAGAAGCTGGAACCGAAGTTAATCACCATCAGCTTCACGGAGTCCCCATAAGCATAGGGCATCTGATACATGCTTAGCTTCTCCGTGAGGTAAGTCCGGGTGTAGCCGGAGTGCTGGAGAATTTCGAGCAGCAGGTTTTCTTTTAGGAGCGGCAGGTTCTGGTGAAGCACGGCGGTGGCATGCTCGAATTGGCGGGAATGCTGCTGATGACGCCTGCGTTTGCTGATAATCCTGTCTACAGCGTCCAGCAGCAGCTCATCGCGCACCGGCTTGATGAAATACTCCACTGCATGCAGTTCAAGCGCCTGCTTCGCATATTCAAATTCCGCATATCCGGTCAGCAGAATACAATCGATATCCCATTGATTCTCGTTAATGAAGCCGATCAGCTCCAGACCCGATATTCCCGGCATACGGATATCCGTAATCATAATATCCATCCGGTGATCCTTCAGCAGCTCCAGGGCCAGCCTGCTGTCATACGCCCGGTGAACCGAAGTAATCCCGAACTGCTCCCAGGGCAAGGTAAGCGCGAGCGTATCCACCTGATGCTTGTGGTCATCCACAATTAATAACGAGTACACTTCCGGCTCACTCCCTCTCCGCTTTCTCCCAATACAGCTCGATCCGCAGGCCGCCCAGAGGCGAGGATGCCAGCCGGATGCCCGACTGTTGCCCGAAATAATACTTCAGACGATGATGGACATTCCATAGGCCTGTCTGTTCCGTCAGATGATCGTCAATCTCCACCCTGCGCACAAGATCATCTAGAATATTTTCTGAACATCCCGGTCCATTGTCCTCAATAATTAACCGGCAGGAATGGGGGTCCTCCTGACCCGTAATCATGATCAGGCCATCCGCTACAACCTCCTCCAGTCCGTGAACAATCGCATTCTCTATCACAGGCTGGATAATCAGCCGGGGAATCTTCAGCGCCATCATCGATTCAGGGATAGAGACCGTATAGCGGAATTTGTCCAGTTGATGGTTCATAATATCCATATAGTTCACTGCCAGCTCCATCTCACTCCTCAGCGTCGTCTCCAGCGTCTCATTTCTGGTCGTGTATTTGTAATAATCGCCCAGACTATGGGCCATGGCTATGATGGAGCTGTTCTTGTTCAGCTTCGCCATGTTCACGATGTAGGCCAGACAGTTGTATAGAAAATGGGGGTTAATCTGCGACTGCAGCTGCTTCATAACCGCTTCCCGCGAACGGATCTCTTCGGCGTACACCCGCTTGATCAGATGGTCGATCTCCTGAACCATATGATTAAAGGAATCGAATAGCTGCTGGAATTCATTGCGCTTCAGACTGGTAATCCGGTAAGAGAAATTCTGGTTGCGGATATGCTCCACACTACGGATCAGAATACGAATCGGCACCTGTATGTAGAAGTAGAGCAGGAAGGCGGCTATAATCCCCAGCAGCAGGAGCAGGAACAGAATCACACCGAACAGATTGCGGCTGTCCACCACCGGCTGCAGAATCTCATCCAGCGGCTCGATATCAACCAGACTCCAGTCAATTTTGTGGGAAGGCAGAACATAGAGAATATATTTCTTGCCGTCCACTTCGACGACCTCATGATACTGCTGCTGTGCGTTATGGATCTCCGGGCTGCGCAGCTTCATCACCTGCTGGATTAGCCCGATCCGGGCCGTGCTATTATAGACAATCTGCTCGGGACTATGGTAAAAGAACGCATCGCTGTACCCGCCAAGCTTGAATTCATCCAGCAGATTCATAATATTCTTGGTGAAAAAATCCACGCGGATAATAAAATCAGCCTTCATCAGATCCGGCGGCTCCGCCTGATACGGGGAGACAAAGAAGCGGGAGAACGCTTCCATTTGTACGCCGCTTACCTCAACCATGTTAAGCTCCCAGTTGGAGGAATAGGCGGAAGCGATTTCTTCCTGGTCGAATTTCGTTGAAGGCATGGAGGACAGAGCCAGATCGTACCTGGGAAAATAAATCGAGATGATGTTCATAATCTGATTCGTAATGCTGAACAGATTGAGCTGGTGCTCCAGCGACTGGATCACATTCAGCCGGTCGTACCCGGACGGGGGCAGATTGCCGTAAGATACTCTTTTCACCTCAGGGTCCTTGGCCATCAGCGTAGCGAACAGCATGTTCTGATCCAGCAGACCTTCTATCCGGTTGAGGAAGTACGAGAGCTTCTCGTCATTGCGGGTATTGATCTGGTTCTCGATAACAGACACGCTTTGCCGGTAGGAATAGGAATACAGCGCCAGAATCAGAATGACGCTGGATACAATGAGCAGGATTACCCTTTTGATTAATTTCACGCCTGCTCCCCCCTTCAGCTCATTCTTCCTCATTATACACAGTAAATGGCTGCTAAGGTCTCCCCTAACAGCCAGAAGTTAATTCGTGTTATTCCTTGACGGAGCCGAGAGTCATTCCTTTGACGAAATATCTCTGCAGGAAGGGGTACACGAGCAGAATCGGGAACGTGCCAATGAAGATCAGGGCTGATTTCAGCGAACGCTCAGACAGATTCTCCAGATCCGTCGGATTCAGCCCAATCTTCGTATAATCGAACCCGGCAATCAGTGCCTGGAGGAAGGTGGCCAGCGGGAACAGCTCTGCCTTGTTCATATAGATCAGCCCGTCGAACCAGGAATTCCAGTGAAATACTATGGTGAATAGGGACAGCGTGGCAATCGAGGGCAGCGATATCGGAAATAGAATCCGGAACAAGATCCGGAAATGCCCGGCCCCGTCAATCATGGCGGACTCCTCCAGCTCCTTCGGTATTCCCCGGAAGAAATTCATCATCAGCACGACATTGAATACATTCACGGCGGAGGGGATGACCAGGGCCCAGATCGAATTGGTCAGGCCGGTCTTTTGCACTACGAGATAAGTTGGAATCAGGCCGCCATGGAACAGCATTGTGAATACGAAGAACCAGGCGTACATTGTTCTGCCGCGGAAATACCGGTCGTCCTTAGACATAGAGTAGGCTGCCAGCATGGTCAAAAACATGGTGATCGCCGTACCCAGAACCGTCCGCAGCACACTCATCTCAAAGGCAATGATAAAATTGTTGCTCGCTAGCGCTTTCCGATAGGCAGACAGATTAAAGCCAACCGGCCAGAACTTCACAAGGTAAGAGGTAGTGGCATAATCTGAGCTGAGTGATACAGCCAGCACATGAACCATAGGCAGGATACAAAGAATGGCCACCAGAGAGAGCAGCAGGTTATTGAGCACCTGGAACATTCGATTGGAGAACGGTATTTTGAGCATAGTCTCTATCCTTTCAGAAAATCCGGTAATCTGCATACTTGCTGGCCAGCCGGTAGGTGATGGCGATCAGTGTAAAGCTGATGACGGATTTGAATAATCCAACCGCTGTCGCCAGACTGAAGGAGCCTTGCAGCAAGCCTACACGGTACACATAAGTATCTATAATATCGCCTTTGTCATAGACTAACGGATTATACATATTGAACACCTGATCGAATCCGGCATTCAGAATATTGCCGAGCGATAAGGTCGCCACCACAATAGCGATGGGGATGACCGACGGGATGGTGATATGCAATGCTTTGCGGAAATTATTGGCCCCGTCTATACCCGCAGCCTCATACAGATTGGGATTGATGCCTGCCATGGCAGCCAGATAGATAATGGTGCCGAAGCCGAATTCCTTCCATACATCACTTGCCACCAGAGTGAACCGGAACCAATTGCCGCTTCCCAGAAATAACACAGGCTCAAGACCCAGCCAGCCGAGGAACTGATTAATCATTCCGCTGGTGGACAGCATGTCTGAGAGAATGCCGCCGAGAATAACCCAATTCAGGAAGTGAGGCAGGTAGACCAGCGATTGTACCGTTCTTTGGAGGAACACAACGCGTATTTCATTGAGCAGAAGAGCGAAGGTGAAGGGCGCTATTGCGCCGCAGATAATTTTGAAGACAGCGATAATGAAGGTGTTCCAGATCACCTGGAGAGCCACGGGGTCATGGAACATGAAGCGGAAATGCTTAAGCCCCACGAAAGGGGAATCCCACATGCCAAGCCAGGGCTTGTAATCCTTGAAGCCAATGATGAAGCCTGCCATCGGTGCATAATTGAAGATCAGCAGCAGAATCACGGAAGGCAGGAGAAACAGGTGCAGCGGCCAGGTTTTCCGCAGATTGAAGCTGCCGCGCAGCTTCGGGATGGGGACAGCGCTTCTCTTGGTTGTGCTAAGATTTACTTTCACGGTTTTCATCCGTTAGGTCTCCTATCGATAAACGTGACTTATTGAATCATGGAACAAGCAAATGTGAAGCAGTAAAGGAAGCTATATTCCACATTTGCTTGTTAGATTATTGACCCGCTGCGGCAGCATTAACCTCCTCTGTAATCTTGGCACCGCCCTGGTCATTCCATTGCTTGACGAAAGTATCGAAGTAATCAAGTGGCTGCTTACCGTAGATAATCTGCAGGAAAGTCTGCTCCTCGAGTGTCGCTAACTGATCCCATTTCTCCTTCATCGTCGGCGTGTTGGCCCCGTAGAAGCCGCTTTTCACATCCTGACCGAATTGCGACTGGGCGACTGCGAAGCCGGCGATAGTCAGCTCGCCGTTGCTCGCTTTCAGCTTCTGCTCGAAGATATTATCCTGCTTGCCGGCAGCCACCCGCTCATAGATATTCGGGCCGCTGACGACATTCATCGGGGCTGTCCCCGAGCCGGGCGACAGGAGCAAATAGCTGTTCAAGCTGACCACTCCGTCCGGAACATCCCAGGAGGGCTTGCCGTCCTTCATCACATAGTCATACCCTTCCCCGTACCCGCGGCCGAACGGGTATGCTTCGTCTTCAATTAAGCCACCGTACATCGTGTCCCAATATTTGAAGATGGCATCCATATGTTCAAAGCCTTCACGGAACACATAGGTTCCATAAGACGGAGGGGACTCCTGCCGTCCGACCACACCATTAATCCCCGAGGGCAGCGGATACGGCTTGATCACGACAGACTCATTCTTCGCTTTGGCCTCAGCTACAGCCGTCCCCACCGGCCATCCGCCAGCCCACCCGGGAGCAAAAGCAATGCCTGCTTTGCCGGAGGTGAAATCAGCCATGGCCTTGGTCGCATCCTGCGTACCGAAATCCGGGCTGATGTATCCTTTTTTGTACCAGTCATTCAGCAGGGCCAGCCCCTCTTTGATAGCGGGCTTCGTGGAGCCGTATTGCAGCTTGCCGTCCTCTCCCTTCAGCCACATGTAAGGCTGATCCTGACCGAAGATAAATGCCGCATCGGCCATATAGTTGTTGGTCGGCTTGTAGAATCCGGAATTGCCGCCGATCGCCATACCGAACGTATCCTTCTTCCCGTTGCCGTCCGGGTCCTGGTTCGTGAAGGCATCCATCACCCGCTGGTACTCCTCAATGGTAGCAGGGGCCTTTAAATTCAACTTATCAAGCCAGTCCTGGCGGACCCACATGACGGTGTCGCCGACGATTCCGTTAGAGATGTTGGGCAGGCCATAGACCTTGCCGTCTCTTTTCACTGCGTTCCATATGTCGGGGTTCTTGGCGTAGGAATCCTTCACTCTCGCTGTCGCATACTTCTCGAAGGCTTCATCGATGGGCTGGATCTTCTTGGAGGCCACCAGATCCTCAAACAAGGTACCCGATACGTACAGAACATCGGGCAGAGTCTCACCGCTGGCCATCGCCAGCCGGACCTTAGTGTCCAGTGAATCGGTCACTACCCATTGATATTTGGTAATAATGCCAAGATTGTCACTGAACCAGCGGGATACCGGATTATTCTCGGGAGTGTCACCGCTGCGCAGCTTGTCGGAAGGCTTCAAGGCAATAGCTGCCGTAATGGTAACCGGCGGATCGAACTTGGTGCGGTCATTCTCCTTCGGCGGAGCCGACGGCGCCTCACTGGCCGCCGCCGCCGGGCTTGTGTCCGGACTTGCGGCTTGCCCTTCCTTGCCGGTGCTGTTGCCGGAGCAGCCGGCCAGAAGGCCTGCGCTTAGGATAACGCTTACAATCGCTGTTAACGTTTGCTTCTGTTTCATCTTATCCCCCCAAGTATGCTCTTGCTTGCTCTTTCATTATTGCACTCCGGCCATGCCATTAACATGACCGGAATTTAAGATTATGAACTTTCGTTAATCACCTGAAATCTCACTGAGAATCTCGACCTTGCCGATTTGCGGGTTCCAGCTTTTCTCTGGTGTTACCTTGCTGACGATCTTCAGATACCTGGTTCCGGCGGGGACTTCTCCGCTGTAATTAACCTCCTTCCAGTTGCCCGTACCTGCAGATTTCTCCGGGGTGAACAGACTGTAGGCCAGGTTATCCGCCGAGACATAGAATGCCAGATCACCGGCTGCTGCTTCATTCGGCCAATACCAGGCCTTAACGGCAAACTGCTTCATATCCATGTCCGCGGCAGCCTTATAGACCATGTGCTCCTCCGTGTTGGTCTTCCTCGCCAGCCGGGAGGTATCCCCGCCGAAGTTGCCCGGATTCGTGGTGTCGAAGAACAGGCTGCTGCTGTGGGCATTCATTTTGCTGAAATCATACAGGTGATCCGTCAATAACATGCTCGCCGGCTTCGGAATCACGCTGAGTGTCTCCACGCTCCCGATCTGCGGATTCCAGACGGCATCAGGGCTGATTCCGTAGACAATCTTCAGATATTGCGTACCTCTGGGCAGCACTCCGCTGTAGGTGACCTGATCCCAGCTGCCATAGACAGCCGCTGTGACTGAGGTCACCGGGGTGAACGGAGCGTAAGTGTTATTGTCCTTAGAGGTATAGAAGGTAAGCTCCTCCGTTTCTTCATACGGCCAGAACCAGACCTTGGCGGCAAACTGCTTCAGGTCCATATCCGGCGCTGCCTTATAAATTACATATTCATTACTGTTAGTGAGCCGCACCAGCCGGGAAGCATCCGCACCAAAGCTGGCCTGATTAGCACTGCTGATCGACAGATTGGCGCTGTGGGCGAACATCTTGCTGTAATCATAGACTTCATCGGTTACCGTAACGGCCTGAGGAACAGGTACTTTGCTGGTAATCTCCGCTTGGCCGATCTGCGGATTCCAGAAATTACCGGTGCTGTGCATATAGACAATCTTCAGATACCCGGTTCCGGCAGGCAGGCTGCCGCTGTAA
This sequence comes from Paenibacillus sp. FSL M7-0420, assembly GCF_038002345.1. Lineage (NCBI taxonomy): Bacteria > Bacillati > Bacillota > Bacilli > Caryophanales > Paenibacillaceae > Paenibacillus > Paenibacillus sp. FSL M7-0420. The sequence goes on along the minus strand of NZ_JBBOCJ010000001.1, from coordinate 3,578,000 downwards.
TTCACTTCTTTCCAGCCTGCGGACCCGGCGGTCTTCTCCGGGCTGAAGGGGCTGTAGGTTATATTGTCAGGCGAAGTGTAGAACGCGAAATCAGTGGTGGACTCACTGGACCAGAACCAGGTCTTAAGCTTGAAGTCCGTCATCTCCTTATTGTCTGCGGCCTTATACACAATGTACTCATTGGTATTCTTGGTCCGGATTAGCCGCGAGGTATCCCCGCCGAAGGTCTTCCATTCTCCCCGGTCAAAGCTGAGATTAGCGCTGCGGGCGAACAGGCCGGTGAAATCGTCCAGGTCGTCCACCTGAGTCACCGTGCTTGGCACTGGCGGTACCGGCTCCGTGACCGGAGGAGGAGTCGGTGCCGGCAACGGCGTCAGGACAGCTGGATCATACTGGAACTTCACCTTATGGGAGCGGCCATCTTTGTCGCCGGTATTCACCACGAACTTGATCGTCGGACTGAGCTGGAGAACGGTAATACTGGAATCCTTGGTGAGGACCGACAAGCCTTCCTTGTACACTTCATAGGTAACACTGGACTGGAGTTGTGCAGGGTCGGATACCGCTATATCGAGCTGCGCGTTATCATCCTTGAGCATAATGGAAGACGGGGTGTAGGCCGTCAGCCTCCCGACGGTGCTGGGCTTCCAGAAGTTAGCTCCGGTGATATTCTGTACCTTATCACGAACCGCCTGGATGTTGGTATTATTCGAGAGGATCTCGATCTCGGGATTGCTGCTGTAAGCGGCTGTCTGTGCGGCAGTCTTACCCGGCAGCAGAACATAGGCATAATCCTTGTTGACCGGATTCGCACCATGGTCAACCCAGAGCGTCAGATAATTCTTAGATAATTGAGTGGCTGGACCGCCGGTATTCAGCTCGGACCAGCTGCCCGTAGAGGCCGCTCTTAGGCCTTTGACCGCAGCCGGCTGCGGGAAGTAGTACCCCCCGGTGCCTTCCAGATGCGCATAAGAGACATTGTCCATCTCCTCCGTCCAGCCCAGCGCCGTGGATTTGGCAACGCCATTGACGCTGAACGCTTCATCCCCGAATGTCTTCTGTACGTTATGAAGCGGGTCCAGTACCGTTCCCAAGGAACTCGGAGCGTACAGCTGGATCTCGGAGACTCTGTACATGAGATCTTCATCGTTGCCGTGGAAGGTGAACTTCACGTATCTGGCGGTGGTGTCGGTGAAGTCAAATGCCTGAATCTCGGAGGTCAGCCCGTTGACTTGTCCGCCATAGACCGATGTCCATACCGTATTATCCTGCGAGGTCTCCACATCGAAGGCATACTGCCGCTCATTGCCCATGGCGAAGCTAATGCCTGCATAGCCGAGCGGCACAGCTGTTCCCAGGTCGTACTTCAGCCATTTCCCCGCTCCCTCTGCACTCCAGAAGGTGGTGATATCGTTATCCTTGACCAGCTGAACGCTGGAGGAATCCAGGCTATCGGTTACGGAGGCAACGCTTAACGGAGTTACGGTCAGCGGAATGATCGGGTTGCCTGCTGCACTAGGCGCATACAGCTGCAGCTCGTTAATGCTGTTCCACAGATTCGACGAGTTCCCGTGGCCGACCAGCTTAACATATCTCGCTTCGGTATCCGGGAAGTCGAACATTTGAATCCGGGAATCATCCACCTTGCTGGAGCTTCCGCTGAACACCGTGCTCCATGTCAGGTTATCCTGGGAGACCAGAATGTCGAAAGAGGTGGTTCTTGAATTTTGCACAAAAAAGTTAATCCCCGCATACCCTACCGGCTGCGTCTTGCCCAGATCGTATTGAATCCACTGGCCGTCCCCTGACGAGGACCAACGGGTGCCCAGGTTATTATCATAGGTATTTACGGGCAGATTGCCGTCGTTGCCGCTGTCACTAACGGCATAGATTTTAAGGCGCACGGGTTCGCTGCCGGATGGCACTGCTGCCGGAGAGGCGGAATCAATCCCCCGGGTGGTGTGAGACTTGTTCAGCATCCGGTTCTCGATGGTCGTCTCAATGGTCCGGCCATCTGTACTCTTGATGCCCGTTCCAAGCGCAACTACCTGGTCACCCAGCATGAACCAGGACTTCTTGGCGGTCAGGGTACTACCGTAGCCTTTGAGGTCCATGCCCACGGTGGCGGATTCTCCGAGCAGCTCCGTGCCTCCGGCCCATGTCTTCGGACTGATGAAGCCTGCCCCTTCCCCATCCGTAGTTCTTGCCATCGTATCTACAGTCGTTCCTGGCAGCCGGTATTTATTGACGGTTGGCCAGTAGTCGGTATATTGCTGAAGATCATTATTGTACAGGGAGGTCATACCTGCCCCGGTATACCAGCCCTTCAGGTTCTCCCCGTTCGTAGATTCATAGGTGCCGATCCGCTTGGAAGACATGCTGACCCCGAAACCGAAATCCGGGCGCAAATGAACCGCACGGTCCATTCCCGCGAACACCTTGGTTTGTATTTGCTCCGGTCTGAGTGTAATGCTGCTGTCATTCATGATTTCTTTGGCTGACAGGGCTATGCTCAGGCTTGCATCCTTATAGAAGCTGAAGGCGGTGTCTGATTGAATCCAGGCCTTCACCATGGATTTCATCCGTTGCGCATCCGCCGCCGGAGCCATCTGGGCCAGCCGGATGATCGCCGCAATGGTGTTATGGCCTACTACATGGTCCTGCTCATAGTTTCTGGAGATGGCTCTGCCGCGTACCATATCCATCATCGCACCCTTGTAAATTACGGGCTCATAGGAATCATACACCCACGAATAGACATGGCTTAATCCTGGAACCACCGGCTCCCATGAGGTGCCGCCCAGCAGGAATAACACATTGGACAGCTCCTGCAGCAGACTTACCCCATAGCTTCCGGTATACGCATACACATTGTGCTGAATGAACGATCCATCCTTGTAGAAGCCGTCCCCTTCTACGGTATAGTCGAATATTGGCGTCAGCGCATCTCTGGCTGCAGTCAGCTTGGCGGCAGATTTCACAATGACCCCGCGCAGCGCAACGACGTTGCTTTTCCAGGCGAGATTTGCACCGGTAGGGATAAATTGTCCTTTGTTCACTTTTGCCGGATCGGGTGAAAAAGCTTCAACGGCCTTCATGTAATTCGTAATCTTCTCTTGTGTGGCCGACAGATCATAGTACATGAGCACAACGATGTCGTTCAGGTGCAGAGGGGTTCCAATCTCCCAATCCCACCAGTTGTCATATTCGGACTTGGTCTCATTGTAGCGGTGCGTGTACATCCAATCCAAAGCCCCGATGATATCATTCTTCAGCCCGGTATTGCCGTATAGACTGGAGCCGGGGGTACTGTATGCCAGGGCCATGCCTTTGATCCGCAGATAAGCCCCGGTGATCTCAGAGGAACTGGTCATACTCGTCAAGTCACTCCAGAGATACGTTCTGGCAGCGGAGGTATCCATGGTACCCCAGCTGGTCTGGCTGATACTGTTCAGCTTGTACGCAATATCCGGGTCAGTGTTGTCAGTCTCCGTTCCCCCGGTTAAGCCCAGCTTCCACTTCGTTCTCATGCTGTCATACTCGTCCGCAGCGCTCACTCTGGTTGCCCCCCATGTTCCGACTAACGAGACAAGCAATGCGGCAATCAGCAGCAGGCTTACTCTGGACCTTAAGTGGTTCATTAATCCCATCCCCTTCATGATCAGATTGTTCTTGCAGGAATGTATGCGTTTACATAATTAGATGGCTTACCCCTGATCCATGTCCTCCTTCCCGGCATTATTATTGCACCGCCGGGTGGAGAAGGATATGAACATTTCTGAAGATGATGAGCTTTTGTTAACTTAGTGGGACCTGCTGCCTTGGAACAGACATAGAATAGGGCAGATATTGATGCTCAGCCGCAGCAGAACAAGGACTGTCTGACATTGTGTACTGAATCAATGCGCCTGCCATAAGCTCTTGATGCGTGAAGAACAAGGAGCGGTGCGGCTGTCCATTCAGACATACGCTGCTGACATAGCAGGCCTCCGCCCGGTTCCCGGCCTCCGAATCCCCCTCGGCTTCAATAATAATCTGCTTGCCGTTCTCCAATTGGATCGTAATACGTTGATACAGAGGGCTGCCGGTCACATACTCAGGCACTCCCGGACATAGAGGATACATCCCTAGCGATGTGAAAATATACCAGGCACACAGGCTGCCGTTATCCTCATCTCCCGGCAGCCCTTCCACCCCGGAGCTGAACAGCTCCCGGGCCAGTCTGGAGGTCCAGTACTCTGTCCGCTCCGGAGCGCCCAGTGCTGTGAACAAATACGGGATATGGAAGCTCGGCTGGTTGCTGATCGCACATTGGCCGAAATCGACCGCAGCCATCTCGGACATCTCGTGGATCTCGAAGCCGTAGCTGCCCACGCGGAAGACCGGTTCTGCGGTCATTAGCTCATCGAGGCGCTGCAATAAGACTTCCTTGCCGCCCATGGCCTCTGCCAGTCCCAGAACATCATGCGGAACCGCCCAGCTGCACTGCCAGGCACTGCCTTCGCAGTAGTCACCGCCCCACTCTTCCGGGTCAAAGGGCTCCGTCCAGCTGCCATCCGCCTGCTTGCCGCGCATGAAGCCCGTTGACGGGTCCAGCAGCTTGGTGTAATGGGCTGCCCGGCTGATCAACAGCTGGTGCTCCTCCTCCTTACCCAGAGCCTTAGCAAACTGTGCAATGCAGAAGTCCCCATATACATAGTCCAGCGTGTTGCTGACACTCTCATGGAATTGATCGGCCGGCAGGAACCCGTATTGCTCATAAGCGGCGAAGCCTTTTCTCCCCAGATGCGGATCAGAGGCAGCTTGCAGGGCATGCTTCAGCAGTCCCTCATAGGCGGTCTCTGCATCAAATTCTCTGATCTCCTTCACATATGCGTCTGCAAATACCGCATCAATCAGGGTTCCGGGCATCATGCTCCGCTCACCGGGAGAAGACCACTTGGGCATCCAGCCGCCTTCGCGGTAAGCATTGACGTAGCCCTGCAAGATCTCCCCCAATCGGGAGGGGAACAGCAGGCTGAACAGCGGGTACGAGGTACGGAAAGTATCCCAGAAGCCGTTATCGCAATACATCGGTCCCGTCTCTACCTTTCCGTTATAGGGGCTGTAATGTACCATCTGCTCTCCGGCAGTGAACTCATGCCACATTCTGGGGAACAGACAGACCCGGTACATACAGGTGTAGAAGGTCCTGACCCGCTCCTCATCCGGGTCCTCCGCCTGAATCCGGTTCAAGATGCCGTTCCAGGCCTGCGTGGCTTCCTCCCGCACCTCATCGAAGGAGCTTGCGCCAATCTCGCGGTCCAGGTTCACCTGTGCCAGCTCCATGCTAATGAAAGAGGTGCCGATCCTCCAGTTGACTCTCCCCGACCCTGGAGGCCGGATGGCGATATAGGCTCCGAGCTGTTCAGCCGTCCCGGACAGGCTTGCGGTCATGGAGGACGGCTCATCCTGAGGATAGAAGAGGCCGCAGTTCGCTGCATCTGTATCGCAATCCCATTCCATTACGAAATACATTGCGAAATTGCCGGGAACTCCCCCGCTGTTAGCCCGGGTATAGCCTGTCAGTCTTCCGGCTGCCGGGTCTATATGGAATGAAGACTCTCCGGCAAAGGGTGCGAGGATCATCCGCGCTGAAGCCTCCTCCCCATATGTCGTGCGGATGCTGGCACATCGCTCTGTGGGGGTTAGCTCCAGTAAAGTCTCATAGCGCCGGAGCCGGATGCTGAAATAATCGGGCTTCACCTGCATGTCTTCGGGGCGGAAGGAGGAGGAACGCTGCGGTGCACCTGTCGTGAGCGGACCGGTCTGCGGGAGAAGGGTCAAATGGCCATAGTCCCCGATCCAGGGACTGGGCTGGTGAGTCAGGCGGATTCCTTCGAACCGGCGGTGTGCGGGATGGAAGAACCAGCCGCCTCCGGCTTCTTGAGTCTGGGCACTCCAGGCGGCCATACCGAAGGGCCGTGCCACCAGGGGAAGTGTGTTGCCGTTCGAATATTCATAGGTGGAAGCGGTGCCTTGTAGCGGATTCACATATTGCAGCAGATTCATGGGTCATAACCTTCCTTTGCGGAGATGAATTCTTGTTCAGCCGAACACCCCCATTGTACTGAACCCGCTATTGCTGCCGCTTATCAAATTTACGGGAAACCTCTCATTTTTTCAGATTATCGTATATGATAGCAACTATATCCTATAGCAAAGGTGTGACCTCCCATGCTTCCATTCAATCTCCCGGGCGACCAGGAGCTGCATCAGTCCTTCCCTTATACCTTGCGAATCCATAAGCTTACCGCCGATGTCCCTCCTCACACCCACAATTTCCTGGAGTACACCTATGCTGTTCAAGGCAGCGGTACCGAGATTATTAACGGGCAGGAACGGGCTATTCGGGAGGGAACCTTCACGCTGCTGCTTCCGCATCAGGTCCATCAGATCAAGGTTGATCCGGGAGAGGAATTGCAGCTGTATGTAGGAGCGATTGGCTTAAGAGCGCTGTTTGCTTCTCAGGAGGCTGCGAGTCTGCAGGGTCTGTTAATGCGGGCGGGCATGGAAGGGGAACCCTCATACCAGCTGACGCCGGAGATTATGGGGCAGCTGGTCCCCCTGCTTGAGCGGATGTATGAAGAGATTCAGAGCGGTGAAGCGTGGAGCCAATTACTGTTCCTGTGCAAGCTGACGGAAGCCTTTGTTCTGCTGGACCGCTCCTGCTTCAACCGGCACAGCACAGAACCAGCCACTGCCGTCATCACCGGCAAAGGAATAATGGCCGAAGTCATCCTGTACGTCTATCAGAATTTCCGGGAGGATATCAAGCTGGAGCTGCTAGCAGACCGTTTCCACCTGAGTGTCCCCCACATCAGCTCATCCTTCAAAGCCTACATCGGAGAGCATTTCCACAGCTACCTGGAAGGCATCCGCATCTCGCATGCCTGCGGCCTGCTGATGTTGGGCGATACACCCGTCACCGACATCTGTTACGAGGTAGGGTTTACTTCGTACGCCACCTTCTCCCGGGTGTTCCAGGCCCGTCTGCATATGTCGCCTAGTGCTTTTAGGAAGATTAATCGGATAAATTGAAAACCACCCCGGATTTTAAACACAAGGTGGTTAGATGCCAATTTTAGTTAACCTTTATAAAGTACGCAGAATATTTAACAGCTCCTCCGACATCCTGCTTACTTCCTCGACAGAAGCATTAACCTCTTGCGTCAGTGCAGCCTGTGCTTCGGTCAAACTAGACATGCCGTTAATGGTGCTGATAATATGATCGATCCGGTCATTCATCTCCTGCGTAGTTTTCTCAATATTATTCGAAGCCATCTTGCTGTGGTCTGCGAGCTTGCGCACCTCACTGGCCACAATAGAGAAGCCCCGGCCATACTCCCCCGCATGAGCAGCTTCAATGGAAGCGTTCAGTCCGAGCAGACTGGTCTGATTCGAGACCTCGCTGATGAATTTGGTGATTTCTTTGGTTTCATTCGTTTTTTCTTTCACATCAACTGCAGCCTTGTAGGATTGCTCCTGGACTTCGGCGATATCCTGGGCCTGCTCTGTTACCGATACAATCCCATGAACAATCTCGTTAATCGCAGTCAGCAAGCCTTCCATCTGCAGGTTTACCCGCCTAATTGTATCCTCTTTATTGATTTCCTGCGTAATATCACGAATCGTTCCTGCTACCCGCAGAGGGATACCCTGCTCGTCCCGGATCGTTTCACCGCCTGCGTGATACCAGCGATACTCGCCATTTTTGGAGCGCAAGCGGTAGTTCACTGTATAGTCCGTCTGCCCGGTGTAATCATTCAGATGATTGGCGAAGGCGTCCAGCGTGGGCTGAAGATCCTCGGGGTGTAGCTGGTTGCTCCAGCTGCTTAACAGGTTCGGGAAATCATGCTCGCCTTCAAAACCAATCGTTCTGCGGAATTGCTCCGACCACCAGAACTCATTATCCGGGTTGACCGGATCGCCTGCGATAACCACCATATCCCAAGGTGCTTCCACCAGGGCGCGGTTCACCAGATCATAGCGGACCACCAGTGCGCCCAGCTCGTCCTGCTTGATTTTTTTATCATGAATATCCAGCAAAGCTCCGGCTACCATAATAGGTGATCCGTCAGCGGCACGTACGGTTGTGCCCGTCGCCTGGAACCATTTGTACTCGCCTGCTTTCGTCTTGAGCCGGTATTCAATGTCGTATTTGATCGTGCCCGTCCGGTCCAGCATATGATCTGCGAACAGCTGCAGTACGCCCTCTTTATCCTCGGGATGAAGGCAATTGGACCAGCTCTCCAGCACATTGGGGAAATCATGCTCATCCGTATAGCCGATCATCCGGCGCAGCTCATCGGTCCACCTGAACTCATTGAGCGGATTCACCGGATCCCCCTCATACACATCCATTTCCCACAGGGAGATCTCAATCGCTTCAGTGATCATCTCCAACCGAACCTTGTAATAGTCCTCACGCTTATGTATCACGGACGTTAGTCGCGTTAACAATGCTTGCAGTTCACCTGCGGCTGCATCATAAGATGTATCGGATAACTCTTCTTCCCCGCGTTCAGCCCGCTCCACATAGTTTTTTAATAGTCCGATCAGCTGATGGTCTGTTTGGGGGGGCGCACCTGCGGGGGTAATTCCTTTGAATTTGTTCAGAATGGACATATAATTTCATTTCTCCTCATCTAGTGGTGTCAACTGCATCGGGAAGACTAGAATGAGTATATAACACGTATGAGATTTAATATATAAATTTATATTTAAAATTTAATATAAAACAGCGGCAGAATAAGACTTGACAAAAAGCCTCAGACTGCCGCTGTTATTTGACTAACGTATAGTGGTTTTCTAATGAGTTAGTTCACTTGTATGCTTTTCAATATTTCATTGAATTCCGCCTTGGCTTGTTGACTAATCTTTGCTGGAAAAGCTAATAGGAGGGTATAGATTTCATTGTTTTTCTCGAATAGAATCATTTGAAAAATGAGTTTTTCATCTGCATCGCTCAAAGTATAGGTTAACTGCTTCGCATTGATTTTTCCTGCCTTTACGGACTGTTCCGTGATTTTCGATGCATTCTTGTCCGTTATATCTTTTTTGACAAAGCTAATATATTGTTCGAAGTTCATATCTAATGCACTCTTACTATAATGGCTAATAACCAGCATACTCTTCTCGGGTGAGATTAAGAGCAACTGGTGATCTACTGCATTCTCTCCAGAAGAAGTTACGTCACTCCAATCACTGTAGCCTGTGACTTGGATTTTTTTATCCTTCGTTGTAAAAGGCTGCTTCGTAGATATTATGGCGGTTTGAATCTCCGCGAGCCAGTTCACCTTCGCATCCACGGCTTCGCCGATGAAACGCAATGGAACGTAAGTGCTGCCTTTGATGTTAGCAGGAGCTACGGTCAGTTTTTTCTGATTGCCATTAATCTCAGCAGTAGTTGAACCCAGCTTAAGCTTGATCAGCGTACCGGGTTTGCTTCCTCTGATTGTTTGCGTTGTGGAATCCCATTCAACCTTCAGTCCCAATTTTTCAAAAATAGTGCGGAACGGAACCATTACAGATCCATTTTGCCGGATGGGTGGAGCTTGGAATTTAATACTCTCGCCATTTAACTGCACCATGATTTCGTCAGGATTTGCAGGCGGTGTGGCTTCTTGGGTATCTTCATCAAGCACTTCGACGCCTTTGGCAGCGAGCTCGGTCAGAATTTTCTTTGCTCCTGCATTCAGAGGATTATTGCTGATTGAAACCTCCTTAAGCTTCGGAAGAGTGGTTAAGACGCTAATGTCCTCGACCAGATTATTATCAAAGTACAGATGCTCCAGTTCCGGGTGATTTCTTAGCGGTTTAAGCGACTGGATTTGGTTATCGCTTATGATTAACCAGTTCAGCTTGACCAACGATTGTATGGGCGACAGGTCCTTCAGTTGGTTGTTGCTGACTAACAAGTCTGTCAAATTAGTTAACCCTGCTAGTGCATCAAGCTTCTCTATGTTGTTTGCATCGAGATTAAGCTGTTTCAGTTGGGATAGTGCTTGCAGCGGCTCCAGCCCAGTGATCTGATTGTCGTTCAGAGCCAGGAAGGTGATTTTATGTAGATTTTGAAGGGGCACAATGTTGGTAATGCCCAGCCCTGGGAGCATTAAGCTTTTTATATTAACAGCGTGCTCCAGTCCGCTAAGACTGTTAATTTTCTGCTCAGGATCACTAGGATAGAGGGAGGTTAGAGTCTGCAGATCTTCTTTGGTAAGGGGAGCGGCCGGCTTCTTAAGCTCGGCACGAATTGCCTGTTCCAGATTCTTGTCTGAGATTAGTGCGGCTTCTGCAAATACGGATGGAATAGATACGAAGCATAGCAGAAAAGCAAGTACAGTGGTGGATACAAGTTTGATCATCTTACACAAAATAAATTCACTCCTTGAAATGTCATAGTGACTTGATTCGACATTTGTCTACCATTTCCTTTAATGAAGCATAAGGGATTACTCTACAAAGTATCCTTTGACAGGTATCATCTACTAAGAAGACCACACCAAAAAAGGCACCCCGCTGACGAGGCACCTTACCTTGAATGTGAGATTATAGACTATTGAGATAGACTGAATTACCGGAGAAGGTGCGCTTAAGCCTCCAGCTCCTCCGGGGTCCAGTGCAGCTGAACACCGAGCGCCATCAATTGCTGCTGATAGGCCCTTAGATGTTCCGCTGATTCCCTGACTGCCGATGGTTCGACCTGCTGCCTGATGGCATAGGCCGCGAGGGTGCCCGCCGCTTCACCGATATTCCATTCTGTGGGATGCAGGCGGTAGCAGCCGTTCGCAATCTGGGTCATGGATATGTTCTTGCAAGCCGGGAGCAGGTTCTTGACCCGTACCGGGATCAATGATCCGAGAGGAATCTCGTAAGGATGATTCGGGATATAGAAGGTCCGCTGGCTTACGGTTGTGGGATGAAGGTCCAGATGATAGCTGCCTACCCCTACGCTATCCTCATAACGCTTGGGCCCAGCTGGTCCGCGCAGCTCCTTGCTCACATCCTGCTCTGCTATCGTGTACAATCCGCGGATGCGCCGGGATTCCCGGATATAGGGGGCCTTGGCCAGCCCGTCTTCTGTGCCGAGCACATCTCCGCGCAGGCGCACGCCCGGGTAGCCCTGCCCGCCGTCAAGGCGGGGCGCTTCGGTCTGGAGCCAATACACGAGTGAGAGGGTAAGCTGTCTCGCCCCCTCCAGGTGCCGCTCCCGTTCCTCCGGGGATACGCCGATAATTGACCCGGCATAGTAATCGTTCAGTGCCCAGTTCAGCAGGGTGACTTCGCCGTCATTCAGTGGCTCTGTCCAGATGGCCGGGTCTACGATCCGCCGGTAATCCCACAGGGAGACAATCCCTTGCTCATTCGGGAACATCGTGAACTGCTTCAGCTTGCTAGTATCGTCTGCATCCGAAGCGAACCAGCTTAAGATCGGATACTGCGAGAACGATGGGACATATTCGCGCCAGTAATCATAATCTCTTGGACGCGGGATTGTATAGTCTCCACCCGGCACATAGTCCACCGCCGCCACGTGGGTAATCGACTGCATGTCGAGCGGGTCTGCGGCCTCCAGGGCGTGCGGCTCCCCTGTCTCACTGCGGGCTTCAGCTCCGCTGACATGCTCCACTCCAGCCAGCGGCAGCAGATCGCCACACTCCGTGGCATCCAGATAGTAGGCACCCCGCAGCCTGATCAGGTCACTGCCTGTTCCCTGCCGAACGGTGACTCCAGTAACATAATCCCCTTCGGTATCGGCCGCGACTGGCACCGTATGATAGAGCACCTCGATCCGCCCGGTATTCACATACGGGGCAAGCATCTCCTGCAGAACAGCCAGTGCTACCTTCGGCTCATGTGCCAGCCGGCTGACCCAACCGTTGCCGGGATTCAGTATAGGATTTCTCCTGGAATCTTCTGTAAGCGGATAATTCCGCCTGTAATACTCCCTGACTCTGGTGCGGAACTCCCGGTAAGACGCGGTACTGCCCGATTCCTCAATCCAGCGATGCTCATCCGGCGGCACGGCCTGGGAGGTCAATTGCCCGCCCAGCCAGTCCGTCTCCTCTGTCATAAGCACCCGCAGCCCGGCTTTGGCTGCGGCCAGCGCCGCAGCCGTTCCTCCAAGTCCGCCGCCGATAATTACTACATCCGAACGCTTCTCCTGTTCGCCAGCCATCTCTCCATCTCCTCCCTGCCTCAGCAGTTAGATCTGTCTTTCGCCTTCGTCTCGGCGCAGCCGTTCCAGAGCCAGCCGGGCCGCGCCGAAGCACCCTGCCCGGTTGCCCAGCTCCGCTGGCACGATCCGGGCGGCCAAACTGCCGCCCGCCTGCCCGGCCAGCAGCGGCCACCAGACCGCGCGGCTCTGAATGACCCCGCCGCCGATAATAATCAGCTCGGGGTCTACCGCCGCCCCGATGTTAGCTGTCACCAGCGCAAGATCCGCTGTGAAGCGCTCCAGCACCGCCAGCGCTGACGCGTCGCGCTGCTCCGCCGCCGCCATAATCTCCCGCCCGTGCGCATACGCCCGGCCGATCTCCTCCCGTGCCAGCCGCAGCAGCGCCTGGCCGGACACATATTGCTCCGCGCAGCCGCGCTTGCCGCAATTACAGGGGCGACCTCCCGGCACCAGCACGCTGTGCCCCCAGTCGCCACCGCTCCAGGCGGCTCCGCGCAGCAGCCGGCCTTCCGCCAGATTAGCCCCGCCGACCCCGGTGCCCAGGGTCAGCATGACCAGGCTCGCCCTGCCGCGTCCCGCGCCCAGCCAGGCCTCGCCCAGCAGCGCCGCGTTGGCATCGTTATCGGCCGCCGCAGGCCGTCCGAACGCAGCCGTTGCCCATTGCGTAAGCTGCATCCCCTGCCAGCCGGGCAGATTATCGGTGGCGTAGACCACCTCGCCCGTATCCGCATTCACCCTGCCCGCCGAGCCAATCCCCAGCGCTTCCACCGCAGGATGGCCAGCCAGCAGTTCCTCCACCAGGCTGTGGAGCTGGCCGAGAATAACCTCCCGGCCCAGCCGGGCCTCCGTGTCTCGCCCGGCTTCCGCCAGAATCGTTCCCGCTTCATCGGTCACAAGCCCCTTGATGCCTGTCCCCCCGATGTCCACACCTATGACTTGCCGCATTCGCACCACCTCCACTACTGCGTCTGTACCACACGGAAACGGCGCTGCCATCCTTGTAGGATAGGTACCGTTTTAGGGCTTAAGTTTCAGCTCATAAGTGACACCTCATATATCTCCATTCGCCTGCTATCTGACGGCATAGAGCATAATCTCTGAGTAACAATACACTTATAATCGGTTTTCAGATTACATCTGACCGTCCGCCCTCTCGCGAGCGCATTGTAATCGGTTTTCCGATTACATCTGGCCGTCTGCCCTCTCGCGAGCGCATTGTAATCGGTTTTCCGATTACATCTGGCCGTCCGCCCTCTCACGAGTGCATTGTAATCGGTTTTCAGATTACATCTGACCGTCCGCCCTCTCACGAGTGCATTGTAATCGGTTTTTCGATTACATTCCGCCGTCCGCCCTCTCGCGAGCGCATTGTAATCGGTTTTCCGATTACATCTGTCCGTCCGCCCTCTCGCGAGCGCATTGTAATCGGTTTTCCGATTACATTCCGCCGTCCGCCCTCTCGCGAGCGCATTGTAATCGGTTTTCCGATTACATCTGGCCGTCTGCCCTCTCGCGAGCGCATTGTAATCGGTTTTCCGATTACATCTGGCCGTCCGCCCTCTCGCGAGCGCATTGTAATCGGTTTTTCGATTACATTCCGCCGTCCGCCCTCTCACGAGTGCATTGTAATCGGTTTTCCGATTACATTCGACCAACACGCCGCCCCAGGCTCCAATGTGTTCGGTTTTCCGCCTGCACGCCTCTTTCTCATACCCCTACCTCGACAGACGAACTCAACGCCCCCTATATCACCCACGCTGTTCCCTTAACCGGAATGTAATGCATAATTCACTATCCCTTCATTTCTCCCAGTCGTTTCATTTCTCCCTACCGCTTCATTTCCCCCGCACCCTAGTAAATCCGGTCAATGACCGCCCGGGCGGTCACCTCCTTCATCCGCTTGGTCTCTTCGGCATGGAGCTGCTCCAGTCCCTGGCAGAGCAGGTCGATAATGAACAGCTGGGAGATCTTAGCCCCTACAGAGCCGCCTTCCAGCGGAGATTCCTTCCCGGCCGTCAGCAGCACAATGTCGGCAATGGAAGCAATCGGGGACTTGGCATAGTTAGTCATGGCAATGACTTTGGCCCCGTTCTGCTTGGCCTTCATCAGCATGTCATTCGTATCCAGTGTGCTGCCTGATACACTGATGCCAAATGCCACATCGCCCGCCCCCATCGTCACTGCCATCATCGACTGAATATGGCTGTCGGAATTGGCTTCGACACGCCGCCCGATCCGCAGGAAGCGGTTCTTGGCGTCCAGTGCCGTGATCCCGGAAGAGCCTACGCCGAAGAATTGGACATACCGGGCCTGATCCAGAGCGTCTACCGCCTGCTGCAGCTGCTCCCGGTCCAGCATCCCGAGACTGGATTGCAATACACCAACCATTAAGTCATACAGGTGGTCGGCGTAATCCCCTCCGCCTGCCCCCTGCTCGCCATCCGCCAGAGTCTGCCGCTTGGGCAGGCCCTGGGCCAGCATCAGCTTGAAATCCTGATAGCCCTTGAAGCCGATTTTGCGGCAGAAGCGCATCACCGTGGTCTCGCCCGTTCCGGCAAAATCCGCCAGCTCAGTCACAGACAGATAGATCAGATTATCCGGATGCTCAAGCACACACCGGGCTACCTTTTGCTCAGACTTGGTCATGGACGGGTAATACGTGTTGATCCGGTCATTCATTTCCATTACGGTTCATCCTCACTTTTCTCGCCGCTGCTGCGAACGGCCGGGTGATCAGCTGCGGCCGGGTAATTGCGGAGCCTACCACCACCGCATAGGCCCCCAGGTCCAGTGCTGCCTCCACTTGGGCGGGCTGGCTGATCCGGCCTTCGGCAATCACCGGAATCTTAAGCTGCTGTGCAGCCTGCTCCAGCAGCTCCAGATTCGGCCCTTCCTGCTGGCGGGAATACGGTGTATATCCCGACAAGGTGGTTGAGACGCAGCTGACTCCAAGTGACTCAGCGTATAGCGCTTCCTCCAGAGTGGAGATATCCGCCATGGAAGCCGCCGGGCTTGCCGTGAGCAGGTCTATGATCTGCTCCAGCGTACAATTCCCCGGCCGGGTCTGCCGGGTCCCGTCAAAAGCTATAATATCCGCCCCCGCTTCGAGCAACTCCTCAGTCTCTCTAAGCGTAGGGGTAATATAGACGTCCGAATCCGGGTAATTGCGCTTCACGATACCGATCACCGGCAGCGCAACTGCCTGCTTGATCGCCCGCACATCTGCCGCCCCGTTCGCCCGGATGGCGATGGCCCCGCCTTCCGCTGCCGCCACCGCCATCCGGGCCATAATCTCCGGCCCGTGCAGCGGCTCGTCAGGCAGCGCCTGGCAGGATACAATCAGCCCCAGATGCAGTTTTTCCAGTATATTTTTGCTCAGGGTCCCCACCCTCTCTCCTTATATTCTATATCCATTGAACAAGTACAACATCAGAATTCAACTAGTAAGAATTACTGTAACCAGCCGCATGCCAAGGGCTTGTGATGCCTCGTGTAAGGTACACGCGATATGCTTAAGTGCATTCTGTACAATTAAATCATCTGATGTTCGGCCTATGATCCGTTTAGCTGTATTTTGTACATTTAAAATGCCTGCAGTGCCTGTGTTTTGGCTCATTTGGGAAATTTAGTTGTACAGACTACATTTAGAGGAGTAAATTCTTCCATTTCATTGTTTTTAATTGCACAGAATACACCTATCTCTGAATGTTCGCTTCAATTAAAAATGAACCATTCAATGGATAGAGCCAGCCCTGCCCTCAGGATGGCACATACTGCACAGTTAAGCCCACCTCGAACATCCGGTTCCATGGCATATAGCAGTCGGTAATCTTAACGCTTCCCGATGGGCTGTCAATCCGCACGGCCAGCTCCTCACTCAGCCGTTCCTGTACACGGGCAGCCACACGGCCGCGCGGTCCGTCCAGCTCATATTTGCCATACCCCATCTCCTGCACGGGTCCTTCACTGAGCTCTCCGCGCACTACTGAACAATAGCATACATCCTCGGCATAGCGGAGCGCCAGGAAATCCAGATGTCCTTGTGTACGTCCGTAGATCAGATAGATCATCGCCTGCGAGATTACGGTTCCAAGCGAATTGGAGCTGGTATTCCAGGCGGCATATCCGGCCAGATCGAACAGGAGGTTCTTCTGCCGCAGCATCTTAACCAGCTTCTGGTCACCGCCATTGGCATACCCCACATCTGCTACAGCCACCGGTATCTTCCGGTCAAGAAGCAGATACTCCCCGTACTCTACAAGTTCCATCAGGTTCCGGTATACGTCATAACTGTGAAAAGCATGCTTCTGCGACACCGCCTCCTCCATCGTCTCACCCGGCGTACTGACCAGCAGAACCAGGTCTGCCTCGGCAGCACTGGATGCGATCAGCCCCCCGGCGGCCAGGATCTGATACTTCAGCGTCTCATAGAAAAAGCGGTCCTCGAACAGCGGCGTCACGAATGCCCCCTGCACAGCCGACAAACGCGGGTAGATCATCGGCCTCCGCCCTTCGGCCTTGTTCAGCATCCGGGCGAGCAGCGTGCAGCCTACCTCATCCGCTCCCGGATACATATAGACCTTAAGCTCCAGATCAAGCACACTAATCCTCGCCCGCACCTTCTCCTGATCCTTGGCGGTATGACCATACGGCGCCGAATCATCCTGCGGTACAATCATGAAGTCAATCACCCCGTCCCGGACCAGCTCCAGCGCCTGCTTGTTCGCTTCAATATTAATCGCCCGGCGGCCGAGATAATCCTGCAGCACCTCAGCTGGAAGCCGGTGATCAATATCCGCCAGCTCACGGATCTCCTCATCGGTGGCGATGCCCAGCTCCAGCCGGTGGCCGATGAAGCCCTTACGGAAAATCTCCCGGCCCCAGTCGGCATAATAATCCGGTTCCTCGTCTGATAGAGAATACTGCGGACAGCGCATAATCAGCTGGAACGCATACAGCTTAAGCTGCGGATAACGCCGCCGGATCTCCCGCAGCCGCTCCAGACGCGCAGCCAGTACTTCAAGCTCCAGCTGGTGCAGCCGCGAGGGAATGATGCCGCCGTAGAGCAGCGTATCCAGCGCGACCACTGCACCGTCCGCCCCTTCGCAGGCAGCCTCGAACCAGGACCACAGCTGTTCAACATCACCCGGGCGCTTCTTCAGGCCCATAATCCCGGCGGGCGGACGTTCTACCGTATAATCTGTCCCCTGAGCCAGCAGATAAGGGAATTCATAATTGCAGGGCCGCTCATCGAGCGGAACCAGAATCAGCTTATGGTGCTTAGACATGCTGGTCCTCCTCCTTTGTCTCCTTCTCCATCTCAGGCAGCCCGATCCCCAGCGCCTCAGCCGCACGCACGGCCGGATCACTGCCGAGCCGTACACCATAACTGCGGCAGCGCTCCAGGCACTTAAGCACATCTTTCCCAGCCAGCGGCTCCTGCGTATTCTCCAGTTGCCTGCGCACTGCCCGCCACAGCGCTGCATCCCCGATACCCCGGCGCAGCCAAGGCCCAGCTTCTTCAATAAACTTGGCATTCTCTAATCCGCCAAGCCGCACGGCAGCCTGCTCCAGCCGGCTGAAATAAGCATCCAGCCGCTCCAGATCGCGCTCCTCCAGCGCATCGTCCAGCTCCGGGTAGCCGCCGGAATACAGGCGGCTGTTCAGATTTTGGCGGCAGAAGAACATCATGTCCTCCGCAAGCTCCCCGGCGAATTCACGCACGGACAGCTCCCAGGATAGCTCCGGCATGTAACGCTCGCTGTTCCACATATAATGGGCCATCGTGTTAAGCGTGATCTTGGAGCATTCCCACTGATTCATCGGATTGGCAACGACCGCTGTATGCCCGTAATTGCCGAGCCGGGAGCTGCGCCCGCGCACCGGATCGAGGAACAGCCGGTCCTTATCGCAGTCATTCACCGGAATATTGTCCCACAGCCACAGCTCATGCCCGTAATAGCCATGGTTATCCTCCGCATGCCCCCGGCCGATCTCCGGGGCGAAGACGAAATAGCCGGTCCAGAACACTTTGACAGCGGGATGAAGCTGCTCCCGGATATCCTTCTTGTACTCCGTATTCCAATACGACCAGTATTCCGAAGGACACATCGCCAGGGTGAAGTGCGGCAGACATCCGGCTAAGTATTCATAGACCCGGTTCGTCACATAGGCATGGGCGGTCCCGGAGCGCTCCAGGAACTGCTTGTTGTCGCCTTGGAGCACATAATCTATATCATCCATCAGCAGGGCGAAATGCCGCACTCCAATCGCGATCATGGCCCCAAGCTTCTCCTCAAGCTTCGCGAAGTCGCCTTGGCTGCGGAATTCCAGATCATTGCCCGGGCTAATACAATAGTAGAAATCCACCAGATGCTTGTCGCATTCCTGCTTCAGCTCATGAATCCTGGTGAACACATCGTCCGGGTACGGCTCACGCCATAGCTTCCGGTGATAAGGATCATCCTTCGGCGCGTACATGAAGGCGTTCATCCGGTGCCCGCTCATATATCTGACCGAATCCATCCGGTCCGCGAAGCTCCATGGCACGCCATAGAAGCCTTCAATAATGCCCCGCACCGGAAAAGAAGGCTCATCCTCCACCGTAACCACCGGTAGGCGGCAGCAATCCTCCTCCACGGTCAGGAGCATTTTCAGCGCATCCAGCCCGTACTTCAGTCCCCGCCGGTTAGACGCAGCGACAACAAGCTTCGCATCCTCTCCAATCACCAGCCGGTATCCATCCGCAGCAAGCCCGCCGTCATACTCCAGCATCAGCTGTGCATTGCCTTTATCAGCGGTGGCTACACCCGGTCCGGCCGGTTCCAGAATTACGATGTCTCCGCCTTCAGCAAGTAGCCCGTTTACATCCTGATTCATGGCATACCGTGAGGCCAGCTCACAGCGCAGCTGCGGGCCCTCCACAACCAGCTCTTTCCCTTGCGTATAATAGTCGCGGAACAGATATTGGCAGTCCCGTAACGAAATTCCCATTGAGTTATGCCTCCTTAGTTAGCCTTTTATCGCGCCGGCAATCCCTTCCATATAATACTTCTGCGTGAACAGGAACACGAGGATGATCGGCAGCACCGAGATCATGGTTCCGGCGGCAATCCAGCCGAAGTTATAGGAGAATTGCCCGTTCAGATACGTAAGCGCCGCAGCGAGCGGATACTTCTCCGGGTCCTCCAGGACGACAATCGGCCACAGGAAGTTGTTCCAGAACGCCATGACCTCCAGTAATCCAATCACCGCAATCCCCGGCTTGACGAGCGGCATGACCAGTTGAATGAAGATGCGCAGCTCTGAGGCTCCGTCCATTTTACCCGAATCCCGGATATCTGCCGGAATACCCAGGAACGTCTGCCGCATCAGGAAGATATTGAACACGGACACCGCTGCCGGAAGAACAACGCCGAAGAACGTATTGCCCAGCTGAAAAGCCTGAATCGTCAGATAATGCACAATCATAGCGGTGGCCGACGGAATAATCATGGTCGAGATCAGCAGCGTGAAGACCAGGTTCCGGCCCTTGAACCGGAAGGCCGCCAGCGGATAAGCCGTCAGACAGGATAGAATAATGTTGAACACGACTCCCAGCAGCGTGATGATGACCGTATTCAGAATGTATCGCGGAAAATTCATGAAGTTCCACACCTGCACATAGTTATCGAACGCAATGAAGGTGGGCAGAATGGCCGGCGGGTTCGCAAACACGTTGCGCCCCGGCATCAGCGAGACACTGAGCAGCCACAGGAACGGCCCCATCATGAACAGGGCAAGCAGGATCAGCAGCAGATAAGTGATTAGAACACGCAAGCTACGCGGCATCAATAGGAATTCACCCCGCCTTTCCGGTTCAGTCTGAATACAAGTACACTAAGCGCTCCCACCATCACACTGACGATCAGCCCGAGCGCCGAGGCATAGCCGAAGTTGAACTGCTCCAGCCCTTTTTGGAAAATATAGACGCTTGAAGTTAATGTGGACGTCCCCGGCCCGCCCTTGGTCAGAATGTAGACCTCATCGAACACCCGGATTGCACCCATCACCGAGATCAGCGTGCAGAACAGAATATGCGGGCGCAACAGCGGCAGCGTCACATGTACAATCAGCCGGAGCGGCCCTGCACCATCCACTCTTGCGGCCTCATACAGATCTGCAGGAATGCCTTGAAGCCCGGCCAGATAGAGCATCATGTAATAGCCGAGGCCCTTCCACATCGTAATGAACATTAGAACATACAGCGCTGTGCTGCTCGTCGATAGCCAGGAGACCTGCTCACTGATAATCCCTGCCTTCAGCAGCAGGTAATTGACAACTCCATTATTGCCGAGCAGCCAGCTCCAGATCAGCGCCACCGCAACCATCGAAGTGACGACCGGTATATAGTAGGCGGCCCGGAACATTTTGACTCCAGGAATCCGGCTGTTGACCAGAATCGCCATTAAGATCGAAATGATCTGGATCACCGGCACAATCAGCACATATACCAGTGAATTCCACAGTGAAATCAGGAAATTATGATCCTGGAAGGCCCGGGTGAAGTTATCCAGACCTACATAATTCGTCTCTGTAATGACAGAATAATCTGTCAACGAGAGCGGTATGCCGTAAATAATCGGCCAAAAGGTAAACACCGCCAGAAACAGCAGGCCCGGCGCCATAAACGCCCATGCGGTAAAAGATTCAGACCGAAACCCCTTGTACACCCTCTACACCTCCCACTCCTTCAAATACCCTCAAAATATATCCATCGGGGGAGAAACTCCCCCTTATCGGCTATGCTTCAGCAGCTTAGGAACCCTGACTGATAATAGTATTGACTTCCTTCTCCACCTTGTTCAGCGTCTCCTTGATATCCGCGCCGTTCATCAGAATCTCCTGCAATCCCCGCGCCAGCGCAGAGTTGATATCTGCGGCGCTTGGAACGCCGACCATGTAATCGGTAGCCTTATCCAGACTCTGCGAGGAAGCCACCTTCGCTTCAGCTTCCAGAGAGCCGTCAGACTCGGTGAAGAACGGATCCTGAATGGACGCCTTGCTCGATGGCAGCGTGTTGGCGGCCTTGGAGAAGGCTGTCTGGTTCTCGGCATTCGTAAGGAAGGCAGCGAATTCCACCGCCTGCTGCGGGTTCTTCGACTTCTGCGGCACGACCAGATTCATCGAATTGGAGAGACGCAGGTTCGCCTTGCCTGTCGGCAGCGGGACAGCAATGGTATTCTTGTAGACATCCGGCGCAGAGGTCTTAATGAAGTTGATGAACGTTGGACCGGACAATTGGAAGGCTACCTGCTCACCGGAGAAATACTGAATCTGCTTGCTGAAATCCGCGTCCTCCTTGAGCACTACCCCTTCCTTCATCAGGTCGCGCATCTGGGTAATCATCGCCTCTGCTTCCGGCGTATTGAAGGCGGCGGCTGTCTTGTCCTCATTCAGGATTGAGATGCCGTCGATGGGGAACAGCTTGGAGACCAGCTGCTGGGCATACCCGGCTGCTCCGGTCTTCTCATGAACCTGACGCGCCCACTCCACCAGCTCCTCGCGGGTCTGCGGCGGGTTCGCCGGGTCGAGGCCCGCCTTCTCCACCAGCTTCTTGTTCATGAACAGCACTTCTGTGCCAGTGTACCAGGGAAGTGCATAAGCCTTGCCATCGAATACAGTGGAATTATAAATTCCCTCGAAATAACTCTTCGCCTGCTCATCCGTCAGATACTCGCTCAGATTCAGCAGCGCTCCCTTGCTGCCTAGCTGGCTGGCGAACTCGGTGTTCAGATTCACGACATCCGGGCTCTTGCCGCTGGCCGTGCTGGTCAACAGCCGCTGCGAGATGGCATCATAGGGATAGTCCTTCCACTCCACCGTTACTCCGGGGTGGCTGTCCTCATACTGGGTGATCAGATTATTGAAGTAATCATTGAACGTTGGCTGAAGTGCAATCGTCCAGAATTCAAGCTTCACCGGCTCCGCCGCAGCCGTAGCTTCAGCGCCCGTGCCGGGTTCTCCGGTGCTTCCGGCATCCGGTGTCCCCTTCGTATTGCCATTTCCTCCGCAAGCCGCAAGCAGCATAGACATGGTCAGTAGCAGCGATACTGTGAAGCCCTTTCTGTTAGTTCCCACACCACATTCCCCCTCAGATTAAGTGTAAGGCGAGCGCCCTTCCCGCGTCAGGTTTCTGACTTATTGCTCCCTCTTTGCAATGAGTATATCAGAAATTTTAATTAAATGAAGTATTTTTCCTAAAATAAATTAAAAAAAGAAATAATTTTTCTTTTTTTCGCAAAACAGCCTCCGCCAATACCGGAAGCATCTTCCCGGCAAGCGGAGGCTGTGCATAAAATATAATAGAATAGAATAGAATATCCCCTTCATTCAGCTCCGGCCTCAGCCAGCCATTGCTTGAGCGTATCGGGATCCCCGATCTCTCCGACCACGACTCTGCTTATCTCGCCCGCCTTATTGATGATATAAGTTGACGGCAGTGCATTGACGCTATACGAGGCAGATATCCTTCCGGTAACATCGATAATGACGGGAAAAGAGAATTGCTGCTCCGCCATATACTCTAATACCGTCCCCTTGGATTCTCCTGCGTTCACGAGCAAGGTCTCGACTGGAAGCTCTGCGGATTGGCTTAGTTCATTTAACAGAGGCATTTCCCGCATACAGGGCTTGCACCAGGTCGCCCAGAAGTTAAGCAGTACGACCCGGCCCTTGTATTCGCTGAGGCGCACCTTCTCCCCCTGCAAGGTTACCGCTTCGAACGCCGGAGCCGAAGCACCTGCGGTTATTCTCCCGGCCGGAGGTTGGCTGGACTGCTGAAGATATACCCCGGTTCCGGCAGCAAAGGCAGCGGCAATAATCAGCAGAGTAACGATCCGGCGCAGCTTCATCCCAGCCCCAGACTATGGTGAAAGGCCGCATACAGCGAACCGAACTCTGTACGGATCTCTGCCGTAGTGCCTGACCCCACATGCTTGCCCTGATTCAAGAAGACAATCTGATCGGCTACCCGATCCGCAATCTCCAGCTGATGAGTGGAAAAGAGGACCGAATGCCCCTCTTCCCGGATGCCCTGCAGCAGCGTCACGAATTCGTTCATCCAGAACGGGTCCAGCCCGTTAGTCGGCTCATCCATAATCAGGAGCGGCGGCTTCGCCAGCAGCGCTTGCGCGAACAGCACACGCTGGCGCATCCCCTTGGAGAAGGTGGTCACCAGGCTGTTGCGCTTATCTGCAAGTCCGACTAGAGCCAGCACCTCCTCTACCCGCTGTTTGCGTCTGGGAATCCGGCGCAGCGCCGCCCAGAAATTCAGCAGCTCTTCCGCAGACAGCCCGTGGCTGAACTGATAATCATCCGGCATATAGCCGATCTGCATGGAAAAGCTCTTGCGGGATTGCTTCCACTTCAGCCCGTTTACCGTAATTTCGCCTGAAGTCGGCTGTAGAATGCCAGCTACCATCCGCAGCACCGTGCTTTTGCCGGCTCCATTCCCGCCGCACAGGGCAAGTATGCTGCCGCCTGGAACCTGGAAGCTGATCTCTTCGACCAGTGTTTGCCGCCCGATGACCTTGGTAATCTCTTTCACCTGCACTAACGGATTATCCACGGGAACGCCCCCTCTCCCAGATCCAATATACCGCTAAGATGGACAGCAGCACCCAGGCAGCGCAGACCCCGAGGAACAGCAGGCTGCCGCCCGGGCGGCTAATCCATTCCACCCACTGATAATATTCCGGCCCCAGGACCGACCCTCCGCCCAGCTTCACCACCACGAACAGGCGCACCAGTTCAGCCGGATTAAGCATCGTCAGCACAATCAGCGCTGGCTTGATCCAGAGATACGGGAGCAGCCCTAGGCCTGCGATCAGGAATGTCGGCCAGCCGATCACCGCGAAGAACCAGACCGCTACAGAGATTGTCAAGGCCTGCCAGCGGTTGCGGGATAACGAGCCTATGAAGAGGGCGAGGGTCAGGAACAGCAAGACCAGACCTGCCGAGAAGGCCAGGAACAGGAAGTAAGTGTCCGCCGCAAAAGCCATCCCGAGCAGACCGCTGAGCAGCCCCATCAGCCCGTAACCAAACGCTACAATCGTCAGCAGGACAGCGGCTAGCCCGGTGTATTTTCCCAGAACGAAGGATAAGGTTCCAATGGGATAGGTGGATAAGAGCTGCCAGCTTCCGTCTTCCCGTTCCGAGGTCAGTGAGAAGGAGCCCAGAAATAACGTCATCAGCGGCAAAAGATACAGAATCAGGCTCAGCATGGAGCCCGTAACAGCCGTATAGCCTTCCACCGCGTTATTCGCATGGATCAGCAGCAGCCCGAGACTGAAGGTACAGAATAGGGCCAGGAAGGAATAGGCCCACGGGTTGCGAAAGCCCATCTTAAGCTCTCTGCGGGCGATATGCAGAATGTCAGCCATACTCACATATCCGTCTCTTCGGAATGCGTGCCTTCCTCTGAGCTATGCTCCTCCATATGACCTTCCCCGCTCTGCATGTCCATGTTCATCATATCCTTGTTCTGCTTCCATTCATGGGAGGCCAGCTCTCCGGCGGTCAGCACAGTGCCTAGCGCCTGCTCCTTCACGAATGCTTCTGCTGCCGCCTTGTCCTTGAAGCTGATCACTCCATAAGCCATCGGTGTACGCAGAGAAGCGTCATACACATAGCTCGCCTTGCTGAATTCAACCCAGCTCTTGTCGTTATAGTCGCGGACATAATCCATGCCGATCTGCTCCGTGCCGTTGCTTTTCTTCCACTCATTCATACAGCCGATATCATCGAACTTGTAATTCTTGCCGTCCTTGGTCGTTAGCTGAGTGGCGTAAGCATCATCCTTGACCTGCATATTGCAGACCACACAGATATCGACGTCTTCATTAATCGCTACCGGCTCGTATTTCTTCTGTCCGCAGGCCGCGAGGATCACCAGACTCATTGCTACCATCAAGACCAGACTCCATCGTTTCATAATCGCAGTACCCCCAAGTATATGATTGTAATTACGGATAGGAACAGCAGCAGCCAGCCCGCTACCATGACCGTGCCTTGTCCGCCTGCCGCCTGATCCGGGCTAACTGTACCTGCCTCAAGCTGCATGAGCGGCGCTGAATCGGTGGACCACCCTGCCGAACCGCCGGTGTACATATCGCTCAGGAACGTCATCCCCGGTGACTGGAAAAACAGCTGATACGCTGCATTCCCCGCAACCAATTGCTGATAGAAGGGGTTGATCGCATATTTCAGGTCGCTGACCCCATCCCCCGTGAGATCCAGTCCGCCAAAGGCATCCCAGTAATTCCCGTTCATCTCATTGTCCCTACTGCCTGTGGCCTGGGCCTCAATGACGTTTGCCACAAACCCGTTACGCTCAAAGCGGTTGCCCTCTGCATTCTCGAACTGCACACCGATATAGTTGCGGAGCACCAGATTCTGCTGCAGCTTGTTATCCGAGGACTGCTGCATGTAAATCCCCACCCGGTTGCCTTCCACCCGGTTGTTCATAATCGCGGAATTTCGTACATCGTAGAGCAGAATCCCCTGTGAATGCACATTCCGGCTCTGCTTGCGGAAGGAGTTCCCCGACACCACCACACCCGTAACACCCATCACCATCGCGCCGGTAATGTTGTATTCACCGGTGTTGTTAGTGACCTTCGAGCCATTGATATACATGCAGTGGACCCCGTACCGCAGATAAGCAAGCTTGTTCTGGTCCACCACCGTATTGCGGCTGTTCTCCAGATAGATGCCATCCCGCAGATAAGCGATGTCGTTGCCCCGGATCACAGCGCCGTGAGAGTTATAGAGATCGATCCCGTTGCCTCTCGTTCCCGGTGCTTCTCCCTTGGGAATGAACCAGCTTATTGTATTATCCGAGATCACCCCGCCATCGGCTTCACGCAGGAGTATTCCGTACCCTGCCGAATGAATGACCAGCCCCTTCAGGGTGACCCTGTCCGCTTCAACGCGTACAGCCGCCGCTTCCCCGTCGTTATTCTGCTGAATCTTCAGATTCTCAAGCCTTACACCGTCTGCCGTGATCAGCACCACCGCCTGCTCGTCCTTTGCCGTATGCAGCAGAATCGCCTCGCCGTTACCGTTAATCGTCACTCGCTTATCCAGCCGGACCGGACCCGAATAGGCTCCCGGAGCCAGGGTGATAAGATCTCCCTCACGGGCTGAATCGATGATGGGCTGGAGCGGAAGGACTCCGGTGCTGGTGTCTGCGCTTACAATGGTGCCATGATTGAAGGAGCAGATTAACATGCTTAGAATCATGAAGACGAGAACCCTGATGCTGATGGAGCATTCATACCTTTTCACTACAAGCATTGTTCACCCCCACTGTAGGATGGTTTCTTGTGCAAACCCGAATTAAGTGTAAATAAAAGGAATTGAAGTGCCTATAGCCCAAACTGGCTATACCAGCTAGAGTCTGTGACCATTCTGTGATTTATATCATATCCTCTCTCTTCTGTGAACATTAAAAAAGACACTCTTTAATTAAAGAGTGCCCATTTCCCGCTAATATAGAAGCCGTTACCTGCTTGCTTATTGCTGAATTGCTTTGAACGACTCGGTCTGCCGCGTAATTCCCTGCTCCGCGGCGAAGCGCTCGATGCTTGATGCGCCGAAGAATCCGTGGATGCCCTTCGTCCGCTGAATGACATAAGCCGCATCCTCAGGTTCGGCAATCGGGCCGCCGTGGCAGATAATCATAATCTCCGGGTTGACCGCCCGTCCGGCTTCGATAATCGCCTCGATTCGCTCTACACAATCGTCCAGGGTCAACGCGGTTACTGCGCCGATGGTGCCCTTGGTGGTGAGGCCCATGTGGGCGACCAGAATATCGGCGCCCGCCTCTGCCATGGCCCGTGCCTGTTCAGGGTCGAACACATACGGGGTGGTCAGCATATCCAGCTCATGGGCGATACGGATCATTTCGACCTCAAGGCCGTAGCCCATCCCTGTCTCCTCCAGATTCTGGCGGAAGACGCCATCGATCAGACCCACTGTTGGGAAATTCTGTACACCGCTGAAGCCCTGCTCCTTCAGCTGCTTCAGGAATACCTCCATCACCCGGAACGGGTCGGTGCCGCATACCCCTGCCAGAACGGGCGTATCCTTGACGACAGGCAGCACCTCCGAGCCCATCTCCACCACAATCTGATTGGCGTCTCCATAAGACAGCAAGCCTGCCAGCGAACCGCGTCCCGCCATTCTGTAACGGCCGGAATTGTAGACAATCAGCATATCCGCTCCGCCTGCCTCACTGCTCTTGGCGGTAATCCCCGTGCCTGCCCCGACACCGAGAAGAATCTTGCCCGCCTTCACCTCTTGCTTGAATCTATCCATAATCTCAGCTCTGGTCTGCTTATTCATTAGTAGCTCCTCCTTAGTGTGGGGTTCAGGCCTTCGCGGCCTGCATGAGGTCAATCAGCTTCTGGGCTGCTGCCCCGGCAAAGGCCGGATCGTTGATCGCCTCGTCCATTTCAATCAGTTCAACTCTTGAGCGGTCCACCTGCCGGCGCAGAGTATCGAACAGCATCCGGTCCTCTTCAGGGCCGTAGAAGGGCTGACCCTCCACATCAATCGCCGAAATACCGCCAAGCGGCAGCATAAGCACCGTACTCTCCGTAGCCATATTGAGCTTCTCGGCCAGCTTCCTGCCAAGCTGTTCATTCTCTTCCACGGTCGTCCGCATCAGAGTGACTGTAGGATTATGATGATAGAATTTGCGATCCTTGAACTTCTCCGGTACAGTATCTGCGGGGCCGAAGTTGCACATGTCCAGGGCGCCCACCGAGACGACCTGCGGAATGCGGTTGCGGCCTGCGGCCTCCAGGCGGTGCGGTCCTGCGTTCAAGACGCCGCCGATCAGTTCATCTGCCCATTCGGTGGTGGTTAAGTCCAGCACCCCTTCAATGAAGCCCGCTTCGATCAGCGCCTCCATCGATTGTCCGCCGATTCCGGTAGCATGGAATACCAGCACCTCGTAGCCGCGCTCCTCCAGGTATTTGCGCGCTTCGGTCACACACGGCGTGGTTACTCCGAACATGGTGGCTGCGACCAGCGGCTTTTTCTCCGGTTCATAGTCTGCTTCGAACAGGAGCATGCCCGCGATGGCAAACATCGCATTGCTGAATATTCTCGTCGAGATCGAATTGAGGCCTGAGACATCCACCACAGACGGAATCATCATAATATCGCTGGTCCCGACATAGGGAGCCGTATTTCCTGATGCTACTGTCGATACCAGCACTTTCGGTACGCCAATTGGCAAGGCTCTCATCGCAGGGGCAACCAGTGAAGTTCCGCCGGTACCCCCGAAGGAAATGATGCCGTCAAATTTCCCCTCCTGGTATAACCGGGGAACGAGCTGCTCCAGTCCTTTGGACAACACTTCTGTAGCTAACGCCCGGTCCTTCTTCGCGGCAAGCTCGTCCAGCTCTATCCCTGCGGCGGCTGCGACCTCCCGGTTAGACACATCGGGTTGGAAGGCCGGCTCGAATACACCGGTATGGATCATCAGGGCTCTGAGGCCCAGCTCCTCTGCAAGCTTCTTGATGTACAGGTACTCCTCACCCTTCGTATCAAACGTTCCAGCTATGGCGATCGTCTTCATTCTGTGGCCTCCTCGTATACGAATCATAGATTCATCATACCGGGCATGTTTATGGATGAAAACGCTTTTATGTCCTATGTTTTTGTGTTTAGGTTAGATTTGTACTGCTTGGGCGAGCAGCCCATGAGCTTTTTGAACATTCTGCTGAACTGGGCGTAGTCGGGGTAGCCGACCATTGCGGACACCTCGGATAATTGCAGGTGCGGGGCCTGGAGCAGTATGGCAGCCTTTTGCATACGGAAGCCGACCAGATAGTTCTGGAAGCTGCACCCTACTTCCTTTTTAAACAAGCTGCTCAAATAACTGCGCGATACATGCGCCACCTTAGCCAGATCCGCGAACACTACTTCCTCGCTGTAATTCTGGGCGACATACTCTTTGACGAATTCTACGTAATCGTAATGCCGGGTGATGCCGCTGAGCATCTTGACCATGAGATCATCCTCATCCAGCTTGCCCAGGCGCTTGAAATCGCGGGTAATGGCCGTAATCGACTGCTCGGAGGGAATCCGTTCAAAGGCAGAGCCGCCAATGTAGCCCATAATCTGCGTAGTATTGCTGTACATATACTGGACATCAACCGGAGTCTTGACCGGGCCGCCGTAGATCATCTTAATGACTTCAGGCTTAACCTCACCGCAGGCAGTGAGAATGCGCAGCGCCTTCGCCTTGGCAGCTTCCAGAGAGACCACCTTCCGCGCCCCCAGCAATCCGCCTACGGTCAGGCCGAGATGCACACAGATCACATCCGCCCCCGCTTCAGCCATCTGAACCGCCTGGGACTCGTCGAAGACGAAGGCCACCGTGAACAGCTCCTGCTGATGAGCCAGACGTATAGCCTCCACCTCCCTGTCATAGCTGATGCCGTCTTCCTCCAATGCCTCTCTGAACGCCCCGTCGATCAAGCCGACTGTCGGATAATTATTCACTCCCGTGAAGCCTCTGTTCTTGATCTCTTCTATATAAAGGGACATCTCTCTCGTTGGATCATTCGCATTCAGCCCGAACAGCACCGGAGTGTCTCTCACCAGCGGCACAATCTCCTTCGAGGCAAAATCCATTACCATCTCATTGCTGTTGCAGAAGGGCAGGAACCCCGCCAGAGAGCTTCTCCCCATCTGCCGGAACTTGCCGGAGTTCAGCATTAGAATGAAGTCAGCTCCGCTGTCAGCGGCAACCTTGGCTGTAATTCCCGTGCCTGTCGAGACACCGATAATGTGGTTGCCTTCGTGCAGCTCTGACTGAAGCCGCTCCAGTATGGCTGTTCTGTTCAAGCTCTATCTCCTCATCTCTCTAGCAGAATTCCCAGCAGAACATACGCAAGCATAATCCCGCCGGCTGCATAATCCATCCGTGCATATTTCAGCACCCTATAGGAAGTCCGTCCCTTCCCGTTCCCGTAAGCCCTTGCCTCAATCGTCATAGCCAGCTGCTCCGCCCGCGCAAGGGTGGTAACGAGCAGCGGAATCACTAATTGGATGTACGCCTGTACCCGGTTAAGGCCTTTGGTATCCTTGATATCATACCCTCTGGCCTGCTGTGCCACAAGAATGCGGTCCAGCTCCTGGGTAATAGTAGGGATAAAACGAATAGCCAGCATGACCGTCAAGGCCAGCGCTTCTACCGGAACGCCCAGACGGGTTAACGGCTTGCAGAGCTGTTCCAGACCTTTGGCCAGATCGAGCGGTTTCGTTGTTAATGTCAGAATGAGAGCAAGCGAGACCAGGAGCAGAATCCGCCAGAGGGCGAAGAGCTCATTCCTGAGTCCTTCCTGGTTGAACAGGAGATGATAGAGCATTGGCAGCAGCAGGATGAACAGAATCGGCCGCAATGCCCGGAAGAGCATACGAAGAGGGATTCTTGATAATAGGACCTGCCCCCCGGTGAGGAGTGTCGCTGCAATATACCCGGAGGGTGCCTGGAGGTGCATACTGCCCATTGTGAAGGCAACAAGGAGGAGCAGCTTCGTTCGCGGATCAAGCCGGTGGATGACAGAGTCTGAGGGGACATACTGCCCGAGTATAATTGTATCCGTCATCGCTCAGGACCTCTTGCCTGCCAGATAGCACTCACCATTCGAAAAATCTCCGCTTCCCTGCAGCTTGCAGGCTGGGGCTTCGCTCCAGAACATTCCCCGATGATTCTCAAGAGCTGAATCGGCTCCGGTACTGGCAGACCGGCTTGCTCCATGCGCTCCGCATGCTTCAGGAACAGTTCGTTTACCTCCCAATGTCCTAACAAGCGGCCCTGCCCCATAATCATCACCTCATCCGAGTATTCGGCAACATCCTCCAGCTGATGCGACAGGAACAGCACGGTCCGTCTGTTCTCCTCCTGCCATCTTTTTAGCCTCCTGAGCAAGTCGTTCTTGTTCCCGGGATCAAGTCCTGCGGTCGGTTCATCCAGAATAAGCAGCTCCGGCCCCGCCATCAGCACAGAAGCGATAGCCACAAGCCGCTTCAGCCCTCCGCTGAGCTGCAAGGGATGCTGCTGAAGCAGAGCTGCGGGTAAGCCCATCTGTTCCATAATCTGACTTATCGCCTGCTCCACGTTCGCCCGGGATTCCCCCTTCCTGGTAAGCGCAAAAGCCAGCTCCTGATTCACCGTTGCCGCAAATAGCTGCTGTTCAGGATACTGAAAAACATAACCGATGTGCGGAACAGCCTTCAGCCTGCCTTGCGGATCTCTTGGCAATGGCTGCTGACGATACGTATATTCGCCTTTTGAGATGGGCAGCAGACCCTTGAATACTTTGGCAAGGGTGGATTTGCCGGCTCCGGATTGACCGATCACCGAAATCCATTTGCCCTCCTGGAGCGTGCAGCTTACGGATTCAAGAATGTCCCGCCCGTTCATTCTCACACTTACATCCTGCAATGCGTAGACCATATGCTTCTGACCGTCTCCTTCCATTCTGCGTGCAGCGGGGCGTTCAGCCCGAGGGCCTGAAATAATCTCACGGCAAAAGGTGGCGCAAGCTGATGCTCCGTCATGCTTACTCTGCTGAACAAGCCGGAGGGCGTCCCGTCAAAAGCCAGCTCTCCCTGGCTGAGCAACAGCACGCGGCCAGAAGGCAGTACCTCATCCATATGATGGGTAATGTGGATGATCGTCAGCCCTTGCCGGTGAAGCGTGCGCATCACCTGGAGAAGGTCTTGCCTGGCCTGCGGATCAAGCATGGAGGTGGCTTCATCCAGGATGAGGATGGAGGGCTCCATTGCCAGAACAGCTGCCACGGCAACCCGCTGCTTCTGCCCGCCCGACAGCTGATGCGGAGCGGCGTCCATATAGTCTTCCATATGAACGGCTTGCAGTGCACGGGTTGCCCGGCTGAGCATTGCGGTTCTCGGGACACGCAGATTCTCCAGCCCGAAGACCACCTCATCCAGCACGGAAGCCGTAATGAACTGATCGTCAGGATTCTGGAAGACCAGTCCGGCCTGCTCACGGATGCTTATGAGATTCTGGCGGTTCGAGGTACTCAGCGCTCCCAGCCTCACCTCTCCGGCTCTTGGCAGCAGCAATCCGTTCATTAGCTTGGCGATGGTGGATTTACCGCTGCCATTCGCGCCGATGATGGCAACGAATTCGCCTTGGCGAATGTCAAAGCTGAGCTGACGGAGCACCGGTTGCCCTCTCCGGTAAGCGAAATCTACCTTGTCAAAAACGAGCATGGGCGAAGCTTCTTCCTGCACGGCCTTCATCATGTCAACCCCTCTACCGCGCGGCTCTTCATGAGCTGGCGGGCGATTTTGCCGGAACCGGTGTAGCTGAATTCCTCTACGTTAATCAACTTCTTAGGCAGCTTATAGCTGGCCAGATAGGGCCGGCAATACTTCCTGAGCTCATCAAGTGTAAGCCGTTCCCGGCCCTGCCACTGTATCAGTAACGTTACCTGCTCTCCCCAGCGTTCATCCGGTATGCCGAATACCATCGCTTCCCGGATATCCGGATGGCGAAGCAGCACTGCCTCCACTTCTTCCGGGAACACCTTGAGCCCCCCGCTCTTGATCATGCTGCCCGCGCGTCCGGCCAGGCGCAGATGCATCTGCCGGTCCTGATATACGTAATCCCCTGTGCGCAGCCAGCCGTCCCGGAATACCCGCGCCGTCTCTTCCGGCAGGAGATGATACCCGGAGAAGATCATATCGCTGCGGATGTATAGCTCCCCCACCGTGCCTTGAGGAACCTCGCGGAACTGTTCATCGCAGATCAATAGCTCTACACCGCTGAACGGCTGGCCCAGAGAGTCCTGCGGTTCCGCTCCGGTAAGCTCCAGATAGCTGATGTAGCTGGCTTCAGATGAGCCGTAATACTCATAGAGCCTAACCCCGTTGAACCTCTCACGGCACTTAGGTATAGAAGACACAGGCCATTTGCCGCCGGAGCTAATCAAGGCCTGGATGGACACCCCGGCGTTGCTAGACTCCGCTTGACGCAATAACGCTTCGGTCATAGCGGGCACAACGAACAGAATCATATCCGGTACACGGGAGCACAGGTTGAGTACGCGCTCTGCATCAAATTCCGGAAAGAGATGGAACGTGGCTCTGCTGTACAGGGATTGCAGCAGGGCGAACAGCGACAGCGAATGCACGAACGGTCCGGGCGCAAGCACATGCTGCATCCGGTTCAGACTGAACGCCTTCTCTGTAGCCTCCAAGCTGCTGAACCACGACTCATGGGTCCGCATATACCCCTTCGGGATACCTGTAGTGCCAGAGGTATACCCGATGAACAGCAGTTCAGGGCTACTCGCTGCTTCAGCCTCCGGCCCGAAACCTGCCGCCCAAGCCTCATAGCTGCCGGAGACCTGTCCCCTGCCGAAATAGATCTGGGGAATTCCGCTGTAACGACCAGTCAGATCAGCTGCGAAGCATGCTTCACTGACAATCAGCCCGGGAGCGCATTGCCGGATGACCTGCTCCAGCTCTGCTGGAGACCATTTCGGGTCCAGCAGCACGGGAGTGCAGCCTGCATAGATAGCACCCAGGACAAATTCGGCGAATTCCATCCGGTTAGCGGACAGAAGCGCAACGGTCTGATTTGTGTGTCCGTCATGCCGCAGACTGCTGGCAACCTGCTGAACCCGCTTCGTGAGCTGCTTATAGGTACGTTCTTCGTGTCCATCTGAAATTGCGATGCGGTGAGGGACGAGTGCGGCACGTTCCAGAATGTGTTCTGCCAGATTCATCGGAATCTCACGCTCCCCTCTTCTCCTCAACCGGACTGAACGCCCGGAGCTGCATGGTGATGACGGCGGCCAGCAGAGCCTTGATCAGATCTCCGGGCAGAAAAGCTGCAGACCCGACAAGTCCGGTCCAGACCGGAGTATTCGTGATCCAGACCATGGCAGAAGCACCGATCAGATTCACCAGCAGAACGCCAAAAATCAGATTAACGGCGAACAGCTTCCAGGTCCGGAGCTTCGGCCAGACCGCTTCAGTGAACCAGCCGATCAGCCCGGCGGCCAGCGGCCAGCTGAACAGATAGCCTGCTGTCGGTCCGACGAGAATGGCCAGCCCGCCGCGTCCGCCTGGTAATACCGGCAAGCCTAACGCGATAAGGATAAGGAAAATAATCAGGCTGAGTGCGCCTGTCCGCCAGCCCAGAAAACAGCCGGCCAGCATGACACCAAGCGTCTGGGCAGTGACAGGTACAGGAATAATGCCTAGCGATACGGGCGGAATCAAGCCCAGCACCGCGATAAGCGCGGCGAATAAGGCCGCATAGACCAACTCTTTGATTCTCAATTCAATAACCTCCACAAGATAAGATACAGGAATTGGGCGGCCTTCCGGTCAGGGAGTCCGGCCAACAAGCTGAATTATAGTGGAGGATGACTCCATTGTAAACCACTAATTATTTTCTGGTTCACAATTAAGATGTGAGTATGCCTGATTTTTCTAATGATCCTAAGCATGTTAATATACTTATAGAGATGAGATCGGAACGTTATACTTGTGGAGGGTTATAGGCATGACAGTCAAAGAACATATCCTGGCTTTACTGGATAGCAATAAGGGTGAATACTTCTCCGGCGAGGACATCGCCGGGCGGTTATCCGTGACGCGCAGCGCAGTGTGGAAGGCCATCAAAGCGCTGCAGAGTGACGGCTATTCCATTCAGGCCGTCACCAATAAGGGATACTCCCTCTCCCCCCAGACGGACATTCTGTCCGCCGCCGCAGTCGCCAAATACCTAAATGCCAGGGGGCAAACGCTGCGGCTTGAAGTTTTCAAGAGCGTGGCTTCCACGAACGAGCTGGTGAAGGTGCTGGCTTCCGGCGGAGAAGCGGAGGGCAAAGTCATCCTCTCGGAAGAGCAGACCGCCGGGCGGGGCCGGAAAGGCCGGCCTTTCTTTTCCCCTGCGGGGACGGGCATCTATATGAGCATTCTGCTGCGTCCCCGTCTGTCGGCGGCGGATGCTACGCTTCTGACTACCTCTGCTGCCGTTGCGGTCGCTCTGGCTATCGAGAGTGTGTCCGGCCTCAGCACGCAGATCAAATGGGTGAATGACGTCTTCATGAACGGTAAAAAGGTGTGCGGAATCCTCACCGAGGCTTCCCTGTCCCTGGAGAATGAGTGGCTGGATTATGCCGTACTCGGGATTGGGATCAATGTGGCGCTGCCCGCAGCGGGCTTCCCCGCCGGTCTGTCTGAGATTGCAACCTCTGTATACAAGGAGGACAAGCCTCCTGGCGATCTGCGCAACCGGCTTGCCGCTGAAGTGCTGAACCGTTTCTTAGGCTTTTATGATCAGCTCAAGGACCGGCTGTTCCTGCCGGACTACCGGCAGCGCATGATGTCCCTGGGCAAGACGGTCATGGTCATTAAGGAGAATCAGCAGCAGGAGGCCACCGCTGTCGGTATCGACGATGACTGCCGCTTGAAGATCCGGTATCCGAATGGTGATGAGGAATATCTGTCCAGCGGCGAAGTTCGTATTCTGCTCTAACGCTTAGAAGCCACAATTCGCAAGAGTTACATGCGGGTTGTGGTTTTTTAATATGCCGTTGTTTCAGCCCTGATATTTGACATGTGAATCAATTATCGATATAGTGTGAATGAGTTCACACCCCGTATTAAAGGAGGAAGCGATGCCGAAAAATACGTTCTTTCGATTGGATGAAGCAAGGCGCGAGGAAATATCGGACAGGGCTATGCAGCTTTTTGTGGATCATCTTTATGAGGATATATCGATGAAGATGGTTCTGGATAGCTTGTCCATGCACCCCGGAACCTTCTACCGTTATTTTGAAGACAAAGATGACCTGTATTGTCACTTAATCCGTAATGTGACCCGGAAAAGAGCTGCGTATTTTAGTAACAGTACTGAGGATTCCCTTTTCCGCTCTTTCCTTACCGGCTTATTTGGTAACGTGAATGGCACTGCGGCCGAGCCGCTGAATGAGCTGGAGATCAAGCTTACTGAAACTTTTTTACACATTCCCGAGGACATACTGCTGAAAGTATATCTGAACGTGCTAAAGGGCGAGTCCTTCCCCTTGATCAAGGACATTATACGGCGGCTGAGGGTTGACGGATATCTCCGGCCTGATATTGACGACGACCTGATTTCATTTATGTTCGAATCTATGCAGTTTAATTTAGTCATGTTTTACAGGGAATTCGGTATTAAGGATTCTCAGATGCAGCATAAACTTAGCAAATACTTTGCTGACTTTATGGGTCATGGTCTGCTTGAAGATCATAAATATTCCGAGCTGGTTAGCGATATTAAAAAAGCAAAGGAGTAGAAGTGTATGAACAAGCATATGAAGACTTATGAGGTTTTTCCAGCACCTGTTGGCAGCTATACCGTTGGTCGTACCCAGATGGATTTGGAGTACACAGCATCGGATCATTCCACAAGAGAACTGACGGTGTTCGTGTACTATCCGTCCGACAGCAGCGAAGATAAAGCTACATCAGCATACATGTTTCCTGAAGTCTACGAGATGTTAAAGGATCAGCCACTGGTTACCGGGTATCTTACAGGGGGTTATTTCTCTATAGAGTTCAAGACCCGGTGTTACGACGATCTTGCTCTCTCCGCAAAGGACAAGCGCTATCCGGTGTTATTCTATGTTTGCGGCGGGGGCGGTTCACCGGAATGGGGCACAGTGCTCTGTACAGACTTGGCCAGCCTGGGATATGTTGTGGTAAGCATCGGCCATCCAAATAGTACAATGTATAAGCGTAAAGACGGACGTCTGTATAATGTATCCAAGGGTTTTTCGGAGGCTATCATAGCGTTGTCTGAAGATCCGGAGATGCAGGCGCTGGCTGGTAAAATGGAAATGCGGCCTGACGATGATACAGCCGTTCAGATGTGCCGTAACGTGCTTGCACTCCCGGTAATTGCCAAGGTAACAGAGTATAGTGAATTACAGGCGGAAGATATACGGTTTGTAGCCGATCATCTGTATAAACTGGACGCTGGAGAGCTGGATTCTATCTTTAATGGCAGACTGCTCTTTGACACCGGGATGGGTATCGTCGGGCATTCTTATGGAGGGCTTACGACGGCGATGGTCTGCCGGGATGACGACCGGTTCACCTGCGGAATTGGCTTGGATAGCGGTGCGTTCGGTCTTCTGGACAGCGACCTTAAGAAGCCCTTCCTCCTGCTGTATCGTGAACCCAACTACAACATGAATGCGGTCATTGGTGCTAACAATAGCAGGGAAACCTATTATTTCTCTGTTGACCGGGTTGCGCATTTAGATTACTGCGACATTGTTTTCACCAATGCTAATGAAGTACTCAGAGGCGAACGGGATGCGATGGAGATTCGAAATATGGTTACAGATTATACGAAGACCTTTTTTGATTATTACCTCCGGCAGAAGGCGGCAAGTGTAAACAGTCTGGCATATGATGGCGTGGACTTGGTCAAGAAGACCAGGAACAAGTGAGCCCTGCAAATACGCGCCAATAGACCGCACCCCGCAAGCAAACGCCTGCGGGGTGCGGTTTTTCAATTGCGGCTTAATGCTCCAGTGCTGAAATCACTTACTCCCCTGCGCTTGCTGGGTAGGCCCGTAATTCGCCGCTCCGGTGAAATGAACATCTTCCGGCGTGGGATACACTTTCGGAATGCACAAATCCCGCTGATACAGCCGCAAGTGCTCTCCTCTGGGAGAGATATCCACGACATCACAGCCTCTCCAGTATACCTTGTATTCCTCACCGCGCACTGTCTCCTTCACAGTCAGCGTCTCCAGCTGATGCTCCAGCTCTACAGTGTCCCCTGCTCCTATACTACGGATAACAAGCAGATTTCCTTCCCTCTCGGGTGTGCACAAGGCTCCGTTAATCTTCATGCTGAGGTTCTGAGCCATCCAGTCATAGACCCGTACTGCAACATCGCATGGCTGCTTGGCTGTAATGGACATATAGCCCCGGTCGGGATAGCTCATGGTGACGGTCGCCTCCTCGGTCTCCTTATCCACCGGCATATTGACGATTACCGTTCCGTCATGGAATTCCACCGCCCGGTTCCATACGATCTCCAGGGCCACCGGAGCCATGCCGACGCAGCAGCCCGCAATGGAACGGAACTTGGATAGCGACATGGAATTCACGAGCGAGCCACCGGTGAAGCCCCCGATCATTCTTGTATCAATCTCCCTGTAGGTTATGCCTGCTTCGTCAGGCCGGGTGTTGTCTGTGACTACGTAGGAAGACACCTTAAGCTGATTCTCCACCAGCTGGTTCCGCGCAAACAGGGTCATATCCTCCCAATATTCCTCATACCCGGCCAGAATCAGCTCATTCGCGCATTCAATCATATCCTTAATGCAGCAGGTCTCACAATGCTCCTCATGCGGCGGATGCCACTGGGCATACTCAGGTACCCAACCGAAGGAGGAGGACAGGCTGCGGATATAATCATAGATTCCTTTACCTGCGGTAACATACCGCTCCTTGCCTGTTACCCGGCCCAACCGCACCAGACCGGAAGCTACCCAGCCTGCGGAATGGACATGGCCGAAGAATTCCATCCTGTAATTGAAATAGCGCGAAGGTCCAAGCAGATGATTGGCGATGCCCGTTGCCAGATCAAGCGCGGCCTCATCTCCGGCAATTTCATATCTGCGCACCAGAGAATGCAGGATAATGGCATTGCGGATCGCCTGCTCCCCCCGCCCGGTATGTCTGGACAGATCGAAGCCGCCGTCCTTCAGGTACACATCATTGGGGAATTCGTACAGGGGTTCCTGCTCTTCATAATCCCCCGACCAGAACGTCCGGACCTTCCGCTCAATTACCAGGGAGCGCATTCCCCTCACCAGCCCGGCCGCCCTCTTCTCCGCCTCTTCATCCCCGGGATTGTTCTCCAGCATCCGGTTCAGCGCAGGAAGAATATAGCCCATTTCGTGAAAAGAACTATGGTTCGTATGCGTCCACGGATAAGGCTCATGAAACCGCAAGCCGTGCTCCCCCCAGGACTTCATGAGATGGCGGTAAAAGGATTGCTGTACCGCAGCGCCTTCCTCTGTCTTCAGCATTTTGCGCACCGCGTCTATCGCCTCATACCAGGAGCCGACCAGCTCCGCATCATCCACCCGGCAATGAGCAGCTTCGGCTGGCTTCTTATGCGGCAATACAAGCCAATATGGAAGATTGTCTTCCTGCTCATCCACCATAGAGGTCAGATAACCAAGAACGAGCTTGGCATTGTGTAACGGTGTGAACTTTTCGTAAGCTTGACTTGACATGTTGTCTTTCCCTCCGCTGCTTATTCTCCGGTAACACTGACCTTGAAATCATCGAAGTCGATAGACGCGTTCGCATAGCCGTCAACGCCGAACAGCTGTCCGGTCAGTGTGCTGCCGCCGGTATGGCGGAAGGCGAAATCTGTAGCGGCCGGAACAGATTCATTGTTGATATAGACGCTGTACGTCTTGGCATCCCAGTTCGCGACCATTTTGATCGTATACCATGTGCCCAGCGTGAAGTCTCTCACCTTGACCTTGTTGGAGCCGCCGTTTTGCACCAGGATTTTACCCGAATCAAACGCCGTCACCATCGAATAGTTGCTTGTACCGCTATCATTTCTTACCATGGCGCCGTTGGCATACTGGAAGTTACTGTTTAACCGGACACGGTATTCGATGACAATGCGCTGATTCCCCTCAGCACTAACCTCCCCAAGATAAGGCAGGAAAAGGTTGGCTTTGCCTGATACCGCGGTCGTGGTCAGCCGCAGGAATTTGTTGCCGCCTTCCTCCCGGACCACAGCAGTAGCACCATTCGTCAAATCTTGGGTAGTAATGCCATAAGGATATTTGCCGGCCGTATCGCCGGAGAAATCCCGGTATGCCTTATAGGTTATACCGTTCTGTGTGGTATTCAGTGAATTCAGCAGAGCGGTTTCCGCCTCTGCGAGTGCAGTCAGCGCTGCATTGAACTGCGCCTCCGTCAGCTCCGCATTGCCCGCCAGCGCTTCCGCCTGCTCCACGGCGGCAACGAAGTCAGCATACTTGGCTGCGCTATAATTGCCTGCCCCGCTTCCAAGCGGATAGGAGAAATTATCCAGCTTGCTGCGAAGCTGATTCACGAGCTCATCCAGGCCATAACCCGGCACAACCTCTACAGAAATCGTGGAAGAGAACTCCTGGCCGCCCATCTTGAGGGTCACCGGTACCTGAACCGTGCCAATGGTACTGAAGTCCAGCCCTGCGAGCTCACCGCCGACAACCTCGGCCTGCACCGGCTGGTTATGGTAGACAGCATTCACCACGCCCGGAAGCGCGGGAACCACTCCTGAAGGCGTCTTCAGTGTTGTAGTGACCTGAACGGCATCTGAAGCGGCAATAACCGTTACGCGGTAGGTGGCTTGCTTGCCCCCGTATAACGCAGTAATTAGCGCCGTGCCCGGTTGAACAGCACTTACTGTATGGGTGGCCGGGTCGATGGCCGCTACTCCTGGATTACTGCTGGTGTACTGCGCACTCCCGGTTACATCCTGAACCTCATAATTGTTGTAATGGGCTGTTGTCCGCAGCGCGGAGCTGGTCTGTCCACTGTTCAGCACAGCCTCCGGTCCGGTGAGTGCCAAGGACTGTACCGTTCTGGGATCTGCCTTGACGTTAACTGCCACGGTAGCAGTCCGGCCGTTGTAGGCGGCAGTAATTGTTGCACTTCCTGCCCCGGCGGCTTTCACCTGATTCCCTGCTTGAATCATGGCTACGTTCGTATCGGACGAGCTCAGGACCACGCCTGCCGCGACAGCAGAATAAGTAGTGCCTGTTACTGTATAGAGGGGCAGGCTACGGATCTCGTTAAGAGCAAGCGTATATCCGGGAGTCCCGAACAGCAGCTCCGAGCTATTCAACCGGGATAGATCCAGGCTGTCGATGTCGGCCAGATTGTTCCCCTTGGTGAAGCGGAGAACATTGTCTCCCTGCTGAAGATAGATCTTCGCCGTGGAGGCTCCCCAGCGGTTCGCGCCGGAATAGACAATGTTCATCGACGCTCCCGGCCCGCCGTTGACCGACAGGATATGGGAGGCTTCCCCCGCATTCGCTGAGCCGTTGCTGTTGCGCACGGACAGGACATAGAAGCCCGCCTGCGGCACATCGACACTGAACTGGGCATAGTCGCTGGCGTTCGCGAGGTTGGTAATCTTCATCCCGCCGGAGGCAGAGCTTTCGCGCCGGACCGCCGGGGATGAAGCGCCCGCCGGATCTTTTACAAGCAGAGCTTGTTCGGCTTCATAACGAATTCGGGCCGGCTCGCCTGATGGGATTGCTATCGGATTGTTCGGATTAACGGGCTCTCCCAGGTTCGGCGTGTTGTCTGTGTTCCAGGAGAACTTCTGCGCGCGTACATTGCGGGTCCAGCCTGAGCCCGGCCAGCGGGCGGAATGGTAGATGATCCAGTCCTCGGTCCCGTCCGGTGAAGTCACGATACTGTGATGGCCCGGGCCATAGACACCGTTCGCGCTGGAGAAGAGCGGCTGATCACGCTTAGTCCAGGAAGCGGGATTCATCAGATCGGCGCTGGTGCTGGCGGTGATCAAGCCGAGACTATAGCTGTCTGTCCAGCTTCCGTTGGCGGAGTAGACCAGATTGATTTTGTTCCCTTTGATCGTAATCTGCGGGCCTTCATTAATCCGGCCGGGGGAGGTCTCCCAGTCATACTCCGGTGTAGACAGGAGCACGCGCTGCGAGCTGATCGTCCACGGATTGCTCATTCTGGCGATGTACAGATTCTGAAAGCTGCCATCAGTGTCCTCCCAGCCGGACCAGATGAAGTAGTGCTGGTTACCGATCGTCAGCACAGTGCCGTCAATGGCCCAGCGGTCCGTGGCATCGGTAATTTTGCCCTTGAAGGTCCAGCTTCCGGTCATCGGATCGGCACTGGTATTCTCCATCACATACATACGGTGGTTAGCATTGGTTCCGTTATCGGCTGCAACGTAGATATACCATTTGTACTGGCCGTCGGTATCTTTGAGGTAATGCATCTCCGGCGCCCACACATTGGAGCTGTACATGGTTCCCTTAACCGGCGACCAAGCCAGACTCCGTTCGCCTGCTTCAATGCCGGTGATGGTATTCGACCTGCGGATCATCACTCCGCTGGCATTAACAAAGGTGTTGTAATAATAGCCGTCCGTGTGCTTGTATACCCAGGGATCGGCCCCGGTCTGCATGATGACATTGTAGAAGTCATTCACGTTCTTCCCTCCTTGTACAGCCACTACCGGTTCCGGCTGGACCGGCTCCGGCTCTTCCGCAGCAGCGCTCCCTCCCCACTGCGGCAGCATGAGCAGTACTACGAGACTTAGCAGCAGAGCTTTGAAGCCTTTCTTGGACAATTGCACTTCTTCCCCGGCGAATTTAACCGCTTTCATTTTTTCTCATCTCCTTTTCGCTTGAATGGTGACTCCGGCTAGCGTACTCATAATACCTTCCGGGACGCATTAAAAAAATGTACTATCTTAAAATGTTTTTGTAACCGTTTTAGTTGTAAATACTTACAGCTTGACGACAAGCGGGCCTTTTCTCCATCAGCAGGTGGACTAAATCCAACTGTATCCCCTTCCGCCTGCCCCCAGGGAGAGCGTACGCCAAAGAGGGGCACTAATGCCCCTCTTTACTCACACTCACTTGCTATTTCAGCCCCCTGGCAGCTTCGGAATCTTCACGTTCACGGTAGTCCCATAGCCCAGCCGGCTGTCAACGGTCAGTCCGTAGCCTTCTCCGAACAGATGGCGGAGCCGGTTATGAATATTCAGCAGCCCGATGCCCTGCGCCGACTGCCCGGTCAGGGCCAGCTCCTTATGCTCCAGTCCAAGCTTGGCCTGAAGGGCGGCCAGCTCCTCCGGCTCCATTCCCCTGCCGGTATCCGTAATACAGAAGCATACATCCCCGCGCTCATCCAAGCTCCCTGTAATCTGAAGCTGTCCGCCCTGATCCATCCGCTCCAGCCCGTGATAGACCGAATTCTCCACGATGGGCTGGAGGATCATCTTGGGCGTCTGCAGCTCCAGCAAGCCCTCCTCCACATCAAGCGCCAGAGAGAATTTATTCTCGTAACGGATCAGGATGATTTTCATATAAGCCTGAATGCAGTCCACCTCTTCCCGGATCTGCACAAGATCATCCTTCTTGATGCTGTAGCGGAAGATCTTGGACATGCAGTACGTAATCTGCGCAATCTCCCGGCTTCCGTACTCCAGTCCGATGCTGCTGATACAATTCAGCGTATTATACAGGAAGTGTGGATTAATCTGGCTCTGCAGGGCAGAGAACTCCGCCTGCTTCTGGCTCAGCTCGGATTCGTATAGTCTGGCCTGGGTATTGAACATCTCGCGGGTCATTTCGTCCATCTCGTCCATCATCCGGTTAATATCCTGGGCCAGCAGGCCTACCTCGTTCGTGAACCGGACTTTAATCCGGAAGCCCCTATCCCGCCCTGCCACCTTCTTCATGTCCATGACCAGTCCCATCAGGGGACGCATCAGATTACTCATGAAAAAACTGCCGGTTAGTATCATGCTGACAATAATGCCAATCCCCACGATAATGCTAACCTTCCGCATGGGGATCATGTCGGCAGTCAGCTCCTGCACCGGGATCATACTGACCACACGCCATCCGTCAGCCTGCTCCAGCCCCTTCACCTGGACGAGAACCTCCTGGCCGCCGATCGTTGCTTTTACCCCGTTAAGCAATTGGTTCTTATCCATGGACAGCACATCTTTGATCACATTGCCCCGCGCATAGGAATTGGTGGATGCCACCACCTCATCCCGGTTATTCAGAATATACAAGGTGGAGTTCTGCGTTAATTCCGTATTCGCCACCAGCCCCTGCATTTTGTCCATATTGACCATCACCATGCAGTAACCCGTAATCTGTGAGAAGTGGACGCCTCCGATGGACTCCACAATGGGTGCGATATAGAAGAACTGTTCTGTCCCTGTCCGGTCATCTCTCAGAATGGCAGTGAACTTCCCCTTTTGCCGGAGCGCAGGATCGTTCTTGTACGGGCGGATAAAGGTCTCATACGGATTAATATAAAAAATATCGCCGCTTGCAGAATCCTCGCTGGAGAGCCGTCTACCCTGGAGGTCATTGACCATGATTCCGTTCACATACGAATTGAAGGACCGCATATATTCCATCAGATCCAGTGCATAGGGTGCGCTGTCGAACGCTCTTTTGTAATCATCATTCGCTAGAGTGAATTCCTGAATCAGCTTGTTGTTGACCGCAAAGCCGGTGCTGACCCGGATATCATTGAACACCGAATCAATTTTGCGGCGGGTCTGCTCTATCATCTGGTTGCTGTAAGTAACAGCTCTCTTTTGCGTAAGATTAGAGAAACTATAAAAAAAGTAAAATTCCATAATCGTGAATATAACAATAGAGCAACAGAAGAATAGCCATAGCTGATGCTTCAATTTCACCTTGCGGGTCTTCATGGCCTGCTGCTCCGTTCGGCTTCCCTTTTTCTGAATTTGGCGGGCGTCATCCCGCAGTGCTTCTTGAACACTTTATTGAAATAATAGTAATCTACATACCCGGACTGGATGGCAATGTTCTCAATGGACAGATCTGT
Organism: Paenibacillus sp. FSL M7-0420; assembly: GCF_038002345.1. Classification (NCBI taxonomy): domain Bacteria; kingdom Bacillati; phylum Bacillota; class Bacilli; order Caryophanales; family Paenibacillaceae; genus Paenibacillus; species Paenibacillus sp. FSL M7-0420. The sequence continues at coordinate 3,533,068 of NZ_JBBOCJ010000001.1, read as the reverse complement.
CTGCTTCAAAAGCCCGCGGGCTTTCCTGATCCTCAGCTCAGCCACGTATTCAGAGAAGGTTTTGCCCAGATTCTTCTTGAACAGTTGACAGCAATACACCTGATTGATGAAAAATTGGACCGACAGCTCCTTCAGATACAGCTTCTGCTCATAATTACGGTCAATATAGGCGACCATCCGGTTGAAGCAGGATAGAATATCCCCTTCCTGCAAAGCACGGCTATTCCCTTGCCGGAGCACGGTAAGAACGTCATGCAGGAAGCTGCACAGCGACTCCAGGTCCTCGAACCGCTCCTTCAGCTCGGCATAATTCAGGAATTCCAGCTCCATGTCCCTGAGTTCCTCCGGATAGGCGCTGATCAGAAGTCCGACAGCCTGATTCCATAAGTAGACAACCTCGCTCATTCCCAGCTCATGAAGCCTGAAGTATTCCTGCACACCAAGAGTGTATGTCTCGATGCTGTCATATTGATTCCCATGAACTATAGTCTGCAGCTCATCTATACAGGGCTTCACCAGATGAAGCTTCGGACTATAGTGAACGGCGCCGGAAACCTCATCCACAAATACTCTGGAGGCCGCGAGATCCGCTTCCTTGATCAGCTTGCTGATCTGCTTAAGCCCGCTGCCGATGCTGCTGATCCCCACAACAGGAAGCGCCGGACTGCTGGCGCCAGCTGGCCATTCCTCCGTGATTCCTTCCAGCTCACTCTTTTGTTCTGTTATCAGAACAGCCAGCAGGGTGCTCGTTCCAGTCTCCACTTCCAGCAACTGAACCGGCAGCCCGTCCAGCTTCAGCAGTCCGGCGGGCTTCGGCCTGTCTTCCTCATAGTGAAAGGCAAGCACCCGGCAGCACCCGGCATTCGAGCCGGCAGGAAGGTAGCGCCTGATCTCTTCTTCATCTGCCGAGGTAAGCGCATCCAGCAAGAGGTGGTTGCGCGCAGCACTTCGCCGGGAGAAGTGCAAGGCGAGCTTCTCCAGGAACGTATCGGCCATATCCACATCAAGCGGCTTCAGGAAATAATCGAGTGCCCCGAAGCGCAGCGCTTCCTGGGCGTATTCAAATTCCGCATACCCGCTGATAATGACGAATTCAGTATCTATTCCATGTGCTTTGGCCCGCTTCATCAGATCGAGTCCGGAAATCTCCGGCATCCGGATATCCGTAACTACCAAATCCGGCTCCTGCGAGGCGATGGCCTCCCACGCCTTGTACGCACTTGTGAACTGTCCCGAGATTTCAAAGCCATACTGCTCCCAGTCAAAGGCATTGCTGATCCCTCTAATCGCCCACGACTCATCATCTACAATAATGACCTTGTACATGGATATCCTCCTGAACCTGTGAATTCATCTGGGCTTACCCCGTAAACGAAATGCGGATAAACCACTTATAATCATCCTCGTGGTTTATCCGTATTTCAAGACTTATTTGGTATTCGCTTTAACTTCCCTGTAGTTCTTCACATTCTCATCTTGAACCGCTTTACCGCCGGCATCCATATATTCCTTCACCAGCTTCTCGTATAAGGCGTCGAACTCGGCCTCCTTGGCCACCACCAGCCGGTCAATCATCTGCTTGTTCATATCGCCCAGCGTCTTGCCGTATTTGATATTAGCTTCGTTTGGCACCCCGTAATAGAAGGATGAATAGCCGTCTGTCGTGTTGATTTTGTAGGATTCCATAGCGAGGGCCTCATACTGCTTATCCCCGGAGGCCAGGGCTGCGGCATAGGTTTTGACGTTCTTCTCCGTATCGCCCAGCTCAGCGCCGTTCACAATCACGGTATAGTCCATATTCAAATTACTCGTCATCATATTCTCGCCGGTCTGTGAAATCCCTTGCGGGATGCCGTCTTTCAGCGTATGGTTAACGCCTTCTTCACCGAACTGCAGGAAGAACATCACTTCCGGGTCCGCCATCCAGTTCAGATATTTTATAGCCAGCTCTGCGTTCTTGCTGCTTTTAGGGATGAAGGAGAATATTCCATTCTCATTATATACCTCTTTGATGTATTTGCCTTCGGCATTTTTGAAGGTATCAATCGGAATATAGTTGGCGTCCGGCGCATTTTGCTTCAGCGGTTCACGGATTTTCTGGGTCATCGGATAATCCCAGTTGGCGGCATAGAAGCCTACCTTGCCGTTGGTGACATCGGCATCCGCCTGCTTGGTGGTTTTGTCCAGGGCAAAATCCGGGCTGATCAGCTTCTCATTATACAGCTTATTCAGCCACTTGTAGGCGTCCTTGTTGCCCGGCTTCAGCCAGTTCGGCGTGGTGACGAATTCCTCCTCGGACATCTGACCCCAGAAGGATTGAACCAGGTTGCCGAAGGTATAGTTCATGCCGGCTGCCGCCGTTGCCCAGGGAATGACGCCGTTCACATTGCCCGGGTTCTTGTCGCGGAAGGCCACCAGCGTATTGTAGAGCTCATCCCTATTGGTCGGGAGCGGCATTCCCAGCTTGTCGAGCCAATCCTTACGGATGAACATCCCGTTCCAGGCGAGCAGGGTGCGCTTGCCCGGGATCGATACCTGCTTGCCGTTATATTGGCCGTAAGACAGAACGTTCTCTCCGAGATATGCCTTCAATTGCTGGCCTTGGCTCTCAAGCAGCTCGTCGAGCGTGTGGAGGCCATCGCTTTTGGCAAAGCGGGTGACCAGCGCCCCGTCATAGGTGAACGAGATGTCCGGAGCCTGGCCCGCAGCCATTAATACGTTCAGCTTATCAACCTCCTGGGACCGGGGAACCGGTACATATTCAACAATGGCGTTATTGGGCTTGCCGAAGTGCTCATTGACGTATTTCGTCCAGGTATTATTATTCAAATCCGGCTGGCCCTGAACCCCTCTGTCGAACACCTCTACCGTCAGTTTGGCAGGAGGATCAGAAGGGGACTTTGCTGCATTTGACGACTCCGGCGCAGCGGACTCTTTACTCTCTTTGTCATTGCCTCCGCAGCCTGCTGCAACACCTGTCAGCAGCACGGTGCTGAACAGAACGGCCGATATTTTCTTGATGCCTGTCTTCACGGTATACCACCCTTTCATACCTTATCATGATAGTAATCCAGATTATAGCTTCCTTGCCCCGGCCGCTTCAACTTTCGCCAGCCGGCCCCCCTCCTTTCCCCGGAGTATACCCGCTTTAGCCCTTGATCGCGCCCGTCATTACACCGTCAACGAAATACTTCTGCAGTTTGGGATAGATCAGCAGAATCGGAATGGTGGTGAACATGACGCTTGCAGCCTTCAGCGACTCCGGCACAATGAATGAGCCGATGCTGCCTTCGCCGCCCTGCTGGCTGTCCAGCTGCTGGTTGGCTGAGATGATTTGGTACAGCTTAAGCTGCATGGGATAGAGCTCTTTTTTGGTAATATAGAATAAGGCATCCTGAAATCCGTTCCACCGGTCTACGGCATAGAAGAGGCTTAAGGTGGCAATCGAAGGCAGCGAGAGGGGCAGGACAATCCGGAGAAGAATTCCCAGATCCGAGCACCCGTCAATGGACGCCGATTCCTCCAGACTCTCGGGAAGGGAGCTGAAGAAGGTTTTCAGGATAATCAGATTAAATACACTCATTGCGCCCGGCAGCACCAGACTCCATATCGTATCCATCATCCCCAGGTTCTTGACCAGAATGTAGGAGGGAATCAGACCTCCGCTGAAATACATGGTGAAGACGAGGGCCGACAGAATAAAGTTTCTGCCCCACAGCCGTCTCTTCGTTAACGGATAAGCTGCGCAGATGGTCAGGAACATACACACCGCCGTGTAAAAAATCGTAAGCACAATACTGTAGCCAAGCGTGTACAGCATGTCGACATCGCTCAAAATCGTCTTATACGTCTCAAGCGTGAAGTCAACCGGCCATAACGCTACCTTTTGCGAGATAATCGCTTCGTTGGAGCTCAATGATAGCGCTATCATATATAAGAACGGAACAATGCAGGTGAACGACAAGGCCACAATAAAGACGATAATCGCGATATCTGCCACACTTGTTTTCCGGCCAATCCGTCTTGTTCGTATAATCCCTGACGCTTTCACCATATCCCATCCTCACCCAATTTCTTCGCAATATAGTTGGCACCAATCAGCAGAGTCAGCCCTACTACAGACTGGAACAGTCCAACGGCTGTTGCCTGGGAGAAGTCTCCCGAGCTGATGCCCACTCTGTACACAAAGGTACTGATGACATCGGAATATTCGCTGACCAGTGAATTCCCCATCACAAACGGGCGGTCGAACCCGATCGATACCATTCGGCCAATCTGGAGGATCAGCAGAATATTGATCGTAGATTTAATGCCCGGCAGTGTAATATGCCACATTTTGCGGAGTCTGCTGCAGCCGTCCATATCGGACGCTTCATACAGCTCCTTGTTAATTCCGGTGATGGCCGCCAGATAAATAATCGTGCCCCAACCGATATTCTGCCATACCCCTACAGTAATATAAGTAGCCAGCCATGGGGCCTTCTGTGACAGGAATTCAATCTTCGCCAGGCCCAGACTATCCAGGAAAAGATTAACCATCCCGCTGTTCGAGAACATCAGGTAGACAATCCCGCCGATAATTACCCAGGACATGAAGTGCGGCAGATAGAGAATCGTCTGCGTTAATTTTTTGAACCGGGCCATGCGTACCTCGTTAAGCAGAATCGCCAGGATAATCGGGGCCGGGAAGCCTGCCACCAGATCCAGCACATTGAGGACCAGCGTATTTTTGAGGGCACGATAGAAGCTGTCTTGCTGAAAAATAAAGCGGAACACATCGAGACCGACCCACTCGCTTCCGCTCGTGCCCTTAAAAATATTGTAATCCTGAAAGGCCATAATCAAGCCGTAAATCGGTGCATATTTAAAAATGGCAATGTACAGCAAAGGCAGCAGCAACAGGACATAAAGCAGGGCGTCCCTCCTGATTCTGAGCCAAAAGGTATGTCTTCGGACTAATCCGATCTGATCTTGCTGATTGTCTAAAACCGCTTTCATTTCTCCCATCCCTCCGGCTGTATTAAGGAGCTCTCCTGTTTTTCATTATAGTCAGCCGGGGAGATAAGAAAATGTAATCGCTTAAATGAATTTGGTAAAAACTTAAAAGACAGCCCCCGGAGGAGCTGCCTTAAGCTTCATTTCATAATCAGATCGATTCTGCCGAACAACAGCTTCACCAGTTCTGTAGGACCCGGCAGGCCTGGTTGAAATAAAAGAAGAATGGTAAGCCCCGCCGCCGCAAACGTAATGCCTGCTATAACCTTTCTGGCTTTCTTGTCCTTACTGCCCCGGAATTCAAAAATAATGATCCCGGCAGACAGCAGCAGAATCGTTAGGATCATTGCCATTTTCATGCTACCACATCCTTGTATGGTTGCTGGAATTCAGGCATACCCTCCGTCAGTTGGCCGATTGCTCCGGTATGCCTTGGGGTCCGGTTGCTCTTCCGTTCCCGGTAATGCTCGTCTTGACGGAGACCTCCACCTGCAGCCCGGGGTACATAGCCTCCCACTGCTCCTTCTTCGCCTTCCACTGCTGCGGGTAATGTCTGCGGAAGGTATCGGCGAATCTGAAAAAGTCGGTCTTCTGCTCCTGTTGCGACATGTGGAGTGCCTGATAAGCAGCCTCCTTGAGCCTCTTCTCCCACGCCTTCTTCAGCGCCATCACCTTCGACGGATCAGTCAGGTTGGCATCGGTTGTATTCAGGACCACCTCTCCACTCGCCACAATCCGGATCTTCATCATCCATTCCCCGTTGACGATGCTTGGAGTCAGCATGGTGGTGATTTGTTTAGACAGAATCGAGAAGGAGCCCTCCTCCCCCTCCAGAGCTACCGGCATAATAACATTATTAAGCTCATTAATCATGAGCAGTACTCCAAGGCTTACCGGTTCTTTGACAGTAAGTGTATAACGGCCCTGCTTATACAGGCTTAACCCTTTGAGTGAGGGAGTCGTCGCATTCGGACCATCATTCGGTTCCGGGGGAGCAATCAGGATACGGGTTAGGATGGCCGAACCGCTGGCCCCTTGGAGGGATTGGGACAATTCCAGCAGGGTCACACGCGTGCCGAGATTCATATTTGCCATTTCCCGGAGGGATTCGGAGGAGCTGCGCTCCAGCGGGTCCAGCAGGGCAAGAATATTCTTGGCGGAATCCTTGCTGGAGAAGATATACGCGTGTTCGCGGAACTGCGGATAACGAAGGAAGAAATCAACAAATTCGCGCAGCCCCTGCTTCCCTGCCTCTTCACTGATTACAATCACCTCACATTGGCCCCAGAACATATGGCGGGCGACCTTCCGCTGCAGCCGGTTCAAGGCTTCCGCAATGTTCACTCCTTCAGCTGTGCGGGCCATGGTGACTCCGCTTGCGCCTTCGCCTGCCCCGCCGCTCTCTGAGCCGCCGCCTCCTTTACGCGGAATGAAGATCTGGGCCGTCAATTGCGCCTGGCCGTCCTTATAATCCACACCGGTGGCGAGCACGATCGCCAGGTCATTAATCTCCGTCCGGTCCCAGCATCCGCTGAGCAGTATACTGCTCAGCAGAAGCATAATCATGGCTCTGAAGCCCCGCATTGCCCTCCCTCCTTATAATCATCCTCTGCTCAGACGCTTCAGCCCCTTCTTCAGCAGGGCCAGTCCATAGATTGCGGCGGGAAGCCCCACCAGGAACATCATTGTGTATATGTTAGCCGAAGCGCTGATAAGCGCAGCCACACCCGCAGCGCCGGTCACTACCCAGTAAGAGAACACCATGCTTACGAAGGCGAGCGGAATCACCAGCGGTCTATAATCGTCCAGCCCGAACCATTCGGCGGCTGAGGTGGCGAAGATGTAGAGAAAGACAGAGATTTTGACAAAGATCCCGAAGATCCAGATCGCAATAATGAGAGCCTCAATATGCTGCAAGAAATCGGCAATCGTAATGTAACGTGCAGCAATCATCACCGGAAAAGCAAAGCTGTCCGTCAGATCTCCCATCAGCAGCAGGCAGAACAGATTGGTCACGGTCATGGCCAGTGTTGTTGCGACCAGCGAGACGAGCATCGTCCGGCCCAGATGTTTCTTGCTGTTGACGTAGGGCAGCAGGAAGGCCAGCACAATATATTCGCTGAACCATGCCGCCGGGGCCACCGCGCCCTTAATGGGAGGCACCAGCCCATTCTCCATGAACGGAAGCAGCTCGCCAGGCCGGAGCTCCCGGATCAGAAGCACAAAGATCAGGCAGAGCATCACCACCAGCAGCGTAACGAACACCTGTGCAGTCCGGCTGACCACCTCAATGCCCAGTCTCACATTAATTGCGCAGACTGCAACCATAGACCCCATAATGACAAGCAGGGGCGTTCTGGGAAGTGCATTATTCACAATGAACTCGCCGTATTCCAGAATAATCAGGCCGTTCAAATGGGGCAGAAAGAGCAGAAAACCCAGCCCGATCACCTTGCCCGGCAGCCACCCGGCGATCAGCAGACTGGACTGCATAATGGTCTTGCCGGGATAAAGACGGTTCAGTCCAAGCGAGATCCCTATAACCGTTACTCCAATCAGCGAGCCCAGGATGGGCGATAACCACATATCATGTCCTGCATAATGCATGGTGATCCCGGGAACAGACAGGATAGCGGTGGCAAGAATCGAGGGGAAAACAAGAAAGGCCAGCTGGGTAACAGATATTTTCCCTTTGTCAGTCAACATAAGAATCCTCTTCTCTGGTGAACTCCGGCTGCCGTCATTTGCTCCGCGGCTGCGAGATCCACAATACATCCTTCAAGCCCTTGCTGAACGTCGGAGCTGCCGGTGACAGATAGGGCCTGCCGAACGAACGCAGACTGCTGAGATGAATGACCACCAGGATGATGCCGAGCATGACGCCGATCAGCCCCAGCGTGCCTGCCAGAATCATCATGGGGAAGCGCAGCAGACGGGTTGCGATACTGGCGGAATAACGCGGAACCATGAAGGAAGCGATGCCTGTGATGGCCACGATAATGATCATCGGTGCAGAGACAATTCCCGCAGTGGTAGCAGCCTGGCCTATAATCAGCGCGCCCACGATACTGACGGCGGAACCTATCTGCTTCGGCAGCCGGACGCCTGCCTCCCGCAGCGCCTCGAAGGCTATCTCCATAATGAGCGCTTCCACCAGGGCCGGAAAAGGAATCTCCTCTCTCGCCCGCGCAATACTCAGCAGCAGCACGGTGGGGATCATCTCCTGATGGAAGGTGGTAATGGCGACGTAAGCCGAGGGGAGCAGGAGCGACAGAGCATAGAAGATGTATCTGAGCCAGCGGACAAAAATACTCATGTAAATGTTCTCGTAGTAATCCTCGGGGGATTGCAGCATGGAGAACATATTGACCGGGGCAATCAGACTGAAGGGAGTCCCGTCAATCAGCAGCGCAAACCGGCCCTCCAGCAGATTGGAGACCACCACATCCGGGCGCTCCGTGGCAATCATCTGCGGAAACGGCGAATAGGGCTGGTCAATGATGCCCTGCTCAATATACTGGCTCTCCAGCACATCCTTGATATTCAGGCGGCTTAGCCGTTTATTGACTTCAGTGACCAGTCCCGGCTGAATAATTCCTTCCACATAAGCGAGGGTGACCTTCGTATGGCTATACTCGCCAATAGTCTTGGAGTGCAGCTTCAGCGCCGGCGTCTTAAGCCGCATACGCAATAAAGACTGATTCATAGCCAGAGCTTCCGTGAATCCGTCACGGGCACCGCGGACAGTGGATTCAGCCGCCGGTTCTTCGGGGGTCCGGGTGGGCACCTTGTATAGCGGATAGCCTTTACCCGAAGCCAGGCCGTCCATCAACAGCACAGCTTCGCCGTCCAGGATCGCTGCAACGGCTTGTTCAGCGGTCATAATCTGGTGAATCGAGGCGACCGGAACCTCAGCAGATCCTTCCACAGCCGGTTCAACTGCAAGGCCGGTCTGCTCCAGAGGTGCCAGCAATTGCTGCTCCAGCCGTTCCGTATCGCATAATCCTGTACAATACACACAGAGCGCGGAAGTACGATGAACCGTCTGGAACGGATGGAACACCACATCCTCACAGCCCGCAAACACTCCGCGCAGCACCTGTTCATTCTCTGCCAGCCGCCGGGTCAGCTGGGTCTCCGGTTCTGCTTCCGTTGCAGTATTCATCTGTACTCCCTCCCTGCTCTACCCTTTGAATTTCATATTCATAGTAATGTTATCCTTTGCTACCGGGGGAAGAATTATGCAAGCCCAGCCTTCCAGGCTTCCCGGTTCAATTCACCATTCACCGCAGCAGCGGCCAGCGCGCCTGATGCGGCAGCAGCGATGGATTGATGCATCATGGAGGCGGCATCCCCTGCGGCGTAGATCCCGGGCACGCTGGTCTGACCGGACTCGCCGACTTCAAGAATACCCTGCTCGGATATCCGGCAGCCCAGGGAATGCGGCAGATCCGTTCCCGGAACCAGTTCCGGCTTGAAGAAGATGCCGGTACACGGAATTTCTGTTCCATCCATAAGCTTCACATGGTTAACCATGCCTTCATCTGATGCAATCTCGCGAATAGGAGTATCGAATAACGGAATAGCATGGGCACGCAATTCTTCGCGTTCTGCTTCTGTCAGCTCATCGGGTCCATTCGTGCAGACCGCAAATTGCTTAGTCCACCCATATAACAACGGAGCCAGATGCATGAGCGCAGCCCCTCTGCTGATGACTACCAGCGGCTGATCTCTTAATTCCCAGCCATCGCAATACGGGCAGACAAAAGCGCTCTTCCCGTAGACCTCGGCAAGTCCCAGAATATCCAGCCTGCGGTCCTTCATGCCTGCAGCGAACAGCAGCTTCTTGCTGGTCAGCTTAAGCCCTGAAGCGGTCTCCAGCAGGAAGGCCCCATCCTCCCCAAAAATGGACACTACTGTATCTTCAACGTGTGAAACGGATGGATAAGCACCAAGCTGTTCTATGGCAATCCGCCGGAGTTCGAACGGAGCGATCCCGTCCCGGGTCAGGAAGCCATGCGCTTCCCGGGTGACCGCATTGCGCGGCTGCCCGGCATCTATAACAATCGTCCGTTTGCGTGCACGGCCCAGCATCAGCGCAGCATTAAGCCCGGCAGGCCCTCCTCCGATAATTATTACATCTGCATTTGCGGCATCAGCATTAAGTTCATTTGCGGCATCAGTGTTTTCCAGGTTCTTCATTTGTAAATCCTCCTTGTGTGTGGTTGTGGTGAGTTCGGTATAGGCGGGTGACGACGGGGTTGTTTGCGGATATTAGAGACTTCTGTAGTCTTTTATTGCCGCAAGTGGAAACGGCTTTGCCGTCCTTTTAAAGGACGGTACCGTTTCAGCGAGAAATAGAAGGATAAGTTATCGTGTGCAACATATAAATTCTTATATTTCAAAAAATTAAACACTTCCTCCTCTTCTCCATCGCTCAGTTCTATCGCTAATCTGCATCGCTAATCTGTATTGCACATATACATCGTCCAATCTGCATCAACAATCTGTAATACACATCTGCATCGTCCTAATTAAGGACTATGTGTGTCTATAATAACTTTGAATTTGAAAGATGTCAATTCCGCCGCTTCTTGGCGCTAGGATAGCGGATGAGCCCGAGATGTGTGCATTGCGGGAGCGAAGCTAGTACATCATCAGAGCTAATCTTGAGAATATGACAATGATCAGACCTTATCACGCGAAGGCTTCATTCTTGTAGCTAAACATCTGATGCTGTACTAGCTAGAACAATAGCAAATGCATTTTGTACCATAGAATTCTCTAAAAACGGCTATCACCTAGGCTCTATTGTATTCTGTACAGTTGAATCTCGAGCAATGGCTATTTTTCCCCTGAAATGCTACTTTCTGCTGTACGAAATACAGTAGAATCCCATTTCACAGCAAAATATGAGGTTTCCATTGCAGGAAATACAATCAGTTGGTTATTTGGTGCAACAGAACATTGGGTTGGCGGGAGAGCTCCAACTAATGCGTGCACCTCCTGGAATGTAGTTGCTTTTAGTCAGGGGGAGAACTCAGAGACTCATTCCTACAGTTTTAATGCAGTTCAACCATGCAGTGCTTTATGGCGTGTAGTTCCAAGTAGACATTCAGGGATAGTTGCAGAATGTACACTTAAAAACAGTGAAAAAGAAGGCTTGTCCCCTATAGCTGTAATCTGTACAACTAAATCTGCCCCAACGGGTGGAAACTCGGGAAAGCGGGGATTTCAAGTGTACGAAATACAGCTAAACGTATACTGGGGAGCAAACCAGGCGTTTTAGTTGTACAAAATACAATTAAGCCTATCGCCTATGTGTGGGTACGGTAGTCGGGGCGCTGCAAAAAACGGTTTTCACTAATTTAAACCTGATGCTCTACTAGTTGATTTCCTCCACTTACTGTGGAACGTATGGGCCTGTTTTTGCACTTAATCCCGCAGAAAGCGGGAAATTAAGATACGTTTCATTTGTTCACCGGCAAGCCATATCTGGCTCAATCAAAGCCGTTTTGTTAGCGCTGTATTCACCTTCCGCAGGCTGTTCAATCCTGCAAATAACCGATCAATTCCCTCCTTCCGCCTATTCTGGACTGAAGCTCTCTGAGGCTACGTTCCTCAGCCGCAAAAATCACCGCTGTCGCCGGCCCACCGGATGACTGTAGCTTATCCGCTATTCCAGGCACCGGCTGGAAGCCGCAGCCGTTCAACTCCGCGAGCAGCTCCGCTTCATACCCTGCTCCCTTCGAGCCGACCGGGTGAATGTCATGGACTTCAGGAGCAGCGGCCAGAAGCTGGAGCTGACGGAGGGTACACTGGCTTGCTTCCTGCTCCAGAACAGCGCTTCCGACCAGCGGTTCGCCCAGCATCACAATACAGTCTCCGCTCTGTGAACACCCTACCTTCAAATGCGTCTCATCCGCCTCACCAATCACAGTGATTCCGATACCGGTCTGACAGGTCACGAAATTATCCTCGGTGCTGCCGTTCACATGGGCGGCAGTCAGTCCGGCTTCCTGAAGCAGCTTGCGGATGCCCCTTATAATCTCATTCCCTGTAGGCTCCTTCTCTACCGCTAAGGTATCGATGACCGTTAAGATCTCCGCCCCCACAGACAGCACCTCCATTACTGCAACTCTGGCAGCATAATAGCCTGCAACAGCAGGGGGTGTCTTCACCGCATCCATCGGCTTATTCCCGATGCTGGCGCTGGAATCGCAGCCGATGACCAGCAAGCGCCCTCCCTCTCTTCGTACTATGGTCAGATCCCGGATTCGCTGAACTTGCGGTTTCATATGTTTGATCCCCCTGTATCTTTTTCATTCCCGTTCCTGAGTCCTGCCCGGTACTCGCTCGGCGGCATGCCGGTAGCTTTGCGGAATTGCTTGGAGAAATACAAGGCGTCATTGAAGCCGACGGAAGAGGCCACCTGTTCAATGGTCAGCGGGCTTGCGAGCAGTTCCTTGGCCTTGTCCATCCTGACTTTGAGCAGATACTGCTTCGGTGACATTCCGGTCCGCTGCTTGAACGCCTTGGATAAATGAACCCGGTGGTAGCCGAGCGAGGACGCGATGTGATCAATGCTGAGCTGCTGGTGAAATTGCAGCGTAATCCAGCGGATCGCCTGGTCGATCTGCCGGTCGATCATCTCCGGCATCCCGGACGGATTCGGCGGCAAGGCTGCAAGATTATTCCGCCCTAACTGATGCAGCAGCAGCCTTGCCCAGCCCGACGCCTCCAGACTCTCCAGCCGCGGATAGGCAGATTGCTTGAACGCCTGCCGGATACGTTCATACAAGCTATGCAGCTCAGCGGCGTTACCTTCGCCGGAACGGATAAAGGGCTGATCCTTGGTGATGCCGACAGCTCTGAGGAGATCCAGTACCCCAATGCCCTGCAATGCAACCCACGCATAATGCCATGGAGTGTCCAGGTCGGCCTTATAGCTGAACAATGACCCGGGGATAATTACGAAGGTGTCTCCCGCCCGGCACTCCGCCGCGAACGTCCCGCACTCGAACAGGCCTCCGCCCTCCAGAACGGTATGTATTAAGTAGAAATCATGTACGGACGGTCCAATCGTATGACCGGGAAGCGGCCTCCCCTCACCGCTGAACAGCACTGACAAATCCTGCTCCTCCGGTGTGAGGTTAATGGCCAGAGTGAACTCGTAATGATCCGGATTCATGCAACATTCCTCCATATCTATCTTGTCTTTCTCCATAGGCGGGTCTTCGGTTCTATTCTATAGTGATTATAGAAGAAACAAGCGAAAAAAGCTTCTGAAACCTCATATTTCTGCCAGACGATCCTTCTAATCATTGAAGGACAGAAGCATTTTCAGCAACCCACAGGAGGTTAGACTCTTATGTCTAAAGTTACATTTATCGGTGCCGGAAGTACTGTCTTCGCGAAGAATGTCCTCGGAGATATCATGGCTACGCCCGCTCTGCAGGGCTTCGAGCTTGCCCTATATGATATCGATCTTCAGCGCTTGAACGACTCGGCGAGCATGCTCCAGAATCTGAAGAAAAGCAGCGGCAGCACTTGTACTGTCAATACGTATACTGACCGCAAGGAAGCGCTGCGCGGTGCCAAATATGTGGTGAACGCCATTCAGGTCGGCGGGTACGATCCTTGTACGATTACGGATTTTGAGATTCCCAAGAAATACGGCCTGCGCCAGACGATTGCGGACACGGTAGGGATCGGCGGCATCTTCCGCAACCTGCGGACCATTCCGGTAATGCTGGATTTTGCAGCGGATATCCGCGAAGTCTGTCCGGATGCGCTGTTCCTGAACTATACGAACCCGATGGCAGTTCTGACGAATGTCATGAACACTTACGGCGGGGTGAATACCATTGGACTCTGCCACAGCGTTCAGCAGTGTATTCCTGGATTATTCGACCACCTCGGCATCGACAAGACAGGGGTTCAAGCCAAAATCGCCGGCATCAATCACATGGCCTGGCTGCTTGAAGTTACCAGAGACGGCGAGGACCTGTACCCGGAAATCAAACGGCGTGCAGCGGAGAAGCAGCTTGAACCACACTACGATATGGTCCGCTATGAGATGATGCTGAAATTCGGCTACTATATTACGGAATCCTCTGAACATAACGCCGAGTATCATCCGTACTTCATCAAGCGGAACTACCCGGAGCTGATCGAACGCTTCCAGATTCCGCTGGACGAATATCCGCGCCGCTGCGTGGAACAGATCAAGCAGTGGGAGCAGATGCGCGGGGAGCTGGTGAACAACCAGGATCTGACGCATGAGCGTTCCCACGAATATGCCTCTTACATCCTGGAAGCCATGGAGACGGATGTGCCGTTCAAAATTGGCGGCAATGTGATGAATACCGGCCTGATCACCAATCTGCCGCGTGAAGCCTGCGTCGAGGTGCCTTGCCTCGTGGACAGAAGCGGCGTAACGCCAACCTTCGTCGGTGACCTGCCTCCGCAATGCGCAGCGCTTAACCGGACCAACATCAACACCCAGCTCCTGACCATAGAAGCCGCTATGACTCGCAAAAAGGATCATATCTACCACGCCGCCATGCTGGACCCGCACACCGCCGCCGAGCTGTCGATGGACGACATTGTCAGCATGTGCGACGATCTGATCGCGGCTCATGGTGACTGGCTGCCGAAGTATCAATAAATTCCAGGCTATATTTTAGGCATACCTCCATAACAAAAGCAGCGATCCTCCGTTAACAGGAGAATCGCTGCTTTATATTTTTGAGCTGCGCCCGCTTGCAGAACCATTTATTTCACATAAATTCTAATCTGATCCGGTGCGGTTCTCGCAAGAACGCGGTACCCTTCGGCAGAAGCAGTCGCCACTCCGTTCTCATCAGGCATACAATATCCGTTCACCTGACAGGTTCCATTATCCCGGACCAGAAGCTTGCCCATGGTTCCTACAGCCACCCATTCCGGACGATCAACCCGTGGCACATAGGCTTGAGACGGCTTATATTGAGGATTGAGAACGGCCGCGCTCACAGAATGTGCAGGAGTTAGAACATTGCCCTTCATGTCTGTAACAGCCTCCACTTCCCGATCTGCATAGATGATCCGGCCCCATTCATCAACTTCGTATTTGCCTTTCCAGTGTAAATGACTTGCATCTCCCAGGATAGAAGGTCTTGCACTGATAACGCCCAAGATATATTTATCTGCTGGCGTAGCCTTTCTGACCCGTTCACCCTCTGTGGTCACGAAATAACCCGGTTCTATCGGCAATCCATCCACCGTCTCAAACATTTCGGCATAGTCTGCCCCAGGAGAGATTACAGTACCTTGAAGGTATAAATTTCCGGTAGACCCTTGAAGAATAGCGGCCAAGCCGGGGGTGGAAGCATCCCCATTGGCTAAATGCCAAGAACCGGGATAAAGCGTCTGACCATTCGAACCCATGATGTGAGAACTAGTGTGTTCTGGAAGAACGACCGTAGTATCACCTTCAGCATGAGAGGATAACGCATTAGCAATGGTGGATAAACCTTCAGCATGTGAGAAGAGTCCATTTGCCTGAGTGAGGAAACCTTCTGCATGAGCAGCAGATGCAGTAGCTAAGGTCCCGCCGCCCTCTGCATGGGAAAAATCACCACTCGCGGCGCTATATTGCCCTTCCGCGTGTGAAGCTACACCCGAAGCAGTCGTTTGAGCACCCTCAGCGTGTGATTGCGTTCCGGAAGCAGTAGTTAAACCTCCCTCAGCGTGGGCAGCATCATTGACTGCAAAGGTCCTGTAGCCTTCCGCATGTGCGGCCGGTCCTGATGCAAGCGTCCCACTCCCTTCGGCATGGGACGTATCCAATACTGCAAGCGTCTGGTACCCTTCAGCATGAGCCGCAGAAGCGCTGGCTGTGGTCTCATACCCCTCAGCATGGGAAGCAAACCCGCTTGCGGTAGTAGAGTTCCCCTCTGCATGTGAGCAAGATCCGGAAGCGGTCTGATTGCATCCTTCATCTGCCATAAGCCATTCCTCCTAATATTGTGGTTTTTATGGTCCTACACTACACAATATTGCGGACTTGATGGAATGGACACGGCATGTCTCCCGGGTACAAAACACTATTTGTCATGGATGCCTGCAACGCCTCTTATTCAACCCAACGTAAGCCATCTCCGGTTATGATGCTCCTGCACCTCAACCGGGGTATCGAAGAAATCGCTGAGCACCTCTGACTTCAGGCACTCCGCCGTCTCGTCAGCTTTATAGATTTCCCCCTTCTTAACCAGCAGGGTATGGGTGAAGCATGGTGTAATTTCCTCGATATGATGGGTCACATAGAGCAAGGTGGGGCCGCCTTCCTGCTTCGTGATCTTCTCGATCATCTGCAGCAGCTGCTCCCGCGCAAAAATATCAAGTCCAGTACAAGGCTCGTCCAAGATGAGCAGATCAGGGTTTGCAATGAGAGCCCGAGCGATAAGAATCTTCTGGCGTTGTCCCTGTGACAAGGTATCATAAGTGCGCGATGCCAGGGCCGAGCAATCCAGGAATTCCAGCAGCTCCGCTGCCTGCTTCAGGTCCTCTTCTTCCGTCTTGTCATATAGCCCGATCGTGGCGAACTTGCCGCTCAGAATGATGTTCAGCGCCGTCTGATGGCCGTACAGCTTCTGCTGTAAAGAGGTGCTGACCCAGCCGATCCGCTTGCGCAGCTCCCGCAGGTCCACATCGCCGAAGCGGTGGCCCAGCACTTCCACCTGGCCTTGCGTCGGCCAGATATAGCCGTTTACAACGTTCAGCATCGTCGTCTTGCCTGATCCGTTCAGACCGACTATGCACCAGTGCTGCCCCTTCTCCACCTGCCAATTCATCTCATGCAGAATCATCGTCTGCTCACGCCGCCATGACACCTGTTCAAGCGATATAATCATGTTCCGGTGCTCCCCCTTGCTTCGTAATAATCTTCTAATGAAACATTATAGCAGCTCAATGTATTCTGCGCTTGTGAGACCTGCCCGGACTTACATCCTGGAAATGATGCCCATTCCGGGCAAACTGCAAATGAAAGAACCCGGGCGAATGTCCGGGCCTTTCATTAAGTGGATAGTATAGTTGTGCGGTGATCAATTTGGCCAGCCTAGTTATTTCGCCCATAGTAAAGCTTCAGGTTCGTTACATCTACCAAGTACAAGATGTCAATGCCCTTCGGGCTGCGGTCTACCGCCAGCCTTTCCACCGGGATACCCGGTGCAAGGGAGCTCTCTGTCCAGCCTCCGCCGGTATTCACTGCCATGAACGCACGGTCAGTACCGCTGCTTCGGACATAATAGATTCTGGATGTTGTACCGGTCCAGGTCACATCGATCGCCGCATTCGTGGGAGCAGCGTTATAGACGGTCTGTAAGTTCCAGCCGCCTGCACCGTATGTGGCCTGCTTCACCGCAAAGCTTGTGCTGCCCTCCTCACGGTAACGGTAAGCGATTACGGGACGACCCGCAGAGTCAAGCGTCATCTTAGCGCTCTGTACGCCCGGACCGCCGGGGTCACTGCCGCTCTGCACATAGGCTTCGCTTGGAGCCATTGGCTGCACGATGTCCGCAGTAGTCAGGGAGACCGGTGCTGTGACCGGAGTTCCGTCGGCTTTGCTGAATACACCCGTGGACGGGCTGTACTTCAGATAGGACAACTGATGGCGCAGCGGGCTGGCCGCGAAGTACGCCCACTCGAACAAGATATGCAGATCACCGTTTGCATCAAAGACTAGGTCATCGGGATAGACAGACCGGTTGAGGTGCGCCGCAATGGTCTTTACCTGAGTCCACACGGAATCGGCGTTGTTCCAGCGGAACAGTACAGCCTCTCTTTTACCAGCCGGGTCTTTGTCCACGCGCACCAGCAAATACAGATCTCCATTCGGAGCAGTCGTCACAACCGGATAGGTTACCGTCATGCCTGCGGGCAGCTCGTCCGAGTGATTCTGCGGAATCCCGCCCACGGTATCTGAGCGGTAATAGCGCCAGGCATTGCTGTGCATAGAAGCAAATACGTGGAACCGCCCGCTTCCGTCTCTCGCCATAGAAGGCTGGTTATGCCCGAGATCGTCCAGATATTCCGCAGGGGTTGTCCCATCCATGAGCGGAAGCTTGCTCCATAGCCCGTCGTTGTCTCTTCTTGCAATAGCTACTGTATGCTTACCGGGTATCGACCCTGGGGCGTTATAGGCCATATAGGCATATTCATAGCCAAGCCCATAAGTGGCAATAGGGGACCACCAACCTGCCTGATTGCTGGAATCCATCGGAAAAGGCACCTCCTCCAGCATAGCCGCCGCGCTCCCCGCCCCCGCAGGCACTACAGTCAGCAGCAGCGTCATAATTAGAGCCAGCATCCAATGTTTGATCTGCTTCATTTATTAAGCCTCCTTTATCTCATGACCTTACGCGCATAAATAGATACAGGGTAGCAATGTGAACGTATCACCTGCCTGCTGAATGGAGCTTAAGCGAATAACAATTGAATCCAAACTCGCTTGAGTGTAAACGCATACATTTTTCTTCAGCCCCGCCTCCCTTTTGAACAAATGTACTGATATTAGTGAGCTGGTTACTGCCGTGTGCTAGGTTCGGAACTAGTGTGATATGTGCTACTGTGCGCTAGGTGCTAGTATTACTGGCCCAAGAATAGCACGCTGCCAAGAGGAATGTTACTGTACAATTGCAAGATTGCTGTAGCTCAGGTGCACTAGTGCACTACAGTTGCCCGTCTGACCCGCATTCACTGGATTCAGAGGTACTAATGCACTTCATTTACGCTCGCCGCCTACTTTCGCTCAATTCAAGGGTATTAATGCACTCCATTGGCTCATTTGGCTCATATTCGGTAAATTCAGGGGTATTAATACACTTCACAGCTCCCCTCCAGCCACATTCTGCTCGAGCTATGTAATGTATCTCTTTCAGCACAAAAAGCCCGGTTTCCCGGGCTTTTCCACTAAATTTCACCCGAACAAGCGCATCATCCGGTCTTCAGCCAGCCGCTCACTTGCTCACCGTTACTGTCATCTTCGCCGATCTGGACTCGCCTGCCGCGTTGCGCAGGACCGCTTCGTATTCATAGGTTCCGGGGGTTTTGCCGGAGATTGCCGTGACTGCGGACTGGGCATCCGGGGTATGCGTCTGTAGAGTCTGAGTATCGACCAATACACCATTCTCGTACAGCTGGTATTCCGCCGCATTCGTCCCCCACCACATATTCATCGTAACCGCATAGCTGCCGTCTTCGTCCCAGTTATCGGCCGATAACACTGCCTGACCCGGGGAGGCATCGGTGACCGTTACTGTTAAGGGTGCACTTGTCACCGAACCGTGCGGATTGCTGAGTTCCAGCGTATAGACATAAGCTCCATTGTGTCTGCCGGCAATATCGATCTGCACGGACTGGGCGGACGGTGACTGGTCTGTCAGAGCGCCTTCTTCAATCATTTCGCCGTTCTCGAAGAGCTTGAAGCGGGTACCGTTATTCCCCCACCAGAGATTCATCGTAATTGTATAATCACCATCCCACAGCCCCGTATCATGCCCGTTATTATCGGACAGCACCGGCATGCCTGGAGCGCCGTCCGCCAGCGGTATGCCCAAGGTGACCCATGCCGACAGCGGAATGTTCAGCTCCTTCACCAGCCCCGCCACCAGCTCTGAGACCTTAATGGCACCGTTCATCTGCAGATGTGTATTATCCTCAGTGGTACCCGTCCACATGAAGATGGACTTGGTCCCCTCTGTACCCAGCTCCTGAAAATACTCCCAGCTTGCCTGATTCAGATCGATCAGCAGAGTACCCGTCTCCTGCGCCGTTTCCTTCATCGCCTGCACATATGCCGGGAAGCTCTTGTTCAGCACCTCACCGTTGAAATCCCGCCGGTTCACAGGTGTAACCAGTACTGGAATCGCACCTCTCTGCACAGCACCGTTAATGTAATCCTTCAAGTACACCTTGAACTGCTCCGGGGTAAGATAACGTTCCGGCCGGGACGGCGTGGAATCATTATGCGACCACTGCATGAACAGATAATCCCCTTCATGAATACCAAGCAGAATATCATTGAGATATCCGCTGTTCAGAAAGGTTTTGCTGCTTAGTCCGCCGACTGCCCGGTTATCAATAAGGATCTTCTCTGTGTCAAAATAACGGCCCAACGTCTCGCCCCACCCGGCCTGCGGACGGTAGCTCTCCGCATAATTGGCCACTGTGGAATCGCTCGCCAGATAGAGAGTTGGCTTATCAGCCGCTCCCTGCTCCGGCAGGCGCTCAATTCTCAGCGCATTGATCTTCGGTGTACTGCCGGAGAAGCTGAAGTTAAATACACCATCGATCAGGGCGATATCATACGTCACTTCCTTGAATTCCCCTGCGGGGATGGTGGTGGCCGGCAGCTTGTTCATTTGCTCCACCGTAACACCCGTCTGGGTCACTTCTTGCGTATCCCCGATGGTCATCGTTACACGGTAATTCGCCGGCTTCATCTCCACTACGAAAGAGGTCCCGTTTACACGGGTGAAGTCCTCTGTCAGCGGGTTGCCGGTTCCCCGGTTCTCGTCCTGGACCAGCGCGGTGTCGGCGAACCCGTAGGCATTCCCTTCCACGTAGGCCCGTTTGGCATCCACCTTCGTATAACCTTCTGCTGCACTGCCGGAGCCAAAATCGAAGGCATATGTGCTAATATCGCCCGCAACCTCGCTGGTCAGTGAATCGCGTGCAACAGTCAGCATATTCACCGCATGATCGATTTGCGCCTGCGAGGCTGTTGTCCCGATCAGCGCCTCGGCAGCGCTCAAGGCTCTATGCACCACTGCTGCAGAAGCCTCCGTATACGGTGCCAGATCAATCGCCTTCACCTCCTGATGCAGCGCAATCAACGCCGCCATATCGCCTGCTGCCACCGGCAGCTTGGTGCCTTCCATTTTCACGTTGTCGATCTGGGTGGTCCAGTTCAGCGTGCCTCCTCCTCCTTTTCGCGTACCCAGGAACCTCAAGCCCCTAACGTTATTCGCATAGACGCCAGGACTCAGCGGAATATCCGTGATCGTCTGGGTGACACTCGGGTTAGCGAGACTGGTCAAGGTGAGATCAAGGGTTTTTCCGGTAAAATCAATCTTCAGCTTGACATTCACCCACTGATTCTTAGGAATAGTCGTAGCGGTTCCGCCCCCTGGAATGGCAGTGGTGCCAGTACCATAGTCTGGTGTGTACGGGCCGGTGAAATAATGAATGTTCGTATTCGGGCTTGCCGCTCCAGTCTTGGTGAACAGAGTGAAAATCTGGTTCTCATTCGCATCCTGAAGAGTCAGATGTCCCTCCGACGGGACAGCGCCCACATTGCCGGAATGCCAGTTGAAATCGACATTCACAATATCGCCGTTCACCGCATCGAAGAGGCGGAATACCTTGGCGCGGTTGCCGGAGCCGGAGCCCGTCACAGACAATACCTTGTTCCCGTTCTCTTCTGTCACCGTGCCCGCCATAGTTCCGGCAGTGCCCGTAGCATTCACCATCGAATATTGTGCTGCGGCCGGATCACCCTCGAAGTCCTCCGCATATTGCTGCACCTCCGGCTCTGGCTCCGGCCCGGTAATACCGGGATCAATCACGAACGGGGATATGCTGAGATTCATCTCCTTCACTGCGCCCGCTACCAGACTGGCAATGACCTGCGCGCCGTAGGAGCTGAAATGGGTATTATCGCTGACCCCGTTCGGGTACTTCGGATACTCCCCTGGATTAGCATAGAGGAAAAGCTTCTCCGTAGCCGCCAACCCGACAAGGTTATACTCCGCAATGCTGAGCTGGCTCAGATCGATCAGCGGCACGTTCAGCGCAGCCGCTGTTTCTTTTGCCGCCTTCACATATTCCGGAAAGCTTACGTTGAATTCCTGAGTGACCGTATTGAAGTCCCTGCGTCCTACTGGCGTTAACAGAACCGGAGTGGCCCCGCGCTGCTTCGCTCCGTTCACGTAGCGGGTCAAGTACGCTGCATAATCTGCCGGAGAGGCATAACGGTCAGGAATACCCGCGCTGGCATCGTTGTGCCCGAAGGAGATGAAGAAATAATCTCCCGGTCTGATCCGCTGCAGGATACTATCCAGACGGCTATCCACCATGAACGACTTGCTGCTTCTGCCGCCGATGGCATCATTCTGGATCGTTATTCCGCTGCTGAAGTATTTATTGAATTGCTGGCCCCAGCCTTCCTGCGGAGCTTGCATTCCGCTGTAGGACTGCATCGTCGAGTCGCCAGCCATATAGATGGTTGTTCCGCTTCCCGGGACCTTCTGCGGGTACTTCTCAATCTTGATCTCCTGCACATCGGCTGCCGTGCCGGAGAAAATAAACTCTAACTGGCCGTCCACCACCGCAATGTCATAGGAATAGAGCAGTGGTGTGCCGGCATGGATTTGGGTTTGCGCCAGCTTTTGTACAAATTCGGATTTGACCCCTACTTCTGAGTCTCTGGCTTCGCTGCCCAGCTTAAGAGTCACTTTGTAATTGGCATTCGGCAGGTCCACCGCAAACTTGGTGTTCTCCGGCAGAGAAGCGTGGCCCGCGCCCAAGGTGATTCCGCTTATGCTCTCGAAACCATATCCTGTTCCCTCCGTGTAAGGCGTAGCCTGCACAGAAGTTGTTCCGGCTGGTGGCTCTGTACCGAACCCGAAGTGGTAGACCTGCTCCAGCGGTTGCGGCGCACCGGTCAGTGTCAGATTGGCTTTGGGAAAAGCGGTGGCCTCCGTTCCCAGATAGAAGCCCGTATGCGGCGGCTGGTTGTATGCCACATTCTGCCAGGCGATCCCCAGCCGGTACACCGGATCTTGCATAAGTGTCGGAATTCTGTAGGTTGTAGGAATCGTAGTGGTATAGAGTCTGTACTCCGTGCTATCTTCACTGCGCAGCAGCAGCTCCTCGCGCCAATCGCCCAGCAGATCTGCCTGAAGGGCCGGATTGCCTTTGGTATGATTATTGGTCAGTGTACCCGCCGCCCGAAAAATCTCCTTCAGCTGCTTATTCCGGTAATCCCACTTATAAATCAGCGGAATGCCTTGTGCTGTAGTGTTGTTCCAGTCGTGGTCAAACAGCTCCCGCTGGAGATCCCCATCCCACCAGATGGCGAAATTCGCGCTTCGCGGCACTTCATTCTGCTCATAGATCACTTGTCCGTCAGCTGCGTAGCCGCGGGATAACGGGTCCATCTGCCCGTTCACAATCGTGGACGCCCAAGACTCGTAGCCGGGATGCTCCGGATCGATATCTGCGGACATTCCCCGCCCGGTGTCTTTTCCGGTAAATTGCCCCCAGAGAATCTCACCTGTTGCCGCATCGCGCATCTCCAGCCCGTAAGCAGCATCTTTATGCTCATGCACACTGACGACCTGGTACCCTTCCCGGTTCGGATTAAGCTTCCCTGCGTGCATCGCATCTCCATGTCCAAGTCCGGTGCTGTAGAGCAGTGTGCCGTCATCGTCAATCGCCAGCGCACCATACATGATCTCATCCCGGCCGTCACCGTCTGCATCCAACACACTCAGGTTGTGATTACCCTGTGCTTCATATTGTGCGCCAGCTTCGTTCGTGTCGAAGTTCCAGCGCTTCACCAATGCGCCATTCGTGTAATCGTATGCGGTAAGCGTTGTTCTTGTATAATAGCCACGGGCCATCACAACGCTTGGCTTCGCGCCGTCCAAGTAAGCAATCCCGGCCAGGAACCGGTCTACACGGTTGCCATATCCGTCTCCCCACGCGCTTACATTGCCTCTTGGCGGATCATAGTCCACGGTGGATACAGCAGCGCCTGTGAGTCCGTCGAACAGCGTCAGATATTCCGGCCCGCTGAGGATATAACCTCCGTCATTGCGGTAATCCTTGGTGCCGTCACCGATGACCGTACCCTGCCCGTCTTTGGTGCCGTCTGCCGTTTTGACCACCACCTCGGCTTTGCCGTTGCCGTCCAGGTCATACACCATAAGCTGCGTATAGTGCGCCCCGGCCCGGATGTTCACGCCAAGGTCAATGCGCCAGAGCTTGGTGCCGTCCATTTTGACCGCGTCGATGTAGACGTTCCCGGTATAACCGGCTTGTGAATTATCCTTAGAATTGCTGGGACTCCACAAGAAAACGATCTCATATTCCCCGTCCCCGTCCAGATCCCCAACAGAGGCATCTCCGGCGTAATAGGAATACGTCCCTCCGTCTTTGGTCCGGCCATCGGCAGGCTTATCCAGCGGAATCGGCAGATAAGAGTTATGCCACACTGCCGCCCGCTCCGGCTGCATTTCCTCCTTCCCGGCAACAATCGTAGAAATCTGATATTGCGAGCTGTCCGCACCCGATGTGTCCACATAATTCGTGGAGTTTACAATGGGTGCCGCGTTCACCTTCATCCCGTTCTTATAGACATTGTAAGCGATTTCATCTGAATCCGTATTCAAGTACCTCCAGCTCACAAACACACCGCCATCCGTCAGAACCGCGACCAACCCACGGTCCAGATATTCTGCCTGACGGGCGGGAAGATTTCCGGTAGAAGCTGCTTGTGCCGGTGCGGGCGGGAGAGCAAGCGGTAAGACCAGCAGACAGGATAATAAGAATGTGAGCAATGATTTCTTTACAGACCTCTTTTTTCTACCCATGGGCTTAACTCCTCCTAGTATTCTAAAATCAATTTAGAAATCAGGGGAAACTTCTGCAGATGCTCTCCTAGTTGTCTTCCAGCTTGAGCTTGAGCGCCCCCGCCTCCTTTCCTGGTAGCATTCATATGGAGCGTAACAAATAATAGGGCTCCGTTCTGCTCAAAAAAAAGCACTTTCAGCCTAGAATCGACTGTTATAACGGGCACGCTGGGGGCCAACAAGTGGTATTATAAGGGATATGTTAGGTTAGGAGTGTGTTTATGGCTAAGGCACATGGAGTTTCAAATGAACGAATGGAACAAGAATATGTACATATTATTTCTGGCATGTCAGATGCAGGTTCCCTAAAAGTGGCGTTCAGTGCCCTCGGTAAACGTGAGACAAGCCAAGTGCTTGCTTTTAATGAATTGTTCTCAATTGGGCCCTTATCAGGCTTGGACACATTAACGGGAATGCAGAACAGGCATCAATGGGTGGGGGAACGTGATGAGAATTACAGCATCAGCCAGCATTGCCACCAAGAGAACCAGCTTGTCCGCATGTCACAGACAGTGAAAAGCATCCCGCCCCATAAGATCATCGTCATTTGGGTGGCGGATAATGCGCATGACCAGACTGGTCTGCGTTTCGTATTACATCTGTTGCGGGATCGCATACAGCCGGTGCGTATGGTTGATGTGACTGAGCTTTATCATTCAGCAGGGATTCATAGCAAAGAAGGGGTCACACCCCATTTTATAGGCGGAACCGATCGTGAGGATTACTTATATATCGTAAAAAGCCATGGTCAAGGCCTCCCTCTTCAATCTGATCAGAGAAGGAGATATGAATTGGATTGGCTCAGGCTGGCGGAGGAAAATCAAATGCTGCGTCTATGGAAAGATGCCGCCATTATTAGCTGTGATGAAAGCGCTATGGATGAGGTGATTCTCAGGTCCGTTATTGAACTGGAACAGGAGCAAGAACGGAATCAGGCCAGGAAGGGATACGTCAGCGCAGGGAGTGTCTTCATCCGGGTGTTAGAAGTCTCACGGCAGCTAGTGGACACTTCATTTATAGTAAATAGAATGAGGGAGATGATTAACCGGGGAGTCTTGTTGTCCCACGGAGATTCAGAAGATTTGAATCAATTCTCGCTTAGGCGGGCATCTGCAGATTAAGTGAATAGATTTAAATTAGTGGGCTTAGATGTATTACGTACAACTAAACCGTCTAATTTACCGCCTAATATCCGCTTAACTGCATTCCGTACAATTAAATTTCCTATTTTCCCTGAGTTCCCTCTATTCGGGCAGATTTAGTTGTACAGACTACAGTTAGAAGACGAAATCCCTCCTTTTTGCGGTTTTTAATTGTACAGAATACACTTATCAATTCTTCAGTCATACAAATGGTCAAAAAAAGAGCCCAGCGGCCCTCCTTACGAGAGTCACTACGCTCTTTGATTACTTCATATACAGCTCAACCAGCTTATAACAACGTTCCTTCGTCACTGAGGCCAAGGTAGCCGCGTATTCCAGCCCCTCCATCGTTCCGCCTTTATACTTGGCAGCAGCTTCCTCTGCTGCTTTATCGCGTTCCTTAATCCAGCTTAGCTGCTCATCTTTCAGTTTTGCCATATCAGCTTCGGGAAGCTGCACTTTAAGCTCCTGGTAGATTTCATTCAGCGCCTTGTCCCATCGCTCATGCTCCTTGGAGGCGGCCTCCTTCATATCAGTCATGACCCCGCTGTCTGACATTGCCTTCAGATCGCCAAGGCCCTCTTCAATCTTATCCAGCTTGTCAAAATACGTCTGCCGCTGCGATTCCCCCGCCGCCCCGCTGGCCTTCGGCGTGGCTTCCGGTGCGGTCGTCTGCGCTGGTGCCTGTGCTGTAGCTTCCGGTGCGGGCTCTGCGGTAGCCTCAGCTGCCGGTTCCGGCGTGACCTCGGGTGTAACCTCCGGGCTTGCCGTCGCTGCTTGTCCGGTCTCTGGAGTAGCCGCTGTACCGCCATTTCCCGCCTCGTTATTGCCGCAGCCAGCCATTAACAGACTGGAGATGAGCATGGTAGTCAGAATTGCTTTTCGCATAAGTCCTCATCCTGTCATTGGTTTATAGTCGAGACTCTCTTGCATATCGGCTTTTTAAGCCGTCTTGAGAGTTATTACCTGATTTCACCCGACTGTAATCATTTTTGTGAGACGCTCGGTGCTGCGGATGGCCGGATATTGCTGCTTGACAGTACTTTAGGATCGGAGTAGTATTTTGAAATACTTCTACATACAACGAAGCATTACTTACTCTCACAGAAAGGCGGTTCACCCATGATTGAAGCATTACGCAAGCTCGGCTTATCCGATCTGGAAGCCCGCTGCTACCTGGCGCTGCACGGCCAGCCGCCCTCCTCGGGCTATGAGGTAGCCAAGCAGGTGTCCGTGTCCCGGTCCAATGTATATGCCGCGCTGCGCAGTCTGGTAGATAAAGGAGTCTGCCGGACAGTCGAAGGCGAGCCGGTTACCTTCGCTGCAATTCCGGTCCGGCAGGTCGTTAAGCTGCTTCAGGCGGAATTTGAGCGCACCGCCCGCCTACTGGAGAACGAGCTGACCCACCTGCCCGCCGCACCGCCCTTCTTCAGCAACTGGAAGGGAGACGCGCAGGTCGATCTGGCGGTTAAGCGGCTTGCTGCCAATGCCAGCACGGAGATTCTGGTAGATATTTGGGCTGAGGATTTGCACCAGATAGAAGACACACTGCTTGCCGCCGAAGAACGTGGCATTGCCGTCCACCTGATGGTGATAGGTAACATAACTACAGCGCTGTCGCATGTCATTGTGCATAGCGTACCGGCAGGCGGGCCGAAGGCCGCCCGGAACTTCTCGATCCTGCTGGATAAGGAGACCTCGCTTCTGGGCAGCTTCACCCGCCATTCGCAGGCTTCGGCGCTGGAGAGCAACCATCCGGCTGTGCTGGATGTGCTTCAGACGTCTTATTATCACGATGTTGTGATGATGCGCATAGAGCAGGATTTCGCCCAGGAGCTGGAGGCGCGTTACGGCAAGAATTACTCCTTAATATTCCAGGAACACCCTGAGATGCGCGGGCGAAAGCCGGAGCCTGCATCTGAACCCGATTCTGATCGCTTGGAGGATGACACCCTTTGAATACTTTGAATACACCGGATAGGAATACTCCACGCTCGTCTGTATTGCATAACCGCTCGTTCCTGCGCTTATGGATCGCGCGGATCTTCTCCACCAGTGCCTTCCAGATGCTGTCGGTAGCGATTGGCTGGCAGATGTATGCGCTGACCGGCAGCGCCTACCAGCTTGGACTGGTCGGGCTGGCCCAATTCCTGCCCATGCTGCTGCTGACATTGCCTGCCGGACAGACGGCAGACCGCTATGACCGCCGAACCATTGTGTTCCTGTGCCAGCTTACAGAGTGCCTCATCGTGCTGCTGCTCGTCCTCGGCAGCATCGAAGGCTGGCTCAGCGCAGTCCACCTGCTGGCAGCCGCAGCAGTCCTTGGCGCGTGCCGTACCTTCGAGAGTCCGGCCTCGGCGGCGCTGGTCCCCGATATCGTGGACCGCGAGCAGTTACCTAAGGCAGCGGCCTGGTCCGCGTCTGCGATGCAGACGGCGATGATCGTCGGCCCGTCCCTCGGGGGTGTTCTCGTGGTCTGGGGTACGGCTGCCGCTTATATCGCCTCGCTTGCCGCGCTGCTGGTATCGACAGTGCTGATTTTCTTCGTCAAGACTGTTCATTTCGTCAAAAAGCTGGACGCAGTCAGCATGGACACCTTCCTCAGCGGCCTGCGGTTTGTCTTCGCCCGCAAGATTATCCTGGGTACAATCTCGCTGGACCTGTTCGCTGTCTTGCTTGGCGGGGCCACGGCACTGCTGCCGATCTTCGCCGAGGATATTCTGAAGACCGGCTCGCTCGGTCTTGGCCTGCTGCGTTCCGCCCCGGCGGTGGGCGCGATCATCGTCTCGCTGATCCTGACCCGCTACTCGGTAGAACGCGCCATCGGCCGGATGCTGTTCGCCTCACTGGTCGTGTTCGCTTTGGCCACGATGCTGTTCGGCATCTCCCACAGCTTCTGGCTGTCCCTGTTCGCGCTCGTTCTGATCGGCGGCTCGGATGTCGTGAGTGTCGTTATCCGCTCGACACTGGTGCAGGTCAACACGCCGCAGGAGATGCAGGGCCGGGTGAACGCAGTGAATTCGTTATTCATCGGCACCTCGAACCAGCTTGGCGAATTCGAGTCTGGCACCATGGCCGGGCTGGTCGGGGCCGTGCCCGCAACAGTGATCGGCGGAGTTGGCACCCTGATTATTACCGTGCTCTGGATGTACCGGTTCTTCCCGGTCCTCCGCACCCAAAAGACGTATACAGCGGAGGAGATCTGAACGGCCATAAGGGGCTGCCAGTTGGCAGCCCCTCTTTAAGTACTTATATGTTTTGCGGTCCAGCAAAGTACCCGAGTAAACTCCGAAGCTTAAACTTCACTTTGTGGGGATTTTTATTAGTACTCTCCCTTAATCACAAAAAATGATCCCCGGATCGTACCGGCCAGCTTCGACTTCTGCCGCGCGAACTTGAACTTGTCCTCCAGCTCCTTCGGAATCTCCATCCCCTCCGAGAGCTTGAATCCGACTGCCCGCTTCTTGGGATCATCCACTGTGTACATCACGTTAAGCGCAAGACCATCCTCATAGAAAACGTAGGCGAACCGGATATTCTCCACCTGGAA
Organism: Paenibacillus sp. FSL M7-0420; assembly: GCF_038002345.1. Lineage (NCBI taxonomy): Bacteria > Bacillati > Bacillota > Bacilli > Caryophanales > Paenibacillaceae > Paenibacillus > Paenibacillus sp. FSL M7-0420. Next base: position 3,503,699 of record NZ_JBBOCJ010000001.1, on the reverse strand, counting down.
CTGCGACGTTTGGAGTGGCTTGGCAGCAAACTCAAGGCCCCGCTCCTTGCTCAGAATCCCGTTCACGTAATCCAGCGTCTCCTGGCTTTCACTGGCCGGAACGACTGTGAATTCATGCTTATACTTGTTCATGAAATAACGCGCTTCATTCGCACGCAGTCCTGCCAGCGCCTCAGCAACAGGCGACGACTCCAGACCTTGCACAGACACCTCTTTGAAATCAACTGTATATGCCATAGTTAGTTATCCTCCATTACATTACTTTAGTTTCTGACGACAGGAATCCACATTTCACCATACAGCGAGCGATCCCGGCTGCCCATCTCCACAGCCGCATTCGGCCCTCCTACGTACGCGTATCCTTCTGCTTGCGGCAAGGCTTGTCCGAAGGCCACGCCCGTCACGGTATTGCTTAATTCCTCCGTTGTCGCTCCTTCGCCTGCCACTACGAGGTATTCCCCCTTAGGGAATTGAATCACCCGGGCTTCCTGCGGAATCTGTGCACCTGCGGCTGCCATCACCCCGGCGTAATGCATCATCTTGCCGTTCACCGCTTCGTTCACCACAAACACATAGTTATTCGCCGCAATCCCTTTTAACAAGCCGAGCCTGCCATCTTCACTGACCGCCTGCCAAAAATCCGCTTTCTCCTTATAAATCCCGGCATAATCCGTGTAATCACTCTTCAGCTCGACCCCCAGCCCGATCACCGTAAAGCTGTCTTTCTCTGCAATAGTATACCCTGCCATTGTTATATCCCGCCTTTATTCCTATTTGTGTTCCTCACCTGCTATGTATATGATAACCTTGAATCATGTCAAAAAATGAACCTGTTTAGGAGCCGCCATGAAAAAAGTAGAACGGATCAACATCATCATGCGGTACATTAACAATCGTGCCCATTTTACGCTGACGGAAATCATGCGGGAATTCAATATTTCGCGTTCAACCGCTCAGCGGGATATCCGGGAGATTGAGGCGCTCGGAATGCCGCTGGTCGCTGAGGTGGGCCGGGATGGCGGGTATTCCGTTATGCGCAACTCTATCCTTCCGGTGGTCCGGTTCACGGATAACGAGGTCAAAGCGCTGTTCATTGCATTCATGGCGACCAGAAACGGCCAGCTTCCTTATCTCAGGAGCCGCCAGTCGCTGACGGAGAAATTGCTGGCGCTCATCTCGGAGAATCAGCAGGAGGAGCTTGTTCTACTCAATCAGATCCTGCTGTTTGAGGGCACCCACCCGGGCAATCCTGATCTGCTGGACCTGTCCGATCTCCCCCACCCTATGCTGGACAAGCTGATCCGGCTCCTGCTGGCGGACCGTTATCTGCAAATTACCTGTCAGGAAGAACAGACGAACAAGTCCTATTCTGTGTATCTACTGCGTCTCTATCAGGAGAAAAGCCTGTGGCTCATCGAGTGCTTCGACCTGGACGAGTCCAGAAAACGGATCATCCCGGTTGACCTGCTTACTGATGTCATCCCCTACCCGGAATCCAAACGACTGAGCGCGAAAAAAATCAAGGAGAAGCTGAGCAAGCAGCAGGTGAAGAACAACCTTGTCCTGGAGCTCGGTCCCCGGGCCATTGCCCAATACCGGAAATATCACCCGTTTAGGGTGGCGCTTTCCTATACTAACCCCTACCAAACTACCGCTATTCTGAAAATGGAAGTCGAGGTGAACCGCACGGAGGAGCTGAAGGAAGTCACGAATTGGCTGCTATTCCTAGGCGACGACCTTACTATGAAGGAAGTTCCGGAGGAAGTCAGAGCGGAACTGCAAGCACGAACTGGCCAGTTTCACCCTTAGGAAGCAGACTCGCCTTCCAGCTGCCAAATGTGATCGGTTTTCCGATTACATTTCGCCCGTTCGCCTTCCAGCTGCCCAATGTGATCGGTTTTCCGATTACACTGCGCCCGTTTGCCTTCTTGCTGCCCATTGTGATCGGTTTTCCGATTATACTGCGCCCAGCTCCTTCTCAACCATACTATCCCATGCCAGTAAAAAGAGCAGCGCCCCCATTACAGGAAGATCGCTGCTCTACTTCTACATATACTCTTATCCTCTTGCTTACAGATTAAGCAGCAAACTCAATACCTTCGCACACTCTGCACGTGTCGCATTGGCCTGGGGCTTGAGGAATCCGTCCGGAGTCCCTGTAATGATGCCTAGTGAACCGGCGGCACTCACGGCCTCCTTAGCCCAGCTGTCAATCTTGGCGGCATCGGCAAAAACTGGCAGGGAACCTGCCGGAGCCTTGCTTCCAGAGCGCAGCTCGTAGGCTCTCACAAGCAGCGCTGCCATCTCTTGGCGCGTGACCGGCGCTTCTGCTGCGAACCGGCCGGCCGCATCGCCCTTCACGATTCCGGCTGCAAAAGCAGCCGCGACATCGCCCGCATACCACTTGCTGCTGTCTACGTCAGCGAACGAACTCAGGCCTTCCGCCTTCAGCCCAAGGGCACGGACAAGCATCGTAACGAATTCGGCACGGGTCACTTCTCTCTTCGGTGCGAAGCGTCCTTCCCGGTCGCCCTCGATAATATGCTTGGTAGCCATCTCTTTAATCACTGAGTAGGCCCAATCCGCCGGACTCACATCTGCAAAGCTCTTGTCATACTCCAGTACAGCATAATTGCCGGATTGCCGTACCTGTGCAGTCAATACGGACTGTTCCCAGGTTCCGCCTGCATATTCAAGCGTTCCATCGTCTGCGGCCGCATAGACACCTGCAAGCATCGGGTTCCCGTTCTCCTGAACCTTCAAGCGAAGCGTAACAGGTTCCGCGAACGAGACCAGCGGAGTCTTCACTCCCTGCTGATTCAGCACAGACAGCCTGAGATTGAACATTTCTCCGGCTGTTCTCAGTTCAGCCTCACTCTTGGTATTGGCCTGAAGTGTCCAGGCCGTCTTCTGCTCTGGGGACCATGGCTCAAGCACGACAGAGATCATCGAGCCCTTCTGCTGCTGCCCGGCTAAGCCTTGAAGCTGCTGCACAACCTGGCCTGGAATCTCTACAGCTACCGTCTTGCCTTCCACCTTCAGGCCGGCTATTCCCTTAAGAGCCGCGGCGTCAGCGGGTATTCTTACTTCGCTCTGACCCTCAGCCAGTGGGATCACAATCTGGTTCTGTGCATTCACCTTCGGCTCAGTTACAGTCAGAATCTCCGGCTGCGGCGTGGCTGGCGGTGTAGCTGACGCTTGAGCTGTTGCCAGCGGTGCTGTCCAGCCTGAACCGGAGTCCGTTCCTGTTGCCGTAGCCGGGCTTGGCACAGGACTGGCTGCCGGACTTGGTACAGGATTCTCTTCCGGGCTAGTTACCGGTTCCGTTACCGGAGGTGTCACCGGCTCCGTTACCGGAGGTGTCACCGGCTCTGTGACCGGAGGTGTCACTGGTTCACTCGGTTCACTCGGTTCATTGGGTTCACTTGGTTCACCAGGAACCTCAGGTGTAGTTGTGCTATTGCGCACGAAGGTCACCTCTTGCAGATAGCCGTAATGATTATCCGAGTCCGTGATGACCTTGAAGCCCAGCGATGCACTTCCGTCTTCCCCGATGTGCACATGCTTTAGCGTCAGAGTCCGGGGCTTCAGCCAGGCGCTGCCTGAATAGGTAACAGGCACCGAATACGTCTGTCCCTCGGAGATCACATACATTACCGAACCGGGAGAAGGTTCACCCTTGTCCCCGAAGATTTTGGCCTGGAGGGTATAGGTTCCGGGCGCAAGTCCGGTCATTTCATGAGTAAGATTGAAGTTAATCGGCTTGTCATCCCCGTAATCGAAGCCGCCTGAAGCATTGCTGTCACCGAAGGTAGCAGGCTTGGAACCGCTCAGATACCAGTCGGACTTAGCGCCGTTGACCGTTAGATGATCGGTGCTGACGGCTCCGGCTTTTTTGACCAGCTTGAAGTCATCAATATTCCCCCACTTGTCTCCCGCAGATTTCAGATTAGCGCCTAGTGTCAGCGTTCCATCTGTAACCTCAACGGTATCGATGGTTGGATTACTCCATTGCTGCCAGCCTGTGTTGACAAACTGCTGCTTCTGATTGCCCGCAAAAATCTCAGCCGTCTCTTCCCCGCCCCCGCCCGAGACCCAAGCGGATAACTGATAGGTTCCATTCTCTAGTCCTGTGACCGTCTGGGAGATTTGGAATTCCGCAGCCCCTGAGCTCCAGTAGTGCAGTGCAGCCGAACCGGAATGGGCATCCGACTCCACATTGACCGCCGCGCTGTCGCCGCTTACGGTCCAGCCGTTCAGCCCGTCCTCGAAGCCGGGATTCTGAATGAAGCTTGTGCTTGGCGAGACTGTAATCTCCGTTGAATCTGTAAATCCGCCGTCATACGTAACCGCTGTTACTGTAGAGGTGCCCGCAGATAGCCCGGAGATCGTTCCTTTATACTTGTCTACCTTGACGATGGCTTCATCAGAGCTGGTGAAGGTCAACCCCTTATAGGTTGCATTCCCCGGGCTGATTGTTGCCTTGACGCTGCCGGTTCCGCCTACTTCAAGGATTTCGGTCTGCTTCTCCACTTTTACCGACTGAACCGGCACCCGGTTGATTGCAGAAGCACCGTCGATAAAAGCATCCATCGCGAAGGAAGGCTTTCCGTCCGGGTTCCAGGCAGACAGCCCATAACCGAAGTAGACGCCCTCGGGTGCCCAATAGAACACACCTGTTCCCTGGCCTCCAGGTACAGCCTTCACGCCATCCTGCACAGCAACTAGCATGTTGTATACATTATCCACATTCTTGCTCACATCGCCGCCGACCTCGACGACCATGACCTCTTTTCCGTATTTTGCAGCCAAAAGGTTCATATTGGAGGACAATTCATTAATCGAAGAAGTGAAGATCGAATCCGGGTAATACGATAACCCGATGATGTCATAATCGCTGTCCTTAAGCCCCGCTTCGACCAGACCTGCATAGAACGGATCTACACCGGTGTCTGCCCCGTTGGCTCTGTGAATAATGATTTTGGTCTCAGGAAAAACATCCTTGGCCGCATGTGAGCCAGCCTGGATCAATTCCACCAGATTCGCCGTATTGCTATAGCTGCCCAGCGGGTGCATCATCCCGTTATTAATCTCATTGCCAATCTGCACCCATTCGGGGGTTACCCCCGCGTCCTTCAGCGCCTGCATCACCTCTGTGGTGTACTCTGAGACATGTGCTTTGAGCTGCTCCAGATTATCACTGGCCCAGGCGGCCGGAGTAACCTGCTTCCCGGGATCGGCCCAGGAATCACTGTAGTGCAGATCGACCATTACCCTGAATCCGAGAGCGCTTACACGGGAGGCCAGCATAACCATCTCTTCGGTGCTGTTATGCCCGTTGATCGGATCATCGGATGGATGGACGAAAGCCCGGAGACGGATCGAATCGATTCCGTGATCCTTCAGAATCTGGAGCAGGTCCGCTTCGTCTCCCTGATCGTTATAGAATTTGTAGCCCTCAGCTTCCATTTGCGGCAGCCAGCTGACATCTGCGCCCTTGGCGAAGGATTGCGGAATAGGAACCGCTCCAGCTTGTGCCGGTAATCCAAGTGTAGTCAGCGACATGATTAGCATTGTAAAAGTAAGAACCGCCGCAAGCCATCTTGTTCTTTGTTTCAAAATATTACCTCCCTGTGATAGTCTCTCCGTTAGTATAGACGACCAGAAAGGTAACATTGAATTAAGCGAAGCAACGAAAACCTATACTTATTCAATTTTTTCACTGAAATGCGCTTACATTCCACTCTGAAAGACGTATAATATTCTCTATGCGAAATGCTATTCCCCCTGGAATATAGATAACGGTTCATATCAAAGGAGACCTAGAGATGCTGGATTCAAACACAACCCGCCTAATTACCAAAGCGCTAAGCGCAAGCATTGCCAATAAGGAAATCGCCGGTGCGAACTTCATGGTGCTTCAGGATGGACAAGAAAGCTGGTATCACGAAGACGGCTATGCCGATATTGAAGCTGGACGCAAGATGTCCAGGGATTCGATCTTCCGGCTATACTCGATGACAAAGCCGGTTACCGCCGCAGCCGTTATGCTGCTCCTGGAGCGCGGGGAGATCGACCTGTTCGATCCGGTCAGCCAGTACATACCCGGATTCAAAAATCAGAAGGTAGAGAAGAACGGCGAGCTTGAGCCCGTGAGCCGGGAGGTTGATATTAATGACCTGCTGAACATGACCTCTGGCCTGGTCTACGGCGGAGAAGACCTGGCGGGTCAGTATACGGATGCATTGTTCCGGGAACTCGACAGCCGTCTGCAGGGCGATAATCCGATGAGCACACAGGAATTCGCCAATCGGCTGGGCGAAGGCCCGCTGTCCTTCGAGCCGGGATCATCCTGGCAGTATGGCACCTCTGCGGATGTCCTCGGTGCATTAGTTGAAGTCGTCAGCGGCATGCGGTACGGCGAATTCCTGCAGCAGGAGATCTTCGGTCCGCTGCAGATGAAGGATACCGGCTTCTGGCTGCCCGAAGACAAGCGAGACCGGCTGGCCTGCATCTACCAGGATGACGGCGAAGGCGGCTTGACCCGGTATTCAGCGAGTCACCTGGGCGTTAACCATCATATGGACCGGGAGGCGGCTTATGAAGCAGGCGGAGCCGGGCTGGTCTCGACCATTGAGGATGCCGCCAAATTCACCACCATGCTGATCAATCAGGGCAGCTTGAACGGAGTGGAGCTGCTGAAGCCCCGCACCGTTCAGTATATGACCTCGGCCAGCTTGACCAGCTTGCAGCAGCAAGGCTTCAATCCCTGGCATTCGCTGCAAGGCTACAGCTATGGCAATCAGATGCGCATCCTGACCGATCCCGGTCAAGCCGGTGGGCTCGGCAGCCTGGGAGAATACGGCTGGGACGGCTGGCTGGGCGCTTATTTTGCCAATTGCCCGCAGGAACGCCTGACCATCCTGTTCATGATCCAGAAGAAGGATGCCGGTACCCTGCCCATTACGCGCAAGCTGCGGAATATCGTGTTAAGCGCATTTTAAGCACAACAAGTGAAAACGGCATTGCCGTCCTTTTAAAGGACGGTACCGTTTCAGCGAGAAATAGAAGGATCATTTATCGTGTGCAACCTATAAATTCTTATATTTCGCTAAGGGTCCAGTTCATGTCCGGGTATCGGACAAGAACTGGACCCTTCTTCTGGCCTTTTATAGTAAATGAGCGGTCTGTCCCCCCAGCCTCCACTCCTACCATTTGGCATTTGCCCTGTTGGCGGCAATCACTTCAAGGAAGCGGTCGGGATAATTCGTATGCACTCCGTCTACTCCCCAAGAATAGGCTTTATCCATATTAAGCTGGTAGTTCACCGTGTACGGGATGATCTTGAGCCCGGCTCTCTTCACCTGAGCTACATAAGCCGCGCTGATTCCCTGGAAATTCGGACTGATGCCTACGGCATAGGTCTTCACAGTATCGAGATAGGACTGAGTCACCCTCGTAGCCGCATAATCATTCCATACCAGCTGATATAGCGGAATATCCGGGTTGATCGCATGAAGCTCCCGCAGACTGGCTGCGCTGAAGGAGTGCACGGACACCCTTTTGGCGAGATCATATTTCAATATCGTTTCATTCAGGATCGCTTCTATCCCGAACTTCGGGGCAGGCTCCTTGATCTCGATCACATAGTTCATGTCCTTGCCGAACCTCTCGAATACTTCTTCAAGCGTGGGGACGGTAAGCCCAATATAGAGATCTCTGGCGAACATCGGGTAGTCCTGATTGAACCAGGTGCCTGCATCGAGCTGTTTGATCTGCTCCAGGGTCATATTCTTCACGAAGCCTTTGCCGCTTGTAGTACGGTTAACCGTCTCGTCATGAATCACAACCGGAATCAGATCCTTGGTCAGATGGATATCGAGCTCAATCGAGTCGGCATTCATCTCACGCGCCAGCTCGAAGGCCGGTATCGTATTCTCAGGAGCATAACCGGACGCGCCGCGGTGGGCAATCGTATAGACTTTGTCTGCCGGTTCGATGATCTCCTTCACCTTCACCCGGATGACCGGAGAGTACGCATACAGTGTGGAGAACAGGGATATACACAATACAATATGCACTCCGATAAAATAACCCTTATGTCTGAATATCCTCATCATGCCGTTGTCCCCATTTGTGAGTGATTATATCCGGGCTTCGCCCGTCAGATTTCCAAAGTTGCTGTAACAGGATAATGATCCGAAGGGTATTTCCGGTCGAAGCTGTCGGTTACTGTCCGAGTCTTCAGTACTTTCACCTGCTTGTCCGTAAAAATATAATCGATCTCCATCAGCTCATCCCATGGAATATCGTAGCGAAAATCGGTGAATGTACCCCAAGGGCCATAATGTGCCTCAGCCGCCCTGCGGGTATCAGTCAGCTGCGCTGTAATCTCCCGGTAGCATCGTTCGTCCGGTAAAGCATTGAAATCCCCTGTGATCACAACCGGGAGATTTCCGCCTAGATTACGGACCCAGTCCAGAATCATCAGCGCGCCGCGGTATCTGGCTTCCTCGCTGATATGGTCCAGATGGGTGTTCACAAAGTGAATCCGGTTCCCGTTTCTTGTGTCCTGCAGCCTCACCCAGGTGCAGATCCGGTTGTAAGCTGAGTCCCAGGACTTGGAAGGTACCTCCGGCGTTTCCGACAGCCAGAACGTGCCTCCGTCTTCTTTGGTGAATACCGACTTGTTATAAAAGACCGGGCAGTGCTCACTATCAGGATCATGATCACGGCTGATGCCTTCCACCTCATAATCCTCAAGTGACGCCAGGTATTTCAGCTGATTGCCCCGCGCCTCCTGCAGTCCGAAGACGTCCCAGCGGTAATGCCTGATCAGGCGCAGCATATGCTCCTTGCGTAACGCCCAGCGGTTCTCTCCGTCTGCCGGATTGTCAAGGCGGATATTGAAGGAAGCCACTTCGTAAGTAGTCATTGATATTCTCTCCCCTTTGGAATGTAAACGTTTTTAATGATCTCTGGTTACATATTTAAGGTTATAAGTTTATACCTTGATGAAGAACGCGTCAACCGGTAGGAGCGCACCACACGGGCCCGCAGCCATATCCGTTTGTTAAAGAATCCGGTTAAGCCGAAAAAGGCCTTACCCTGCGGATAGCAAATACCTCCGCAGGATAAGCCCCGAGACTGGCTCAGATCCTATTAACCGCTAAGCCTGTATGTTATCCAGTTCAGCAGATATCCGGTTTCTGGCGGCATCCACCACGCTAAAATCCATCGCGGCGATATAAATTTTCTTTAATTCATCCCGGTGCACCTTGGCCTCTGCCAATGCAGCTATCGCCGTTTTCATTGTGGCTTTATATTGTGCGCTTACTTCCTCTAGCGGCCCGGCGAGGCGTTCATCTGTTCCCGGTGCAACAATGGCTTCATACGTATCGATGATTAAGTCTCCTTCCCGCTCCGGGTCATATTCATGCGGGCTGGTGCTGTCAAAGATGGCAAAGTCAAGCTCACGCACAATGACCATATCCAGACTGTGGGGATCAAATCCGCAATGATAGATTTCCGTATCAAAGCCCCTCTTCTCCGCTTCGGCGGCGATTTTGCGGAGTATCGTTGATTTGCCTGTTCCGGCCCGGCCTTTGAGGAAGAAGCGTCTGGACAGCCCTTCGGTCAGATTAGGGACAAAGTCAACTGCTCCTGCCGGCGTTGCTGCGCCCAGAAACCGGTGCTTGACGTCAGCGCTTCTCTGAAGATGAGCTTCACCAAACAGCTGTTCCAGCATCAGGGCCGTTAATTGATCCGCTTTACCGAAGTCCATATGCCCGAAGTAAATCTTTTCCCATTCGTCATGAATGCTCAGGGCCTCCGCAAATCTGCTGTACGCCGCCGCATAGGCACCAGCAACCTTCTGATTGATCTCCTCAATGCTCTCCCTTTGGCTGGTAAGTGCTGCCGAGTCCCACGCTTCGCCCAGGTTCACGTATTCCAGAGCCGCTCCGGGAGCCTTGGGTTCGATCACATGGGGCGCAGTCCCGTCAACAATACCCGCGCCAAGCGCCGGAATAATGACCCCGTCAATGGAATCCTTATCGGATGAACAATGGATCAGCTCAATATCGTATCCCCGCTCCGCCCATTCCGTACCGATTGCTCTCATCAGGGAGGATTTCCCGGTACCGGGACCGCCTTTCAGTATGAATATCCGCCGGAGCCCTTGAAGATTCGATTCGAACAAACTGTAGTAGCCGAGAGCCGTATTGCCGTCTGCAAAATATCTTAAAATCCCCGCAGCCATACACCCACTTCCTTTCCCGTTGTCGCCTGGTAGGCTTATAACCATACAATATGCGTCAGGTATTTGTAAGGTGCCTGGCGCGGGAATTACGTCCAGTCCACGTGAAAGCGGCATCCCCATCATCAAATGACAGAAATGCCGCTTATTCTATATTTCAATCCCCTTAAATTCCCATGAACCGCTCCACACCCGCCGGGTCCATGACCACCATCTGCTTGTTGCCGATCAGCTTGATCAGACCGGAGTCCTCGAAGCGGGAGAACTTCCGGCTGATGGTCTCGCGGGTCACTCCGACATAACTGGCCAGCTCTTCCCGGGACAGCGGGAGGTCGATATGTACGCGTCCGCCGCGCGGCTTGCCGTATTTCTCGCTCAGCTCCATGATCATATACGCGATCCGGATTTCCGGGTCTTTGGTCGCCAGACTCTGCGCCAGATTCTCGGTGTGGGCGAGCCGTTTGGTTAAGCTTTTGAGCAAGCGCAGGGAGATGTCAGGATTCTCGGTCATTAACTGCTCCATATCGCTGCGGGTCAGCAGGCAGATATTGGTGTCTTTCAGCGCATACGCACTGAAGTTGCTAAGCTCGTCGCTGTTGAAGATACTGAGTTCCCCGAAGAAATCCCCGTTTGTCAGGATATGCAGAATCTGTTCCTTTCCTTCGGGCGTAATCTTGGATAACTTCACATGTCCCTGCTGAATAATGTACAGCGTATCGGACGGCGCGCCTTCGAGAATTAGCGGCTGTCCCTTGGTGAATTTGCGGTGCTTAATCATCGCGCTGATCCGGGTAAGATCCTCATCGGTCAGCGCGGCAAAAATCGGTACCTTGCGTGTACAAGGTTCTGCGGCGTGCTGGCAGGAATGCTCTTTCATACCGTTCCCCCTGTAATGTGAAATGTGAAGCCTTAATCCACTAATGCGCAATTGTGTTCTTTTCCTCAACGGGTACGAAATGGCTGGTGTCCTCACCGCAGACCGGACAGACCCAATCTTCCGGCAGATCCTCGAACGCTGTTCCGGCAGCTACATCCTCATCGGGATCGCCTACCGCCGGGTTGTAGATGTAGCCGCAAGGGGTACAGATATACTTTTTCATCATACTCATCTCCTATATTCTTAGTAGTTAATCAGTTCAGAACAGACTGTGCTTCCGCTATAATGTCTTCGATGCTCTTGCCGTCAGCACTCCCGCTCAGCCGGATGCCCTGCTCAACAGCCGCCTTGTAAGCCAGCGAAGCCGCAGCGCCCTGCCAGGACAACGCCCCGACAATGACATGATCCTTCACAAAAATCCGTGTATACGCCCCGTTCTCTTCACCGCATACCGACTCATCGCAATTCCGCTCATCGGTGTTGCCGATGGAGAACAACGACACCCCGAACGCATTGAACAAGGTCACCGGAACCGCTCTGCGGTATACACTCCGGGCTTCGGCCATATTGCTCCCTGCAATTCTGCCCTGTTCCATCGCTCCGCCCCACAGGCCTTCCACCAGCCCGCCGAACTCGGCAACGTCACCCGCTGCATAGATATCCGGAGCACTCGTCTGCAGATATTCATCCACAATAATGCCGCTGCGGACCTCAATCTTCGAGCCGTCAACCAGAGCAGTATTCGGAACAATCCCAATGGAGTAGACCACATGGTCACACGGGAAGCTCGTGCCGTCATTCAGCGTAACCCCAGTGACAACCTCTGTCCCCTCTATGGAAGCCACACCCGCTTGAAGAATCACCTTCACCCCGGATTGTTCAAGGGTTTCTTGCAGATGCTTGGAAGAGTAGCTGTCGAGCTGTCTGCCCATCAGGGCAGGTGCGTATTCAACCACAGTTACCGTATACCCAGCTTCGTGAAGCGCCCAAGCGGTCTCAATCCCCTGCACCCCTCCGCCGATGACGGTTACGCGGCTGCCTTCCTTAAGACTGTCCTTCAGCCGGTCTGCGTCAGCCAGCTCCCGGATGCTGTGTACGTTGGCAAGTCCGGCACCCTGGATGGTTAATGCGCGGTTCTTCGCCCCCATGCAGAGCAGCAGCTTATGGTATTCCACACATTGGCCGCTCTCTGTCTCTACCGTCTGGCGCTCCGGGTGGATGGATACGATGCGGGTGGACGACTGCACAGTAATGCGGTTATCGCGGTACCATTTCTCCTTCTTGATCAGAACCTTCTCGCTATGCAGATCGGTGAACAGGCCCTTGGTCAGCTTGATCCGGTTGTACGGCAGGCCGCTCTCTTCCCCGAGAATGGAGATTTCCGAGTCCGTGTCCTGATCGCGGATCGCTTTGGCGGCATGGACGGCGGTTACACCGCCGCCAACAATTACGTAATGCTTCGTCATGTTCGCTTCCTCCTCCCTAGATTGAACTGAGCAGCAGATCCGAGACAAATTCGGTTGCATGCTTAATCTTCTGGACCTTCTCAGGCTCTCTTGGAGAGAATCTCACCCGGACGGGGAACTCCACATGGGTCATGCCGGTGGTTTTGATCACCTCAGAGGTGCTCTGTACAATCATGTTCGTTCCGTTCAGGTAATCCTGAATCACCTCGATCGCTTCTCCGCTCCAGCCGTAGGAGCCAAACGCCGTGGCAAGCTTACCTTCCAGGTTCATCTCCTGCATGCCCTTCAGCACTTCCTCCAGGTTCCCGATCATATCTGCATACTTCGTGGAGCTGCCGATGAAGACGGCGTCTGCCGATTCGATGCTGTGGAGGATGTCTGCGGTGCTGCTTTTATCTGCGTTCCAGACTTCGGTCTCAATATTGTTCTCCTTCAGGCAATTCTCAATGATCGCGGCCATCTTCTTCGTGCTGTTCTTGATGGTGGTGTAGACAATGACAGCCTTCTTGCCCTGGGTAGTCTCCCGGCTCATGGTGGCATACAGCCCGATGAACTTAGGAATGTCCTCGCGGATCAGGAATCCGTGGGAGGGTGCAATCATGCGGATCTCCAGATCCTTCACCGCTTCCAGCAGCGTTCTTACATATCTTCTGTGCGGATGGATAATGGCTGCATAATAGCCTTTGTAATCTTCAGTGATATCGAAGCCTGCTTCATCGCTGAACAGATGCTCAGCAGCTACATGTGTACTGAAAATATCGCAAGGGAACAGGATCTTGTCTTCCACACAGTACGTAATCATCGTCTCTGCGGTGTGGAGGTACGGCGTTTCTTTGAACAGCAGGGTTTTGCCGCCGATATCCAGAGTGTCTCCGTCCTTCACCACCAGGAAGTTGCGGCTGTGCAGCTTATACATCTCCTGCAGCTCCGGCACAGCGATCTCGGTGCAGACAATCGTAGCATTCAGAGCCTGTGCCGCCAGTGCCGCCAGTCCGCCGGAGTGGTCAGGCTCGGTATGGTTAATGACGATGTAATGAATATCCATCAGGTCGATCATTCCGCCAAGACACTCGGCATATTCGCGGCCGAATTCCATATCTACCGTATCAATTACGGTTGGCTTGCCGGTCTTGAGGAGATAGGAGTTATAGGTTGTTCCCTTGGCGAGAATCAGGCGGTGGAACGGAACTTGACGGTCGTCTATTTTGCCTACCCAGTGGATGCCCTCGGCGATTTGTCTGGTTTGTGTACTCATTAGTGTTAGCCTCCAATATTTGATTGATAATCCTTATCAGCAACCTCATTCTATTACGCCAGCCGCTGCAAAAGGAGGATTCAAATCAAATTTCGGAAGTTTGTGAAACCTTTCGTTAGGTATACTCTAAATGTAGCCTACTTCACGGAAGTTGTGGTGCGTGTGGTCACAGACGGGGGTGGAAATCTAATTTAAGTGGATTTAAGCAACTGCTATCTAGTTCGTACTTGTAGGTTTTCGTTTATGGGTACAGCCGTGACTCCAGAGAATGTTTGGCCCTCCGGCCGCTGTTGTCCCCAGATTTCTTGATTAAACCGCTAATCGCGGTAGAAATCCAAATACAAAGGCGGTCGCCAACGCTCCTCCAGTTCCAAATTTCCCCTCCGCTTCTTTTTGCTTTTTGTTAATTTCTCTAAAACGTCTTATACATTAAATACCTTACTCTCATACTTATCAAGTATAGTTGTATTATCGATGGTGCTGAACTTATCACACATAAGGAGCGATCGTAATGACGGTTGAACGTTATCAAATCCATGTTGCCGATGAAGTCCTGGAGGATCTGAAATACAGACTGGAGCATGTCCGCTGGCCTGGTATGTTCGAAGAATCTGGATGGGACCGGGGGACAGATCAGGCGTATCTGAAATCCCTTATTGCCTATTGGCGGGATCAATTCGATTGGCGGACCCGTGAATCGGAGCTGAACAAGCTGGCACATTACCGCTGCAAGGTGGACGGGCTGGATATACATTTCGTGCATGAACGCGGCCAAGGCCCTAATCCCCACCCGCTGATCCTCACTCACGGATGGCCGGACAGCTTCTTGCGTTACGAAAAGATTATTCCCATGCTTACAGATCCGGCGAGCTACGGCGGAAATCCTGAAGATGCCTTCGATGTGATCGTGCCTTCCGTACCCGGATTCGGCTTCTCGAACGGACTGAAGCGCACGGGCATCAGCAATTCCCATATCGCCGGGCTATGGGCCACATTAATGACCGAACACCTGGGTTACAGCAAATTCGCTGCGGCAGGCGGAGATATCGGCTCCGGTGTGACCCGGTATCTGGCCTTCAACCATCCTGAGCTGCTAAGCGGAATTCATCTAACCGACATCGGCCTGATCAAAAATCTGCTGGCGGTGCAGGATAAGTCTGACCTGACGGAAGAGGAGCAATTGTATATCCGAAACACCTCACAATGGATCGCCGAGGAAGGCGGATATATGCAGATTCAGTCGACGAAGCCGCAGACGATTGCTTACGGGCTGACCGATTCCCCTGTGGGTCTGGCGGCTTGGATCATTGAGAAATTCCGGGCATGGAGTGATTGTAAGGGCGATCTGCGGCAAAGCTTCAGCGAGGATGAGTTACTTACGAATATTATGATTTATTGGATTACAAATACGGCAGGCTCGTCCGCGAATTTGTATTATGAGAATACACATACTTTGCCGCCTTTGGGGGCGATTAAGGTGCCTACAGCGGTAGCGCTATACCCTGGGGATGTCTGTCTGCCGCCCAGAGCCTGGGCTGAACGCAATCTGAATATTACACGGTGGACCACGATGCCCCGCGGTGGACATTTCACAGCTATGGAAGATCCGGGACCGCTGGCGGATGACATCCGTGAATTCTTCAGACCTTTCAGGGATTAGAACGTGTTTGTGAAAAAAACAGGGGCAGCCTCCGCTTGGGAAGCTGCCCCTGACTGTGATTATATACCGGCAGATTGAATGCAGGATGTTTACTTTGCTGGTGCTGGAACGCTCTCTGCCGGAGCCGGCACTAGCTCCGGAAGCGCCTCTGCGATGGCCTCTTCCTGGGCAGGGACCGGCGCAGGGGCAAGCCCGGAATCCGATTGGGCTGCGCTTGCTTTCGGTACTGTTACAGGAGCACTCTCCTCAGGGGCTGCTACAAGCTCAGGCAGCGGCTGGGCAATTATTTCTGCTTGAGCAGATCCTGGAGACTGCTTAGCGGGAACCGTTACAGAACCAGCAGATTCAGATGGCCCAGCAACAAGTTGTCCTGCTTTATACTCCTGGGCGGGGATGGTGCTGCTCTCGGCAGGCTGGGTTCCAGAACCTTTGGCTGGCTCGGTTATTTTACCTTCAGGCACTGTAGAAGCCGCAATTTCGGAAGCGGCATTATCAGAAGAAGTATACTCCGAGTCGGCGACTACTTGCGGTGTCATCTTGGAGGCCAATGCCGCCGTAGAGGTGCCGATCCCTGCAATTAATAGGGCTGCGGTGACCGATAGGAAGAGGGTCTGTCTGTTTAGTTTTTTTACGTTAAGCATATGGGTTAATCTCCTTTGTAATTGTTTGCCGTCACCGGATAATAAGGCGTAGAAAGCTCCGGGTTGACTGGTGGGCCCTGCCATGACATTCAGAATTGTCCCGCCGTAACGTTTGCGGTCGGCATGAGACATCTCTTGCACCACTTCCTGGTCACAGGTCAGCTCACTCCAGGTATGAAGCTCATGACGAACGGTGTGAACTAGCGGGTTGTACCAATGTAATGTACGGACTGCAAGCAGTGCAGCCTTGATCCACAGATCCTTCCGCTTCAGATGAACCAATTCATGGCGCAGGACCATCTCCATATCCAGATTGGGATGACTCTGTATAGGCAAATAGATCGACGGTCTCCATAGACCGGCCAGAAAAGGACTGCGTGCGACAGAACTGTACGCGAGCTTCACGCTACATGTGAGGCCAAGCTCCTCCTTGATGCTCTTTAGCATGCTGGCTGGCTCACTATTCTCCGGTACCATGGTACGGTTACGCTTAAGTACTCTGGTAAACCTGCGGTACGCATATCCTTGCCAGGCGGCAAAAATGATGGCTCCCGCTGCCCAGATCCCTAACAGGATATATGCGGTACTTGCGGAAAGGGCTAGAGCAGGCTGCAGAGATTCCGCTACATACCCGGTTAGCCTCCCACTCTGGGGATTCTGTACACTTGTGGCTACGCGCGGCGCGCTTAGGTGTTGGGATAACCACGGCAGGATCAGAGCTATAGGGATCAAATAAAAGACTAAGGACAGCTTAATGAGTCCGTAACGCCATCGGGCCGGGAAATGTCCGGTCGAGAACCTCCCCAGTGCCTGAATGCTGAGTGTAACTACGCTTCCGGCAACGGTTAGCGGGATTAGAATATCGAGTAAGGTCTTCATCGTCATCACCTACTTTTCCGAGAACCAGTGCTTCAGCTCATCAATATCCTGGTCCGACAGCTTGTCGCCATCGTACATGGCTGAGATCAGATTCTTGACAGAGCCCTGATACAGCCCGTCCAGGACATGCTGAGTTTCGACCAGCTTATACTCTTCAGGCGAAATCACCGGGGTATATTTGTTTAACCGGCCATGCCTGGTGGCAGTCAGAAACCCTTTATCCACTAACCGTGACAGAAAGGTGGAGATCGTCTGCGCCTTCCAGTCACGTCCCTTGTGCGCAAACTGGTTCAGCAGCTCCGTTGAAGTTACTGGCGGCGTACTCGCCCAAATGGATTCCATTAGCTCTAATTCTGTATCCGATAGCTTGTGAATCTTGCTCACCGTGAACACCTCTTCATTTCGTTATGCGTCCATAACATTATTACTACACTACGTAGTAGTTATAATCTACTACATAATGTAGTGGTTAGTCAAATGTATAGCTGCAATCCGTCTAGAGCTTATCAAATTGAACTGAAGCAGTAAAAGACCGCCGGGAAATCCCGGCAGCCTCCCTAGAATGAAATCACAACCCCATGATTCTGTATATTACCGCTGCAGCCTCTTCACGCGTGGTCAAACCCTGCGGTTTGTAAGTACCGTCATCATAACCATTGATGATACCGGTCTGCCGCAGATAGTTAACCGCCTCCAGAGCGTACGCTCCGATTTGCTTGTGATCCGTAAAGGCTGCGGCAGGGCCAGAAGTCTCCGGCTGCGGTCCGTTCAGACGCATAGCGCGGAACAGCATAACAGCGATCTCCTGGCGGGTAACCGGCTCCATTGCACCGAAGAAGCTCTCACTGCGCCCATTAACAACACCTGCGGCCTGAGCCGTCATAACTGCTTGGTAATACCAGGCCCCTGGAGTGACATCCTTGAAAATCCCTTGATTATTCCCGCCTTGAAGCTCCAGAGCGGACACCAGCAGCTGAATGAATTCTGCCCTGGTGATTTGCCGATCAGGTTCATATTTGCCCTCTCCTGTACCGCGAACCAGGTCACGGGCAGCCAATGCCTCCAGAATGATGGAGTTACTTGAATCCGTATCGGAGAAGTGAACACCTGCATTTGCAGTGCCATAGAGGCCAAAGTTCTGTGTTGTAAACGTAACGCTGCCTGCTCCTGATACATATTTAGAATTCTTAACCACTTCGGTTTGCCCTCCACCAGTGATGGAATAGGCGATAGCTTGATGCTGCGCTTCTCCCGGCTTCAAGTTGTGTGCAATGGATACCTTCATGGATGCAGAGCGACTTAACCTTTCAATTTGCTGTCCGTCCACGGCCAGAGAGATCCGGTGCATGGAATATGTTGTCCATTTCTTATTCATGGCCGCAGGCTGCTGTGAAGCATCTGCAATATGAACGGAAAGCTCCAGCTGCCGGGAATCCTCCGGAATACTATCCATCAGAGAAGCCACGGGAATCGTTAGGGTCACTCCGCCAGCTTGTACTGTAAGCGAGGTTACATGATCCTTGAGCTCTTTAACCGGTAGTTGAAAAGCACTTCCTTTGAACATAGCATTCTCCGCTGCCAGCTTAAGCACCAGTGCTCCGCTCTGCACACCATCCATAGCTTGCCGGATCTCTCCGTCCCGAAGCTGTGCGTGACTGATTCCATCGGCTCCCGGTTCAGCTTGTAACTGAAGGAGTCCCGGTGAATGAGTAATGATCTCACCACCTACTGTGCCGGGAGTACCTTCACTGCCGCCACTGTTATTATTATTATTATTGTTATTGTTGCCGTTATTGCTGCCGGGCGTAGGTTCAGGCGTATCCGTCCCCGCGTTATCACCGCTCCGAACCACATGTACAGTGTAAGTCTTGGAAGTAGTTCCATCGGCAGCAGTAACTTTGACATCAATCCTGTTGTCTCCTACCTTAAGCCCGCTCCCGCCTGTTACTGTCACTGTCGCCCCGGCATGAGCAGGTGTCCCTGTTACAATCACCTCAGTCTTGGAAAAAGGAAGGTTGATGGTGTAATCCAGTTTATCCTGCCCGAACCCTGAAATATCTGTACCGTCAATACTCAACCGGCTCAAAGCGGCATTGCTGCTCAGCTCCGGCTCTTCGCCCTTGCCGGTATTCATCAGCTGAAAGGTGCGGAAGAGAGTCGGGTCCTTCACACCGCCAATGCCTGAGCCCCATTCGATATAACCCTTGCGGCCTGCTCCGTCATTGTCATTGACCAGCATCGAGAAGCTTAAGACTTCACCCGCCGCTGGCCGGACGGGGCTCACTTCGCTCCAGGGCAGTGCCAGGGCATATGAGGTTACCTTATTCTGCTCATCTCTGGTCACCTTGAGCGTGCCTGTGGTCAACACTCCGGTGGCTGCCCCCTTCATGGACAACCAGCGGTAAATTTGCGGCCCCTCCGGCGTCTGAGAGATCCCATATTCATACCAGGACTGGCTGTCTCCCGGCACACCGGGAGCAAGGCTGAACTGGATGCTGTCATTCTGCCAGATATTAATCCCGGAAGCCTTATGAGTGAATACATCATCACGGATATCGGCTGTCAAATATAACTGATCTTTATCCCAGCGCAGCTGCGCAGTTCCACTGAGATCATCAACACCAATGTAACCCGTCAGTAGAGGCGTTCCGTCCGCAAGATCAATCAGCGCCGGACTGCTTGTATCCGACTGATTCGGCATCCGGTTAATATCTATATTCCGCTTAATGTGAACATCCTCGTAACCCTCCAGATCAACCGTCAGCTCCAGCGGATACTTAACGCCTTCAGCGAATCCCGGCAGTGGAATGGAATAAGGGAATTTGTTGCCCGGTGCGATCCCGGATAACTGCGATTCGCTGCCGCTAATCTGATCCTTGCCTTCACCTACAGTCCAGGTAATCTTCTTAATGACCAGAGGATCTGAGGTGGAACTATTCGTGAATTGAAGCTGAAGCGATAGATCACCGCTGCTTCCATCCTTAATATGCGGTACAATCTTCAGGCCTTCATAATACAGCCGCAGATCATCTATGGGTGCTTCAGGCAGCGTTGCCGGATCAAGTCCGGGGCCGTTATATGCTCCGATATTCGGCGGAGCCTCCGCTGACACGGCATTGCCCCAGTAATCCAGTCCGCCATTGTCTGCAATAACAGCTCCCGCTCCGAGTGCAGGCGAGTTGTCTCTCAGCTTGTAGCCGTCCACCGTATTCCAGCCGGTGCCGCCGCTGCCTTGGGCAACAAGCAGCGGATTCGCTGTGATGGAATTAGCGTTCTCCGGCTCGCTTGCAGGGTGATTGCCATACAGCAGATTATGATCGAAGGTGCCATTCACTCCCGGCAGATTATACCCTCCCTGTCCAAGGTTGTAGACCAGATTATTCTTGAAGGAATAGGGAGCGTTGATATTGCCGCCGTCATCCCATTCATGGTCGATAATTCTGGTGTTCTGCCCTGCTCCGATATAGATCGTATTATTATAGATTTGTGTATCCGGCGTAACCCCGCCTGCGAAGTTAAAGGTATGCGTCAGATCATTTTGGCTGATGTTGTAGCGTACCACATTATTAGAGGAGCCTGTCAGCACCCCCGGAGTCAAGCGCGCATCAACGAAAAGCATGAATCCGCCTTTGTTGCCATGGCTGTAATTGTATTGAACCACACTGTCTATGGTATCAATATCCAGATTGAAGCCCTGCCCGTCGCCCTCCGGCTTGTTCGTATTGAAGGACTCATTGAACTGTACAACGTTATTCCGGCCCCGGGTCGGCCATATCGCGGCGGAGCCGTTAAATTCACCCTCCTCGGAATAGTTCCCCCCCTCCTCTGCAATGTTATGTTCAATCAACCCTCCATTCACACCAAAAGTGAGAATGCCGTCGCTGTCCGCCTGCTTGACATAATTCCCGCGGATGGTGACATTGACCGTAGCATAGTCCGTTCCGTTGAACCGCTGATCCCATACCACAATCCCGGTACGACCGATCCGTTCCACCGTGTTGCCTTCGATCCATACTCCGTCGAACTTGTCTGTACCCGTTGTTCCTCCTACATATACGGAGATGCCACCGAATGCATGTGGGCCACCTTCAGCCCCGGATACGGTAGGATAGCGGAAGCTGCTGGATACATCATGCACATAGTTATCCTTAATGTGTATATTTCTTAAGATCCCTCCATTGGCATTCTCTACCATAATACCTTCACGGTAGACCGTCCCCCTCTCGGAGGCATAGTTGGTAACCTCCAGATCCCGGATCATCCAATTCGAGGCATTGCGTAAATACACGGCCCCGCCGGCCATACCTCCGCCATTAATAACCGGCTTGCTTCCGGTGCCATATGCACCGATAGTGATCAATTTCTCGTCCGTTCCGCTGCCTTTGGGATATAATTGTTCGTTCCAGATGCCGCCCTTCTTCAGCAAGATCCGGTCACCGGCCTCAAAGGTAGTCTGATTGACCACGCTAAATGTCTTCCACGCCGTCTCCGGTGTCCGCCCGTCATTACTGTCGCTGCCTGTAAGGGCATCGACGTAATAATCCCCGTCTCCACCGCTGCTACCGCCGCCTCCCTGTGTTCTATTGGATAAGGAGACCGAGCCTAGCTGCATTTGCCAGGGGGCGGAATCACCGCTTAGTTCGATTTTCAGATAATGAATACCAGGTGGAATAACCTCTGCAGGCGTATAATTGCTCCCTGTCCAAGCTCCATCACCCGTGGACTGGGGAGCATCTTGAACAGCGGGCAGCTCCGCCCAGGCCGAGGCATCCGCCGAACCGTAGAACTTGATGCTTCCGCTGGAGCCGGCAAAGGAATGCAGGCGGGCTTTGAAGGACTGCAGGTTATGCAGATGGTATACGATAAATTCAGCGGATTCTGCCGTTCTTACCGCCCGGGA
Source organism: Paenibacillus sp. FSL M7-0420 (assembly GCF_038002345.1). NCBI lineage: Bacteria > Bacillati > Bacillota > Bacilli > Caryophanales > Paenibacillaceae > Paenibacillus > Paenibacillus sp. FSL M7-0420. Next base: position 3,481,763 of record NZ_JBBOCJ010000001.1, on the reverse strand, counting down.
AGCATCTCCGCCAAAATAATCGGGATTGCTTGTATCCATGGTCCAGTTATCGCTGTATGCAGAGAGCTGTGAGACATCGTCCAGCTCATCGCTCACCGTTAGCGGAGCTATGGATACATTGGAGAGCTTAAGGCTTCCGAGCTGCGTCATCCAGGTATCGAGATCGCCGCTGACTTCAATCTTCAGGTAATTTACACTATCCGGCAATGCACCTGATGGTGTATACATGGTTCCGTACCAGCCCGAGGCGGTCGCTGCCGGACTGTCATTGACGGCCGGAAGCTCCGTCCAGTCTGCCGCATCCGCTGATCCATAGAACTTCACTACGGCGGTTGAGCCGGAGAAATAATACGTTTGAAGCGAGAACGACTGGATGCCTGTCATCTGATAGACTGCATATCCGGTATCGGTGGAGGTTCTGACCATCCTGTCAGCATCTCCGCTGAAAAACTGAGGATTGCTGCTGTCAATCACCCAATTCTCCGAGCGCAACTCGCCTGCCGGAAGGGTCGAGAACTCATCGGTCACCGTCTCTTCGGTATGGGCAGAAACGCCCATTGTGGGGAGCATCGCCGTGCAGATCATCACCAGCGCAAGTATGGTTATTGTCAGTTTTTTCAACATTATTGCGTAATTCCTCCTCGAATTGTTATTGAATCGCCTGCCGTGCCAGATCCTCAGCCATCTGGTTATTCCATTCCACAACGGCTTCGGACCGCTTGTGATCCACAAGAGCTCGGAACTTCTGCTGTGCCAGCTCCTGTGCAATCCGATCCTTGACTTGATCGAGCGGCAGAGCTTCCGGGTCAGCTTCGGACAGGCAGTACAGGAGGTGGACAGCCCCATTCTCCACAATCAAGCTGCTCATCTGTCCCTGTGCAAGCTGTTCCGCAGCAAGTAATACCAACGGATTCTCCAGAGCTGCTGTCCGCCGTGAGGTGCTGGTAACTGTTAGCTCGCGGGTATATACTCCCAACTCTTCTGCCTGTTCACGGAGGGTTGTTCCAGTAAGCTCTGTTCCGGTAGATTCCCTTCCCGCTGTTACTGCTGCCAGGAGCTCTTTCATTCTGTCCATGGCCCCGCTCTGATCTTTGTACTCTGATTCCGGTCCGTAAGGCAGCGTCACCCATTCCACACGGGTAGTTCCCTGCTTGGAATATTTCGCGGCCAGATTGGCTTCGTATTCCAGCCTCTCCTGTTCAGCAGTGATGACGATAGAGCCATTGCGGCGCATCGCATCAATCGTTGCATCCTCAAGATTGCTCATGTAATAGCTGTAGTAAGCTTGTCCATCCAGATGCTTAGGACCATACACCACCTCCTTGTTCACTTCCGCCTGACTCCGCCGTATATTCTCGCGCTCCATTCCAATCAGGAATGCCTCAAAGCTGATGTCTGATATCACTCCAGCTTCCTCTGCAAGCTGCAGCTCTGCTTGCTTGGTCAATAGCTGAGTCTGAGCGTCCCTGATCCATCGTTGCAACGGAATCTCGCCGGAATAATCGGTCAACCAGAAGTCCTCCGAATAACCGGCATGATAAGTCTGCATGAAGTAATCGGCAGTAAGCGCCCTGTTCAACTGAAGATGCCAGTTGAATTCAGCGGTTGAAGTCTCCTGACCATTGACGATAAGAAGCGGAGGTGCTTCCCCGGGTGTATTCATGCTCATTGCTCCAATCATTATCAGACTTCCGGCGGTCAATGCAGCCAGCATAGCGGCAAGCGTTTTCCATTTGGAATGAAACCTTTGAGCCATTGTTAATCTCTCCTCTCCGCATTACTGTTAAGCGCTTTCAACACCGACTGCCTCGCCTGGTTCTTATAGCGGGGCAGGCCCCGGAACCATATTGAAGATTAACACTCCGCCGCTCATAATCTCGTCATGCGGCAAGGAGTGATGCTCCCATGGCTTACCGTTCCAGTGAACCGATGCACTATATACATTGGCGGGACTATTATTCTCCGCTTCAATGACCCATTGCCGCCCGTTGTCAAGCTGGATGGTAACCTTGTCAAACAGGGGGCTGCCGAGTACGTACTCAGGAATTCCGGGACTTAACGGATACAGGCCGAGGGCACTCCAAATATACCAGGCCCCCATGCTGCCGTTATCCTCATCGCCGGGCAACCCGTCCATCCTGCTGCTGAACTGTCCGGCCATCGTTTTGCGAACCCAGTACTGTGTTGTGGGCAACGCCCCGAGTCTGGAGAATAGATAAGGGATGTGGAAGCTGGGCTGATTGCTGATGGCAAATTGCCCGAGTCCGGCCGAAGCCATCTCCGACATTTCATGAATTTCCTGTCCATAGGAGCCTACTTTGAATACCGGTTCTTCAGCCATTAGCTGGTCCAGCTTGCGGACGAATGCCTGCTCTCCTCCCATCAGTCCGGCCAGCCCCGGGAAGTCATGGGGGACCGCCCAGCTCCCCTGCCAGGCACCGCCTTCACAGAAGGGATCGCCCCATTGCAGCGGATCAAAGGCCTCTTGCCAGGTGCCGTCCTCGTTACGGCCTCTCATGAATCCGACTTCCGGATCAAATAACCGCTTGTAATTCTGCGCACGGCTCATAAAGCGCTCATAGTCATCCATCTTGCCAAGTATTCTGGCAATCTGGGCAATACAGAAATCCCCGTATACATAATCCAGTGTATTGCTCACACTTTCATGGAACCGGTCATGCGGCAGATAGCCATGCTGCAAATATAATTCAAGTCCGCGTCTGCCCAGTCTCTCATCCGCAGCCGGATGGTCCGCGTGCTTCAGCAGGCCCTCATATAGCAGCTCCGCATTGAAGCCTCCGATTCCCTTGACGATGGCATCCGCAGCTGCCGCATCAATCAGTGTCCCGGGCATCGCACTGCGTTCACCCGGAGACAGCCACTTCGGCAGCCAGCCGTTCTCTTCATAAGCCAGCGTCCACGCCTGCATAATCTCGCCCAGTAGAGTTGGGAACAGAAGGCTGTACAGCGGCAGGCTGGTCCGGTATACGTCCCACAGACCGATATCTGAATACATTGGACCTTGGCAAATGCTGCCGTTAAAAGGGCTGTAGTGGATCTGTTCGTCCTGCACGTTGTATTCATGCCATGTTCTGGGGAACAGGCAGACCCTGTACATGCAGCTGTAAAAGGTGCGGAGATTCTCTTCATCTGCGCTTTCTGCCGTAATCCGGCTGAGCCGCTCTTCCCAGCTTGCCTCTGCTGTGCTTAAGATCTCCCCGAAGCTGCATTCACCAATCTCCCGTTCCAGATTCAGCAGAGCCTGCTCCCCGCTGATGAAGGAGGTGCCGCACTTGACCCCTGCAACGCCGGATTCCGGCAGGGCTAATCCTGCATAGGCACCGAGCCGTTCTCCGGTTCCCTCATACGTCCCTAACGGCTGATAATCTCCATTGAAGATGCCCGACTCCTCCATGATCAGGTCTGTATCGAACTGGAAGACGAAATACATGGCGAAGTTATCGGGTACCCCGGCGGTATGGCCTCTGGTATAGCCGGTAATTCTGCGCATCTCCGGCTGGAAGACAAAATGTGACTCCCCCTTCAGCGGCGCTATAATCAGCCTGTTCTGGTGCGGCTCATCATAAGTTATTCTCAGCGCTGCACAGCGTTCGGTGGGCGTCAGCTCCAGCCGGGTCCGGGAACGCTGCAAGTGTACACTGAAATAGTGGGGGGAGACCTGCATCTCCCCCGGTTTGAAGGAGGAGGAGCGTGCGCCGGGGCTGAGCAGCAGCGGCCCGCTCTGCGGCAACAGCGTCAGATGTCCATAGTCCCCGATCCAGGGACTGGGCTGATGGGTCAGGCGGATGCCCTCCAGGTGGCGGTGACGGGGATGGAAGAACCAGGTGCCGCCCGCTTCATGGGTTTGCGGACACCAGGCTGCCATACCGAACGGCATCGCTGTAAGCGGCAGCGTGTTGCCGTTGGAATACCGGAAATCCGATTCTGTTCCCTGCATGGGATTAACATAATCTACCAACTTCACACCAATACACTCCCTTCGGCCGGATCTCACCGGCCGGCTCTATAATATCCGGCAATACGCTCTGCCGTCTTAAGCTAAGCGGAATACCTGAACATCCCCGGCCTGTATCCGTACACTCAGACGGGTTGTTGAAGGCTCCTTCTGATCCGCCGGCCGAATATCGGCGTGTCCGCCGGTAAACCAGGGTTCGGCTGAGGTATACACAGCACACAGCTTAATTTCAGTCGCGATGTCCTCTTTCCCTTCATTATGCACATATAGAAACGCACCCCGGTCTGTTCCTTCACCTTCGCCCCATTCAGACAGATCGGCACGGACTTTACCGCTGGCCTGCACATAAGTCTCCAGCTTCAGCTCCTGCTGCAGTAGCTCCCGTACCAGTTGAAGCGTACCGGGATGTTCATCCTTCCAATAGGCAGCTGCAAGCAAGGTGCCTAACCATACAGCCCGTCCGCTGCCGTAATCAGCACAGGTTAAGGCAGGCATGAGGTCTTCGGTAAATTGGGCCAGTACCTTCACATGTCCTTCCAGCTCAATATCTGATTTGTAGTAGGAACCATGAGCCAGACCGCCTGCGGCAGGCTCCTCTTCCCCGCTATGCCCCATCACATTCCGCAGCGGGATCGCCGTCCGGGATTCGAAGGCCACCTGATGATAGCTGTGATCCAGATTCTCGGCGGAGTGAATCCAGGTCTCGCGGACGCCGAACACTTCATCGAATCCATATCCCGGAACGTTATAGCTGTGACAGCCATTCTCTGCCTGAAGAGCACCGAAGGAGCATTCCGAGATCAGAATTCCGCCCTTCTCCACCCACACACGCAGGATGGCGCACAAGTTGCGGCTCAGGTAGAGCGGATAAGGCATCCACAGGCAGCGGTATGGCTTCAGTGACTCCTCTGTAACCTCAGAGTCATGCAGGAACTCTACTTTATAATTAAGCTCATGCAGCAGCTTATGGGCGCCTTGTATGGAGTCGTTGTAGGTATCCAGATGATCATGCGCTGCGAAGTTGGCAATCTGATTCTCCGGGCTGAACAGAATGGCAATCCCGTCCCCGCGGCGTTTGGCCAGCATCAGCTCCCGCTTGTTGCTCTGTAGCAGCTTGTTAAGCTGTGCCATGTCCTTGTACCAGGGCGTAGCGCTGCTGTCCAGATAGACACTGCCCCAGGCCGGAGCTTCCTGACCCAATATCTCTGGCCTGTATTGCCAGAACAGATATCCGGTGATGCCGCGGGCAAGCGGGGTCAGAATATGCCGTTTCATTTCCAGAAGGTCCGGCTGGCGCGGCTTCATCGCTGTATTGCCCGGCAGCGCGTGAATTTCCGAGTTAATAATCGGTTTGCCTTTGGCCGCCGAGATCAGCAGATCAGCCGACCACGCCGAAGACCCCAGGCTGTTGCCTGTCAGATCACAGGGCTCTGCCAGCTTGAAATCATCCGAACCAGCCGTAATCATATTGAAGATTGGCGCAGGTACCGTATGAGCCATAACCGGATGCTGCACATCCAGCGACTTCACTATTTGTACCCGGCTCCGCAGCTCCGCTGTCAGGGTGTCCGACATGAACAGCCGCCAGTCTACCAGATCGTTGAAGATGCCTTGGCCCCGCGGTGCCTCCACTTCCTCCCAGTCCCCGTAAGTCCGCTGCCACGATTCGTTGAGCGCTTCCAGAGAACCATATTTGTGGATCAGCCAGTCATGAAATGCGGGCAGCGAATGCCTGCAATAACAGACCTGGTTGTCAAAAGACAGCTTACGCTTAATCCCCGTAGTCAGCTCCGGCTCATTCCACAAATCCCAGACCCAGAGCGCCGGATGATCCTTGAACGCCTTGACGGTCTCCTCCAGAAAGCGTGCCTTCTCCGCAGCGGCTGGAGCATGATGATAGCAAGGTCCGGGCGCTCCGCCAATCTGGCGGCAGTTAATCGCTCTTGGCTCCAGAATGGAACCGTCGGCCGTGACCATTTTGGAATCCGGATATTTTCTATAGAACCAGGCCGGAGCTACGTCGAAAATTACATTCAAAATGACCTTAAGCCCATTCCGGTGAGCTATATCCATCAGCTCCTGAATATCATCGAACACGAATGTCCCTTCCATGGAGACACTGGAGCGCCACTGGACCCAATACTTCACACAATTGAACCCCTGCCCGGCAATATTGCCGAGGTCTTGCTCCCATTGATCCCGGAAGGGGGTTGGGGAACGGTAATATTGAAAACCGAATGGAATAAATGGATCTTGCATGAAGAAACTCCTCCTACAGCGTTCAATTTCGATGATCTTCCACTTATAAAAGCGCTTACTGCTTATTCACGCTTAAAGTCTATCACAGTGTATTTTACGAAAGTTAGGATAGAATCCTATGAAACGGTTTGCGAACCTGTTGAAATGGAACCAGTCGCCGCTATACGGACGTTGATAGGCAGACCCGTGGGGGTAAGATGCTGCGATATCGTTTGTGATCCTGACCACCTGATTATTTACTGCTCCTCTAAAAGACAATTCACGTTTATAATGACTGTAAGACACAGAAAACTACTACGGGGTGAAGCTAATGTTGAAAGCGCTTGTAGTCGATGACGAATACCTGGTACGCATGGGCATCACACAAACTATTGATTGGGCAGAATACGGCGTTGAGATCATTGGAGAAGCCAGCAATGGCGAAGAAGGCCTGGCGCTCGCCCTGCAGCACCGTCCGGATGTGATTATCACCGATATCCGCATGCCGTTCATGAATGGTCTGGAGCTTATAGAGAAAATCCGCGAACAGGACATGCTGGTGGGCATTGTCGTTCTTAGCGGTTATGATGAATTTCAATATGCGCAGGCAGCTCTGCGTTATGGCGCTTCGACCTATTTACTGAAGCCCATTAATATAGAAGAACTTGCAGATACGGTGCGCTGTGTCGGCGATGAAATTCTGGAGAAGAAGCTGCATTCGAAGCGGTACTCACAGCTTAACGGGGAAATCGCTTCGATCTCCAAGCAATTCTGGCAGGATTTGCTGCATGGGCAATTGGATGATGAGGAATTTGTAGCCGGTAAGTTAAAGCTGTTGAGTCTTCAGCTCGAACCCGGAGAGGCTATCCTTCCTCTATCTCTCGCCTTCCCTCCCGACAATGGCCTAGAGAGCAGTGCGGAGGGAACGAGAGCATTGGAGGATGCCGCAGCAGCCTTGATGGAAGCGCATTCTTTGGAGCAGCTCTGCCTCTTCCGGGACAGCCATCTGGAGTGGGTTATGGTAATTCGGACCAGAGAATTAACACATGCCATTGACTATGCCCGCAGCTTGGGCAAACAGCTGTCCGAATGGAGCCAGCAGCACTTCGGGCAGCCGCTCAGTATAGGTATAGGCAAGCCTACAGAAGATTGGTACAGGATCGCAGACTCATACCGGCAAGCTGTTCTTGCCGCACAGCGGGCTTTGACAGGTGTTGAACGTGTGCTGTATGCCGGGGAAGAAGCCGGAGCGCGCTGCCGGCGTGAAATCAGGGAAGCACTCGCTTTTATCCGGGAGCATTATGCCGGGAATATTACCGTTGAGCGGGTCGCTTCGGCGGTATTCGTGAGTCCGACCCATCTGATGCATCTGTTCCGCAAGGATCTGAATAAGACCTTCTACGAGTGTCTGACGGAATACCGCATCGAGGAAGCCAAGCGTATGCTGCGTAATCCGATGTACCGGGTCTATGAGGTGGGTAATCAGGTCGGCTTTACCGATTCCAAGTATTTCAGTCAGATCTTCAAGAAAATGACCGGTATCCCGCCAAGTGAATATGCGAAAACCTATGGTTAAGCTACATTTGGAGAAATGGATGAATTCCCGGCTGCGGCGGTTCAAGATCAAGGGCCGGATTGTAATTGTCCTGTTAGCGGGCTTGTCTCTGCATCTGGTGCTGATGCTGGTTATTTTCAATTTCTACTCTTATACCTATCTGCAAAAAGACTTGTACCGTCATGTCGTTCAGACGCAGCGCCAGATTGGACTGAGCGTGGAGCTGATGGCCGATGACATCCAGATGCTGTTCCTGCGGTTTCTGGTGAACAGTGACATCTATCAGATCATCAATAATGACCACCTCCCGGCTGCAGACAAGGAATCGCGAATCGGAGCCATTATTGACGATATGCTGGCCGATAACTTCTTGGCAGGCAATGTTATCATCCAGACCAATGACAATGTACTCTATTCTTATCAGACCAAGCAGCAGATGCTGGAGGTTCCTGAAGCCCTGTTCATCAAGCGTATTCAAGAGAGCAGTATGCCTGTGGTTGGTGAGATCAAACGGGATGGCGAAGGCAATGCCTACATTCCCTTCGGACAGCAGTTCCGCAACTTCAATACGGGGCAGAATATCGGTGTCGTGATTATTTATGTCAGAGAGTCCGCCTTGGCGGCACTGTATTCCTCCAGCTTCACAGGCATCGGCTACTCCTTCCTGACGTCCGGCAACCGGATTATTTCCCACCCTGACAAACGGCTTCTGGGCAATTTCCTGGAGGAGAGCGCACCGCTTCGTCCGGGTAAGGAAGAAGGCTACCGTACTTGGTCGGAGAATGGCAACACTTATATCATTGCGACCTATCCGCTGAATCCCCGGCTGGAGTCCCTTGGGGTTAGCTGGGAATTCACCAGCGTGATCTCCAGCCACAAGCTGTTCGCGGGAATCGTCAAGGGCAACCGCAATGCGCTCCTGTTCGCCAGCGTAACCTTCATCGTGCTGCTCCTGCTGTCCTTCTATCTGGCAGCGCAAATTACCCGTCCGCTGCTGAAATTGAAGAAGAAGCTGGGGCTCTTCGGCAAAAAAGATCTGGCTGCTGTCTATGACCAACGAGGACAAGTAGATGAGATTAGCCAACTGGAGAACAGCTATTACCAAATGGTGGAACGGATCAGCCAACTGATGCTGGAAAAGGATGAGGAGAAGGAAAAGCAGCGCAAGGCCGAACTAACTGCGCTGCAATCGCAGATTAACCCCCATTTCCTATACAACACCTTGGATGCGATTGCCTGGATTGCCCGGCTGAAGAAGCAGCCGGACATTGAGCGGCTGATTTCCTCATTGGCCACTTTTTTTCGGATCAGCCTGCATAAAGGGGATAAGTTCGTCACGGTCGAAGAGGAAATCCGTCTGGTGCAGAGCTTCGTGACGGTCGAACAAATGCGGTTCCCGGATAAGTTCGGAGTGGAATATGAGATAGATGAATCCTTGCAAGGCGTCCGCATATTGAAGCTGATTCTCCAGCCTATTGCAGAGAATGCGATCAAACATGGCATCAGCGAGAAGCGCGGCGCAGGCCGAATCTGGATTAAGGGGGAGCTTCGGGGGGAAGAGATCCGGTTCACCGTGACGGATGATGGAGTCGGATTCGCAAATGGGGCAACACTCAGCCAGGCCAAAGAGGATGTGCTGTTCCAGAGCGGCTACGGACTGCGTAATGTGGACGAACGCATTAAGCTGGAATATGGTCCCCAATATGGGCTTAGTATCTCCAGCACTCCCGGGCAAGGCACCACCGTGACCATCAGCTTGAAGAAGGAATTGTCCAGATGAGATCAGGGCAGTGTGTTTAAGCAGGATCAACATCCACCCAAGCGCGCTTAAGTTGAATCCTGCTCAAAAACAAAGGGCTTACTCTTTCATTGTTGAATTGATCTTCAGGTATAGCTGGTTCAACGGATTGACAATACTTCCGCTCAGCATAGAAATCAGCAGCCAGAACAATAGGAATACTGCGGTGTTCAATGCCAGCATGATATATTTGAACGCCCGCAGCTCTGCGTTCATGCCGTCAGCAGAGATATAGGTGACAATCTGATCCTCTGAGTCGGGCAGCGGATAGAGCAGAATTAGGCCGTCTGCTGTTTCGCGCTCCTTTAAGCCCGTTTCATTCAGGCTGCTTTTCCCCGGTGTGGCCAGCGCTGCTCCGATTTCCTTAAGACGCACCAGGGGCATATCCGCTGCCTTCAGCAGCTCCCCGTTACCCTTCAGCAGGTAGACCTCATTCTCCCCGTAGATCGAATTCTTGTCTGACAGGTAGAAGCTGTACAGCTTGCCAATCTCCACTTCAAGGGAGAGCAGACCAAGGACCCGTCCTCCCGCATCCTGAATTTTCACTTCAAGCAGCAGACGGTCACGCAGATCCGTAGGCGCATTCATCAGCTGTTCCCGGTTCAGGACCGTCCAGCGTAAGGTCTGCTCACGATCTCCCAGGAATTGCTTCATTCCCGGGTCCTTCTTGATCTCGGTGAACGGGAGCAGCCCCGACACATTGCTGGAAGAATAAGCTGCGCCTGCTTCCCCCCAAATGTAAATGCCGAGTATATCACTGCTGGAAGAACGTATCCCTTCCAGTATCGGTGAGATGGCCCCGTCATACGCTGGTTTCTTCAGCGCTTGTTGTACCACCTGATTATTGGAGATCAGCTTGGAGGTCTCTTCCAGCCAGTTCATGAACAGCAGTGTATTCTTATGCTGCTGGCCGGTGTACTGGACAGACAACTGCCTGAGCATATCCAGGCTACGGTGCTCCATATTGCGGAACAGAATGAAGCTTGAAGCAGAGATATAGACCGTAATGAACAACACCAGGACGAGGCGGATGTTGCGGCCGAACGATCTGAACATAGGCTTCCCCATCCCCTTCCGGTGTTAGAGTGTACTGAGCTGAAATAAGACTAGCAGTTAAAGCCGCTAATGTCGATCTCTACTTCAAGCAAACCGGTATCCGTCTTCTGTACCTCTCCATTCGGCAGAATAACAGTAATGGCTGAGCCGGCTGTCCAGACGGCTTCCAAGTGGAACACTTCAATCTCTTCTTCGGTAGTGATCTCCCAGCTCACGGTTATAAGCCCCAGATCTGTGCTTACGGCTCCGCTGGCGTATTGTAGCTCTCCGCAATGAGGCTGCAAGACGATGCCATCATTTTCCTGCCGGACCCCCAATATTCCTCTGGTGAATTCAGTAATCGGCAGTGCGCTCCAGGCATGGCAGTCGCTTCTGGTGTCGGCAGAGTCGATCTCGGGAAGTGTGGTCAGACCCAGCTCCAGCTGCTTCAACCAGCGTGCCCATAGCCCGAAAGACCGGTCATACATCCCGCAAAGCTCCAGCGCGCGGAACAGATAATAGCTCATCGGCAGCGAGAGCTTAGCCATCGGCGTATGGGTCAGTACCGTTTGCAGCAGAGTCTCTCCTTCCGCAGCAGACACAGTACCGGCAAGCACCGCCCAGAGCTGCGTGTGCTGGCTAAGCTGTATCTCTGGTCCTGCCTCCGGGCTGTCGCGGAAGAACGGACCGTCCGCTTGGCGGCAGTTATCCAATACCGCAGCGTTGACTGCGGCCTTGCGCTGGCCCAGTTCAGCGGCAATCTGTGTCCAGCCGCTGGCTTCCAGCAGCTCAGCCGCTTGCCCCAGCGTATAGGCATACATTAGACTCATAAGAGTGGCAGGTGCCTGATTCGTGCAATCCGGTGCGCCGAGCGGCCATTCTTCTACCCAGTCGTAATAATTCCAGTATTGGCGCGGAGTCCGGTCGACCAGTCCTTGCGGAGTCAGCCGCTGATCGAACCAGTCCAGCACTGAGAGTATGGCTGGCCGGTAATGCTTCACCAGAGCCACATCCCTGAAGGACCTGTAGTGATCATGTATCATTCCGATCCAGTACAGGGAGAAGGAAGGAATGACTTGCGGCAGCACTGAGGGGTAGCGGCTTTGCAGCATTCCGCTTGGCAGCTGTGATGCTCTGTAATCCTCCATAGCCCTGCGGGCCAGCCTGTCGTCTCCTGACAGCAGGTACGTAAATTCCATCATCAGCTTGGTATCCATAGTGTATTGCAGCTGTTCATAATAGGGAGTGTCCTCATAGGTCTCGTGCATACAGCGCCTGAGCGTCCGCACACACAGCTCCCAGAGGCGGTTATACCGTTCATCCGAGCAGTGAAAGCTTCCTTGCAGCTGGAGCGGATATCCGGTCTCCCTGTAGCTGAGTCCGGTTATCCTCAGCGGTTCGTGTCCGGCATGAACCTCCAGCCTCACATAACGGAAGGTACGGAACCAGAAAGGCTCATATACTTCGGGCTGGACTTCTGTACCGTAACCGGCCGGCTGGTAGCTGTCGTGACCGCCCCGCAATACCTGTTCCCTCATCTCATCGCGGACGGCTTTGCGGCGGATTTCCTCATTCCCTGTCTCTTCTTCGTAGCATTCGGCGTACTGGAGTGTAATGAGGCTGCCTCCGCCACCCTGGAGCTTAAGCTGCGGATAACCTGTCGTCAGCTCGCCTGCATCCAGCTCCAGCCAGAGCTGCTCTCCCGCCTGGACAAGTACACCTTGAGCAGGCACTACAATAGAAGAGGAAGTGCATCCGGCTCCATTCTTCAGCTCCAGGCTATGCCCGGCCGTGAAGAGGGCATCCCCCTCCCCGCAGCTGCTGCGCATCAGCTTCAGGAAGCATTGTTCCTGCTCATAGAGCAGCGGAACCGGACGCCGGGCCAGCTGCCAGGGGGTTAATTGACCGTATTCATCCCTTACCGGCTGCACCACCCGGGCAGCACTCCAGGCACTGTCATCATATTCCGGCAGCATCCAGTCCCGGAGTGCTGTGTCCCCTGCGGTCTCCTCCAATCCGCCCATCCAGCGCATCATCGGAAACGGGCGGAGCCGGTAGCCGTGATCCCGGATACATTTCCAGGAGGTATCTGTAGGCAGTTCCTGCACAAGCTGCCCGTCCGCTGTAATCTCCGCTTCTACAAGCAGACCGCCTTGCTCTGAACGCCATACCGATAAAGGACCGTCTTCCCCCATTTCAAAGGGAGCGGTCCCGGCATAATGAACCACAGTAACAGCAATCACATTGATTCCCGGCTGCAGGACGCCCTCCACGCTGTATTCCTCATAATAGTGTACATGTTCATGCCCCTTGCAAGGACCGGCCCATTGACGCTGCCCATTGACGAACAGCCTGTAGCGGCTGTCTGCGGTAATGGCCACATTCATACTGTAAGCCTTTCCGGTACCGGCTGGCAGCTCAAACACTCTGCGGAAATATACCCGCTCATGCCGCGCTTCCCTATCCGTAGTTTCTTGCTCTTCCTGCAGCCAGATCCAGCGGGCGCTCCAGTCTCCCCATTCTTTTGCTGCCATGTTATCCCTATCTCCCTTCACCTTCATATAAACGGCATCGCCGCCCTTCAGAAGGACGGCGCCGGTGTTTGACTGCGTTTTATTTTACCTTATCGAGATAATCCCGCTGGAATTCTTCAGCCGCCTTGTCCAGGATCTTCTGCGGATCTGCATTCTTGTCTGTTAGCACGGATTGCAGCACGACATCCAGCTTCTGATACAATTCCTGGGCATTGACGGGTTCCTCCGCCCGCATCCCCTTGCTGCCGTTGTCCATATAATCACGGAACATGTCCAGATTCACGTTGTTGTATTTGTCGAGAATTTTCTGTTCCTCACCTATACGCTTCTCATCGGTCCAGATCCGCAGCCCGTAAGGGCCGACGATCAGCCCCTGATCGCTGAGTGTCTTCTTCTCGATATCCCAGCCGGTCAGAGCCTCCTCTGATGATTCTGGTGTGAACCCGTAGGTCTTCAGCCATTTGAATCCGGCATCAATCTGCTCTGGTGTTACATTCGGCGAGAACATATACAGGCCGCCCCCCAGCAGGGTAACAGGTTGTCCAATCGGTCCTACAGGCAGTGCTGACATGGCAATATTGTCCTTGGACATCTTGGTCTGCTGCTGGATGACCGGAGGCCAGTCGTTGGTGCCGAAGCTCATGGCAACCTGATCGGTGCCGAGCATACGGAACATGTCATTGGTCACATCCACCAGATTGTTATCCGGCAGCACATTGTATTTCCATTTCAAATCCTTCACATATTGCAGAGCTGCAGCCGCCTCGGGAGAATTGAATACAGCCTTCCATTTACCGTCAACCTGCTTCTCGAATTCCGCACCGTAAGCCCAGGCAATATTCATGAACATCCAGCCGCCCTGGCCGCTCTTCGTTGGCAGGAACATTCCGGCTTTGCCGGTCTTTTGCTTGATGATCTGCGCAGTTTCCGCCAGCTCCTCATATGTTTTGGGGAACTTCGGAATCCCCTTATCATCCAGAAGGCCCGCTTCCTTGAAGAGATTCACATTGTAGAGCATGCCGATGACATAGCCGTCCTTCGGAATCCCGTAATACTTGCCGTCCTTGGTCACCATTTTTAGAAGATCCGGGTTAATGGCCTTGTCATATCCATACTTCTTCATCATGTCCGTGATATCCGCTGCGTAATTAGCTTTGATGATTTTGCTTGTTTCGGTGAAAAAGGTCTCATATACCGTTGGAAGCTGCCCGCTCGCAGCTTTGGGCAGGAACGAGCTGACGTCGTAGCCCCATTCATCCTTATCCACTGTAATGTTCGGATAATTAGTTTTCATCTTCGCCATGAGCTGTTCATACTGGGCGATCTTGGCTTCCTCATTCGGCTTCGGCCAGTTACTGACCTTAATCGTAACCTGTTTGCTGGCTGCTGCATTTCCGCTCCCGCCTGTTTTCCCTTCATTGGAGCCGCCGCAGCCGGCCAGTCCGGCAGTAAGCAGCAGTGTGAGCGCCAGTGTTGCGGTTAGTTTCTTGGTGTGTGCCATTCTCAATGTAATTCCCCCTAGAATTATTCTTATAGCAATTCTGCATTTTGTAAAGCGCTTTCTTTAATTCTGAAATCATCTTACCATGCGCCCTTTAGAGCGCCCTACGGGGCAAAACTGTGAAATGGTTTGTGATCGGGTGACATTAACCTTTGATGCTGCCGCCGAAGGCTTGCCCGTTCATAATGTACCTTTGGAAAAAAATAAACAGCAGAATCGGCGGCAGGATGGCAAACGTCAGGGCAATAAACTGAATGTCCTGCGGTAATGTCGCTTTCAAATTATAGATGGCCACAATGACCGACCAGGTCGATTTATCCTTCAGTACCATGAAGGGCCAAAAGAAATCCTGCCATACACTATTCATCGTAAGTATCGTAATCGTAGCCATGACCGGGCCGCTGAGCGGAAGGATCACCCGGATAAAGATGCCGATGGTGCTCGCCCCGTCTATCTTGGCCGCTTCCAGCAGTGCCTGGGGAATAGAGTCGAAGAAGTTCTTGAAGATCAGAATCACCACCGGATTCACAGCAGCCATGAACCACATCGGCCAGAAGGTATTGGTCAGATTCACATGCAGCAGCGGAAAATCAATCAGGTTCTTGAACAGCGGCACCATTCCCACCGTATTCGGAACCATCATCGTCCATACAATCAGCACGAACAAGAGCGCGCTCCCGCGCGGCTTCAGCTTGGAGAAGAAATACCCGGCCAGCCCGTTAAAGGTAAGACAGAACAGTACAGAACCGGCAGCCAGGTAAGCGGTATTCAAATAGTAACTGAGAAAATTGAACTCCTGCCAGGTCTCCCACAGCTTGCTGATATCAAAGGTGCGGGGAATCAAGGTAGGCGGAATCGCGTAGAACTCCTTAATGTCCTTCAGGCTTGAGACCATAATCCAGACGGGAGGCAGGATACAGACGGCGGCGAGCGCAAGCATCAGAAGGAACAAGCCCCAGTAGAGCAGGCGCACCCAGGGTGATCTGTATTCAATATTGCCGATAATGCCGTAAGCTTCATTTGTTTTCATGGCTTCTACTCCCTGTTCAATTTCTTATCCAGCCTGAAATAAATAACGGTAAGCACCATCAGGATAAGAAAAGTAATAACCCCCAGCGCCATAGAATGGCCTGCTTCAAAACTCCGGAACGCATAATAATAGCTTTGGAGCATCAACGTCATTGAGGCATTATTCGGTCCGCCCTCAGTCATGACCAGCGGTTCATTGAAGATCTGAAATACCCCGCTGATCTGCAGAATCATCATCAGTCCGATCATGCTGGAGATTTGCGGAAGGGTAATGCTTCTGAAGCGCCGCCATACATTGGCCCCGTCGATCGAAGCTGCTTCATACAGATCATGATTGATGCTCTGAAGGCTTGCCAGATAGAGCAGCACCGTCCCTCCGAAATTCCGCCAGGTGATTGTGAATATAATCAGCATAATGGTCATCTTCGGGTCCTGGAGCCACTGCTGTACCGGGAAGCCCAAGGCACTGAGCATACTATTCAGCAGACCGCCTTCTCCGGGCTCAAACAGGAACATCCATAACATTGAAGCGGCAATACCGGGAACCATACTTGGAAAAAAGACGGAAAAACGGAAAAATGACTTCCCGTGTCTGAGTTCATTAATCACAACAGCGACTACAATCGGGACGGCAAAGCCGATCAGCAGCGACCAGATCACATACATAAATGAATTGGTCAGCGTCTGCTGAAATGCCGAATTCTGAATCACATCCTTGTAGTTCTGCAGTCCGGCAAAACTAACGGCATTATAACCCTCGGTGTTGAAAAAAGAGAGCACAATCCCTTTGACGAGCGGTTGCCAGGAAAAAAAGAAAAAGACAAACACTGTTGGCACTATCAGTATCCAGGATGACCAATCTCTGAGCAGACGCCGCACAGGATTCCCGTTCTTCTTCTTAGCCATAAAAGGCTGTGGTTCAGTGATTCTTCCAATCATGCTCCTGTCCTTCCTTCCTCCCGAAGCTATTGATTCACTCGGGTCAGGCGTTGTATCGGTGTTATACCTAAATGATAGCGCTTCCTCCTGAAACCTGAAATCCGGTAACCCTGCGAAAGCGTTTGTAAAGCTACGTATTACTCAGGCTTCAGACAGCCCGGAGCTGATGCACAGCACAGCCGCTTCCGCGCGGAAGGCCTCGCTAGCCGGATTAGGCTGTTCCTCCAGAATGCGGAGAAGCGACTGCGGCTCTACACCCGGCTGCGGCACCCGAGAAGGTGAGACTTCGGTCCAGTCCAGTTCGCCCCTCAGCCTGTAGGTTAGCCCGTACAGATAATAACCTGCACTTAATCCGTCAGCGGATGGGCTTATCCCCTCCTGCCATGAGCAGACTTCAAGGGGATGCCGCTTGTCCGGCAATACCCCGGACGCAAGGGTGATGCGCTTGTTTATGATCACTTGCTTGTTCTGTTCCCATGCCTGCTGATCCAGGCTCTCCAGCTCCAGCCGATATTCCATGCCTTGCTCTCCATACAGTGTCCAAGCTACCGGACTGCCTGCGGGTACTAACTTCGGTGCCTCCAGAAAAACCGGCTGATGGGCCGGACTGAACCGTTCAGCCTGTTCCCATTCCCCTGCAGCCGGACTGCGTCTGCGGTAATGCACCGTCCCGGTGAAGTCAAGCTCCTGATCCTGCAGCAGAGCCTTCAGGCATTGGGCTGCCTGTTCGTAAAGATCCGTACAGTTGTTATGGCCGAAACGGTAGCCAATCTCATGACGCAGCGGAATGCCATAGCTTCGGACCTGTGCGGCAAAAGCAAAGCTGAACCGGCTCAGAGTGAAGGCATCATGTGTCCCGTGGTTGATCAGCAGCTTCGTACCGCCCGCCTTCAGCCCCGACAGGAAGAACTCGGATTCCAGTCCGGCAGTTTCCTTCAGACGGCCGGGGTCACTTTCGCCTGTAAGTGTCCACAGAAGAGTCTCAATTGCGGTACTGCCGGTCTCCGGATGCCTCCAGTTATCCTTCCAGATATCGCGGTAACCGGTGTCCACCTCTGCTACATGCCAGATCAGCGGGCAGGCGCCTTCCGCATACTCACGGGTAAGTCCGTTAAGAATCAGCGGCGGTGCATAGCATAGTGTGTAACGTACCCGGTAAGGCAGCCGGTGCGGGTTGCCTCCGGCCAGCAGTGCTGTCAATCCGCCGCGCGAACCTCCTACTGCCACTACCTGGTCTGCATCACCGCCATAGTGGTCCCGGGCTCTGGCAATTGCCGCCCCGATCCCTCCATAGATTGAGCCTTGCAGGGAACGGCTTCCGATGTAGCCTCCCCCGTTCCAGAGAATGCCAACCACTCCCTGGCCCGTGCTGGCCAGCGTCTTACCTATGATCTCCAGAAAGGAAGGTCCCACGGTACTGAAGGTGTTCTCATTGGCGTCGTAATAACCATTGAACAGCAGCGGATACCTCTTGGCGTTCGCCCGATTCCAATAAGGCGGGAGAAGATAGGAAGCCAGGCTATGGCGGTTCTCCGAAACCAGCAGACTGTTGCTGATCAGCTGGAATACAGGTGCATCATCTACCAGTGCCCCTTCTTCTCTGGATTCATTAATGAAGACCACAGGATATCCGTAAGTCTTGAGCATACGGTCACTCAAGGATACGGCAACCAAATCATCGACTGCATAGAGACTGTAGCGGTCCCCGATGTAATGCTCGAATTGGGGAGTTTTCAGTGTTTTCTCCGCTTCACCTTCCCCAAACAGCTCATAATCTTCAGTGTTATATACATAAGGGCTGTCCGCGTCACTGTTATAGAGCCTTAGATGCTCGGAAATAACCTGCTCCCCCGCTTCGTCCATGCGCAGCGTTCCAATGCCGTCTGTTCCTCCATAGCGGAACCTGCCTCCTCCCTCTGCTGAATGGTTATCCCAGTGCGATACGACTGGAAACATATTAGTAAGCAGCGGGCTGACAAGTA
This sequence comes from Paenibacillus sp. FSL M7-0420, assembly GCF_038002345.1. Lineage (NCBI taxonomy): Bacteria > Bacillati > Bacillota > Bacilli > Caryophanales > Paenibacillaceae > Paenibacillus > Paenibacillus sp. FSL M7-0420. The sequence goes on along the minus strand of NZ_JBBOCJ010000001.1, from coordinate 3,463,176 downwards.
CGAACACGCCTTCTGCTGTATTGCTGTTCCCTGCTGATTCAGCTTCAACTTCAACGGTATCTTCATACAGTGTGGACCACTTTGCGTTAAGGTAGGTCACCTCGCCACTGCGCTGACAGGCCAGCTTCAGAATGGAGTGATGCCGTCTTAAATACTCCGCCACTGCCCGGCTTACCGGAATGGTGACGGGCTCATGCCCGCCGGCTTGAACGTACCGGCTTAGCGGTACGAATGGCCCTGGTACAAAACACAATGGTTTACTCATGATTCTCCTGTCCTCCATCCGGTTTGCTTGTGCCCTGGGCACTCAGGAACGATTTGAATTGAATATCCGGCAGGTCATCGGAGATGCTGTGATTCTCCCCTGCCAGGAATCCTCCCGCCTGCTTCGGCGTACAGGTCACCGTCACCGTTCTTGCCTCACCCGGGAACAAGGTCAGGAACTGCTTGTCTGCTTCCAGCCAGTAGCGGTTCCCCTCCTCTTCAGCATGTACATGCAGCAACGCTTCACTGCCTGTATTAGCTACCGTGAAGCTGGCTTGCAGATTCGGCTCTCCAGTAACAGCGGGCAGCCATCTATTCTCCTGGCGTACCTGAAGATTGCCGCCTGTAAGCGTTAACGCTGATGCGTACAGATGCTGCCTGGCGGTAGAGAATACATATACATTCTGCTGCGGTTCTTCTTCACAGTTCACGAAGGACAATCTGACGAAATATAACCGGTCCTCCTGCTCAGGTACTGTGAAATTCAGGCTCCCGGCGCAGACTGCCCGGTCTCTGTCTCCTCGGATTACGAATCGTTGCCGGTGCAAGCTCCGGCCCGCAGCATCCAAGACCTCCGCATCCGCTTCAAACCTGTCCCCTTCCCAGCCATGTACATATACATCTCCATGGAAACCGGTACCGGGTGTAAGCAGCAGACTCCGGTAGTCCAGCGATACATGCAGTGGACGGAAGGCTATCTTCATCCAGTGGTAGGCCATCTTCGGTTCACCATAATAATCGACCAGATTGGTACAGGACACGTTCGGCCAGGGTTCGTTGAGCTGCCAGACAATACTTCCGCTGTTCCGGAACTTGCGCCGCCGGTTGGCCTCCAGCACGAAGCGGATGCCCTCCGCCTGAATCCACTGGCTGCAGGCGGAGAATTGTGCCAGATCCGTCAGGCTGCCGAATATTTTTTCATCCCGGCTCAGCGTATCCCACCACTCCCCGTGATGTCTCCAGACTGCACTATTCTCCATGGAGACCGGCTGTCTGCTGTCTGCTCCCAGGAATTTCTCCAGACTCTTGAGTGAGCTCAGCCCGTCTGCCCCGAATTCACTGTGCAGCAGATTGTCGTTGCTGCCGTATAACTCGTAGTGATACGGGTTACCCATGTACTTCCAGTGACCATGAACATCATGTCCCTGGCCCTTGGTCTCGGTAATATACTCCACCGGACCCGAAGCCGAGGTTGGAAGGAACAGCCGCTGCGGATCATACTGCTCGACCAGTTCCTTCAGCATCGCCAGATTGGAATCGCTTAAGTCCGAAGGCTTATTCGGCTCGCTCATTAACTCATTGCCGCCGCTCCATATCGTCATGGCGACATGATTGCGCTTCGCGCAGAGTGCTGAGCGGGCAGACCCGCGCAGCAGTTCAAGGAATTCCGGCTGCTTGGAAGGAATATTGTCAATTCCCGAGCTCGACTGGATGAATTCCTGCCAGACCATAATGCCGTTCGCATCGCATAGGTCATAGAAGACCTTCTTCTCAATGATCCCGCCGCCCCATACCCGGACAAGATTAACATGAGCCGCTTTCATTAGACGGACCATCAGCTGATACTGTTCAACGGATACATTTCCGTAGAGATGGTCCAGAGGGGTCATATTCACCCCTTTCATGTAGATCCTGCGGCCGTTGATGACCACCGTGTAGGGCAGAGCATTGTCAGGACTGTCAACATTGCGGATATAATCAAGCTTGCGGATTCCGGTTCTTATAACCCGCGTATCCAGCTCCTCCCCGGCTTCATCCAGCAGCTTCAGTTCAAGGCTGTAGAGCGGCTGCGCTCCGTAACCGTTCGGATACCATAGCTCCGGTTCAGGGATACCCAGCGCGGTCTTGAGCATCGCTCCAGCACAGACGGGATGCGTCTGCATCAGCAGCAGATTACCTCCGGGATCAGAGCAGGAGATATTCGCCGTCAGTTTCCGGGCAGATTCAACTCCAGCCAAGGATGGGACGGCTGCCTGTATTTCAATCCTGCCAGTCACCTGAGTGCTGCCGTCCTCTTCAAACTCAGCATCGGTTGTGATGGACATTTCGCCCCACGAGTAATCCTCATGTATCCTTAGCAACACATCATCCCAGATTCCAACGTTAACCAGCCGGGTAGAGAAATCCCACTTATAATTGAACCGGCTCTTCTGCGTGAAGGTGGCCGAGGTTTTGCCGATTTGTCCCATTTCATCGGGCGCCTGCTTCAGAAGCACGGAAATTTCAAGGTTCTCCCGAACGGAGAGCAGCTCTGTGACATCAAACACAGCCGGCTCAAACATTCCCGTATGCTCCCCAAGAAGGATATGATCAGCGTATACCGCTGCTTCATAATCGAGTCCCTGGAAGACCAGCTCCACTCTGGCCCCCTTCAACTCTGGTTGCTGCAAGGTCGTACGGTACACCCACCAGCGATTCTCTACCCATTCGCAGCTCAAGCTGTTCAAGTCTTCATAGGGATTGGCAATCAAGCCCTGTCTGTAGAGATCGTAATGAACTCCCCCCGGCACCGTTGCCGGCATCCAGCCGGTGACCCCCATTAATTCCTGGCCAAGCTCCATACTTGTACCCTTCAGCGGCACCCAAGGCCAGTATCCTTTGACTTCCCAGTTCATTTCATTCAGCAGAATTTCCTTCATAGCTTCTCCCGTCCCCCCAAACCCTGATAATGTGGCGCTGTGTATAACCAAGAACGGCTCTGGCACCAGCCCGTTAATGCGCTTACAATCCACAATGCTCACCGTTTCATTACCAATGATAGCACCGGGTTCCCGAATCCGAAGGCCCCCAAATCTGTGAAATCGTTTGTGAATCTGCTCAATTGCGGACAAACCTATAACTTCTTACCTTCACACAAAAAAATGCTCCCAAACTGCATGGGAGCATTTCTCTTATATGCGTTAATTATGAAGTCACTCAGTTAACCGACTTATCATACTGCAGGTAGACGACATGCGTCTGGAGGTACTCGTTCAAGCCGTGCTTGCCGTCAGCGCCGCCGATGCCCGATTTTCTCCAGCCTGCATGGAAGCCCTGCATCGCTTCGAAATTCTCGCGGTTGATGTACGTCTCCCCGTATTTCAGCCGCTTGATGACTTTCATGGCAACATTCAGATTCTGCGTATATAGCGATGAGGTTAAGCCGAACTCACTGTCATTCGCGAGGGCAATCGCCTCATCCAGGGTAGAGAATGAAATGACGGGGATGACCGGACCGAAAATCTCATCCTGCACAATCTCCATCTCATTCGTAGCATCTGTGATCACTGTCGGCTCGAAGAAGCTGCCGGTTCCTTCTACCTTTTTACCGCCCAGGGCAATCTTGGCTCCTTCCTGAACGGCCCGGTCCACCTTCTGCTGTACCGAATCCTGCGCGGCCTTGTTGATGAGCGGTCCCATCTGGATGTCCGTGTCCTTAAGCGGGTCTCCGTACTTCACGGCCTTCATCGCTTCAACCAGCCGAGTGGTGAACTCCTCCTTGATATCTTCATGGACATAGACACGCTCCGCACAGTTGCAGACCTGGCCTGTATTAATGACCCGGGAAGCCACAATCGCCTGAACAGCCAGCTCCAGGTCGGCATCTTTCATGACGATAGCAGGCGCTTTGCCGCCCAGCTCCAAGCTGACCTTGATGATATTCTCAGCCGCCGCCTCCATAACCTTCTGCCCTGCCGGTACGCTGCCTGTAAGACTAACCATGCCTACCTTGGCATTACTGGACAGCTCGTTGCCCACTTCCGCACCTCTGCCAGTAATAAGGTTGAATACCCCCTTAGGCAATCCGGCCTGATCCACGATCCGGCTGAACGCCATGGCATTGTTTGGAGATTCCGCGCTGGGCTTCACGACAATCGTGTTGCCGGTGATGAGCGCCGGGGCCATTTTCCTCGCGATCAGGAAGAACGGGAAGTTCCAGGGCAGAATGCCCGTGGTAACGCCAATCGCTCTTTTGAATACAAAAATATGCTCATTATCACGGTCGCTCTGTACGATCTCCCCCTCATAACGCCGTGCCCACTCCGCCATATAATCCAAATAATCCGCAGTGAAATGAACCTCTACGGTGGATAATTCCAGGGTCTTGCCGACTTCCTCCGAGATCAGCCTGGCGATGCTGTCCGCCTCTGCCCGAATGCCGTCAGCAATCGCATGCAAATACTTGCCGCGCTCTACCGCCGGAGTCTCCTCCCACGCTGCCTGGGCCTGCTCCGCTGCATCAATGGCACGTATAACATCATTTCTGGTTGCCTTAGGAACCTGTGAGATGACTTCATCGGTTGCCGGATTGGTCACTTCCATCCACTCTTTGCCTTCGGATTCCGTAAATTGGCCGTTGATATACATCAAATGCTTGGTCACTGTTCATCCCCCTCAAGGTAGATTATCCCATTGTAGATTATTCCATTTCTCCAATTACCCACCCATAGTGTAAACGCTATCAATATTTATTGTCAATAAGTTTCACATTTTTTATTTGTTTTTGTGTTGTTTTTCATTGACTTGTTGAGTTAAGCTGTGAGTATAAGTTTTCATTGATGGGAGGGATGGGAGTGCGAGTCAGTATTTTTTCCACTTGTCTGGTAGATCTTATGGCTCCGAACGCCGGTATTGCCATGGTGGAGGTGCTAGAGCGGCTCGGGTGCGAGATTGATTACCCCGCTTCACAGGTCTGCTGCGGCCAGCCTACGTACAACAGCGGTTACTTGCAGGAATCTAAGCTTGCTATGCAGAACATGATGCTGGCCTTCGAGGCTTCGGATTATGTTGTAGGTCCGTCCGGTTCCTGCATCGCTATGTTTCATGAATATCCGAAGATCTTCAGCGGTGACCCGGACTGGGAATTGAAAGCGGTTGCGCTAAAAGAAAAATCGTATGAACTCACCCAGTTCATTGTAAAAGTGCTGGGTGTCACTGATGTCGGTGCCACGCTCGAAGGTACGGCCACCTACCACCGCTCCTGCCATATGACGAGGCTGCTGGGTGAGAAGGAGACTCCCTTCCAGCTGCTGGAGCAGGTGAAGGGACTGAAGCTTGAGCCGCTTAAGAACAGCGACAACTGCTGCGGATTCGGCGGAACTTTTGCAGTGAAGATGCCTGAAATCTCCGGGCAGATGGCCGAAGAGAAATGCGGCTGTGTGCTGGATACCGGAGCGGATATCCTGATCAGTGCAGATATGGGCTGCCTGATGAACATCGGCGGGCGTCTGTCCCGCAAGGGTGAGCCGGTACGGGTGATGCATATTGCAGAGGTGCTGAACCAGCATACGCAAAGGGGGGAACTGACTTGAGCCTGCAAACGGATTCACGTAACTTCAGCGAGCGGACCTCGGAGGGCCTTGGGGATTCCTTCATGCGCAGTGCCGTGGGGGCGGCACAGGACAGCCTTAAGACTAGGCGGCTGACCGCGGCTACCGCATTAGGAGATTGGGAGAAGTGGCGGTCGGCCGGCCAGCTTATCCGTCAGCATACGCTGGCGAATCTGGATTTTTATCTGGAGCAGCTTGCGGATAATATTGAGCGGCAAGGCGGACATATCTATTTTGCCGCAACCAAGGAAGAGGCCAGCAGTTATATACGGGATGTTATTGTACGCAAGCAGGCGACGCGAATCGTCAAATCCAAGTCCATGGTTACTGAGGAGATTGAACTGAACCGTGTGCTGCTTGAAGCCGGTTGCGAGCTGATTGAGACCGATCTGGGAGAGTACATTCTGCAAATGGATGACTGGGACCCTCCCTCCCATATCGTAGCCCCTGCACTGCATAAAGACCGGGAGCAGATCAGACGCGTCTTCGCAGAGAAGCTCGGATATACCGGCGACGAGACGCCGGAGAAGCTGGCCGGTTTCGCCCGCACCATCCTGCGCCAGAAGTTCCTGGATGCGGAGGTCGGGATTACGGGCTGTAATTTCGCCATCGCCAATCTGGGCGCAATTAATCTCGTCACGAATGAAGGGAACGGAGATCTCACCGCTGCGATCCCCAAGACGCATATCGCAGTTATGGGCATGGAGCGCATTGTACCCACACTTGAAGAAATGGAGATTCTGGATAATCTGCTCTGCCGCAGTGCTGTCGGCCAGAAGCTGACCAGCTATATCACCGTCATGGGACCGTCAGCGGCGGGTGAGACCGACGGGCCGGAGGAATTCCATCTGGTGGTCGTTGATAACGGCCGTTCCGATATTCTGGGAAGTGAGTTTAACGAGGCCTTGCAATGTATCCGCTGCGGTGCCTGCCTGAATGTCTGTCCGGTCTACCGCCATATCGGCGGCCATGCTTACGGTTCCATCTATCCGGGTCCAATTGGGGCAGTCATAACCCCGCTGCTTGGCGGTTATGACGATTATAAGGAGCTGCCGTATGCCTCCAGCCTCTGCGGGGCGTGTACCGATGTCTGCCCAGTAAAAATCCCGCTGCATGAGCAGCTCATTATGCACCGTCAGAACATAGTGAAGCAGAAGAGAACCGGCGCTGCTGACCGATTCCAGATGAAGGCAGCCGCCAAGCTGCTCTCCTCCCCTGCCCTGTTCGGCAAAACCCTCAGACTAGCTCATTCCGCCAGCCGGATCATGAGCAAGCACGGACGTATTGTACGGGGGACGGCAATTATTCAGGGGTGGATTCATTCGCGCGACCTGAAGCAGCCCGTCAAGCCGCAGGACAGCTTCCGGGTGTGGCTGGAGAAGCGCAAAGGAGGGGCAGAGTAATATGAATACGAATAAGGAGGCTTTTCTGAATACCATTGCCGCCAAGCTGGGCCGGGCACGGAAGTCAGAGGTTCAGCGTCCGGCGATCCAGGAGTTCATTCCCGATAGCTACGGCCCGCTTACCCAGGAAGACCTTGTCGAGATGCTTAAGGAGCAATGCTTCTTCATCCACACTCAGGTGATTGAGACGACGCGGGAGCTGCTGCAGAGAACGTTAGATGATCTGTTAGAGGCAAATGGCGGCGGGAATGTGATGACTTCCGGTGATCCCCGGTTCAGGGAGTACGGGCTGGCATTCCCGGATGCTGCCGTATGGGAGGAAGCGGCGGGACGGGCGGAGAATATCAGGCGTGCTGAATCGGCGAATACAGCCATTGTCTTCGCCGACTGCGCACTTGCGGAATCTGGAACGGTTGTGGTGGAGAGCCGCCCCGATCAGGGACGGTCGCTCCATTTCCTCCCCGCCCATTATATTGCGGTGATTGAACGTGAGAAGCTGGTGCTTCGCTCCACGGATGCCGCCGCAGTGTTTAACCGTAGAATTCAGGCGGGAGAACCGGTGGGTTCATCGATTAATTTCATCTCCGGTCCCTCCAATTCCGCAGATATTGAAATGAAGCTGGTGGTCGGGGTGCATGGACCGCTGAGGGCTACTTATGTGCTTATTTAGAACGAATTCTGTCCCTTAAGGACGGTATAGCAGCGATTCTACACGTAGTCCGTGACGTCAAACTCTCTATCCTTGTAATAATATTTCCGGTCCTCCTCCGTGATCTCACGGACAATTCTGCACGGGCTGCCTACGGCGATCACATTATCGGGGATATCCTTGGTCACCACACTGCCTGCCCCGATGACTACGTTGTTCCCGATGGTTACACCCGGATTCACAATGACATTCCCGCCGATCCACACATTGTTGCCGATGGTGATGGCAATCCCGTATTCATAGCCTGAATTCCGGGAATCGGGATGGATGGGATGGCCCGCTGTGTAAAGCGATACATTCGGAGCGAACATGACATTCTCGCCGATGACCACCTTGCCTACATCGAGAATCGTACAGTTGAAATTGGCATAGAAATTATTCCCTACAGTGATATTCGATCCATAATCGCAGCGGAAGGGAGTCTCAATATGCACAAGCTCCCCCGTCTTGCCCAAAAGCCTGCGGATCAGCCCGTCCCTCTCCTCATGAGCATCTGGAGAAAGTGAATTGAGCTGGTGAACCAGCAGCCTGGCGGCTGTCCGCTCTTCGGTTAATCCGTCCAGCCACGCTTTATAGGGTAATCCTGCAAGCATTCTATCTTTTTGATTCGTAAGATTCATAAGGTATTCCCGCTTTCTCTTAGTGTTGTGTGTTCATGGGGTAGGTCCAGAAGGCTTCCTGCCCGAAGCGGAGCTGAATATCCTCCGCCGTCAGCTCCTGGTTACCGACCAGCTCCGCCGCCTGATATTGGGAACGGTGTGCCTGGATAGAGGCCATCTTCTTGTCCAGGTATGCGGTGACATCGACATGCACATCCGGGAGACCGATGTGCTCCTCATGGCCGATGGCGAAGGCGACGCAGTGAACAACCGGCCGCTCCGCAGGCGGCAGCTGCCGGACCGCGCGAATGACAGCAGCTCCGGTAGCATCGTGGTCAGGATGCACACTGTAGCCGGGATAGAACGTGATCACGAGGGACGGAGTCAGCTCGCGGAGTAAGGACAGCATCGTATCCTCCAGCAGGCGCGGGTCGTCGAACTCAATCATTTTATCATGGAAGCCCAGCATCCTTAAGTCCTGTATCCCAATAGCTTGGCAGGAAGCACGAAGCTCCTCCCTGCGGATCTCTGGCAGCGTAACCCGGTTCGCGAACGGAGGAATCCCCATATTACGCCCCATCTCCCCCAGCGTCAGGCAGGCATAGGTCACTTCGGCGCCTCGCTCTATATACTGTGCCAGTGTGCCTGCGGCAGCAAAGGCTTCATCGTCAGGATGCGGGAACACCACCAGTATGCGTGAATGTTCTGTAAGCTGTGTACGGTTCATAGGTTCATTCCTCCCGGTGACATTATAGCGTAGCGAAATACTCGGTAACAACCTCACGGAAAATCAGGCCCGCCTGTGAAATATAGCGGTCCTTATGCCATAACAAGGCGATTTCCCTGACCAGCCCGTGGTCCTCCAGCGGAATCAGACGGATATGATCGTGCGTATTCCTCGCCGTACCCGGTATGAAGGCCAGGCCGATCCCGGCTTCCACCAAATCAATTAAGCGGGCCGGTTCGTCTCCCTCATACACATAGCGTGGCATGAAGCCTGAAGCTTGGCAGACGGAATCCACCAGATCACGAATCCCGTAGCCTTGTTTGACACCGACAAACCGCTCATTCTTAAGCTCTATCAAGGCGAGGCTCTTGTGGTTTGCCAGAGGGTGAGCGGCTGGAACGGCAAGGTAAATGTGATCGTTACAGACCACCTGACATTCAATATCCTTCCCTCTTACCGGAGGAGAGGACAAGCAGAAATCAACTTCTCCTCTCTGTAGAAGAGTAATCATCTCCTGCATAGACAGCATTTGCACGTGAAAATGGATGTCCGGCTGCTTGAGGCGAAACGCCCGGAGGATAGCGGGCAATGTACTTGCGGTGGTTACCGCTAACTCAAGGGTGCCGGACTCCAGGCTGAACAGGTCCTTAAGCTCCTGCTTCCCCTGCTCCAATTCAAACAGCGCCTTCTCTGCACGCTGAAGAAATCTGCGTCCCGGCTCGTTTAACCGCAGCTTCCTCCCGCTCCGGTCGAACAATGAAACTCCGAGATCCTCCTCCAGCCGTTGAATGGTCTTGCTCAGGGAGGATTGGGTAACATGCAGCTTGTGTGCGGCCTCGGTCATATGCTCCAGGCGGGCAACCGCGATAAAATACTGCAATTGAAGAAGCTCCATATCCCGCCTCCATTCATTCCTTCAAGTCTATGAAATCATAACATGAAATGCGTTGGAGTAAATAACTCTTATCCTGTACGATAACTGTACAGTACTTGAGGGGGAATAACAATGAATGCACGCAGCTGGTGGTTAATGATATCCGTTGGGCTGGGAATGATGCTTAACCCGCTTAACTCTTCGATGGTGGCTGTGGCGATTCCCAGGCTGCAGCAAGCATTCAAGCTTGAGTTCACCGTTGTCTCCTGGATTATTTTTTCATTCTATATTGGCAGCGCTATTGCTCAGCCTGTCATGGGCAGAGCCAGCGACATCTTCGGCCGCAGGAGGATTTTCCTGGCCGGACTGGTGATCGTCTTTGCAGCCTCCCTGCTCGCGCCTTGGTCTGCGGGCTTCGGGGGACTCATCGTTCTGCGGATTGTCCAAGCCATTGGAACCAGTATGGTAGTCGCGGTCGGGATGGCGATCATCCGGGTGAATATTACAGACAAGCAGGCTTCCGCTCTGTCCGTGCTGTCCATGTTTACATCGGGAGCGGCAGCGGCAGGACCGTTCATCGGCGGGGTCTTGATCCATGTGTGGGGCTGGTCTTCCATCTTCTACATCAACCTGCCGTTCGTAACGGCGAGCTTCCTGTTAGCCTGGAGGACCATCCCGCAAGACAAGCCGTCCACAGCCGCATTACCCAAGCCGTCCCTGCGGCAATGGATGAACCGGATAGATGTGCCAGGCATTCTGCTGTTCGCCACGGGGCTGGTGGCTGTGCTTGCGCAATTGCTGTCCGCCAAGTCCTCCGGTCATGTCTCCCTATTCAATGTTATCATCGGCCTGTCCGGGCTCATCCTGCTTGCGGTCTTCGTAAGACATGAGTTAAGAGCAGCGATGCCCTTCATTCCTCTGCGTACCTTCGCCAGGTATCCGGGGCTGATCCGGGTCAATATTGAATTTATGCTGGTTAATCTGTTATTCTATTCCGTCTTCTTCGGTCTTCCTTCTTATTTGCAGCTCGTTCGTCAGGTCAGTGAATTCCACACGGGGCTACTGATGTTAAGCCTGGGTCTATGCTCGCTCGCCGTGTCTCCAATCGCCGGAAGATGGATCAACGCCTCAGGTCCCCGGCCTGCTCAGGCAGTCTCGGCCATCCTCATGACCGTCGGGGCGGTGTGGATCGTGATGCTGAATCCGGCATCGCCTGTAATGGGTATTATTCTGGCCCTGGCTGCCTTCGGAATCAGCAACGGACTGAACAATGTCGCCATGCAAGCCGCCTTGTTCAACAACTCGCCGAAAGAGATCATCGGGGTAGCCTCCGGCTTATTCAGTACGTCCAGATACTTCGGGACGATCCTGTCCTCCCTGCTGATTGGAATCATCATGGGCGACCGGTTCAGCTTCAGCGGATTCCGCTTTCTGGGGATCGTCCTTACCGGGATTGCCCTGTGCCTGGTGTTCATGTCCCGGCGGCGATCACTAACCAAAGGCTCCCATCACAGTCTTGATGACCGCTAGGAAGCCTCTGGAAGACGGATCTGATCTGAGCTCTCATTATTACTAACGATCCCCACCTGCAATCCGGTAAACGGTCCATTCTCCATAAAGCGGGTCAGCAGAGTGTGAAGCTCTCATATTCTGTTCTGATATGTATTCATTCTGGTTCCCTACCCCTCCACCACATCGGCCCGCAGGTCCGTGGCAATCTCAAGAATCACAGGCACAATCGCCTCCATGGACAAGGCCACGTACAGATCGCCCATATACAGCCGGAACGGGTACTCCGCGCCCTCATGACTCCACATGAAAAAATCCCCCTCGATCGACATCGCACTCTCCGCACCCTGTACAGTGTAGACCTGTGAATAGCTGAAGCCGGATTTATCGGCAAAGTATTGCTTGCATTCCTCTAGGGTTAGCGCCTGCTCTGCATTCTCTTCCTGCATGGAACGGGTAATTCGTAAACGCTGGCTCATTGGTGATCCTCCACAATGTTAATATTTAAGCTAATAAATTGAACTATTGATTTTCAGGTTTTAGGATTAGCCGTGACTCCAGAGAAGTTTTGGACCTCCGGCCGCTGTTGTCTGCAGATTTCTTAATTCATCCCGTTTTTAACGGTTGAAATCCGCAGACAAAGGCGGACGCTACCGCTCCTCCAGTTCCAAAATTCCCCTCCGCCACTTTTCCTTTAACTTAATTTTTTTGTTCAATCTATATAATAATCCGTGTGTTAACTCCGTTAACTAATATCGGCCGGGTTGATAATCGCGAGAATCTGATGGTCCTTCCACACCCCGCAGATCTTCACGTTCAGCCGGGCAATGCCTTCCTTGTGGAAGCCTGCATGCTCCAGCACACGGATGGAGCCGGGATTATCCGGTGAGGCTTCCCCCGTAATCCGGTGGAATTTCAGCTCCTCGAAGGCATAGCGCACGACCTGCTGCACCGCCTCCGTCATATAGCCTTTACCATTATAATCCTTGTCCAGGCTGTACCCGATCATACAGCTCTGCAGCGGTCCCCGCACCACAAAAGACAGACTGACACTGCCGATGATCCGCCGGTCTGCCTTGTGAATGACCAGGAAGTCGTAGCGCTCGTCCGCTGCCCGATCCTCTTCATATTGTGCAATCCGCTCGCGCTGATACTCTACGGTATAGAATTCCTCACCAATGTCAGGCGAATGCTCTTCAAAAAATTTACGGTTACGCAAATACATCTCCGTCAGTTCTGCGGCATCTCCCGCCTCGGGGAACCGGATGTATACCCGTTGTTCTGTCATCTGAATATCTCCAATCCGCTCAATAGTATACATTATAATTGTTCACTTACAGCACAATGCCGCTTCCTCCGGCTGTTCCTTGCATTCCGGGAACGGATAGGTCCAGAAGCGTTCCGTACCGTACTTGCCGCAGATTGCCGGATCGGCGGGTTTAAGGCCGCCAAGCACTTTATCTGCCTGGAACTGGGTGCGGTGCGCCAGAATGGAGTTGATTTTGACAGTGATAAAAGGCGTGACATCGATGACTACATCGGCTGCTCCAATCCGCTGCTGATGATTATTCGAGAAAGCCACACTATGTACAACCGGACGTTCCGCTGCGGGCAGCCGGGCAATGGTACGGATCACCGCAGCACCGGTGGCATCATGATCCGGGTGCACGCTATATCCGGCGTAGAACGTAATAACCAGCGACGGCGCAAGCTCCTTCACGAGCGATGCAATCCGCTGATCCAGAAGCGCCGGGTCTTCGAACTCAATCATTTTGTCATGGAAGCCCAGCATCCTGAGGTCTTGAATCCCAATGGCCTTACAGGAAGCTTCGAGCTCAGCTTGGCGGATGGCCGGCAGGGTCGTGCGGTTTGCAATCAGCGGAACGCCCATGTTACGGCCCATCTCTCCCAGTGTCAGGCAGGCATAGGTCACCTCTGCACCTGCTGCGATATACATCGCCAGTGTCCCGGATATGAAGTAGGCTTCATCGTCAGGATGGGGAAGTACCACCAGGATTCTTGCATGGTCCATAGATTTATTATTCATGTCTGCTTACTCCTCCAGTATCATTAAAAAGGGCTCCGGCTAAGCTGCAACGCCACAATCAGCTTGCCCTGACTGTCATGCCCGGCCAGAATTAGCCGCTCCGTATCGTGCTCATCCACATGGGTAAGTCCTTCGGCGTAAATCCAGCCTTGCTCCGTCTTCAGGCCGACCCGGTAAGGTCCTGTCCCTGAGATGGAGCCGTGGGTGTAACGGATCTCGGCATTGCTGATGAACACCGAGCCCGGAGCACGAGAGCTGTCGAAATGGCTGGCGTAAGCTCCGTTAGTAAGTTCAAGATGGATATATAGATCCTCAGAGACGAAATTGTCGATTCGAGTCTGAATGGCCTCGGGTTGAATGAGCTGCATAATGTCCTCCTAGAGTGTAAAAGAATAGCTGGTTCCAGTTCATTCATTATACATGAAATCACTGAAGCTCAAAACTGGAACAGTTACACCTGCTAACCTGTCCAAGCAACAGAAAAAGAGCCTGCATAAGGAATTCTGTGAATTCCTTGTGCAGGCCCGCTGACGGGAAGCCGCTTTTCCACGCTGAATTACAAATTAACTATAGAGAAGACCTTATCATTGATGAAATAGACATATTGGTTGCCGTACACTACATACCCGTCATAAACCTCGTCCGGGTCTCCCCAGGAGAGCAGAAGCTCTGTGATCGTCATGCCGCTGACCGCCCGCTCTTCACGGATGGCAGACCACATTTTATCGCTGATCTTGAAGGTGGTTTGCGGATTCTTGAAATATAAGATGTCTTCGACGTAATCACCATAATCACCCGCAGTTGGATCAATCTCCACCGGAATCTCCTGCCCGTTGGCCCGGCGGATGATCATCTCTAAATTCCCGTTTACAGGATTGGAGCGGAAATTGGCGATGGTTGCTTTCTCAAAGTTCTTGAACGGACTATCACTAATCTTGGCGTTCCGGGTCCACACCGTTTGTCCATTATAGTAATACTTCAGATAATCGATATTCTCACTATAATACATGGTATTGTCCACAAAATCGTTCAAGTCCAGGACCCACTCGGCTCCGGCTTCATTTTGCATCACAAAGTTCTGGTTGTTGTCATCAACGTACTGTACACTTTTCACCCAATGGCTTCCTGGGTGCCCATATAAATACACCTTTTTGCCTAGCACAATGCCCATGGTACCTGGCAGCTTGCTGATGGCGTAGAGCATACTGTTGCTCTTATTTTTGCCATCCTCTGTGCTCCAGACGAACAACGCTATGGCGCTGGAGGCATATTTGCCGTCGATCGCTCCGAGCTTCAGCAGGGTTTTGAAGGCCACGTAGTTGGTGTTCTTATACAAGATGGAGTTATCCTTGTTCAGCTTGGTACTTCCTTTGCTGCCTGTGAGCGTTACGCCAGTAGTATCTGCCGCCACAGTGAAACCGGGAATCTGCCCGGCCAGCTTAACCGGTACGTAGGCAGAGCCGTTCACAAGTACAGATTTAACTGGCGAAATAAGCAGGTTACCTTCGACAAACGTAGCAATCTCCGTGTACACCGGTGCGGCTGCGGCCGCTGCCTGTCCGGCGCCTCCCGGATAGACCAGTCCGAGCGTAAGCAGCAGAGTGGTGAGCAGTAATGCAAGTTTTTTCATAGATGTTCTAATTCCTTCCCCCGATGTAAGTTAGGTGTCCCGGCAAGGTGCCGGAATCTTCCAGATCAGTACATTCGACAAGAAGTTAATTATTTCCTCTATTTCGGGATACGGATCACAAACACCGTCAGCTCCCCTTCCCTGCTCTCCAGCAGCAGCGTGCCCTCCATCTTCTCCACATTCTTCTTGGCGATGGACAAGCCCAGTCCGGTTCCTCCGCTGGCCGTAGTCCGCGCTTCATCTCCCCGCACAAAGGGGTCAAAGATTGTAGACCACAGCTCCCTCGGAATGCCGACTCCATTGTCCGCAATTTCGATCCTGATCTGCGTGTCCTCGGGAATCACAGATACCCGGATGCGCGTCCCTTCGGGATTGTAGGCCAGCGCATTGCCGATCAGGTTGTTGATGACACTGGCGAACAGCTCGGGATCATAACGGGCATAGACCTCTTCTTCGGGCACCTGCAGGTGAAGCTCGAAGTCTTTTTGCTCAATCTCGCCGTAGGTGTCAGCAATAATCTCCCGCAGATGGTCGCCCAGTTCAAGGCGCTCTATGCGCAGGATGAAATCGGGTGAGTCCAGCTTAAGCAGATCCAGCATATGCGTAATGAGCTTGGTGACCTGCACGGACTTGGTGTAGATGTAATTCAAATATTTCGTCTGCCGCTCCGGGTCGGTCACGCGTCCTTCGATAAGGGCCTGCGCATACCCCTGGATGCTGGTAATCGGGGTCTTCAGGTCATGCGACAGATCGACCATCAGCCGCTGCTTGCTTTTCTCAGCCAGGCGCTTCTCCTCGGTGGTCTTCTCGATCACATCAGCCATATAGTTGAAGCTGTGGCCAATCCGCAGGAACTCCGTCTCCGCATAGAGGGCGATCCGGGTGTTGTAATGCCCTTCCATCATACGGTTCAAGCCTAGATTCAGCACCCGCAGCGGCTTCTTGATCCGTCTGGAGACCCAATAGCTGTAGACAAAAATCAGCAGCAGAATCAACCCGCTGACCAGGAATACATAAAAGAACACCGAATGATTCAGATAGGAGACCAGAAACTCGTTGTTAATGGAGATATTAATTACATCGCGGGGAATCTTAAGCAACATCCAGGCTGCCCCGCTGTCTTGCTCCGTAACACTCGTGATGGAATAGTAAAAGGGCTGGTCGCTGCGGTTCTCCAGTCCCAGATACAGCATGTCCTCTTCATAAGCTTGAATATCATCCTGCTTCTCACCAATGACCTGAATCACCCGCTTGCCGGAATCCAGCAGCTCCAGCCAGCCTCCGCTCTTCAGCAGACGCTCACTCTCCGGCCCCTGGCCCAGCTCCTCCCGGTACGTCCCGGCCTCCACGGACAGATTGGGATCTGGCGTCATCCGGTCCCGGATGACTTGGGCGATATCCTTTTGTACGAACAGGTAGACCACTAACACCAGCATCAGCAGCATGCAGTTGAACAGCAGGAAGTCGATGGTCAGCGACGTCTGCAGCGGGCGGTTATCTCTACTTTTCCACGGGTGCTTCAATTTTGTACCCCAATCCCCTGATCGTCTTCAGGTATTCCGGTCTCTTGGAATCTCGTTCGATCTTGTCGCGGATGTTGCTGATGTGCACCATAATGCTGTTGTCCTCGTAGACGTAGAAATCTTCCCAGACAGTCTCATATATCTTCTTGCGTGTAAACACACGGCCCGGCTGCTGCATCAGCAGCTCCAGGATTTTGTATTCGGTAGAAGTCAGAGCGACGGCCTCCCCGGCCACCTCAACCTGACAGGTGCTCCGGTCCAGTGTCAGCCTGCCGAGCACGATCTGCTCATTCGGCTTCTCCTCCTCCGCTGCCTTGGCATCGAACTGATGTACCCGCCGCAGCATGGCCCCGGCACGCGCCACAATCTCCAATGGATTAAAAGGCTTAGCGATGTAATCATCCGCACCAAGCTCCAGACCCAGGATTTTGTCATGATACTGGCTCTTGGCGGACAGGAACAGTACAGGGAAATGCTCGTGCTCCCGAATCCGCTTCAGCAGCTGCAGCCCGTCCATCCCCGGCATCATAATATCCAGTATCGCCAGGTCAATCTTGTTATTCTGCATCAGCTTCAAGGCTTCGATTCCGTTCTCTGCCGTCAAAATGTTATATTCCTTCTCCAGATACAGCTGCAGAAGCTCAACAATCTCCGATTCGTCATCGGCTATGAGAATGGTATACATGGTGAATCCCCCTCTATCTTGTCATGCAAGCCGCGCTCTTTGTAACTATAGCCTGCCATTCTTAATCCAGTCTAAACCAAATCTAAAGAAAAGATAAAGAATTATTACAACTTAAAGCTTGGTCGTCGCTGCGGTGAACATTTGGACTTCCGGCCGCTGTTGTGTTTGGATTTCCTGAATATAACCGCTTCTCGCGGTAGAAATCCAAACACAAAGGCGGTCGCATTCGCTCCTCCAGTTCCAAATTTCCCCTCCGCTTCTTTTTGCTTTTCGTAAAAAACAATAACCGAACAATACAAAAAGAACAGCTGTACAGCCAATAAATGGCTGAACCGACTGTTCTATTAGGGAGAGGATCACTTAAGCAACAATTATCGGTGAGGGTTACGCTTCACCTTACACCGTAGGTACGGTTCCCCCGTCAATCACGTACTCGGCACCCGTGATGGAGGCTGCGCGGTCGGAAGCGAGGAAGGCCACCAGCTCGCCCACCTCCTCAGGGAAGCCGGGGCGTCCGATGGGTATGCCGCCCAGAGCGTCCATTACCGACTGCAGCGCACTTTCCACACTGCCTGTCACCTCCGCAATATTATTCAAGAAGGCTTCGGCTGCTGTAGTTTGAATGAAGCCCGGGGCTACGCGGTTTACCCGGATACCCTGGGGAGAGAACTCCTTAGACAGGCTTTTGCTGTAATTGCTTAACGCAGCTTTGGCGGCTGCATAGGGGATGGTCGATTCGATCAGCGGCAGCACTCTTTGAATCGAAGAGATATGGATAATTACACCCTTGCCCTGCTTCAGCATCAGAGGAATCAGCCCCCGGTCCAGCCGGACGGCTGCCAGCAGGTTCAAGTTCAGCGCATCCATCCAGTGTTCATCGCTTGCGGCCAGGAATCCTCCGGCAGGGGTAGCGCTGCCTCCGATGTTATTCACTACAATATCGATGCTGCCGAAACGTTCGTTGACTGCCGTAATTACTTTCTCCACGCCTTCTTGCTTGGACAGATCTGCCTGGACGAACCATCCCGAATCTGCCAAATCTTCCGGGACGGTGCGGGCGGTTGTCATCACGGTAGCTCCAGCCGCCTTGAATCTGTTTACGATCGCTTCCCCCATTCCCTTGGTACCGCCTGTGACCAGAATTTTTTTACCTTCGTATTCTGTCATTGGGTTTGCATAAGCTATAGTCATTGCTGCAGCCTCATTTCATTTGAAATTCCTCAGTCCAGCTGGAAGTTCCAGCCGCTCAAGGTATATATGTATCTTAAGCTTGATTAAATTGTGCGTCTAATTTATTATTTTCATTAAATTCATTAGTAATATTAATATATAAAGGAGGCTGTCTGCATGGAGCTTACACAATTGGAGTACTTTCTGACCGTAGCCCGGCTTGAGCATATGACCTCTGCGTCCAAAGCGTTGCGAATTACGCAGCCTGCCCTGAGCCATGCGATTTCCAAACTGGAGAGTGAGCTGGGGGTTCCTTTATTCGAGCGTAAGGGGCGCAATGTCCAGCTCAACCGCTATGGGGTTATGTTCAGTTCACGAGTCGAAGAAGCGCTGCGCAATATCGGGAATGGAGTGCGGGAGATTGAGGAGTCGTCCAATGCGGAGAGTGGAACCGTTCATCTGTCTTATCTGAATATTCTTGGCGTGGACCTGATTCCATCGCTTATCAGAGATTATCAGTTAGACCATCCGAAGGTGCAGTTTGATCTGTATCAGGGGAATCACGGAGATATCGACGAAGCGCTGGATAACGGGACCTCGGATATGCTGATTACGTCCAGAGAGACTACGGCGGAGAATAAGGAATGGGTGGTGATTCGCAGATTACCAATTTATATTGTGGTCTCCAGTTCCCACCGGTTCGCCTCGCGTTCCTCGCTGAGTCTGTTCGAGCTGTCGGGTGAGCCGTTTGTAGGACTGAAGACAAATTGCGGACTCAAGCACACCATCACCTCCCTCTTCCAAAATACTAATTTCGAGCTGGCCTCTACCTATTATGCTGAGGATCTGATTACTGTGGCAGGGTTCATCAAAGCCGGACTCGGCGTCTCTGTGCTTCCGCAGACGCTGGGATTGATGCTTGACGGTCTGGTCTGGATTCCCATCCAGGAACCGGGCTGGGAATGGGAGGTGGGCCTGCAATGGCGCCGGGACCATTATCTGTCCCCCGCAGCCAGAAGATTCATGGAGTATATTCGGGAGACTGCACCTAAATTGAAGTAGCTGATTGTATTTTCTGCAATAGAAAACGCATAGCTGACCGTAAATTGAGATTCTATTGTATTTCATACAGTAGAATGTTGGGTTTTGGGCGAAAAAGGGCCTTTTTTACAGCATTCCATTGTACAAAATGCAGTTACTATCGTTCCGGCCTACAATTTATTGCGCGAAGCCTATGGATTCTGGCGAAATATCTAAAATAAAGAGCCGCCCCAAGCCACCGCTTCACGGTAGGGGGCAGCTCTATTAGGTCATTTTAACGAATCAAAGTCTGAAGCTCTTCAACCGTTGCCTGGTACTGTGGCTGGAAATCAGCAGAATTCATATAATTCGCTATGCTGGTCAGGAATTGTCTGCCTTCAGGGGTTCCGCTCACCTTAGCGGCATCCAGTGCACACAGCAGCAAGTTACCGTTGCCCACCCGGCACTCCGTGAGGAAACTTAGCTTATGATTACGCTCGAAATTATCGATCGTCTGCACGATGGGATTCCAGCTGCGGTCCGCCTCGTCCATGATAAGCGATTTGGAATGCTCAACGATGGTCCACCACGGATAGGTGGAATGGACTTCACTCGGGAAATCGCGCAGTACCGGATGCCGGTTATCGATCAACAGGCCCATCGTACCAATTGGAACCGGCCGGTTCATGCTCTCCGAGATCGAGCGGAACATCGGGTAGCACCAGAAATCCGTACAATAGTAGCCTTCGATTCCGTTCTGAACCGATTCCGGCTCCGGCATCAGCAGCACGTTACCGCCTTGCTCCAGCAGGGAGACTCCCTCCTCAGACAGCTCTGTGAACACATGGATGCCTTCAACTTCAAGCGGGTTATCACTCTGCTCAGGATATATCCACAAGTCGTAGCTCTTACGGATATCCGTTCCTTGGACCCGGAGCGCAAGCTCCGCACGGCTCATCCGGTCAACCGCCGGAAGCTCAACCGCCAGATCGCATATGTCAATGTAATGGGTTCCGGCAGGAATAAAGGCTCCGGCTGAGCCCGTTGTCCGAGCTCCCCCTTCTACCGCAAGCTCCCAGTGCAGCTCGATGGTTTCCGGCATGCCGCTGCGGAAGCAGCTCAGCTCCACATGGGCCTCGAAGGTCTCTCCAGCGCCGTAGTTATACTTGGGGAATCTTGCCAGCAGCACGGCATCATTACAGAAGGTCCGCCACTCTTCCGGGCTAATTAGCCCCTTGGAATCCATGAAGGCATCCAGAACACCTACGAGTGCTGTACCCTGGCCGCTAAAGTCCTGGAGATCCAGAAGCTGGAACCCCGCAAGCCGGCGGGAACGGAAGGCAGCCTCTAGTTCTTCCTTGTAACAAGCGACAGCGAGCTGTCCCGAGCTTCTGAAATAGGCATCGGCCAGATGGCCAAGCCCCTTACTCTCCAGCCGTTCTCGGAAGAGGATGAAATTCTCCGCTTTGAGCGGGCCTGTATATTTCTCAAACTCCGCGAAATTAGGAAACGTAGCATATTGTCCAATCTCATGCGAAACCACGGGTACCCGGGGAATCCATTCACCGGATTCACCGCCAGCCTGCACGGTCTTGGCTTCGGTACCGTACTGGATCTGAATTTCACCGCCTGTTGCCGCAGCCTCACCCTCTCCATTCAGGAAATCCGGCGGAACAATCTGGTCGTCATAATCCTTCATTGTACTTGGCAGCGAGGTCTGGACATGGCCGAGCGGAGCATCGCACATCGCATAGGAGCCTCTGAACAGCCGGTCGCGCGTGAAGCGCACACCGCTGAAGAAATCGTCATGCTCCAGCACCTCCGGCACCCATTGATGGTTATTGGAGCCTTGGGTGTATAACGGCCGGTCATCGAATGCCTTGTAGTCCTTCAGGAATGAGTCAATCCGCTCCTTGCTGCCCCATAACTCATTGCCTAGCGACATCATGACGAAGGAAGGATGATTGCCGAACTCCCGCAGGATGGCATATCCTTCGCTGATCAGATAGTCCTGCTCCGCCTGATTATGCCCTTCATCTGTCTCTACTGTAATCGTGCCCCAGAACGGCAGCTCCGGCTGCATATAGATTCCGAGCAGATCCGCAGCGGTGAACGCAGCTTCCGGCGGGCAGCAGGTGTGGAAGCGGTAATGATTGATCCCATAAGACTTGGAGATCCCCAGAATTCGTACCCATTCCTCCACATCGGTCGGAGCATAACCAGTGAGTGGGAAGATCAGGCCGTCATGCTTGCCGCGCAGGAAGGTCTGCTCGCCGTTAATGGTGAACTTATCGCCTTCGGCCCGGAATGACTTGAGCCCAAAGATCACCTCCTGCCGGTCAACGGGAATTCCATCGCTGCCCTTGAGCACAAGGCTGACGGTATACAGATTGGGAGCGAATTCACTCCACAGCAGCGCCTCGGGACCAAGAACATAATCTATAGTGAACGGACCCGGTGCGATGACATATTCCTCTTCCTCTACGGAATGTGTTGTCTCACTATTGAAGCTATTGGCAGATACCGCGAGTGTGGCACCTTGCATGCTCTCCAGCGTTGCCGAGATCCGCACCGAACGTGCAGACAGATCAGACTTCAGCCGGATGCTGCTAATCCGGGCTTCCCCATAGAACTGCAGCTCCATCCGGCCGGTAATCCCGTTCCAGTTGGTCTGGGTGTCCGGCGAGGTCATATGCCCGCCTTTGGTCGGATAGCCGGTGTTGTTCACCCGGATCGTAAGCGTATGACTCCCGGGCTGCAGCTCCGGCAGCTCATATACATGCGCAGTGTTCAAGCTGTCACGGCTGCCGATCTCATCGCCGTCCACCCAGAGGGTGGTTAACCGGGTGCGTTCCAGATATAAGCAGCAGCACTTACCCGCCAGCTCTTCTGGAATCACAACCTCTCTGGAGTACCAGACCGGTCCTTCGAACAGATATTCATCCGTTAGTGCACCTGCGAGAATTTCGTTGTTCTTCGGCCCTTTACGGGCATGGGACGTAGTTCCCGGCAGCATGATTGCATCGGTAAAAGGTAATACCAGTCCCTTACCCTTCTCTTCCAGCTGCAGCTTCCATTCGCCTTCAAGGCTGATCTTTGACAGCACAATTATCACTCCTAATAATGGTAATCTCTATACTCTTGCGGGGTGGTACCGGTGGTCTTCTTGAAGAGGAAGGTGAAATAGGCCGCCGTCTGAAAACCTACCTGCTCCGCCACTTCGTAGACCTTAATGCCAGGATCGCGGAGCAGCTCCTTGGCCTTATTCATCCGCGTTTCCTGGACATATTCGGAGATCGTCTGGCCGGTTTCTTTTTTGAACAGCACACTTAAATAACTTGAATTCAGATGATACAGCTCAGCCAGCTGCTTCACCGTCAGATTCTCCTGCAGATGATCGGCCAGATGCTGCCGGACCTGCCGGATCAGATGATGCTGCTGTGCAGTCTGCTCCTTCTGCTTATGCTGTGTATAATAGACGAGATATTCCAGAACGGTCTTCCGCACTTCCTCCACTCCAGTGCAGTCAATTAAGCGCTGCCACATCAGAATGTTCGTTTCGGTATCCGTATCCTGATTCCGCTTAAGCTTGCGTGCCAGCTCGCTGAGCAGTCCCATGCCGAACGCCTGCACGTAAGAGAAGGAGATAGGCTCTCCGGCCAGCATCATCTCAAAAGCATGGCTTGCATAAGCCGACGCCTTGCTATTCTCCCCAAGCTCCAGCAGCCTGACGATCTCCGGAATATACTCCTCACGCAGCCGGAAGTCTTGGTATTCGTTCATCAGATGCCGGTCACAATAGACAATCTGCCCGTATCCGGCCAGCCGTGCATCAGCAATCATATGCCGCACCTCTTTATACAGGAGCGGAATTTCCGTCCAGCCGCAGGCCTCTCTGCTGACCCCGACCGTAACGGAAGCATCATATTGCTCCTGAAGCACTTCCTGAATGAACCTTAACTGCTTCTCCAGCCTGGCCCGCACCTGCGGAACCGCTTCCAGCACCAGCACCGCAGTCTCGCCTGCTCCCGCTTTCCCGATATAAGCGCCGGAGAACCCGTCCAGCCCAAGCTTCACCGCATTCTGCAATGCTTCACCCAGCAGAATCTGCTCCTTGGCATCATGGCTATGATGCAGGTACAGACTGTCACAGTCGAACAGGAACAATGTCGCCTGCCACTCGCCTGCCGGAAGATCCAGCAGACGCCGCCATGAATCCAGCAGCTCATCACTGTGAATCCAGCCTCCGGTCAGATCTTTAATGAAGCGCTCCAACAGCACTTCCCGGCTCTCTGTAACCTTCTCTCTGAGCAGGGCTGTTTCCTGCTCCAGCCGTTGTTTCTTCTCAGCTGCTGCCCGGAGAGCCTCCAGCTTCTGTTCCAGCTCCTGCGTCTTGACCGGCTTCAGCACATAGGCCTTAGCCCCAAGCTGAATCGCCTCCTGCACAAATTCAAATTCATCGAAGCCGCTGATGATTACCGTCTGCATGGACTGCTGCGGATAATCAGCCTGGATTCTGGCGAGCAGCTCGATTCCGGTCATCCCGGGCATCGCCACATCGGTAATGAGCACATCCACCTTGTTCTCCTGCAATACCGCGAGCGCTTCCATCCCGGAACGGGCGGTCAGCGGCGGCCTGTAGCCAAGCGCCTCCCAGCGGACATGCTTGAGCAGACCTTGAATCTGCATAGGCTCATCGTCAACAATCAATGCACGCATGTTACCCCTCCTTCCTCTTCAGCTCGGGACGTTCTATGCAGACCGGAATGTGGATGGTTACCGCCGTCCATTCGTCTTCTACGCTGTCGATTTCAAGGCGGCCTTGGGTGCCGAAATATAGCGCCAGACGGTCCCTGATATTGTTCATGCCGAACCCGTTCCTGCTGCCCCTGTAGGTACCGGCGCGTATCTCTTCGAGCTTCTCCCGGCCAATCCCCTGCCCGTTATCAAACACCTGGATGCGCACCTCATCCCCTCTGCGTTCAGCCGTAATCTGAATAAAGGCATGCTCCCTGGCCGTAATGACGCCATGCAGATAACAGTTCTCTACAATCGGCTGGAGGATCAGCTTGATGGTATAGAGATTAAGGATCTCTGGTTCCACCTCCCATTCCACCGACACTTGGCCTGGGTAGCGGAGCTGCTGGATATCTATATACGCCTTCACATGCTCCAGCTCATCGCGCAGCCGGGTAACATTGACCTGATTGCCCAGTGCCAGCCGGTAAAAGGTCGTCAGTGCATCTATCGTGCGGATTTGCAGCTCGTCCTGCAGATCCAGCGCCCGCCAGCGGATCAGGCTGAGGGAATTATAGATGAAATGCGGATTAATTTGTGCCTGCAGCGCCCGGAAGGATTGCTCACGCTCCTTAAGCAGCGCTTCCGTATGCTCTTCAACCAGCTTCCCGAGCCGCCCGGACATGGAGTTAAACAGTACCTCCAGCTCCCCCAGCTCATCCTTGTCACGGTTCTTCACCTTTACTTCGAAGTATCCTTCGGATATATCTGTCATCCGGTTCCCCAGCTTGCGGATCCGCCAGATGATATTCTTCAGGACAACCATGATCAGGAAAATTGACAGCAGCAGGAAGAACGCAATTCCCGCTGCGATATAATACAGAATCCGTCTGGACTGCTCCTCCAGGCGGTCCAGATGCACGAGTGCGCCAACCCGCCAGCCGGATTTGATCTCCTGTGTAATCAGTACCGTTCCGTTGTTCGTCCGGGTTGTTCCGTCAGCGCTGCCCCAGTATTCACTTAACGAGGAGGAGGATAACGAAGTAGCAATCTCGGACGGTTCTGAGGAGGCGATGATGCGTTCACTGCCGTCGACGATATACATTTCCCCGGCGCCGTCAAAGGGATGGTCGAAGGATTCCGCGAACACGCTTTTATAATCCAGCAGCAGATAGACCAGCCCGTGTACCTCCCCGTTGCTGTCTAGGATTTTGTGGGATACGACAAGCTTGTTCCTGTCATCCTTGGCATTGGTCCATACCAGATTATCCGGAGAAGATAGCCGCTCTGCATACCAGTCTTGCTCACGCTGTCCGGACAGCATCCGCCCCTCTGGCTTCCACAATAGGCCGCCATCCTGCACCAGCGTATCATTGGTATGGTAGATGCGGAAGTTCTCGATACCCGGAAGGTATTTGCTGGTAAACAGGAAGGATCTGTCCACGTAATTGACGGTGCCAAGCTGTTCTGTGATATCCTTATAATCCCGCGTTATTCTTGAGATCAATTCACCATCTGTCGCTGTCCTAGTGGCTAGAAGGTCATAGCTCTGCTTGCGGAACTCAATGCTCTGCGCACTCTGGCGTACCGCTTCCCTGATGGTCAGAATATAATTGGCCCGGACGGTCTGCAGCATCAGGTAGCCTGCTCCCGCTGCAAGCAGGACCGTCGGAAGGAATACAATCAGGCCGTAGAACAGGACAATTTTGCCTCTCAGGTTCATGGACCGGGTCATACGAATAATTGCTTTCTCTATGCTCTGTTTGATCATATGGCCCTCCCACGAACTATAAAGGGAGCCCCCCTCACAGGTGAAGGGCGCTCCGGTTTATTTTATTTCTGGCTGCCTGCATTCATTTCTTCCTCATATCTGCTTAGCCACTCGGCCTTGACTTCACTCCAATGTCCGCGTTTCTCCAGCGCTTCCTGGAACCCGTTCCACTCCGCCTCGAACTTGGCATCATCCCCCGCCATCAGCAGCTTAGCCCGGTATTCCTTGCGGATATTCTCCAGCTCCAGGGAGTATTTCTCCCATACCCCGCCCTGCTTAACCTCGATCAGATCATAAGGCTCTGCTACACGGATGGTCCCCATCTTCCCGATGGCTTCGGTGAACTGAATCGTCTTGGCTGCGCCTGCCTTGCCGCCGTCTTCTGTGTTCCACCACGGATACCACTTATTACTGTAGGAAGAGGTCATGTAGAGCTCCGGTGTGACTTTGGATTTCTGGGCGGCATCGCCGGAATTGCGTGCGGTCTTGTACGTCTCATCTGTAAATTTCCACTTGCCCAGCGGCTGGTCCACCCAGTCCCAGTACTTTCCTGCTGGCCCCTCGCTCATTACCTGCTGCTGTTCTGCCTTCGGCTGCAGGCTGTAATCCAGGAATTTCAGAATCGCCTCAAGATTCTTGGTCTTCTGGCTGATATAGACATCATACCCCGGATTCGGGTTCGTGACCTGGTTGATGCCCAGCTTCTCTACCCCTGCAACCTTCGGAAAAGGAATGACTTCATAGAACCAGCCTGGCTCCGTAGGGCCATCCAGCGTCTCCCAGGCTGTAGCGTTGATATTCCAGAAGCTGCCTGCATTCAATGCAACCCGGCCGGATTTGTTCTTCTCTATATACTGCTCTCCCTTATTGGTTACTACTTCCGGATCAATCAGCTTCTCCCGGTACAGCTTGTTCATCCATTGATAAGCGGCCTTATAATTAGGATTATCATAAGCGAAGAGAAATTCATCCCCTTGCTTCTGAATGCCATTGCCGCCGGTACTGACACCAAATGCGGTCAGCACCGCATTCTCGTCACTCCACCCGAGCGAATCATTAGTGTCCATAAGGAAGGACATGGGTAGCAGTGTTTTGCCGGAGGCGTCTTTCTGTTCAGCGGCTTTCTTCAGGAAGGCCTCAACCCCATCCAGTGTGGACAGATCGGCTCTAGTCATGCCCGTCTTCTCCAGCACATCCGTTCTGACGAACCAGCCCTGCGATGCCCAGCCTGGCCAAGGCGCCTCCGGGTTCTGGTCAAACCAGGTCGGAATCGACCAGATATGGCCGTCCTCGTCCTTCATTAGCTCCAGATACGGCTTCGGGATTGCCGCGAGTCCCGGATATTTATCCGGCATGTCGAAATATTGCTCCACTGGCAGCACCTGCTTGGAGCGCCGCATGGCGCTTTTCACCGTCTCGTTCCGGCTGAAGATCGCCGCATCCTCGAACCCGCCGGTATTGATCTTCAGGTTAAGCGCTGTCATCGCATCGCCCTGTGTGGCCTCCAGCTTGACATCCACCCCCGGCTCCTCTTCCCGCCAATACTTCTGCACCAGGCTGTCATTATTGATGGTTGCCGTCCAGCCAAGCCAGAGGTTGAAGCTGGTAGAACCGCTTGCCCCTTGGGTAGTTGCACTCTTATTTCCTGTACCGCTGTTGCTTGCCTTCGTATTTCCTCCGCCGGAATTGGAACCGGAACACCCGCTGACGATAGTCAGCAGCGCCGTCATGGCCAGAGCTGTAAGCCGGGCTTGTTTGATTGTCACTAGAATACTCCCCCTATATGGTTATTGTACAGTGAAATGGTTCTATAGCCATTAACTTAGAGATCAGCCCTTCACTGACCCCAGGAGAACACCTTTGACGAAATATTTCTGCAGGAACGGATACACACAGAGAATCGGAAGTGCACTGACCATCACGACAGACATTTTGATCGACATCAGCGTAATATTCTGTAGCTGCGAGCTGCGGGCCAGTGCCTCCTGATTGTTGTTGGAGCCGAGCACGGCCGACAGATCCTGTGCCGACAGCAGCTGCTGCAGGAAGGTCTGCACAGGAATCAAATTCTGTTTCGTGACGAAGAAGGCCCCGGCGAACCAGTCATTCCAGTGGCCCACTGCGGTGAACAGCCCCAGCGCAGCGAGCATTGGCTTCGATAACGGCACGATGATTTGCCATAGAATACGGACCGGTCCGGCCCCATCCAGCTCCGCCGACTCAACGAGCGCTTCCGGGATGCCCTGAATGAACTTCAGCATGACGAACATATTCCAGACGGAGAACAATCCCGGCAGAATATATACCCAGAACGTATTAATCAGGCCAAGACTATTGAGCTGGATGTAAAAGGGGACGAGTCCGCCGCTGAACAGCATTGTCAGCAGAATGTAGCTGAGAATCGTGCCGCGCAGCGGCAATCCCCGGTAGGAGAGGCCAAAGGCCACCAGCAGGGTGACCAGCAGCCCGCCAACCGTGCCAATTACCGTTCTGCCCACTGTAATGAGATAGGAATGCCTGATGGTCTCGTTGCCGAGCACAATCTCGTAATTAATCAGTGTGAAGCTGCGCGGCCAGAGATAGACCCCGCCTTTGGCTGCATCTGCACCGTCATTCAGCGATATCGCCAGCATGTAGAGGAACGGATACAGCACCGATACGCATAACAGGGATAGCAGTACAATAATGATGTATTCTGCTATTTTTTCACCTCGGCTTGCTTTCATGTGCCTTCACCACAGTCCTTCCCCGTTTAGTTTTCTGGATAGCTGATTGGTTGAGACGACCAGGATCAGGCTGATGAGCGAAGACAATAAACCTACTGCCGTCGCCATCCCGAAGTACCCCTGCTGTAAGCCGTTGCGGAGGATATACGTATCCAGCACATCGGCAACACTATGATTGGCAGAGTTCATGAGCGGATAAATCTGATCCATTCCCACTGTAATTAAGCTCGGAATACTCAGAATCAGCACAATGGAGATGGTTGGCATAATTCCGGGAAGGGTGATATGGCGGATCTGTGCCAGCTTGCCTGCACCTTCCACCTTCGCCGATTCATACAGCTGCGGATCAATGGTTGTAATGGCTGCCAGATAGAGAATGGTGTTCCAGCCGGTTTCTTTCCATAAGCCGCTGAAGACAATGATTGGACGGAACCACTCCGTCGAACCCAGGAAGAATACCGGATCTCCCCCCGCCTGCCCGATAAACTGATTGACCAGCCCGCCATCCAGCGTAAGGAAGGATTGCAGAATATAAGCAACAACGATCCAGGAGAAGAAATGCGGCAGATAGCTGACCGATTGGACGAAACGCTTGAATGCCGGCCGGGTCACTTCGTTGATCAGGAGCGCCAGCAGAATCGGGGCCGGGAAGCCGCAGATGAACTTCAGCACCGAAATGTACAGCGTATTCTGGACCACGGTCAGGAACTGCGGGTCTTCCAGGAACGTGAAGTTATCCAAGCCCGCCCAGGTGCTGTCCCAGATCGAGGTACCAATCTGAAAATCCTTGAAGGCGACCTGAATACCGGCCATGGGGATATAGCTGAACAGAAACAGCAGGACTACTCCGGGCAGGATCATCAGATATTGCCAGCGGTATTTGTAGAATTTGTTGTACAATTGTCTCCCCCCCTTGATACTTCTATCATAAAAGGAACTGCCTCCCCCGCCTATATAACAGCGGTTGGATATCTATCGTTCTGATTTGATCTTGTGAAGCGCTTACCAGCTGAGGCGTATTTGAGGGATACAGGCGGATATGGCAGAAGTGGCTATGCAGCAAAAAGCGCATGCCGGATGATACCGGCACGCGCTCAAGGGATGAAACTGATTCCGTTGTCTGCTGAATGGAAACTTTTAAAGCGCTCCA
Source organism: Paenibacillus sp. FSL M7-0420 (assembly GCF_038002345.1). Lineage (NCBI taxonomy): Bacteria > Bacillati > Bacillota > Bacilli > Caryophanales > Paenibacillaceae > Paenibacillus > Paenibacillus sp. FSL M7-0420. The sequence continues at coordinate 3,433,323 of NZ_JBBOCJ010000001.1, read as the reverse complement.
ACGATGGCATGCGGGACGTAATGCTCTTCCAGCCGAGCAATTTCTTCAGCTGTCAGCTGAAGAGATAGCGCCCCTACCGCATCGGTAATATGCGACAGCTTCGTCGCCCCGATAATCGGCGCAGTTACCGGCTGTTTCTGCAGCAGCCAGGCCAGTGCAACATGGATGCGTGGAACTCCGCGCTCTGCTGCAATGGCAGCTACTTGCTCAACAATCAGACGGTCCTTATCGGCTGTAGCATCATATTTGGATCTCTGTACCTGATCCGTTTCCGAGCGCAGCGTAGATTCCGCCCAGTCCCGGGTCAACCGGCCGGAAGCCAGCGGGCTGTAGGGGATGACCGCGATGCCCTCTTCCTTACAGAGCGGCAGCATTTCACGTTCCTCTTCACGGTAGATGAGATTCAGATGATTCTGCATGGAGACGAACCGGGTCCAGCCGTTCTTGTCAGCAACATGCAGCGCCTTCTGGAACTGCCAGGCATACATGGCGGAAGCGCCAATGTAGCGGGCTTTTCCCGCCTTCACCACATCATGCAGGGCTTCCATTGTTTCTTCAATCGGCGTAGTATAATCCCAGCGGTGAATCTGGTACAGATCGACATAATCGGTGCCCAGCCGCTTCAGGCTGTGGTCGATCTCGCTCATAATCGCCTTGCGGGACAAGCCCCCGCCGTTCGGTCCGGTTCGCATAGGGAAGAATACTTTGGTGGCAATCACCACCTCATCCCTGGCAGTCATGTCCTTCAAAGCCCGTCCGAGCATTTCTTCACTCGTGCCGTCAGAATAGACATTGGCCGTATCAAAGAAATTAATGCCCAGGTCCAGTGCGGCACGGATCATCGTCCGGCTCTGCTCTTCATCCAGCACCCACGGATGCACCCAGCGCTTGGCATCGCCAAAGCTCATACAACCCAGACACAGTCTGGAGACATCAAGGCCGGTATTGCCCATTTTTGTATATTCCATTCACTTGTTCCCTGCTTTCCTGAATATAGTTTGTATTACGGATTTCTCTTGAGCTTAGTCTAGCAGAACCTGCTTCGTTGCGATATTCGCGCAGAATTCACGGTCATGCTCCACGAACAGGATGGTCGGCGTATATTCCAGCAGCAGCTCCTCGATCTGCATCCGGGAGATGACATCGATGAAGTTGAGCGGTTCATCCCAGATGTGCAGATGTACCTGCTCGCTGAGGCTGGCGGCAATCAGCACCTTTTTCTTCTGCCCGCCGCTGTATGTGGACAACTCCTTCTCGAATTGCAGCCGCGTGAAATCAAGCTTCCGCAGGATGGCCTTGAACAGGCTCTCGTCGATTCCCCGTTCTCTGGCATAATCGTTCAGGCTGCCCTGGAGGTGCGAGGTGTCCTGAGACACATAAGAGATAGCCAGCTGGCTGTCCCGCAGGAAGTGACCGGTATAGCTTATGTCCTCGCCGCAGATCAGCTTCAGAATACTTGATTTACCTGAGCCGTTGCTGCCGGAGAGGGATATCCGGTCCCCCTGTTCCAGAGCGAAGCTAACGCCGGAGCATACTGTTGTATCCCCATAGCGGATCGAGAGATCCTCCAGCTCCACCAATTGCTGCTTATGATAAGGAAGCTGTGCGATCTTCAGACTGTCTGCGCTCTCCAAGTTCCGCAGCAGCTTCGACTTCTCGGCGATGGCGGATTCCTGCCGCTGCTGAATCGACTTGGAACGCTTCATCATCTTGGCGGCCTTGTGGCCGACATAGCCCTTATCCAATTTGTTGCCGGAGCTTCGGGTGCCATTCTTGGATTTCTCGACTTCATGCGCCCAGCCGCCTGTTCTTTTGGCAGAGTCCGACAAGCGCTTGATGTCCTTCCGCAGCTTCTCATCCTCCGCCAGCTCGAACTGATCCTGTCTGGACTTGTTCTCCCACCAGCTGCTGAAATTGCCCTTCTGGATCTCAATATTGGTCTTGTTAATCGACAAGATATGGTCCACACAGTTATCGAGAAAAGCACGGTCATGCGACACCAGAATATACCCGCTCTTCGTACGCAGATAGTCACTGACCAGCTTCCGGCCCTTCGCATCCAGATGGTTCGTCGGTTCGTCAATGAGCAGGAACTGGTTCTCGCGCGCGAACAGAGCCGCCAGCAGCACCTTCGTCTGCTCCCCGTTCGACAGGGATTCAAACGGCCGGTACAGCGTATCCTCGGACACCCGCAGCAGCGACAGCTCTCGCATCAGCTTCCAGTGCTCCATCTCCGGGTCAATCTCCTGCATGACATCCACGGTCAGAGCCGCAGGGTCAGCCACCGCAAACGGGAAATACTCGAAGCCCACCTGTGCGGATATCGTCCCGCTGTATTCATATTTGCCGAGCAGCAGGTTCAGGAAGGTGGTTTTGCCGCGGCCGTTGCGTCCGGTGAAGCCCAGTTTCCAATCTGTATCCAGCTGAAAGCTCACATTCTCAAAAATATGTTCGTAAGTGCCCTCATAGGCAAAAGTCAGGTTGCTCACATTAATCAAAGACATACACGTATCCTCCTGTATTTACAAAAATAAAAGCTGCAAGAAGGTTCTCCTCCAGCAGCTCAAATAAACACAGCAAATCCCATACCCGGACACTTATCTCCAGGCGGACTTGAATAAGGATATTTGGACCAGAGTGAAAAGAGGCAGACCCTTCCTGCATATCAACCATAAATTGCGCGCCGCAAATAACGCTTGTTTATTGGTCACATTACGCAAGAAATGTCCGCACGATACTCTTCAACTCCCATCGCTTAATTAAGTGCATTTTAACACGAGTCTTTCCGGAGATCAACCCGCATTCAGATCAGTCCGTACTTCAGGAAGCAGTTATACAGTCCATCGTTCTCAATTGAATCGGTGATGTCATCAGCAATTGCTTTGAGCGGCTCGCGGGCATTGCCCATGGCAACCCCCACCTGGACATATTCCAGCATCTCCATATCATTCAGCCCGTCTCCAATCGCCATACTGTTCTCAAGCGGGATATTCAAATGATGCAGGACATCGGCAATAGCGGAAGCTTTATGAACGCCAGGCATCATTAGCTCCCCGCTGTTCTCTCCGAAGATCGGGATGGAGCACTGAATCGCCGTGAACCGGTCCTGCAATTCCTCCTGAATCTGATCAAAGGGCAGACTGCTCTCCAAGAAGCATACTTTGTTGACATCATCCAGATATAATTCCTCGTCCCCATAAGTAAGTGTTGCGATATAGGGATGGGGCGACAGCCGTTTTCTCTCCTGCGCCTCGGGGTCATTCAGCAAGTCGCCATAGATTCTGCGTTCCAGATGAGGCTGTAAATGGCGGCTGCCGTGAAGCGCCGTATTGGATTCCAGAATGAAATCGACCCCGTTCGCGTTAAAATAATCGATCAAATGCTTCGCATCCTCCGGGGTCACTTTTTTATGATAAAGCATTTCGCCACGGCTCTCCACATATCCGCCGGCCGCTCCAATCAACCCGTCGAACCCGATCTCCCAGATATAATCATAGATTTCAGCCTTGGAGCGTCCGGTGCACAGGTACAGCAAATGCCCGTTCTTCCGTGCCTGCTGGCATGCCTGCACTGCCGATTCCGGGACTATTCCATTCTCCATGAGAAGCGTTCCGTCAATATCTATGAAAATAATCTTGCTGCTGGTCTGATTCATATCCTCTTCTCCCCTTTGTCTAGTCTTCCACTGAACTATAGGTTATGAAATGCGTTCCAAGTCAAGCGTTATTTCATAAGAGCCGCCCGATTCATTCATTCCGGGTCTGTCTAAATAGATAAGATAGCGCATCATAGCAAGCATTTTATCCCGCAGGAGGTACATGATGAGAACTATTCCACATTCTCTAAAAAAAACAGCAAGAGCGGTGCTGCTCGGTACAGCGCTGACTCTGGCAGGCGGCACAGTGTTTGCAGGTGCACAGCCGGTGGCTGCGGCATCCACAGCGGATGCCCAGGCGGTCTATAACCAGTTCCGCAAATATGTAAGCAATCCCGCCAGCCAGGCTCAAGCACGCAAATATCTTATGAACCATATCTCCAAAGTTGGCTCCTGGTACGGCACGGTCATGACCCTTCAACTGGAGAATGCCCAGAAGGCCGGGTTAGAACGGTTCTCCGAAAAGCTCTATAGTGATTCTGTGCAAAAGGCTCTGTTCGATGCCCAAATTAACAACGATATGACCTATACGGAGATCCTGAAGCGGGTGAAGCAGCCTGCCGTCCGCAAGCTCATTGAAGAGGTCTGGGATAAAGGCTATAAGCTGGAGACCAGCGAAGGTATGTATTATGCAGTTATGCATTATGAAGGATTCAAGGTATTCAAGCCCTATATCAGCAAGGATATCGCCGCTTATATTGATATCATGGCCACGGAGAGCAACATGCCGTCGACCTTCGACGCAGGTATCGTGATCACTTGGGATGAGCTGATCGGCAGAGCGGCCATTATGAGTGATTATGTCCAGGACTACCCGAAGTCGAACCGGACAGCGGCCATCCGCAATGAAATGTCCTATACCGTTCCCTTAGTGCTGCTCGGCTCGGACAATACACCTGCCTACGATTATGACACTATGGAACTGGACCCTGAGCTGCGCAAAGCCTACGAACAGGTTCTGATGGAGGGGCCAGGCGACAATAAGGTGCTGAACATTCTGTCCAAGCTGGTGCCGCTGCTCGACGCTGCCGGGAATAAGAAGACACCTGAGGTAGAGGCTTACCTGGATCAGGTGGTTAAGCAGTATACGGAGCTGTGAATGGTTACAATTTGAACTGAATGATGCTGGCGGGTGAAAAGCTGGGAGGCTCAGCGGGGCACAATGTGATCGGTTTTTCGATTAGACTTAGCTCACGTGCCCTCCAGCGCTCCATTGTGATCGGTTTTTCGATTACATTGGGCCACACGCCTATGCTGCGCCCTAATGTAGTCGGTTTTTCGATTCCATTCGGCCACATGCCAGCGTAGCGCCCTAATGTAGTCGGTTTTTCGATTACATTCGGCCACACGCCTACGTTGCGCCCTAATGTAGTCGGTTTTTCGATTACATTTGGACCACACGCCTAAGTTGCCCCCCAATGTTATCGGTTTTTCGCATACATTCAGCCTAGGGCCATCAGAACGCAAGAAGGCTGTCCTTCATCAGAAAGGACAGCCTCTTTGCACATCCGTTACAGCAAATCCTCTTCCTGCGCGCCGGTAATGACCGTAACAATGCTTGTGCGCAGTTGATCCGCATTTTTGGCCTGATACGGATCGGCGGCGTAGATTACGGCATCGGCAATATAGCCTTCCGCAATCCGGCCCAGCTCATGGCCGCTTCCGAGAATCCCCGCCGCGTCTTCTGTAGCCGACCGCCACGCTTCCGCGCGGCTCAGTCCATAGTCCAGCAGGGTGTCGAATTCCTGCAGGTTGTAGCCATGCAGCGCAGGCGTAGCGTAATCGGTGCCTAAGCCCAGCCGCACCCCTGCCTCTCTGGCATAACCAAGCGCGACGGCGTGAGCATCGGCGGCCCGGGCTGCGCGTTCACAGATGAGCGGACTTAGCGCGAGCACTCCCTTCGGATCGGCGGCGATCCGGTAGATGGAAGTGGTCGGCACGTAAGCTACGCCGGATTCGGCCAGTCTCCCGGCCTGATCCCAGGTCATGAACATCCCGTGCTCAATAGATTCCACACCGGCCTGAATGGACCAGTCAATCGTCACCCCGCCCCAGGTATGCACCAATACCTTCTTCCCGTTCGCATGGGCATGACGGACGATGAAGGCGAAATCCTCCCCGGAGAAGTTCGGCTCCGTAACCTGCTCGGTAGGTGCGCCAAGACCGCCGGTTGCCATGATTTTGACCCAGCCTGCCCCGGTCGCGTAGATATCCGTCAGGCGCTTCTCCAGATGCTTGATCCCCTTGGCATCGGCGGCTCCCAGCATTTCACTGCTGGTCTCCACGCGCAGCGGCTGCTGGTAATACTTCACGAGATGCCGGATCGTGGCAGGCAGAATACCGCCGGCGTCGCGGGCTGTTGTTACCCCCGTCCGCAAGGTAGCGGCGAAGGCCTCCGCCTGCATCACCTCAATCTCTCGGGGGTCCCGGCGGAGCTGATCCTCATGGTCGAAGTCGGTCCAGGCCAGATGGGTGTGCAGATCCAGAATGCCCGGACTGATCCATAGCTGCTGCTGCCGGGAGCCTTCTGCCTGTTCAGGTTGCGGACCCGCTTCTGCCACGGCGGTGAACCGCCCGTTCGTAATCTCGATATCGAAGCGTTTCCCCTGGATACCTGCAATATGGATTCCAGTGTATGCCTGAAATTGCGGCTGCTTAAGGATCATTCCGCTTCCCCCCAGACCTGGCGGACGGCCTGCACTGCCGGTTCAGCTTCCAGCTTCAGCAGTCTGGCTAGCGTCTGCACCGCCGCTTCGACACTCTCGCGGCTGGCATTCGTTCCGAAATGATTGACCCGCAGCAATTGACCGAATAATTCCCCGTCCCCGGGAGCTACGATACCGACAGGCTGCTTAATCAGCAGCAGCGGCTGCTCGTCAATCCGAACAGTGGTAGTCAGTGTAGAGTAATGTCTGCTGTCCTTCTGCCAAGGTGCAAGCCCAAGCTCCGAGATCCCGGCGACAGCAGAGGCCGCTGCCCGTTCATGCCGCTTGATGACCTGGGACAGGCCCTCCTCGGCAACAGCCTCCAGGGCTTCAATCAGGGCTCTGGCTTCCAGGACCGGGATGTTCGGCGGGACTCTACGCTGCGCTGCTCCATCCGGGGACGGCTGCAGATCGAGCAAGGACAGAATGGAATTGCGCGGAGCCCGTTCGTTCGACTCCAGGAAGGCCCAGCCGCGGGGAGAAATACTGACCGCGCTGATTCCGTTAGGACCGGCGAGCGCTTTTTGCGCACCCATTACAGCGAAATCCACAGCCCACTGATCCACAGAAAGCGCCTCTCCCCCGACAGCAGACACGGAATCCGTTACGGTAATCAGGTCATGCCTCCGGGCCAGCTTGAAGATCTCCTCCGCAGGGTTCGAGCCGCCTGTAACTACCTCTGCCTGCACCAAAGAAATCGCAACCGGCTGATGCAGCTCAATCGCTGCGGCCACCTCCTCTACCGTAACCACCTGGTCGAAGGGAACCTTCACTTCCTTAACGGTGGCCCCGCCGCGCGTAAGCCACTCGCCGAACAAGCTGCCGTAAGGTCCGGTCACTATGTTCAGAATCGTACGTCCCGGCGCAGCAATTCCTGCCGCAACCGCCTCAATGCCTAGAATCGCCTCCCCCGGAATGATTACCGGAGGATGCTGGGTCCCGAATAGCCGGGACAGCTGCTGTGTTAATGTATCCAGCTCAGATAGCGTGAGTGGTACGAATCCTGTATTTTGACGGTTCATATAATCCTCCTGATGTGTTGAATGTTCAATATTGCGGCATCTTGGGAACCGCAGACAATAGCTCACGGCTGTATTCATGTCCCGGCCGGACGAAGAATTCATCCTTCGAATTCACCTCGACCAGCTGGCCCTGACGCATCACAGCGACGGTATCGCTGACGGCATGAATGACTCCCAGATCATGGGAGATGAACAGCATCGTAAGATTAAGCTCGGCTTGCAGCGTATGGAATAGCTCCAGCACGCTGCGCTGCACTGAGACATCCAGTGCGCTGGTGGGCTCATCGGCGATCAGCAGGGTAGGCTCCACGCTAAGCGCGCGGGCAATGGCGATCCGCTGGCGCTGGCCGCCGGAGAATTCATACGGATATCTGTCCAGCGACTTGGCATCCAGCTGCACCCGGCTAAGCAGCTCCTTACTTCTGCGCTCCACCTGCGAACGCTCTACAATCCGGTGGAACAACAAGGCTTCCGCCAGAATCTGCCTGACGGTATGCCGGGGATTCAGCGAAGAATCCGGGTTCTGGAAAATCATCTGAATCTGCTTATGCTGTGCCTTGCTCCGCTTCCTGCCTAAGAGCTCCGCACCCAGCAGAAGCTGTCCTTCATCTGGAGTGATCAGTCCGGCAATGACCCGGGCCAGCGTAGACTTCCCTGAGCCGGACTCACCGACAAGCCCCAGCGTGGTATGCTGCGCAAGCTCCAGCCGGATCTGATCAAGGGCGGTGAACCCGCCATAACGGACAGTTACATCCTGCACCTGTAGTGCTACTTCCATGAGATCCCGCCTCCTTCCAGCTCCGGCAGAGGGAGCACCGAATCCATTAGCATCTGTGTATAAGCCTCAGCCGGATGACGCAGCAGGCTATGTGTCTCGCCTTGCTCAATGATCCGGCCCTGCTTCATTACAACCAGTCTGGAGCAGAGATTGGCGGCAATCGCCAGGTTGTGGGTCACGAAGACCATAGCGAAGCCCAGCTCCTGCTGCAGACTTGTAATCGTATCTATAATCTGGCGCTGAACCGTCACATCCAGCGCCGTAGTCGGCTCATCGCAGAGCAGAATGCCCGGCTTGCAGGCCAGCGCCAGAGCAATGACCACACGCTGGCACTGGCCGCCGGAGAGCTGGCCCGGGTAGCGGTCTTTTGTCTTCAGCGAAGCTGGCAGACCGAGCCGTTCAAGCAGCTCCAGGGCAATGCGCCGCGCAGCCTTCAGACTGGTTCTTTGTCTGTAATAGACAACCTCGGTCAGCTGCTTCACTACCAGACAGAGCGGGTCCAATGCTCCTCTGGGGTCCTGGAACACCATGGCACTGCTTACCTTGCTGCGGACCGCTCCGCCGGTCTGCTCCACACCGCGCGGAAGCAGGCCGAGAATGGCCCGCAGCGTCAGCGATTTGCCGGAGCCGGATTCGCCTACCAGACCGAGGCTTTCGCCGCGTTCAAGGGAGAAGCTGACGCTGTTCACCAGGATTTCTTTGGAGAGAGCCGCGAGTGTCAACGCTTCAAGTTCAAGTACAGGTTGTGTTGTCATCCTTTTCTCCTCCAGATATCGGCCAGTCCGTCTCCCAGGAGAGACAATGCAATTCCCGTATACACGACTGCGAAGCCGGGAACCGCCGACAGCCACCAGGCTGTGGTAATGAAGGGCTGTCCGTCTGCAATCATCGTTCCCCAATCAGGCGTAGGCGGGGCAATACCGATACCCAGATAACCCAGCGTAACGATGGCTACCAGGAGTCCGATCATATCGGTCATCAGCACGACAACGGCTTGCGGTAATACATTCGGCAGAAGATGGCGCAGAAGGATGCGGGTTCCGGGCAGACCAAGCGTCTGCGCCGAGGCAATCCATTCCTGCTTCCGGAAGGATGCGCTGAGTCCTCTGACCACACGGGCGAATACAATCCAGCCTACGAGAATAAAGGTAATATAGATTCCGCGCTCCCCTGCCCCGCTGGCGAAGGCCACGATAATGACAATCAGATAGAACGGGAAGGCAATAAAAGTGTCTGTGATCAGCGATATAATTCTATCGGTCCATTTGCCATAGTACCCCGAGATCATGCCCAGCATGACGCCCGTGCAGAACGGAATAATCTCAGCCAGCACCATGATCGTCAGATCCGTCCGGGCGGCATAGACCAGTCTGGTGAATAAATCCCGGCCAAGCTGGTCAGTACCCAGCCAATGGGCTGCGGAGGGTGGCTGCAGGAAGGCGCTCAGATTCTGCTCCGTCGGATTGTAGGGACTTAAGTAAGGGACGAATATGGCGAGCAGTATAAGTATAGCGAACATAATGATCCCGATCAGCAAGGACGGGGTGTGAAGTACTCTTCGGAGTCCGCTTGCGGGCTTCCCGAGGTCCGGTAAGGTTGAGTCTATCTGTGTAGTATTCATGATTTCCCCTTCGTTCTGGGATCAAGCCACCCGGAGATGATTTCGATCAGCAGACTGATGATCACAACAGCCAGCGCACAATAGAGCGCAATCCCCTGAATCACCGGAAAATCCCTGTTTGAGATGGAGGTGAACAGCAGGCTGCCGATGCCCTTGATACCAAAAACCTGCTCCACAACGAGCGTTCCCCCGATCAGGTAGGACACATTCACTCCAAGCAGCATTAGGGTCGGCAATGCCGAATTGCGCAGCACATGCTTGAACAGGATCACCCTGGACGGAATTCCTGCTGCCCGGAGAGTGACAACGAATTCGGATTCGAGCACCTCCAGCATTTGCGCACGCAACGAGCGGACCAGCGTAGGAATCTGTGAAAAAGCAATCGTGACCGCCGGAAGCACCAGACTATGGAGCGTACCCGACCAGCCCTCGCCGATTCCACCTACGGGGAACCAGCCCAGCCGCACGCTAAAGAACAGAATGAACAGAATGCCAACCCAGAAGACCGGCATCCCCAGGGTGATTGCTGGAATAATGCGGATGAGATGGTCTAGCAGCTTGTCCTTGTTGGTGGCAGCAACCGTTGCCAGCAGCAGTGCTGTAATCATCGCAAGCCCCGAGGCAATTACAATCAGCAACAAGGTGACCGGAGCACGCTCTGCAATCAGCTCTCTGGACGAGGTGCCCGCGATAATAGAGTTTCCGGTATCTCCCTGAGTGAACAGCAGCTTCACGAACCGGGTGAACTGATCCCATAAGGAGAGATCCAGTCCCAGCGTGTGGTGCATATTCTTAAGCGCTTCAGGTGTGCTGTATTCACCGAGAATCATTTTGGCGGGGTCGCCGGGTACTATTCGAATCAGGAAAAAGACCGCCGTCATTACGCAGAGGATAACAAGTAAGGCTCTTACAAGGGCTAGGGCCAGCCACTTGTAAGAACCGTTGTTTCCAGCTGCACCCCTCAGGGTTAGCCTGGATTTCATCATTTAGATAGTCGGACATCTTCCAGACGGATGCTGCCGTTAGGCAGAACCACAAGTCCGTCAACTGAAGAACGGGCGCCGATCAGGATATCAGGATAGTACAGCGGGATGTAAGGAACTTCATCGGCAAGCGTCTGTAAAAGCTCGGTGTAGATGGTAGCCCGTCCTTCACCGTCTGCTGTCTTCTGGCCTTCATATAGCAGCTTGGTTACCTTCTCATTCGTGTAATGCGTCCAATACGATTTGCTGAAGCCTTCCGGGTCGGTCTGGAACGCCAGAATCGAGTTCGCTTCCGGGGAATCCGCCTGACCGCTGTTCAGCATCGCCGCGAAATCATAAGCGAAGAAGCGTTCACGGAAGGTGGCCAGCTCCACCGATTCAATCTCAATCTTGATCCCGATTGCCTGGCCGGCTGCCTGGATAATCTGGGCTTCCTGGGCCCGGGTGCTGTTGCCCGAAGCCACCAGCAGCTTGGTGGAGAATCCGTCAGGGAAGGCCGATTTGGCCAGCTCTGCCTTGGCAGCCGCCGGATCGAAGCTCAGTGCCTTGATCTTGTCATTGGCATTGTAAGGGATCGTTGACGGCAGCAGCGAAGTCGCCGTCTGCGCATAGCCGAAGGTCAGGGCCTTGGTCAGTCCCTCACGGTCAAGCGCCAGTGCCAGTGCCCGGCGGACATGCACATCGGAGAAATGCTTATCCAGTGTATTGAAGAAGAGCTGCTCTGTCACCCAGCTGCCGTTCGTTACCACTGTTGTGTCTGCACCATCCTTAATCTCACCCGCATTCTGTAGCGACAGGGCTTCAACTGCATTCACTGCTCCCGCCTTAAGCTGGTTGATGGCTTGGCTGTCGTCCTGGATCAGCTTATAGACAAGCTTGTCGATATAAGGCTGGCCTTCCTTCCAGTAGTTGGTATTCTTGGTGAAGGTGACATCACCTGCCGGGTCCCAGGTCTCAATCACGAACGGCCCGGTGCCTACCGGCTTCTTGAAGAATTCCTCTTCGGTCACTCCGCCGAAGTTATTCGGGATGAGCCCGTTCGAGAAGTTCGACAACTCCGAGATGAACGGAGTATAGGGTTCTTTCAGCGTGATTACCAGTGTCTTCTCATCCTGTGCCTTCACCGTATCAACCTTGGCCGAGATGGCCAGTGGACCGCCAACCTTCAGATGCCGCTGGAGGGAGAATACCGCATCCTCTGCCGTCACCGGCGTGCCGTTCGAGAACTTCAGGCCATCGCGCAGCACGAACGTATAAGTTAAGCCGTCTTCGCTGATCGTATGCGAGGCTGCGAGCTGATCCGTAATTTCACCCTTGCTGTCAAAAGCAACCAGTGACTCAAACACTTTATCAATCGCAAATGCGTTATTCGATGTAATCTGGTTATGCAGATCAAACGACGTTACGGAAGCCGGGCGGCCATACACGAAGGTGCCTCCAGTTGCAGGCTCTGCTGTGCTTGCACTTTCCGTTGCGGCTGGAGCCGTACTGGCCTGAGCCCCATTACTGGAATCCGCAGGATTGGCAGACCCGGAGCAGCCGGCAAGCAGCGATACGAATAGTACCGCAAGTGTGCCCAGCCCTGCTGTTTTTCTCATAGAAGCTTTTAAATTAATCACGTGTGATCCACCCTTCCTATAAATCATATATGTTTAGTATGGATTGTATTATGGATCAGACCTTCACTTCTGTCAAACAAAAATTCATCCGGCAAGCCGAATTAAATCATAATGTTCCAATGAAGGAAATGTATTCGTAATCATCCGCCCGCTATGGCTCTCTGAAGGCTATAATCGTCCAGCTCCAGATCAGACTCCCTGCCGAGTGCCAGCTTCGCCAGCTGATAACCGATATACGGCCCCATTGTAAGTCCAGAAGCCCCCAGACCATTGGCCGCAAGGACTCCGCTCCACCCGGGGACAGCCCCTAGGACCGGCAGAAATCCCGGAGTGAACGGACGGAAGCCGACTCTCACTTCACTATAGGTACCATCCGCCAGTCCAGGCGCCACTTCCAGTCCTTTAGTTAGAATCTCCTGCAGCCCTCCGGCGGTCACTCTTGTATTATATCCTTCTATGTCATTCTCATGAGTAGCTCCGATCACAATCTGCTGCCGGGCAAAAGCGAGCAGGTACTGATCGCTTGGCGGGATCACCACCGGCCAGACTTCCGTATCCTTGTGGTCAGATACCTGCAAATGCATGATTTGCCCCTTCTGGTAGCTCACCTTGAAGTCCATGCCCAGCGGCCGGAGCAGCGGGTTCGCCCATGCGCCTGCACAGATAATCACTTCATCCGCCGGATAATAGTGTCCCCCTGCGTTGATTCCGGTTACCCGGCCCGGTTCAAAAGCAAGCGCAGCGTCATCAGTAACCAGGACCGCGCCCTGCTGCTGTGCAGAATGAAGCAGAGCGTCCCGCAAGGCGCGGCCATCTACCCTGGCAGCACCGCTGATATGAACCGAGGCGTATCCTTCCGCCAGCAGCGGGAACCGTTCACGGGTCTCCTGAGCGTTAAGCCGCGTGATGACTCCGATCTCCGGGGCATCCGCCAGTCGCATCCGTGCCCGCTCTTCTATTCTGTCGAGCTTGCTCTCATCCGTATGTATACTAAGCGCTCCAACCCGGGCATAACCGGTGTTCGCTTCTCCGCCTTGCTCCAGCTGCTGAATCAGCTCAGGGTAGAACCGTGCCCCCGCCTTCGCCAGCCGGTACCAGGCCTGATTGCGCCGCTGCGACAGCCAGGGACAGATAATGCCTGCCGCTGCATCCGTAGCTTGTCCAGGGTCTTGACGGTCTATAATCAGCACCTCTGCCCCCATCACTGACAGCTGGTAGGCAGCCGATGCCCCAAGAATCCCTGCTCCGATTACGATGACTTTCTTCATCTGTACGCCCTTTCTGGATGTGTATATCTCCTTGTGTTAGTGGATAGGGTTTTATGCAAGGAATTCAAGAATCGTATCGTTCACCAGGATGGGCTGTTCCCTTAGCATATGCGGGCGGTGACCCGCTCCCTGAACGATCAGTGTCCTTGCATCCGTAAGGAGGGAAGCGAGCTTCACCGTTCTATCCTCTCCCGCGAACGGGTCATGCTCACCTGTAATGAGCAGTGCCGGGCAGGTTATACTGGTCAATTGTTCCTCCGTGAGATCCGGGTACCTGATCCAGTCCTGCACCGTTTGCCGCAGATAGTATTGCCAATTCCCCTGATGGGCCTCCTGATGCCTCTCGATCATCTGATTAATGAAGGCTTGCTGCTGATTCACCAGCAGCTGTTCAGGCTCGTATTCTCCGGCTCCAGCCGGTTCACAGAATCCGCTGGTTCCAATCGTAGTAAGCGTAGCAATCCGTCCCGGATGATTCACCGCCAGGTACAGCCCTACGCCTGCTCCCATACTGTATCCAATAAGATGTGCCCGTTCAATATCCATCCTATCCATGAATCCGGCTACATCCTCAGCAATTTGGGGAGTAGACCAGTCCAGATTCCGGCATCTGGTCCTTCCATGCCCTCTCAGATCCGGGAAGCAACAACTGTATTGGTTCTGGAAGTCCAGAACCTGGCTGCTAAAGGCCAGCATGCTGCGGGAATAATGACTGTGCAGGAAGATCACCGGTTCTCCGGTGCCCATCTGTTCATAGAACATTTCAAGATCATGTACCTGTATGTATGGCATGATACCTCTCCCTCTGTGAATGTAAAAAGACCATTACCGGACCTTTACGAGCCAGCTTCTTATTTGCACAGTAGTCATTCGGATGCTGGGCACTTGAATGATAGTAACTGCATTTTATACATTAGAATGCTTTAAAAAAGACTTTAAAATAGCATCTATTGTATTCAGTGCAATAGAATATTGTAAAAAGGCCATTTTTCACCCAAAACTCAACATTCCACTGTATGAAATACAATAGAATCTCATTTTACGGTCAGCTATGCCTTTTCTAATGCAGGAAATACAATCAGCTACTTAAATTTAAGAGTAGAAGTCGGTAACGGGTGTAGTACCTGCCCAGTGTCAGCCCCCAATATCAACTCGATGTTCATGCTCAGACTTTAACACGCTACTCACAGCTTACCACAGGTCGTCCATCAGAAGTAGTAACCCGCCCCGCTTACCCGCGCAACAAACTAAAAACCCCCGGAATACCATTCCGGGGGAAGTCTGCAGCCCATCTCACTATAGATTCAGTTCTCTGATCCGCTCCGCAAGCTTAGGGAACACGCGGAGTGCGTTGTTATAAAAGACGTCTTCATGATAAGCCTCCGGCACCAGGTGCTTCACGAAAGTAATATAAGCATCCAGAGGGACCAGCGGCCAGTCGGTGCCGAAGACCAGCCGGTCGTATTTCTCGGCGAACACCAGCGCCCGGCGGAAATGATCGGTATAGGTCTGCTCGGTCAGCAGCCGGTCCACCTTGGCCTGATCGCCGACAATCCAGCCGGACAAATCCGTGTAGAGGTTAGGGTTCTTCTCCAGCAGGGCTGCGGTGTCCATCACCCAAGGATCGCCCAGGTGGCAGAGCATGAAAGTAATCTCCCGGTGCTTCAGGAAGGTCTCTTCCATGGACAGCGGATGGGAATACTTCAGCAATCCCTGGTCTGCGTAAGTCAATCCGCCATGAATGACCACCGGGAGTCCGTAAGCGGCAGCCAGCTTGTAGACCGGATCATAAATTTCATCCCCCACATTGAAGTGGTAATACCCGGCATACAGCTTGATGCCAACGACATCCGTCCGCTGCAATGATTGCTCCAGTGCTTCAAGCTGTCCCTCCAGATGAAGGGTGAGCGGGTTAATGCCCACGCAGGTGAACAGATTGTCCGGCAGGGTCTCGCTCAGGTCAAGCAGCATAGGATTGAGGGCAGCGGAATCGGGAAAAGCTCCGGCAACCGTCTCAGTCACTCCCATACCGACTCCGGCAATTACACCGCTGCGGCGGAACTCCTCCAGGAGTCCCTTGCCGGTATAATCGATATGAGCCAAGGTCTGCGCCGTTTCGTGGAAGGCTGCAATATTGGAATAGTGCACATGTGCGTCAATGATTTTCATAGAAGCTTCCTTTCTCTGACTCACTTCTTGAACCGGATCGACAGCAGATCGCCATAAGCCTGATCAGGTACCTGGAGATCTGAGATCAGATAGAATTGCGGCTTGCTGAATTGCTCCTTGCCATCCTGCAGATGCAGGTATTCCTCCGTATATGACAATATTGCATCTGCATTCACCATAAGCGAGGGAGAGGAATGCTCAGGTGCTGCAATTAACGTCAAGCGTTGCTTCCGCTCCTCAGAACCCAGTTGCAGAAGACCGTTAGAACTTTTAGCTCCTGACTGTACTTTGCCTGCCTTATATACCAGTTGTTCACCTCTGCTGTTCTTGAGGTACCCTCTACCGTCCTTGATGTCAGAAGCAGCCTGATAGAAGGTTGAAGTCTCCAGCTGCAACGGGCATAGCGGACCGCCTGTGTTCTGCTCCACATGTACTGTAGAAGCAAGCACCGGAACGCCCGGCAGCAGCATGAAATACTGATGCAGTACGAGTCCTTTGTATTTATCATTCTTCTGAATGGTTACGCTCATCCGTATCCCCGACCAGCGGTTTCCCTTGTTATCGGTCAACTCCGCGAAATCAGCCGTTAACGGCTCCTCCATGAAGCTGCGTAAGGCGATTTCTTCCACACTGGTTACGATACCACCCACCCAAGGATTCCACCAGGATTTCGCAACCGGCTGCGGAAAAGAAGATTCAAGCCATTCCTCGCCCTGATGGGCAAGCGAGAACAATCCCGGCGCGAAGTCAGGGCTGGCCTGTATCCGCAGAATGCCGTTGTCCACAGCCAGTACCTGTGCTCCTTCTGCTACAAGTCTCTCCTGCCGGACAGGTTCATCCGCGACCGGCAAGACCAGGAAGGATTGATCCTGCACATAACTGTCCATATCCAGATGCAGGGTCAGCACATCCGGGGCTGCTCCTGCTGGCACAGTCAGCGGCAGAGCCGCTTCTCTGAGCTTCGCTTCCTCATGTACTGATAGCCGCGCTTCCGCCATGCTGCCTGCATCGGAAGAGAGCCGAATCTCACCCGCCAGATAGCTCTTCTTCTGGTCCTTAAGTAAAAGCATAGCCTCTCCGCTTATAAACGGATTCCCGTTATTCAAGCTCAGTTCCAGCTGTTCTGTAGCGGCCAGTTCATCAGCGTTCTTGTTGCCGCTTTGCAGCGCATAGGCCCGGAAATCCTGCCAATGGTCCCAGGTGCCCAGCGCGATCCGCAGCGGCGGCGTCTCCTTACGCCCGCCGGCGGGAATCCGCCCCAGAGAATGCTCTACGGCATGCATCCACGAGTCCTGAATCAGCTTAAGCTCTGACGGCCAGCTAATCCCTCTGGAGAAGCCTTCATCGTCAGCGAACATCCAGTTCTCCGTGAAATCCTTCGCTTCCCAGTAATCCATGCCGGAGGCTTCAGGCCCTGTGCTCAGATCTATATATTTGCCGCGGTAAGGGATGACGCCGCCATTCAGACCGAAGCGGAAGCTATCCTTCAGGAACAGCTCTTCCTCCTGAACGGTAGCCTGCGGATTGTCGATTCGGAAATAACGGGAGACAATCCCGTTGCCGAACAGCTTCACAACCATTGTCAGTAGCAAGCCTTCTCTGATGCCGGCCTCATAAGTGGCCTCAAGCACGATAGCCTCTTGATCCCTGGAGATCTTCACATCCAGCGCCGTGAATTTCTTGAATTCATTCGTATAAGGCAAGCCCAGCTTAGGATAAGGCAGGTTCATCAGATATTTACGGTTCTGGAAAAAAGTAAGCCAGTGGTTTGTTTTGTTTAGAACGGCCGAATAGCGGCCATTGCTGATGATCCAGTCCTTGTCGGTCGGACCGCCGAAGGCCGTCTCTGCTCCGGAGAAGACCAGGCTCAGCTCCTGTTCCAGTATAGCTGAATCGGCTCCTTCTTCTGCACTGCGGATACTCACCGTATGGTGCCAAATGCCATACCCGAGCAGCCGGGCCGCTGCGGTGACGGTTCTCCGGCTCTTTGCCGGAACCTCTACGGTGTAACGCTTTTGACTGAACGACAGAATCTCATCCTCGGGCAGCTCAAAGCTGAACACGGTGTCTGTGCTGTACTCATTCTCTACCGTTACATCCAGCTCTACCTCTTCGCCCGCGAAAAGCGTTCTGTCCGGTACCTGGAGCTTCACCTTGACCGGGAACTTCGGTTTAATGCCCAGCTTGAATACGGCAGGAAGACCGTTAATGAGCAGTTCAGCCTCCACCACAGGGTGGGTCTGATAGAGATCCTGCTCCTCCTTCACCGGATGGATGAAGAAGCGGCCTTCGATCCGCGCCTGGGATTCAATTGTCTGAGCAGCGTCCAGCTCCATGCGGATTTGCGCATTGCTTTTACCGCTAATCTGGAGCGACAGGGGCTTCCCGCTTTTATTAACAGCTTCATATACGACGGGGTATTCCGCTCCGAACGGCAGCTCATGCTGCGCAGGAATCGTTACCTGTATCCGGTAATCCTCCGTCTCAATGAGGCGCAGGCCACGGCCGGTCCGCTCATATTCCATTTTCAGAGACAAGCCGTCCTTCAGCCATTCATATGTAAAATAGTCAAAGCCGTTTTCCCCATGACCGTCAGGCTCCACCTTGATCTCGCGGATGCTGTCATTATACCAGTCTATCTTTTCGAAATAAGACTTCACCGCTCCGGTCTGAAGCACCGAGGGAATGAAGTTCATCAGGTGAGTGGTGTCATCCCGGTTTTCCCAGAAGAACCCGCTTTTCTTGTAAGTAGGCACTGCCTTGACATTACCGGGCCAAGTATAAAGATCCAGCCGCGGCCAGCCCAGCTTAATTGTCTCTTCGATCGAACGCCTTACCAGCGCCTTGCCTACCTTGCGTCCATGATAATCTGGTCTCACGTTGAGCAGAGCGATATAGAGCGCCCCGGTATCTTCTTTATAATGGGAGAAGCTGCAGTATCCGATGACCTCTGAGCCGCTTACCGCCAGGAATAACTTGAGCATCGGGCTGTTCTCGTGTTCCCGCAGCACGCTTTCCTCTGTCCGGTACGCTCCGTCTCCGCCCCAGCTCTCTGCACTTCTGTTCCACATCTCGGCAATGGAAGCAGCGTGCCTCTCCGGCACATATTCTTCAATAACTATCTCTTGTAATTCGGACATTACAGTCATACCTCCTCAGAAACGCTATAATTCCTAGCTTCATAGCCATAAATACTACTTGCAGTATATAACAGAACGTTCAGCCGCTGTAAGTTCCTGTTTGATTATAAAAGATTATTACTTAACTCAAGCAAAGGTTAGCCTCGAACCGATCAGATAGCCAATCGAGACAAACAGGAGTGACCAGATAAAGGCACCGGCCAGGGTGACCATTAAATATTTTCGGAAGGACATGGCGCTGATGCCCGAGATGTAGCTGGTCACATGCCGGATGCCCGGAACAAAATAAGCGATGAAGATCGTCCAGTTGCCGAACCGGAAAAACCAGCGTTTGACATAGGCGAACCGTTTGGGCGTCAGGCCTACCCATTTCCCGTACCGGTCCACGACAGGCTGCCCCACTCTGAGACCGATGGTATAGCTGATCAGCATGCCTGTAATCGAGCCTATGAAACAGACCAGAACCGAAAGCGAGAAATCCAGCACCATGGTAGAGGATAGATAGCCAACGAACAGCGTCAGCAGCTCATCGGGAACGGGAAGTCCGACAAGCCCCAGCGCCAGCAGCGCGAATATAGCTATATAACCGTATTGTGAGATCATCTCGATGACCCATGGCATGAACAATCACTTCCTGTTAACGAATTTTTTGAACGAAGGGAATGGAACCCTGCTTATCATCAGTATGGACAACAGTCCCATAATTAAAATGACCATTTCCGGCTTCAGCCGCTCACCTATAAGTGTGGTCATCGACAGAAGCAATCCGGCTGCCGTAATCGGCATGCCCACGAAGCCCTTGGAAGGAGCCGAGATATTGAATCTGGCCAGCCGCAGCGCCCCGCAGATCAGGAATGCGACCGCAGCCACAGGTCCGACCCACTGCACATTCTCCAGACGGTATAACAGAATAAGAAAGACGGGAGCGATACCAAACGAAATAATATCCGCCAAAGAGTCCAGTTGTTTGCCGAAATCACTGGTGCAATGGAGCATCCGGGCGAGCAGTCCGTCCATAACATCGCATATTGCAGCCAGCAGTATCATTAATAAAGCAAGATCATAACGTTCCTCAATCGTGAATAGCAGGGAAATTGATCCGAAGCCCAGGTTCCCCAGTGTGCACATTGAAGGCAGCCAGCTCCATTTCATTGCTGTTCACTCCTTTCCAGACAAATTGGTAATTGGGGCGGCTCAGCCTTCAAAGCTTATACTAAAACAGACGCCGTCCGTGGTGTTCATCACTGCATACCGGCAGCCATGCATATCTAAAATTTGCTTCGCAATGGATAATCCGAGTCCGGTTCCTCCCGTCAGACGGCTGCGTGAAGCCTCGATCCGGTAGAAGCGCTCCCAGATATGCGCCAGCTGATCCTCGGGGATTCTCTCCCCTTTATTGTGTATGGTGAACAGAAGCTTCTTAGGCTGACTCTCCAATGTAACGGTTATGGTACTGCTCTCTTCGGCATGACGGATCGCGTTGGTCAGCAGATTGCTGAGCACCTGTTCAATCCATGTAGCATCCGCATATACAGGCAATTCATTCGCCGGAATAATGACCACATCCAGCTGCTTAGTCTGGAGGGAATGCACCAGTTTACCGGTCACCTTTTCGGTCATTTCGCTCAGCATGAATGAGCTTTTGCGCAGCTTGATCGTGCCGGACTCCAGCCGGGCCAGGTCCAGCATATCTTTTACCAGGAACTCCATCTTGTCAGCCTCTTCGATAATGACCTTGATGTAATGATCCTGCTTGCCGGCGCTCACCCCATCCTCCAGACCCTCGGCGAAGCCCTTGATGATGCTAAGCGGCGTCTTCAGCTCATGGGAGGCACTGGCAAAAAAGTCCTGCTGCATCTGCTCCAGCTTCTTCTTCTGCTCCATCTCCTCCACCAGCTGCTGATTCGTCTCCCGAAGCTCGCCCAGTGCAGTATCCAGACTTTGGGACAAGGTGAACATGCTTCTGGACAGGTTGCCCAGCTCATCCTTCTGGCGGATGGAGGCATGGCCGGTGAAATCGAGCGCTACCATCCGTTTGGCCGTATTATTGAGCTTGATCAAGGGCCGGGTCACCATCTTGGAATAGAACAGCGAGAGGACCAGAATCAGCACGAACCCGCCAAGCCCTAAGTATAAAAAGAACCAGCGCAGCGCTTCATTGGAATCCTTAACATCCTGCAGCGAGGTCACTGAGAACAACAGCTCAATCTCCCCGCTTGCCTGCTTCACGGGCAGAATCATCACGGAATTGCGGATACCGCTCCAGGGAGCCGTCCACTCTTCCTTGATCATGTTCAGTTTGCCCAGGCTCTCCAGCTGCCCCGTATTTAACGGGAACCAGTCCTCTACGGCCTCGAACAGGATGCCCTGGCGCGGGTTCCATATTTTCAGATCCGGCAGGACCAGCTCCGTAATCGTCCCGGTAATGCTTGTGTTGCCCAGCTCCGCCTCCTCGCCTACCGGCTGGAACCCCTGTTTGGTAATCATGAGCGGGAAAAACTGATTGCCGAGGTCATTCTCGCCAGTGACAAGCTCTCCCTGGATGGTAACCCGGTCATTCTCTTTCAAATGGGCCGACCGGAGCATATCCCCGAACTGATTCATGAACAGGGACATAGGGATCACCTGAGTCTGGCCTTTATCGTCAATCAGCTTCATGCGGAACGGATCTTCCGACTTCATCCGGCCGTCCAGCTTCAGAATGACCATCTGTGTCTTGTTGCGCAGCATGAACCGGACCAGCTCGCGGGAAGTCCGGGTTCTGCCCCAGGCTTCTTTGGTGTAGCTTGTCCCGAAGCTCTTGAGATGCTTCTCCACACGGGACTCCTTCTGCGTCTGGTAGAAGCGGTCGAACAGCAGGAACTGGCTGAGGATTACCATCCCGTAGAAACAGACGAAGAAGATTACGGTCATCACGAACAGCTTGAAGGTAATACCCCATCTTTTCATTCCTCGTCCTCGAATCTGTAGCCGGTTCCAATGACCGTGCGGATGTGGCGGGATTCATACCCCAGCTTGCTGCGCAGTTTCTTGATGTGGCTGTCCACGACCCGGGAGTCCCCCTCGAATTCAATTCCCCACACCCGGCTGAGGATGGTATCCCGCGAGACCACATGGCCCTTGTTGCGGATCAGCAGCCACAGGAGATCATACTCCTTCGGGGTAAGCTCGACATCGGCGCCTTCCACTTCTAGACGGTGCGCCATCGTATTGAAAATGGCCGAGCCAAATCTCACTACACCGGATTCTGGCTGGTGTGCGCCTTCGACCCGTTTCATCAGCGCGGCAGCCCGGGCCACCAGCACCTTTGGACTGAACGGCTTAGTTACATAATCATCGGCGCCCAGCTCGAAGCCGTGTATTTTGTCGTCATCAGCGGATTTGGCGGTCAGCAGAATGATCGGGGTCGCCGATTTCTTGCGGATCTCCCGGCATACCTGAAATCCGTCCATTTTGGGCATCATAATATCCAGAATCAGCAAATCCGGCATCAGCGAATCGAACCACAGGAGCGCGTCCTGCCCATTATCGGCTTCGCGCACCTCCCAGCCGTCCTGTATGAAGTAATCCGACACCAGCTCACGGATACGCAGCTCGTCTTCGACAAGCAATAGCTTTTTGTTCAATGTACTCCCTGCTTTCAACCCGTTTATACCTCTCAGCATAGTCGAGTGTTATGTCCTTTATGTGTCCTGGGGTGAAATTGGCTGAAAAGATGGGTAGATATTGTGTTCTGAAAAGCATGTTGGTGTTACTTGGAAGGCCCTTGGTTTAGAGTACGATGTACGTCTTAGCTCGGATGAACGCTGCGCAAACGGAACGTTGTTACAATCGCTGTTGTGTCCAGATTTTTATTATTTTTACCTAATCGGTGAAAATCCGGACACAAAGGCGAACGCTCCGCTTTTCCACAATCGTTCCGCCCGCTCCGCTGTTTGAGCTAAAAGTGCTACTTAGATTGAACCTCAAACATACTCAAAGAGAAAGTTTGCCACTTATCAAAAATCCGAAAGAGAAAGTAGCCCCACTGAACACAAATGTTGCAATTTTTGCAGGAACTCTGTCCGTTTTGAGCTCAGATAATGAACATTGTTGTAATTAGTGCAGGAATTCGCTGCGATTCACGGCTGAGGAACACACATTGTTGTAATTAGTGCAGGATTTCCATCAGCACGGTGCTGGATTATGAACATTGTTGCATTCTGTGCAGGAATTCCCTCAGACTAATAGCGGCTGAAGCCAAAACGCAAAACAGCGATTCTCTATTAAACGGAGGATCGCTGTCTGCTATTTAATCATCGTACCTTAATCGGCGTGCCTTGCTTACCCGGCTTCAAAAGCCTGCTTGAACTGGCTGTTATACAGCTCGGAATATATCCCTTGCAGCGCAAGGAGCTGGCTGTGGCTTCCCTGCTCGGCGATCTGCCCGCCCTGGATGACCAGAATCCGGTCAGCATCCTGAATGGTGCTGAGCCGGTGGGCGATTACGAAGCTGGTGCGGCCCTTCATCAGTGTCCGCATGGCCTGCTGGATATGCATCTCTGTCCGGGTATCCACACTGCTCGTTGCCTCATCCAGAATGAGGATGGCCGGATCGGCCAGGATGGCCCGGGCAATCGTCAGCAGTTGGCGCTGGCCGTGGCTCAAGGTCGTCCCGTCCGTACCCAGCAATGTATCATACCCCTGCGGCATCCGCGCAATGAAGCCGCTGACGTTGGCGAGATTAGCGGCTTCCTCCACCTCACGGTCTGTGGCCTCCAGGCGGCCGAACCGGATATTCTCGCGGATGGTTCCCGAGAAGACATGAGCGTCCTGCAGCACCATGCCGAGCTGGCGGCGCAGACCGTTTTTACCCAGCTCCCGGATATCCCTGCCGTCGATCAGCAGCTCACCGCCGCTCACTTCATAGAAGCGCGTCAGCAGGTTGACAATAGTCGTCTTCCCCGCTCCGGTCGGCCCGACCAGGGCGATAGTCTCACCCGGCTGTGCGGTGAAGCTTACCCCGTTCAGAATAGGCTCGCCCGGCTGATAGCCGAACACTACATCCCGGAAAACAACTTCCCCGCGTATCCGCTCCAGTTCCTGAGGCTGCTCCCCGCTGTACTCAGAAGGCATATCCATCACTTCAAATACGCGCTCGGCACCGGCAATTGCCGATTGGATCAGGTTATACTGGTTCGCAAGGTCGGAGATGGGCCGGCCGAACTGCTTGGCATAGTTCAGCATACTGACGATGACCCCCACGGTAACCAGCCCATGATAAGCCATCCAGCCGCCAATGCCGGCAATCAGCGCAAAGTTCAGATTGTTAATCAGGTTCATTACTGGTCCTACCAGGCCTGATACGATCTGCGCCTTAATGCTAGCTTTGTTAAGCTCCCCGCTTATTCCTCGGAATCTGGCGACCTCCGCCTGTTCTCTGCGGTATTGCTTGATCACCTTTTGGCCGCTGACCGCTTCTTCAATGAAGCCGTTCAGCTCACCCAGATGCTGCTGCTGATCCTTGAAGTAGATCCGGCTTAAGCCGGTAATCCGGCGGCTCGCCAGTACGACCAGCGGAATGGTTACCAGAGCAACTCCAGTCAACGGCACATTCAGCATCAGCATAATGACCAATGAGCCGCTAAGTGTAATCAGACTGTTCAGCAGCTGGGTTACACTCTGATTCAGCGAGTTCGAGACGTTGTCGATGTCATTAGTTGCACGGCTCATTAGCTCACCGTTAGCATGGGTATCGAAGAAGCTGACCGGCAGCTCCTGGTATTTGGCGAACAGGTCCCGCCGTAACTCATACACCGTGCGCTGCGAGACGGAGGTCATCACATAAGCCTGAACCCAAGAGACGGCGCTGCCCAGCAGATAAATGCCGCCCAGAAGGAGACAGAACCGGACCAGCAGACTATAATCCTGCGGGAGGATCGCGGTATCAATAGCTTTTCCTAGCAGGTAGGGACCGATCAGGGCGAGAACAGCATTCAGCATCGTGAATACATAGACCATAATCAGCCCTGTCCGCTGACGGTTCAGATAGGACCAGATGCGGAGGATGGTTGCCTTGCTATTCTTCGGACGTACCTTGGGGGTTACGCCAACACGGCCGGGAGGCCCGCCGCCTAACGCTCCAGGTCCGCCGGGAGCCTGCTCCCTTTTACGTTGACTGGACATAGGGCTCCTCCTCTTCCTTCAGCTGGGAGTGACGGATGTCCCGGTAGATCTCGCTGCCTGCCATCAGCTCGGTATGCGTACCCTGTGCGGCGATCCGGCCGTTCTCCAGAATCAAGATCCGGTCGGCATCTATAATGGAAGACACCCGCTGGGCAATCATAACGACAGTAGAGTCCTGAAGCTCCGTCTTCAGCAGCAGGCGGATGCTTGCTTCGGTAACCGCATCCAGAGCGCTGGTGCTGTCATCCAGAATCAGAATGGCCGGCTTAATTAACAGCGCACGTGCAATGGACAGACGCTGCTTTTGTCCGCCTGACAGGTTCACCCCGCGTTGTCCGAGCTGCGTGTCGTAGCCTTGCGGCATAGCTGTAATGAATCCATGTGCTTCTGCGGCCACAGCCGCCTGCTTCACTTCTTCATCTGTTGCTTCCGGCCGTCCGTAACGGATATTATCCCTGATACTGCCGCTGAACAGCAGGGACTGCTGCATTACGAAGCCGATCCGGCTCCGCAGATGCTCCAGGCTAATCTCACGGATGTCTGTTCCGTCGATCAGAACGGCACCGGACAAGACCTCATAGAATCTTGGAATCAGACTAACCAGGGTAGACTTTCCTGCTCCAGTTGCCCCCAGAATAGCGATCGTCTCCCCGGGGCTGGCTGCAAAGCTGATATCCTCCAGCACAAGATTCTCATCCCCGCGGTTATAGGCGAAGGAGACCTTGCTGAATTCAATCCGTCCGAGCGTAATGGCTGCTTGATCCGCCGCAGGCGCTTCGGTAATTTCACTTGTGGCGGCGAACACTTCGTTCACTCGGTCTCCCGACACCTTGGCCCGTGATACGAAGGCAAGCATCGTGCTCAGCATCATCATCGACATGAGCAATTGAGTAACATAGTTAATGAAGGCAATTAGTTCACCAACGGGCAGCGCCCCGTTCCAGTTCTGTATGCCTCCGAACCAGAGCACGGCAATAATGCTGGCATTCAGAATCAGCATCATAAGCGGCATATTCAGCGCCATCAGGCGGATCGCCCGGATTCCGGTGTCGGTATAGCCTGTATTGGCTGTATTAAACCGCTTCTGCTCATGGTCTCCACGGACGAAGGCCTTGATTACACGAATGCCGGTGAGATTCTCCTGCAGCACATTGCTCACCCCATCCAGCTTCTCCTGCATCCGGGCAAATAGCGGAAAAGAAAGCCGGATCAGCACAAACAGCAGGATGAACAGCAGCGGAACCGCAGCGAGCAGGATCAACGCCAGGGACGGGCTGATCCGCACCGCCATGATCAGACTGCCGATCAGCAGCAGCGGTGACCGCACGAAGCTCCGCAGAATCATCTGCACGAAGGTCTGGAGCTGCACCACATCGTTAGTCAGCCGGGTGATCAGCGAGCCGGTCTTCAGCCGGTCCAAATTGCGGTTGGAGAAGGTCTGGATATGCTCAAAGAGCTTAATCCGCAGATCATTCCCGAAATTCTGTGAGGCAATACTTGCACATATCGCACAGCCCACACCGCCGGTCATCCCGATGACAGCGATTCCAATCATAATGCCGCCTGTGGAGAGGATATGCGATAAATCATTCTTCATCAGGCCTTTATCTACAATGCTGGCCATAAGTGCAGGCTGCAGCAGGTCCATCACTACTTCAACTACCATTAACAGCGGGGCAAGCACGCTCCAGAGCGCGTATGGCTTCATGAAGCCCCTGAGCTTCCACATTCCGTTCACCTTCATCTCATCAGTCGTTGCATCCGTTCGCCTGTTTAGGGTAAATATGTGATTTTATCCGTTATTGGCGTTCTCTGCTTGGCAGCAGGTACTTCCGAGGGATAGCCTACGGCAAGCACTCCAATGACATCCTGCTCCTCAGGAACGCCTAGCACCTCACGGCCCTTGGCCGTACCACCGAGCGACGACCAGAACACACCTGCGCCGGCCTCATGGGCTGCCAGCATGAAATTCTGGATATAGCAGGACACAGCCATGATGTTCTCTTCGCGCTCCATTGTCGAAGCGGCAGGCTTGGATAAGACTCCAATCAACACAGGAGCACCGCCAAAATCAGTCTTATGGTTCAGCGCTGCCCGGGTCTGCGGCCCAATGAACAGCAGCTCCCACGGCTCATTCATCCGGTGGTTCGGAGCATAGCTGGCAGCCTCCAGCCAAGTATTAAGCTCCTCCTTTTTAATCGGGTCTGGCCGGAAGGCCTTAATCGTTCTTCGCGTTTGAATAGTATCGATGATAGTCATAGGTAGTCCACTCCTTCTGTTGTATTTGTAGCCACATGGTAATAAGCATATCTCTTTAGCACGGTGAACTACCATCCACCTAAGAGGTGGCGGCTTCTTGGTCAATGAAGCTACTGCTCCAAGTTTACCCAAGCTCAAAGGCTAGTCCCTAGCCCAATCATTGCAATATCACATGGCTAGTTTCAGTAGGTTTTGAGCAGCGTTTACATCGCGATTATGATGCACGTTACATTCTGGACAAGTCCACTCTCGCAAGGCGAGATTCTTCACCTCTGCGTTCTTATAACCGCAACAGGAGCAAAGCTGACTGCTTGCATAGTGCTTAGGGGCAATAATCAGTTCTCTGCCATACCATTGAGCCTTATATTCAAGCATGGAACGGAACATACTCCAAGATACCTCGCTAATCGCTTTTGCAAGTTTGTGATTCTGCATCATATTCTTTACACGTAAGTCTTCCATCACGATGACTTGGTTTTCGTTTATCATTTTGGCAGACGTTTTATGCAAGAAGTCTTTACGCTGATTCGCTATTTTTTCATGGTGCTTGGCAACTTTCAGCCTAGCCTTTTGACGGTTATGGCTCCCCTTCTTCTTCCGCGATACATCCTTTTGCAGCTTCGCTAATCGCTTTTCAGACGTACGCAAGTATTTAGGATTGGATATGATTTCGCCATTTGAAGTAATAGCAAAGTCTTTCAGCCCAAGATCAACGCCAATCTTCGTATGCATGTTGGGCAACTGGACGATATCCGTTTCAACCAATACGGAAGCATAATACTTTCCAGTTGGTGTTTTTGAAATCGTACATGATTTGATCAGCCCCACGAATGGTCGGTGCAGCTTGATTTTGATGCCAGTTTTTAGCTTTGGAATCTTGAGATATCCATCTTCTATAGCCACTGTTCCCTTTTGGTTATTCGTTGTGAAGCTATGATTATTCGTCTTCTTGCTCTTGAATTTAGGAAATCCCGTTTTCTTATCCCGTAAAAAATTCTTATACGCCTTGTCTAAATTTAGTTGTGTATTCGCTAAGGCAAGGCTATCGACTTCTTTCAGCCAGTCGAATTCCTTTTTGTATTGTGCAGGTGTATTCCTCAGCATCGTTTCCGTTTGCTTGTAATGTTCAATTTTATCTGCAAGCATTCTGTTGTAGATGAAGCGAACGCATCCGAACACTTTAGCGAAGTAGTGTTGTTGCCCATGGCTTGGATAGATACGGTATTTGTAGGCTTTCAGCAATGGCGATCACCCTTTCACACCTTGGTTTTCGATGTATTTTTGAATGACGTCTATTGGCGCTTCACCCGTTGTAAGCAAGCAATAGGAGCGTGACCAAAAAGCCTCTTTCCAAAGTGATTTTCGGAGGGTAGGAAACTCCTTCTTGATCAGCCTAGATGATGCACTCTTATAAGCGTTGAGAAATTTAGAAATGTCGGTATTAGGATGCGTTTTCATTAGGACATGAACGTGATCCCTGTCATGATTCCATTCCTGCAAAGTCACATTGTAAGTAGGCTGAATGTATGCAAATATCTCTTTCAGACGTTCGGATATTGGATCTGTAATGACTTTCCTACGATACTTGATGACTAGAATAAGGTGGAAGTGAAGGGAGAACACTGAATGGTTATTCGAGTCTAATTTCATTGATTCACTGACCTTTCCAAGATACGACTGAATACTTTTATTATAGCATCTTAGACGGTTAGAATCCATGTAGATTAGACCGTTTCCATTCATCCCCCACTTAAAGAAGATGGGAGAATTCTGTCAACTGAGGGTTAAATCACAAGACTTCATAAATTAATTGGAACATTATGTATATGGTGTTAATGATTTTTTTATGCTGAAAGTGAATGGGCTCCTGGGAAAAAACAGCCTTACCCATCTGTCCTCTCACCAGCGCAATGTAATCAGTTTTTCGATTACATCCAGTCATCTGTCCTCTCGCGAGCACATTGTAATCGGTTTTCCGATTACATTTGGCCATCCGCCCTCTAACCAGCGCAATGTAATCGGTTTTTCGATTACATCTGGCCATCTGCCATCTCACGAGCACATTGTATCGGTTTTCCGCATACATTGTGCCTTCACCTACTCGCAGGAGCAAAAACAGCCCAGCAAACTCCGCCTTAGCGGAGATTCCTGAGCTGTTCTTTTGGAGGAGTATATCTGTTCAAATGTTCATATGTTCATCTTTACTCCGTTCATGCGTTCATCCTAACCCTGCTCCAGCGCATATTTCCTCATCGTTTGCTGCTTGAAATCATCCCACGCCGGTGTGGACAGACGGGCTTGCTGCATCAGAGGCTCAAAGGCTTGATAGAGCGCTGCAATCTCGCTGAATGAGCCATCGATCAGCTTCATGAAGGGTAGCTTTTGTAACCATCTCAACCCTTGGGCAAGCAGTGCCGGGTGCTTCTTCGCTCCGTTAACCAGGGAGGCCGGGTTAACGGGTAAGCCCAGCGTGGAGAGCACGCGGAACCCTTCATCCATTAGGGCAACTGCCTGTTTCCAGCGGGCGGAGTCTCTGCTTGCATGTGCCAAATCAAAATCATAGAGATAAATGACCGACATCACCGGGATAATTGAAACAATGTGACTCAGGAGCCAGGCGTTAATATCCTGCGAATAATCCAGCTTATACTTCGTCTGACGGAAGGCCTCCGCAAGCTCCGTCTTGAACGGAACCTCACCCTCCAGACTGCCCAGCACCATCTTGCCGCCACCGCTTACAACGATGACACGCCCGTCTTCCTCACGGGTCCCCCCGTTAATCTGGAAGCCAAACGCAATATTCTGCGGAATCCGGCTATTCCCCTTGAAGAACTGCTGCATCCCGCCGGTATCCCCGTTATTGCCGACAAGCACAATATTTTTACTTCCGTTGTCTGCCAGCGCCGGCAGCACCGCCGGGAAGTCATTGTATTTCATCACTACGAAGATCAGATCATAGACATCATCCCTCCGCAGCTCGGATATCACCTTCACCTGATCTACAGTCGTTTTGCGCTGAAAATAATGCCGGAGGACCAGTCCGTCCTTCTTCAATTGGCCCGCCCGCTTCGTTCTGGCCAGTATGGTGACCTCATTCCCGCCCCGTACCAGCACATGTGCCAAATAACTGCCTATTACCCCTGCACCCATCACTAATATTCGCATCTCGAATCCCCTCTCCGCTTCAAACAGTTGTATTCAAATAAACATCTGTTCATTATGTTAGCGGCGGGACCTCATTCACGCAATTGCCAATGGTGCCGGGGATGTCAATTACTGAACAAACCCGTGCAAATTGTACATTAGCCGCACAGG
Organism: Paenibacillus sp. FSL M7-0420; assembly: GCF_038002345.1. Classification (NCBI taxonomy): domain Bacteria; kingdom Bacillati; phylum Bacillota; class Bacilli; order Caryophanales; family Paenibacillaceae; genus Paenibacillus; species Paenibacillus sp. FSL M7-0420. The sequence goes on along the minus strand of NZ_JBBOCJ010000001.1, from coordinate 3,402,624 downwards.
GCCGCAGGACTGCATGCAGACAGGTTCATTCCATCATCTGCGTATGAACGGCCACGATCAGCATATCCATATGCCGGGCATGCCGCAGCAGATATTGAACAAAGCTGGTAGAGAACAGGCTGCGCAGGAACGGTCTGCGGGACTGGCCGATGATCAGCTGTGTAGTCTGCATGTCATTCATCCGCTGGAGCAAATGCTTATAGAGATGCTTGCGGCTTCCCGCCTCCGTAATGTCCATTACCCCGCCCAGCCGCTCGGTCAGAGCCTTCAGCGTATCCAGCCGCTTCTGCTCCTCCGCCGTCTTCATGCGGGTACAGTGCACGTAGTGAACATGCCACTCCGCCTTCAGGCGGTGTGCAATGCGGAAGCCGCGGCGGACCAGCCGTTCAGCCTGCGGACCTGTGTCTACACAGACGAAGATAACCTCCCGTCTGCTCCAGGGCCCGCGCAAGGCAGGCTCACGCTCCCAGGCCTCCAGCCGTTCATCCACATCATCGGCGATCTCGCGGAGCGCCAGCTCCCGCAGCGCGATCAGATTGCCGATCTTGAAGAAGGACTCCAGTGCCTGATTGACCTTCTCCTGCGCATAGATCTTCCCTTCCCGCATCCGCTGCTGCAGCATCTGCGGAGTCACATCAATCAGCTCCACCTCACTCGCCATCCGCAGGATGGCATCCGGCACCGTCTCACGCACACGCACACCAGTTAACTGCTCCACCGCATCGTTCAGGCTCTCCAGATGCTGCACATTGACCGTGGTAATGACAGAGATCCCGTTCTCCAGCAGCTTCATAACATCCTCATAACGCTTGCGGGTCACGCTTCCCGGAACATTCGTGTGGGCCAGCTCATCCACCAGCACCACCTCGGGATGGCGGGCGATAATCGCCGCTGTATCCATCTCCGTAAGCTCGGTGGACTGGTAGGCAATCCGCGCTCTAGGAATCATCGTTAACTTGCCCACCTGTTTGCCAGTTTCCTCTCGCCCATGGGTCTCCAGCAGCCCGATGACCACATCGATGCCCTTGCCCAGCAGCAGATTACCTTCCTGGAGCATCTTGTAGGTTTTGCCTACGCCCGGGGCTGCGCCGATGTACACCTTGAAGGTGCCCCGGCGGATATCCTCGATCCGCTTCTCCAGCTCCCGGCCGGTCAGCCGGTGGAACGGTTCTGCCGCCATCTTCACTGCGGAACGGACCGGCAGAACCCGTTCCCCCTCCTGCTCGGCACGGTCAGCCATCAGGAACACATCGATATTCCGCGTCCGCCGCAGGACACGGCTGGCTATGGAGCCCTGCCACTTCTCCTGCCAGCGGCTTTTCTGCGAATGCCCCATCACAATTCGGGTGACATTGTTTTGAATGGCGTAGCGCACAAGCATGGCGGGCAGCATCCGCAGACGTATCAGCTCCACCTCCTCGAACCGGGCCTGAATCCGCTCGGTCAGCTTGCGGATGGAGCGCTTGAATACCTGCTGATCTTTGGTCAACGGATGGCCGCGCAGGAGGAAGGTAACGATAAGCAGGTCTCCGTTCAACCGTTTGGCAATCTGCTGTCCTCTTCTAATATAGAGGGAGCCGTTCCAATGATACTGCGCGGATACCAGAATCCGCTCTGTTGCACCCGAAGGGCCGATCAGTCCCTCGGCCTCGCGGTGCTTTTCGAGAGAATCATTTACCCCTTCCGCCATCAGCCGCAGTGACACCTCACGGAGTACGCCAAGGTTGCCCCTGAGGGATAGTGCCGGATGCGCGCCTTCACCAAGCACTCCCTCCTCCAGCCGCTTGAGAATGGTCTCCGGGGACACATCGATCAGCCGTACCTCATCGGCGAGTTCCAGTGTATTGAGTGGCACGGTGCACTCCGCACGGATGCCGGTCATTTCATAGATTTGCTCGCCCACACCGGCCAGCTCATAGACATTAATAGTCGTAATTACGCTGATGCCCTGATCCATCAGATAACGGATGTCCGCAAGCCTTGTCATGAACCGTGCCTCTTCGCGGTTGCGGTGGGCCAGACCATCGACCAGCAGCACCTCAGGATTGCGCTCCACCAGCGCTTCAAGCGGCAGATCCTTCTCCTCCTTGCCGTCCTTCAGCCAGTGAATACTGGGCACGCGCTCCAGATCGCCAAGCTGCTGAACCGTCTCCGCCCGGCCCATAGTGGAGACCGCACTGATCACGACATCGATCCCCTGGTGCTTCAGCAGCTTGCCTTCCTCCAGCATATGATAGGTTTTGCCGGAGCCGCTGACCGAGCCGATGATGATCTTCAGCCGCCCCCGCTGGAGCTGGTAGATAGAATATAGAATCTCCTCAGGAGACTTGCGTTTATAGGGCGCCACGGACTCACCTTCCTTCTATTCTCACAACTCACATCTGGAGGAAGCAGTCTGTGCAGAGTCAGCTTATTTCGCTATCTCCGTCAGCGCCAGATTCAGCTTCAGCACATTCACCCGTTTCTCTCCGAAAAGCCCCAGATCACGCCCTTCGGTATGCTCCTTCACCAGTGCTTCAAGGGTATCTGCCGGAATGCCGGTCAGCTTGCCGATCCGGGGAACCTGCACGAGCGCCGCAGCCGGTGAAATATGCGGATCAAGACCCGAGCCTGAATTCGTTATCAGATCCACAGGGAGCTGACTTACAGGGACGCCGGGATTGTCCAGCTTCCACTGGGTAATCGAATCCTTCGTGCGCTGAAGCAGTTCAGGATTCGATGGGCCATAGTTATTCGAGCCTGAGGCTTCGGCCTTGTACCCGATACTGGATACACGGCTCTGGAACATTGCCTGATTCGTGAAGCTCTGCCCGATCAGCGCAGAACCGACGACCTTCCCGGAAGCATCCTTCAGCAGGCTGCCGTTCGCCTGGGCAGGCAGCAGCACCTGGGCCAGCGCGGTGGAAGCCAGCGGATAGATCATTCCGCAGAGAATAATGAATACTATGCTTAACCTCACTGTAGTGAAGACAAAAGCTGCTGGTGAAGCGGAGACCTGCTCTCCGGTTGTCTCATGAGTAGATTGTGCCATGATGATTACGCCCTCCTTATATAGTCAATCGTCAGCCGGACCCCTAGATCCATATACTGACTAGCATATCAATCAGCTTGATGCCGGCGAATGGAACAGCGACCCCGCCCAGACCATAGATGACAATGTTGCGCGTCAGCAGCCTGGTAGAACTCATCGGCTTATAGGAGACCCCCCGCATCGCGAGCGGAATCAGCAGCGGGATGATGATGGCATTGAAGATCAGCGCCGAGATTATCGCCGAGCTTGGGGACCCCAGCCCCATGATGTTCAGGGCTTCCATCTCAGGAATAGCGAGCGTGAACATCGCCGGAATGATCGCAAAATACTTGGCAATATCGTTAGCGATGCTGAACGTGGTCAGCGCCCCGCGCGTCATAAGAAGCTGCTTCCCGATGGCTACAACCTCGATGATCTTGGACGGATCAGAATCCAGATCCACCATATTGGCCGCTTCCTTGGCAGCGGTTGTCCCGCTGTTCATCGCCAGCCCCACATCGGCCTGGGCCAGCGCGGGAGCATCGTTCGTTCCATCCCCGGTCATGGCGACCAGCTTACCCTCGTTCTGCTCCCGGCGGATCACCGCAATCTTATCCTCCGGGGTACTCTCGGCAATGAAATCATCAACCCCGGCTTCACGGGCAATCGTGGCTGCGGTCAGCGGGTTATCCCCGGTACACATAATCGTCTTGATTCCCATGCTGCGCAGCTCGTCGAAGCGCTCCTTCATCCCTGGCTTAACCGTATCCTTCAGGTAGATCAGCCCGTAGATCCGGTTATCTACAGCAACTGCAAGCGGAGTGCCGCCCAGCCGGGCAATAGCATCCGAGTTGCTGTCCAGATCAGACGGCACGGTGCCGCCCCGGGACAGCACCCACTTCTTCACGGAATCCACCGCTCCCTTGCGCACAGAGCGTCCATCCCGGAGATCTATCCCGCTCATCCGGCTCTCCGCCTTGAACTCAATGAACTCCCCGCCGTCCGCGAGGCTGCTCTCATAATGAAGCTCCAGCTTCTTCGCCAGCTCCAGGACAGAGCGTCCTTCGGGCGTCTCATCCTTCAGCGAGCTGACCGCCGCCCAGGCGGCAAGCTCGGCTACTGATGCTTCGCCCACTGCTACGAACTCACTGGCCATCCGGTTGCCGAAGGTAATCGTCCCCGTCTTATCCAGAATCATCGTGTTGATGTCCCCGGCAGCTTCCACTGCCTTCCCGGACATCGCCAGGACGTTGAACTGCGTCACCCGGTCCATGCCCGCTATCCCGATGGCCGACAGCAGCCCGCCGATGGTGGTCGGAATCAGGCAGACGAGCAGCGCGATCATGACCGGTATCTCCAGCTTCACCCCGATATAATCCGCGATGGGACGCAGGGTAACGACGACAATCAGGAAAATAATCGTGAGGCTGATCAGCAGCGTGTTCAGGGCAATCTCATTCGGTGTCTTCTGGCGCTTCGCCCCTTCGACCAGCGAGATCATCCGGTCCAGGAACGATTCCCCCGGATCACTGGTGATCCGCACCTTGATCTGGTCGCTGACTACGCGGGTACCGCCGGTCACGGAGCCGAAGTCGCCTCCGGCTTCCTTAATGACCGGGGCCGACTCTCCGGTGATGGCCGATTCGTCTACAGAAGCCAGCCCTTCGGTTACTTCCCCGTCGCCGGGAATCAGTTCGCCCTGGCTGACGACTACGATATCGCCTTTGCGCAGCTCAGAGGCAGGTACCTGCTTGACCCCTGATCCCGCCAGCTTATTGGCGGTGATGTCCTGCTTGGTTTTTTTGAGCGAATCGGCTTGTGCCTTGCCCCGGCCCTCCGCCAGCGCTTCCGCGAAGTTAGCGAACAGCACAGTGAACAGCAGGATGAAGAACACGGTTATATTGAAGCCTACCGCATGCTCCGCATGGAAATACGCGGGCGCCAGCACCATAAGCAAGACGATAACCGTCCCGACCTCCACGACGAACATGACCGGATTCTTCATTAGCGTTACCGGGTTCAGCTTCACCAGACTATCCTTGGCAGCACTTAGCAGGATGGGACCCGTCAGCAGCTTCTTTCTGTGTACAGTACTCATTCTCTTCTCTCCCTCTCCCTACCGTAAAGTCAAATATTCTGCAATCGGACCGAGGACAATCACCGGCAGGAAGGTCAGCGCGCCGATAATCAGCACCGTACCGATCAGAATACCAGTGAACAGCCCGTTATCCGTGCGGAAGGTTCCAATGGTCTCCGGCACCGGCTTCTTGCGCAGCAGGGAACCGGCAACCGCCAGCATGGCGATCATTGAGACATACCGGCCCAGCAGCATGACCACACCGGTGGTGATATTCCAGAAGGAGGTATTATCCGCCAGCCCTTCGAAGCCCGAGCCGTTATTGGCCGCAGACGATACGTATTCATACAGCACCTGGGTCATCCCGTGGAAGCCGGGGTTACTGATACTTCCTTTACCGAGCTCCGTCAGAAAAGCAGCCGCCGTCGGCACCAGAATAATCAGCGGATGAATCAGAATTGCGATGGCGATCAGCTTCATCTCCCGCGCTTCAATCTTGCGGCCCAGGAACTCCGGCGTCCGGCCCACCATCAGCCCGCAGAGGAACACGCCGAGGATCGCATACATGAGCATATTGATCAGCCCGACCCCTTTGCCGCCGAATACATTATTCAGCATCATCAGGGTCAGCGGGGTAATACTGCCGAGCGGCGTCAGCGTATCATGCATATTGTTCACACTGCCGGTGGTGGCCGCCGTTGTAACAGTGGTGAACAGCGCCGACTGTGCGATGCCGAACCGGACCTCTTTTCCCTCCATACTGCCCTGTGAAGCATCTATCCCCATGGCGTTAATCGCCGGGTTGCCCGCCCTTTCCGCAGCGTAATTCAATCCCAGCAATACCACGAACAGCGTCATCATCGCGCCAAAAATCATCCAGCCCTGCCGCTTGTTCCCGGCGAACTTCCCGTACATATACGGCAGAGACGCGGGCAGCAGCCACATGGAGAGGATCTCCAGCACATTGCTCAGCGGACCCGGATTCTCAAAAGGATGGGCAGAGTTAGCTCCGAAGAAGCCCCCGCCGTTCGTCCCGATATGCTTAATGGACTCCAGGGAGGCCACCGGACCGATAGCAATCTGCTGGGTCTGCCCTTCAAGCGTGGTGACTTCCAGCGTAGGTTTCAGAGTCTGCGGCACATGAAGCGCTACAAGCGCCAGTGTTACAAGCAGTGCCAGTGGAATGAAGATCCGGATATGCGCTTTGACGAAGTCCTCGAAGAAGTTCCCCACCGAGCTGCGTCCCGTAATCCCTCTGACAAAAGCAACCGCGACCGAAAAGCCGCTGGCGGCCGAGGTGAACATCAGCATCGTCATGACCGCCATCTGTGAGAAGTAGGACACGCCGCTCTCCCCGCTGTAATGCTGGAGGTTCGTATTGGTCATGAAGCTGATTACCGTATTGAAGGTGAGCGTCTCTTCCATATTGCCGATCCCGTTCGGGTTGAGCGGAAGCCCCTTTTGCAGCCGCAGAAAGAGATAACTGAATACCACCAATACAATGTTCGTTACAATGAAGCTGAGCGCATATTTCTTCCAGGACATCCCGCCCCGCTGCTTCAGCCCGATCAGACGATAAATCCCCTTCTCCGCTGCGCCGAACACCCGGTCTGTCCGGTTCGGTTCATTTGAGAATACATGATATAGATAAGTGCCCACCGGCTTCACCAGCAGTACGAGTATTAAGATGACGACTACAATCTGCACAATCCCCACGGATGGCCCTCCTTTTAATATAACTATCAATTTAAGTCTTTGTTTTTCTTCTGCCCTATCCCTTCCTGTACAAGCTGAATTTGGAATTGATCTTTATGGATAGAGTGCCGGAGGGGAAATTTGGAACTGTAGGAGCAGTAGCGACCGCCTTTGTCTCCGGATTTCATCCGCAATTAGCGATACAAACCAAGAAATTTGGAGACAACAGCGGCCGGAAGTCCAAATGTTCTCCGCAGGCACGGATGATCCATAACTTAGATTCTCAGTCAGCTTGAACAGCCCCCACCTTAGAATTTTTCAGGATGAATCAAAGCATAGCCCAAATACAGAAACAGCAGCGCAGTAGCTGCGAGGACAACTGCCATTACTCCGTCCCCCCTTGCTCATCGGTCACACGGCTGCACCATTGTACAAACGCATAGAATACCGTGAATATCGCTGCCAGCATTGCCGTCATATACACATCCATCATCGTCTTTGCCACTCCTCACCTTAAGGTAATCTCTCTCTTGTAACTTCCGGTCTAGCGTATCATTTCTCCCATTAGTTCAGGGTAAGGGTTTCCTCAGGCGCATTAAGATTGCATTAAGACTTCAAGAGAGGCGGTAAATCTCTTCGCCCAGCACTCTGTTGACCGCCCCGATAAAAGCACCATAGCCTCCGTCCGCCTCCATCCGGTGCGGGAGCGCCCAGGCAAGGATCACTTCCGTCTCCTGACGATCGAACTCGAAGCTGGTCACAAGCAGCTCACTGACCTCACGGGCCGAAGCCCCGCAGGCAAACTGGTATGCCGCAGCGTACACCCCGCTATTCTCATAGATGCAGTCTTGCAGCAGATAGATCCGGTCATAATGCCGCTTGATCAGCACCAGCAGCCCCGTCAGCACCGTCACCCATCCAATATTTCTCATCCACACATCCATCTCCAAGCCTTCTCTCCAGTAGGTTAACTTCAGAATTCAGCGTACCACTCCCGCCATTAGTTCAGGATTAGGGTTTGGTTCTACAGATTAAGATTACGTTAAAATACCGCCGGAACGCCGCTCCAGCCGCGCTTGCACCATCCGCCGGAACGTCAAAAAAACCATGCCCGCACAGGCATGGTTAGGAACACTATGAAACACGCGATGCGGCTTCTTCCGCAAGCCGGTTCAAATCACTCGGCTGTCGTCCCCCGCCTGCAGCATCCGGTAGCCCACACCGATATGGGTCTGGATCACCTTGGGCTGGGAAGGGCTGCGCTCAATCTTCTTGCGGAGCGTAGCCATGAATACACGGAGCGCCGGAATGTCGTACGAAGGACTGCCCCAGATTTCATGCAGGATATAATTATGGGTCAGGACCTTGCCCACATTCTTCGCCAGCAGACACAGCAGCTTATACTCAATCGGCGTCAGGTGGATCTCGTCACCCTCCAGCCAGACACAGCCCGCCGCATAGTCAATCCGCAGATTTCCGTTCGCAAAAAAGGGCGAATCCTTCATCAGCTTCTCGCTGTCCCCCCGGATTCGCCGCAGACTGACCCGCAGCCGGGCGAGCAGCTCCTCCACGCTGAAGGGCTTGGTCAGATAATCATCGGCTCCGGCATCCAGCGCTTCAATCTTGTCGCGGTCCTCACTGCGGGCACTGACCACGATGATCGGAAGGTTCGACCACGCCCGGACCTTTCGGATAATATCCACACCGTCCATATCGGGCAGACCGAGGTCCAGGATCATAAGATCCGGCTGACTGGATACAGCCTCCAGGATGGAAGCCTCCCCCGTCTCTGCGGTATGGTATTTATAGCCCTGAGTCTCCAGCGTAGTGGTAATCAGCTTGCGGATCGGCTTGTCATCTTCGACAACCAGAATCATGGGTTTATTCATGGACATTCACCTCCTCTGCCAGCAGGGTGAAGCGGAAGACCGTTCCCTGCGGTGCATGATCTTGTACTTCAATATGCCCGCCATGGGCATGAATAATTGATTTGCAGAGCGCAAGACCCAGACCCAGACCGCGCCTGCCGTCTCCCCGCACGTTATCCGCCGTATAGAACATCTCGAATACCTTGGCCTTCGCTTCTGCGGCTATTCCCGGTCCGTCGTCCGCAACCTCGACCACAACAAGCCCCTTTTCCTGTCTGGCGGATAGGGTAATATGAGAACCCGACCCGCTATACTTAATCGCATTATCTACCAGGTTGATGATCACCTGAATGATCAGCCGGGAATCCATCCTTGCCATGAGCAGCTCATCTTCCAGCACCACCCGGATCACATGATCCTCCTTGTTGCGGTTCACATGCAGCAGCGCTTCCGCGATCACTTCCTCCAGCAGCTCCGCCTGAAAGTTCAAATGAAGCGCGCCATTATCAATCCGGGTAATCGACAGCAGATTCTCCACCAGATTGATCAGCCAGATGGAATCGTCATAGATATCGCTGTACAGCTCCTGCTTCTGCTCCTCGCTCAGCACCGCCGAGTTGCCGATTAGAATTCCCGCATTGCCGGAAATACTGGTAAGCGGCGTGCGCAGATCATGCGAGATGCCGCGCAGCAGATTGGCGCGCAGCTGCTCCTGCCGGATTTGCAGGGAGCTTTCCTTTTGCAGCTCGTTCAGCTTGTCTTTCTCCAGAGCGAGGGCGCATTCACCAAGCATGGCGATCATCAGACTTGACTCGAACACCTCCAGCGGTTCTTCCTGCTGCATCACAATTCCCGCCACCGCAAACACCGTATCGCCGCTCCGCACCGCATGATACAGGCAATGGGCTGCCGAGAAGGTATCGGTAGACGCTCCGGCCCGTTTATTGTTCCGCAGCACCCATTCCGCTACCTCGCGCTCCGCTTCCAGCGTATCTCTTTGAGCGACAATCGTACTCCCATCCTTGCCGTACAGGAGCGGCTCCGAGAGTCCATCGCCCTCCACCTCATAGATGATGATGCTCCGGTCCAGCAGCTTGAGCATTTGCAGCGCGGTCTCGCTCAGGATGGCGGGCGTATCTTTGGCCTGCTGGAGCTTCCGGCTGGTCTCCAGGAGCACCTCGGTGCGGTAGGCTTTTTGCGCTGATTCTCTGGCCTGCTCCTTCACCCGCAGCGTTAACGTACTGGTGATGAACGAGGCCGCCAGCATTACGAGGAAGGTCACCGGATACCCGGAATCATAGGCCTGAAGCGAGAAATAAGGCTCAGTGAAAAAATAGTTAAAGACCAGCACGCTCAAAATCGACGTCACCGCGCTGTACAGCCGTCCTTTTGTAACCATCGCATCGAGCAGAACACCCAGAATATAGACAGTGATAATGTTCGCTTCACTGAAGCCGAGAACCTTGAACCACAGCCCGATGATCGTGCAGACCAGCAGAATCCCCAGGGTTTTGCCTGTATCAGCCAGCGAGAGCAACGGAGGTCTGGCATACTGCGGGATTTTGGATTGCAAGGCAGACTCTTGATCCGGGATGATATAGACGTCGATATTCGGGGCAGCAGCCGTCAGTTTATCTACGAAATTCGAAGCGATTGGCCAATGGCTGCGATTCTGCGACCGGCCAAGGATGATTTTGGAGACCCGGCTGGTTCGGGCATATTCGGCGATCTGCCCCGGCACATCCTCCCCGTATACCGTGGCAACCTGCGCACCAAGCTGTTCGGCCAGACGCAGATTCTCCCGCAGCTCCGACTTGTTCCTCACCGTTAACTCTTTCGTTCTTGAGGTCTCCACGTAGAGAGCAGTGAATTCCCCCTGTAGGTCTTCGGCCATTCTTGCCGCAGTGCGGATGACCTTCTTATTGGATATTGCCGACGACAGACAGACAAGGATATGCTCTCTGCTGTACAAGCTGGCTTCCACTGCCCGTTCCCCTAACCTGCCCTCATAACGTTTGATTTGATCCGCCCTGTACCGTAGAGCCAATTCCCGCAAAGCGCTCAGCTTCTGGGGAGTGTACAGATCACCGGCCTCCTGCCGGAGCTGCTCCGTGGAATAGATTCGCCCCTCATGCAGACGCTCCAGCCAAATGTCCGGACTGATATCAATGAACTCGACCTGGTCCGCACGTTCGAACACACTGTCGGGAATACGCGCGGGCTCAGCCATTCCGGTCATGGATGCTACAACATCGGTCATACTTTCCAGCTGTTCTATACTAACCGTAGTGTAGACATCTATTCCCGCGCGCAGCAGCTCCTCTACATCCTGAACCCGCCGCTTGTGGCGTACGCCCGGAGCATTGATGTGGGCCAGTTCATCCAGCAGAATCAGGTCCGGCCTCCTGCGGATCGCCTGGTCCAGATCAAATTCCGGCACGATGGTCCCGTTTACAGGAATGTCCAGCGGCGGCATCAGCTCCAGTCCATTAATAAGCTCCGCATTATCTGCTCTGTCATGGGCTTCAATGTAGCCCGCCAGCACCTGCTGGCCGTTCTTCTGCTCCGCATGGGCGGCCTCCAGCATCGCCCGGGTCTTTCCTGCCCCCGGCACATATCCGAAGAATATCCTCAGCCTGCCCCGCCGCTTCTTCGCTGTATTTTCCCCTATCATCTGAAGGTTTCCTTCCCTCTAAGCCCATCTATAGACCAGCCATTGTACACTGTAGCGTTAGTATAGCATGTGCATAATGAGCATAGTATTACGGATTCGGCTGTGGCATTAAGATTGTATTAAGATGACAGTCCATTCAGCAGCGCTGTATCACATTGCCCGTACGCATTACTCCCCGCCGCAACCACTGTGCCATCCTTCTTAAGACCGAGCGTATGGGTGCAGCCTGCCGCAATGGCAACAATATCCGTCCAGCTGCTCACCTCACATTGCCCGTAATCATTCCAGCCTGCAGCCGTCACTGTGCCGTCCAATTGAAGGCCTACCGTATGATGGCTGCCAGCCGCGATGGCTTTAATCTTGCGCCAGCCGCCTACTTCACCTTGTCCGCGCTTGTTCAGACCTGTAACTACTACTGTACCGTCTGCTCTAAGTCCAGTGGTATGAAGATAACCTGCCGCGATCATCGTCAGCTCCTGCCAGCCATCCACATTCCGCTGCCCATAGCGGTTGTTCCCCGCCGTAATAGCCGTACCATCGGCCTTGAGACCAACAGTGTGCCAGTCTCCTGCGGTAACCGCAACGATATCCGACCAGCCACTGACCTCACATTGACCTTCGTTGTTTCTCCCTGCCGCAACCACTGTTCCGTCTGCCTTCAGCCCGACCGTACGCCGCCAGCCTGCCGCAACCGCAACGATATCGTGCCAATCGCCCACGTTGCATTGATCATGCTTATTCCAGCCGGCCGCGATCACCGTTCCGTCCGGCCTTAGGCCTACTGTATGCGAATTCCCTGTATGAGCATTGCCTGCTGCAACCGCAACCATATCACGCCAGCCGCTTACCTCGCATTGCCCGTATGTATTTTCGCCGCAAGCCCGCACGGTTCCGTCCGGCAAGAGCAGAACGGAATGGCGGTATCCCGCCGCGATGGCGGATAATGAATCGGTATGCATATGCATTGCTCCTTTGGGTTCTGTTTCGTATAAGGATCTCATTGGTATAGCTAGTATTGCAAAATATTTGTTACTTTTCAACGCCCTTGTGAAGGGCATTCTCTATGGCCTTGAGGTAGGCTTTGCTTGTAAGCGTGGCACCGCTGATGCTGTCTACCTGAAGCGATTGAGCCTGGATCACTCTGTCAAATAATTCATCTGCAGACGCCGCAGGCTGATTCTCCGCATGGTCCAGGAGCTGGATCGCTGTAACTTTGTGCGCCGTGACGGTAACCAGCACCTTATTCGCCCTCCATTTATACATTCCGCCAGCATATTCACCTGTATACTCACCTGCATGCAGCTTGTTGAAGTTCACTTGATCAATCTCAACATCCCGCGCTTCACGGCGCTCTTTCTCTGTATAGAGCAAGGCCGCGCCTGAACCGATTAGTCCCACGAGAATCGCGGTTAGGCACAGCAGCAGGTTGCGTTTCCATTTCTTTTTCATGTTGACCCTCCTCTTAACCCTCCTCTCAACCCTCCTCTCAACCCCACTCTTAACCCTCCTCGTCGTGAATGAATACATTTGTGTTCATTCATCATTAAGCGCGTTTAGCCATTCTTTTACCGATTCTGTCGAACAGATGTCCGGCCAAGCTCTTGACAGGACCCAGCGAGACCGGATAATAATATGCCGCTTCAAACCAGCCGTTAGTCTGGTAATGCCGGAAATCCTTCGACCGCTCATCCAGCATATGGTGAATACTGGTCCGGGACAGCCGGAACATCAGCAAGCGGAACAATGTCGGAGTCGGCGGGGCCGGACGCATCAGTCCTTTGTAGAAGCGGGCCGCAGACTTGCGGATTCTCACTGCATTTTTCTGCGCGGCTGCTGTGGTCACTGGCTCCATCGTACTAAGCACACACCCTGTGGTAACCTGGAAACCCAGATTCTCTCCCATGCTGCTAAGATATTTGACAATCGCATTCCCGCCGTGAATCCCCTGATTGACGATCGACGTATAGGTCTTGCCGAAGAACTGGGGCCGATGGAACACATACGCCAGCCGGTCCAGCAGATTCTTCATCGATGCCGAGACATGGAACGCATAATTGGGAGTCGCCATAATCACACCGTCTGCATGCTCCAGCTTTCCGATCAGCACATCCCGGTCATCTTTGAGCGGACAATATTCTTCGCCCTTACTGAAACAGGTTTTACAGCCCCGGCAGAACTCCAACCTATAGTCCTTGAGGAAAATGTACTCAAACTCAATCTCCCCGTAGGTTCGGAGCTGTGCTTCAAACTCACGGACCGCTCTGTACGTATTGTTCTTTTGCTGATTGCCGATGATTGCGATGACCTTCTTCATGTTTGTCCCTCCAGAATAGAATACAAAATAGTGACTCCACTTGATACCTGAGTAAATCATGAATGAATATTTTATAATTCATTCATAATGTATATTAGCATAGATATGCGCTGTTGTCTGTACGGACACGGCTTGATTTTGAACGATTGGTGAAGAGCTTAGGGGAAAAGAAAGAAGCCACAAGCAGCAATCTGCTCATGGCCTCCTGATCCTTATTTTCTAAACGCTTTTCACCGCCACGAGCCTCTTGTGAAAGCTATGGACCCGTCATAGTCAACATATACATTCTTGATATTAGGATGACTCAAATAATCAGTCACAGTGTAAAACAGCGGAATAACTGCCATTTGATCCATGAGCAGCTGTTCGGCCTTGGCATAGATCTGCATACGCGTGCCGGGGTCGGCCGCCTGCCGGGCTTGCTGCATATAACGGTCATACGCTGTATTACTCCACCCTGTATCATTGGAGACATTCTGTGAACTGAACAGCTCCAGCATCGAGGCCGGATCATTGAAATCAGCGCTCCATCCCGCTCTTGCTATAGCATAGTTTTGATGTATACGATTATCCAACAGTTCCTCGAAGCTTTGGATTTCTACACTTGCTTCAATGCCTAAGTTCTTTTTCCAGTCCTTAATCACTTTACTTGCGATAACGTCATGATTGATATATTCATTCACGATAATAGTGAAGCTGGGGAACTTGGTGAGTCCCGCTTCTCTCATGCCTTCCTTCAGTAATTGCTTGGCCGCCGCCACATCCTCATGAAAGTACATCTTGTCCGACATCTCTGTGCGGAAATTCAACTGGGTCCCATGAATACTTGGCGGCACAAATCCAAACGCCGGATTGCCGTAACGCAAGGCTTCACGGTCAATCGCCATCGCCAATGCCTGACGGATCTTCAGATTGTCAAACGGCGGCTTAGTCAGATTGAATTGATAAAAATAGGTGGAAGCATACGGTCCTTCATGCAGGTCGCGGTAAGATGCGCTATCTAAAGATGTATAATCCACTGATTCCACCCCTCCGCCTCCAACCCAGTCAACCTTCTTGTCCATATAAGCGACTGTCGGATTCTCAGGCAGCAGCAGACGTACCTCCGGCAGCTTAATTTCTTGGGCCACATAATAAGAAGGGTTTTTAACTATAGAAATCTCATTACTCTTCCAAGTCTTGAGCTTGAAGGGACCATTGGTTACCATAGACTTAAGGTCTGTTGCCCATTGGTTGTTGGCCTTCGCAGTCTTAGCGTACACCGGAAAATAGATGCTCTCTGCGAGCAGTTGGATGAAATAGGAGGTTTTCTCCTTTAATGTGACCTGTAGTGTGGTGTTATTCAACGCCTTTACGCCGATTTTGGAGGTATCCTTCAGAAGTCCCTCGTTGTAGTTCTGCGCATTATTAATCATGTACATATTAAAAGCGTAGACATTCTTGGCTTCCGGAGCCAGCGCCCGCTTCCAGGCATACTCGAAGTCCGAGGCCAGCACCTGCTGCCCGTTGCTCCATTTCGCATCCCCGCGAAGCGCAAAGGTATACGTTCTGCCATCCTTCGAGAGGGTCCATGATTTTGCTATTGCCGGAACGGCTTGACCAGCCGCATTCAACCGGACCAGTCCTTCAAATAACCCTTTGAGAACCGTCACTGTGCTGTCATCCGCAGCTGCTGCCGGATCAAGCTGATCAGGAAGACTTCCCAGACCGATACGCAATACCTTATTAGCTTGTGCAGCAGATGAAGTACCTGCCCCTCCAGTGAGCGTTACACTCATCATTAAACCTACTGCCAAAATGATATAAAGCAACCTTTTCATCAATGTTTCCCCTTTGTATAGCTATTATGTATTAGTAATAGAATAACATGAAGGGCAGATATTACGCTGTCGTAATTTATCGAAGATCAATAATTATATTCCATGTAAAAAAGTCCATAATCAAAGGATCAAATCAAAGGTTGTGGTCTTCATGCTCCCTGACCAGCAGAGCTTTATCTTGAGCCGTAATACACTGTAATCTCCTCAGTAAGAATAATTTCTTTCTCACTCGTCTAAATTAATATATTTTACACTGCTTTAAACCTCTAATCCAAATACACTTTTATTAGGATTGTTTATATAAAAACAACTTTTTTCAAAGCTATTTTTAGACTGTAAGAACTCATCCAAGAATTCTATTACCAACGAGGGTTTAAAATCAAATATGCCTTTAGCATTAAAACTAAGAAGCTGCAGTCCCCCTTTATCTAAAAGCCAATCATCTTTTTCCTCAATGGCTAAATATACTTTTTCAATTTGTGAAAATGATACCTCTGTATAAGAGTATTTCTCTTTAATAGAAAAATCAGCTATGTAAAATACTTTCTTTTCCATATTGTAACCATATATAAAAGTATCGTGAGGAAAAAATTCTGAGCGGCCGAAATAGGATTGTTCAAACACGCCATAAATATAATTATTAAGATCGATACACTCGATAAAAAACTCACAAATATCTTTTTAAAAAAACAAAATGGTTTCTCGTTTTAGATGTTGATTATAAATCCATGGGCAAACCTCTAATATAGGATATTGATAAAAGTCAACAAAGGTTTTGTCGTGCGATTCGTCTCTGATCATTTGAAAATAAATTAGCTTGCCATTGCCAAGAAGTTATAATTGGATACTTCATTGGTAAGATTTTAGAGTTCATTTACTTTCCTCCTCTAATCATTATCTATTTCACAACTTAAACATTTATCAAAATCAGCCGCAGATAAAGTACGGATCTCATGAAATAAGGAATTGTCCCTCCAAATGTTTTCAAACGGTTTTGTTCTAATGTTCTCGGTGTAACCACCGCTGTTTTCCGGCACACTTGTATCTTTAAAAATAATACATGGAAATACATTTCCTTCAGCATCAATAAAAGCTGATGTTCTTCCAGCCCGGCAGATGCCATCAGAAAGTTTTCTTTTTTTATAATTTTCTTCTATATAATCATCAGATACTTTATAAACCACTGATTTGTCCGTTTCTATTAACTTGGAAATCTGTTCATTTGTTAATTTATATTGCAAAGGTTTTGTATTCCCGCTGTATGTTGAAGTAATGTTATAATCAACTACTAGTTCGACTCCAAGCGATTTGGATAACAAGTTTAATGAATTCAATGAGTTAAGGGTTTCTTGAGTGAGTACACATTTCATCAACACTTTCACGTTTGCTTCTGTCAACAATTTAATTGCATGAACTGTCTTTTTCCATGCTCCAGTTCTCTGTACGATTTGATCATGTTCGCTTTCGATTCCAGAGTGCAAACTTATCTCAATTCTCGAAAACAGCTCAGAGAATTGTCTATAGTTTTTTTCATTTATTAGTGAACCATTGGTATTAAGGGACAGGCCAAACCCTATTGATTTAGCCCTTTCAAATATTTCTATACATCTTCTCTTTAATAAAGGTTCTCCACCAGTAAAATTAATTTCAATCGTGCCTATTCTTTTTAAATCGTCCAACAAAGTGAACAATGTTGCAGTATCTAATCCATCGTCTTCATCACACTCGGCATAACAAAACTTGCATCTCCAGTTGCATCTTTTGGTTAATTCAATTTGAACATGACTAGGTACGTTTTTAGCCCGCAATACACTGAGAATATGCTCACTTAATACCATATTTCCACTCCCGCTTCATTTAATTTAAAATCAGTTTTTAAAACTATCGGGTGGACTAGTGATACCACTGTTCTTGAGCTGTATAGAGTTTTATGTATTCAGCATTGTTCTCAAGCAGTTCTTTATGAGTCCCGATTCCCACAATTTCACCATTATTCATGACGATAATCCTGTCCACCACTCTGCATAGCCCCAGTCTATGAGAAATAACCAAGGATGTTTTCTTCTCTGAAATTTCCAGGAATTTCTCCAGCACTTCCGATTCGAATGTCGGGTCCATAGCAGAAGTTGGTTCGTCCAGAACAACCATTGAACTATCCCGGAACATCGTTCTGGCCAATCCAAGCCGCTGATTGTCTCCACCCGATAACTCAATCCCGCCAAATTCACTTCCGATAGGGGTATCCAATCCGTTTTCTCTGACAAGCTTCTCCATCCCCATCATGTTCACAACATTTAAAATAGCCTCATCGCTATCCATTTTTTGAGTCTTACTAATCGCAATATTCTCTCTGATGGTAAGTTTGTAGGTAACAAAATCCTGCCATATAGAAGAAATGAGGGAATAATAACTTGTTTTATTGATAGCCTTCAGATCCGTTCCATTGTAATAAATGCTGCCGCTGCTGGATGAATACATCCCCATGATTAATTTTGCCAGGGTGGTTTTCCCGCTCCCGTTTTTTCCGACTATTGCCAGCTTTTCTCCTTTGTGTATTTGTAGGCTCACATTTTTCAGAGCATAATCTGTACTATTCGGGTATAGAAAAGAAACATTGTCCATAATAATTTGATTAAAATCTCCTTTTATTTGTGCTATGCCCTCAACCTCTTCCTCCAATTCCAAGAAATCAAGATAGTCTTTCGAGAACAACAAGTGTTCTTTAAAACGGCCTAATTCCACCAGGAAAGATCTTGTCTGGTCTTGCACTATTGCAAAAGCAGCAATACACGCACCGAACAGTCCGATTGTTATCTCATGATGGATAACAAGTCTGTAGGCAAAAAATATGCTGGTCAAGTATCCAAGTGCCCTGAGAAAATCGCACACCAGTAAAGTCAGACTATCTTTCCTTCTGAAATTCCACTCTTGACTCAACACAGCATCACGATAATAAGTCCACTTCTCAGCCAAGTAATCACCGCTGCCGTTAACCCGCATTTCTTTTACAGCCTGCTTATTATTGAACAGACTCCAGAAATAATCCAGGGATCTCTGCTTGGGGGCCTGAAACCATTTCAAATAGTAAAATTCTTTACCCCGGATAATTCTGGCTATTAAATAAGGAAGCACGCTAAGCAAGGAGATTGGAATAAACCATAAGCTATAGGATGCTAACAGAGTGATTACAAGAAGCACCGAGATGAAACTGGAGAATACGCTGATTGTAATCATAATTAATTGCGGAATTACCGCTCTCGTTACACAATCTTTTGCTCTATTTAACTTATTTAATATCTCAGGTGTTTCCATGCTGATAAAAGGAAGCTTCGTACACTTTTCGCCTATATAAATATTAAGCTGATATCCCAGTTTCTCGTAAATCCCAATAGACACAAATAACCCAGCGATACTCTGAAGGATGGTTTTCAGGATATAAATCGCTATAAATAGCACCATGAAAAAATAAATTTTATGCAGATTTAACAAAGCCGTGTTGCTAAACTCATGAAAGATCGATGACAAAATCCTGGTTGAGACAGCGGGATATAAGAAACCGGCTGCCGAACTAATTATAATAATCAAAAGCGATCCGGGCGAAGAGTCCATTGCTATTCTAAATATTTTAGCCAGCTGCTTTAACATATTAGTAGCCCACTCTCAAAGAGGTTCTATCCATGTCATACCATTTCGCCTGAGCTCTGAACATTTCAGCATAAATTCCCTGTTTGGCGATTAACTCATCATGGTTGCCTTCTTCGCAGATCCGCCCATCATCTATAACAAAGATTTTGTCTGCCAATTTGGCACTTGCCAAGCGATGTGAGATCATGATCGAACCTTTTTCTTTTATAACTAAAGAAAGAGATTGATAAAGTTCACTTTCTGCAACCGGATCCAAAGACGCTGTTGGCTCATCTAGTATGATAAATGAAGAATCCGCGAAAAGTGCTCTGGCTAGAGTAATCCGCTGCCACTCGCCTCCAGATAGGTCTATGCCGTCATCCTCCAGCTTCCCTAAAGGCGTGTTCAGTCCTTTCCCAGAAAGCTTAAGGAATCCCATTGTTTCAGCCTGTCCCAAGGCCTTATCTATAGCTGCATCGTTATGGATTTTTGTAATATTCCCTAAGGCTATATTCTCCCGTACAGTTAAACTGTATTTCATAAAATCCTGGAAGACGACGCTGAAAAGAGCAGAAATCTCATGCTGACTCAAGTTTGAAAGCGCTATACCATTAATGGTGATCTCCCCCCTATCAGGTTGATAAAGCCCGCACAACAGCTTAATTAGCGTAGACTTTCCAGCACCATTTTTACCGACAATTGCAATTCTCTCATTATGTCTTATCGTCAGAGACACACCTTGCAGAATCGGTTTTTGAGATTGGGGATATGAAAAGTAGACATCATTAAAACAAATTTCAGGATTATTGAAACACCTCTCTTTTTTGAAATCAGCGCTCTCTTCACTTTCAGGCAAAGACATAAAACGCTTATAGTACTTTGTCTTCAATACATTTCGGGAGTATTCGGAATATTCCCAGGAGACCTGCTCAGATATACTGATAATCGAATTGAGAGAGCCCATTAAAGCTACAAAAAGCCCTAAAGTAATGAGTCCGTTGTACATATAATTTACTAAGGTAATAATAATTAGCACCGTCCAAGCCATAACACATAAAGTATTGATAAAGATAAGTTTTTGAGATTTTACATTGGCGCCCACCCTCTCTTTATAAACTTTACTTCTGATCCCTCCCCATTGATTAACGATATATTCTACCGCACAAAATAATTTGAGTTCAGAAAGGGAAGATTTAGTAGTCAACAACCCTAACAAATATCCCAACTTCCGATCTTCGGCAGATTGTTTGTAGAAAAGGCTGTCGAGGATAGTCATAGCTCTATAGTTTAGAAAAAGCATGGGAACCGTGAATAAAAAACAAAGTACTGACAACCAGACAGAAACCTTTGCAAATACCAGATTTAGTAGTACCAGTGAAAGCAGAGAACTGCCTATCTGCGTGATATTAAGAAAACTGTTTTTGATACTTTCACTAGGATGGTCACTCATTTGAAAAATAATATCCTGCGTTTCTTGATCTTCAAAACAACTGTATTTGAGCTGCTTATACTTGTTCAATACGACCGGTGTCCAGTTTTTCAATAATAATCTATCAAAATTTATATTGAGGTAACCCTCCATCGACGTACAAAGGGAGATTGTCAAAATAGTGATAAGTAGTAGCACCAGGTTCAGACCCACGTGGGTGTAACCCGCATTGCCTTTGTATAATTCAGATACACTGTCGATTAGATCTTCTGTTAGCAAAAAGCTTAACGGAGCCAAAATCGCTGACACCATTAACAAAATTATTTTGAGTATGGCATGAGCTTTACAAAACTTTATCATGATTTTTATCGGGTCCAGACAATATCGTAGTAATTGCAGCTTCATCACACCTTGTTTTTTGGAATTAGTGTTTTCACTTAATAAATTGTTTTCTTCAATTGCGCCCCAACAAATAAACAAATGAACATTTAAGTTTACATTTTACAATTACATAAAACCACTTCCCTTCTAATTAATTTGCATCTTATCACAGCATTTTCCATCTGTAAAGCGACTAATTTGTAATAATATTGAAATTATTTAAAATTAAATACAAATTTTAAACAAATATCGGATTTTTATTGTTACATTTTTATCTATTGACTCATGTTTTTTCCTATGGTATTAATTACAATATTAAAAGAAAATCATAAATTATTAATTTAATATTTACAAATGAATAAATAATTTTATGCTTTTGAACATTTAAATGATAATTATGCGCAATCATTTTTACCAAGGCACTTATTCTATCTAAAATTGGAGTTTTCTAAATGAAGAAAAATAAAAAAAGTTGTATTGTCATTGATAAATTAATTTCAGAAAATTGGTTTGATAGCTTGAAAGAGGCAAAAAAATGGATAATATTAGGTCGAGTTTTGGTTAACGATGAATTAATACTAAGTGTTAACGACAAAGTTCCTGTAGATGGAACAGTAAGAATTAAAAGGTATTATCAAAGAAAGTATGTAAATAAAGGAGGCTTAAAATTAGCAGGCGCATTACGTGATTTTGGAATTGATGTAAATGGAAAAGTGGTAATGGATTGCGGAGCTTCTACTGGCGGGTTTACTGATTGCCTGATACAAAATGGAGCAAAGCTTGTTTATGCTGTTGATGTAGGGTGCGGTCAAATAGCAGGGAAACTACTATTCGATAAAAAAATAGTGAATATGGAAAAAACCAATCTTGCTGACAAAGTTCTGCTTTCGTTATTCCCTTCTCCAGAAGTAATCACCTTAGACTTGTCATACCTTTCATTAAAATATGCCCTGCCATTATGTAGAGAAATCATAGGGGATTGCGGAACTGTAATTGCTTTAATTAAACCTCTGTTTGAAGTAGCATCTTCTGATATACGCAGAAGCGGGGAATTCGACAGTATCGATACCATCCGTGATATATTAACCGATTTATGTAATCACTTTATCGAAGACTATGAGATAATTGCTATTACCAATAGTCAAGTTACAGGGAATAATGGTACATTAGAATTTTTTATTTATTTGGAATGGGGAAATAATTTTAGTAAGCACTCATTTTAATAAATACATATCTTAATGTCCTTAATCTTGTTGGGAAGAACAGACCACTCAAAGGAAGACCACCAACTCAACAGGGATCTTCTAAGAAACAAAAATCAGGACCCTCCGTTGGACGGGTGGTCCTGATTTCGCACGTTTCACGCACTCAACTGGCTAAAACCAAAAAAAGAGGAGCCGCTTAGGCCCCTCCCTGTCTATCTCAAGGCTACTGAATCAACAGCCCAAACCCGCTCTGAATATAATACAGACTTGGATATGCAATATTGCTGGTCGTCAGGTTGTTGAAGGTCGCCGAGCCGTTGCCGGTATACGTGTAGATTGCCGCTCCCTTATGGGCGCCGGAGAACCTGGAAGTTGTCACTCCATCGAGACCTGTGCCGTTGATGTTAATGTTGTTGAATACGATACCCGAGAAGCCGCCACCGTACCCGAACTGGATCGCATCCCGCTGGGTGTTGATGATGTCGATGTTGGTGAAGGTTACATTCTTGATCGGATCACTCGAAGCTTCGAGATCAATCGCGCCGCGTTCCCCGTCATACAGGTCACGGCTGGTGCCGCTGTTAATAATCGTCGTATCCGAGAAAATCATCCCTGTGTTGTTGTTGAAATGCGCTCCCGGAAAGGTCGTATTCAGCCGGATACCGGAGCCGCCCACCGTGTCGATGATGTAGTTGTGATCCGCCTTGTGACCACTGCCCCCGAAGATGCCGATAGCGCCAGCACGCCAGTTATTCTCAATCGTATTGTATGAGAACGTGTTATTCACACCATCCGGTGCACCAAAGGTGTTGCTCGGCCACACGGCCAGACCATCGTCCCCGTTATTGCGCACATTGGTATTGCGGACGGTAGAGTTGCTGGTTCCCTGGGAGTAGTTAATGCCGTCCGCCAGATTGTTACGGATACGGCTGTTCTCGACAAGCAGATTGTTCGCAAAAATCGCCGGCGTCCGCGCATAATCCCCCACCCACATACCGCACTCAAAATGCTCAATCCATACGTCATGGATGACCGAATTGTTGCCGAAGTTATCCATCAGGCCTTTATAGATAGCATTCTGGTTGTACCGGGATCTCAGATTCGAGTTCATATAGACGTTGCTGAAATCCAGCTTGCCTTGAACACGGAAGGAGATGCCCCCGCCAGCTGCATTGGGATTCGTAAATTGCAGATTGGTGTGCCAGTAGCCTGCACCGGTGACCGTGAAGTTGTTGATCATATTGCTGACCGAGCCAATGACCCACATGCTGCTCAGATTAAAAGTTCCAGCCGGAATATAGAGAGATTTTCCGCTGGTGACGGCGGCTGTAACCGCACTGTTGAAGGCGGCAAGATCGTCCTGTCCGTCTCCTGCCACTGCGCCGTAATCGGTGACCGACACTGAGTTGGCCGGACGGGCAATGGCTGCCGGTACAGGTTCAATCTCCAGGAAATCCACCCCGTATTCAAGGCTGTCTCCGTTGTTCTTCTGAATACGGATCGTGTCACCAGGCTGAAGTGGTGTATCCATCTTCCAGTGAACTTCATCGAAGCGGAACAACGGGCGTCCGGCACTTGGTGCATCACCAGGCTGGTCGCCGGAGAAGTACTGCCAGGAGTAATAGGAGGTTAACGGGATGGTTTTGGCCTTGGTTCCATTCACGTATACGTCAAGCGCACCGGTAAGACCCATTCCGTCTGCCGAATCCGGCATCGTGAATCTCATCGTGACTCCGGCACCGCCTTGCCCCGCTCTCACTGTCCACTGTGCATAAGCTCCGTTAGACGGCAGGGCTACATAGCTCTGGCCCGAAGCCTCCGAAGCGGTTAGCATCTGATCGAAATTCGGTGCCGATTTCAGCGCCGCTGAACCGCCGCGGGTCGCATCCTGCGTGTCATACCGGCTGTAGGGTACACTTGCTCCGCGCAGAGCGTATACAACCAGGTTCACAGTGTTCACGTTGTTTGCCTGCTTGGTTGTTACCTCATTGGCATCTGCGGCAATGGTTGTAGTGACCGTATAATTGCCGTTCACTGCACTCCAGGTGCCGGGGAGAGACACTTGGACCGTAGCCCCGGCTGCAATTACGCCGGTGTAGGAGCCTGTGAAGGTCTGCACGGTAGAGCCTGCGGCATTCTTCAAGGCTACAGTTATACCATGGGCCCCGCCTGCGGAAGCAAGATTGCCCTGATTTTTGAGACTGACGGTGAAGGCCACGTTACTCCCCGCAGCCGGTGTTCCTGGTGACCAGGAGGTCGTTCCGGTCAGGTCGGAGCTGGAGACAGGCGCAACCACCAGCGGCGAAGCATTCGTATAGCTGTTGTTGCTTTCGTTCTGCTCAATAATCTGGCCCGCCTCATCTACCTTAGCACTAAGCGGATAAGTTCCGGCTGTTAGCGTCCCTGCATTGTAGGAGACGGATGCCGAAGCTCCTGCTGCCAAAGCCGCTACCGGTGCCGAACCCGCCAGCTCGTTGTTCAGATAGAAATTGACAGTCGTCGCTGCGGCTGCGGCTGTACCGCTGTTCTTCACCACAGTATTCAGGGTCACTGCGCTGGTCTCCACCGGAGAAGCAGGTGTCCAGCTCATGCCGGTGATCGTCAGATCCGGGTTCGTTGCCGGTGTACCGTATACCTGGAATTCGGCAATTTGTCCTCCGGGCGCACCGGAGTTGGCGGCGATAGCAAGCTGAAGCCGCTTAACGGTTGCTGTCACGGGGATAGTCACCGTGTTGCCTGATGCCAGATTGAAGGTATAGTTCTGGGCGGCAACCAGATTGCTGAAGGTTGTTGAATTCTGATTGTGTCCCAGGACTTGAATATTCTGCGTCCGGGTTGCCCATTCGGCCGCCGGATTCAGCTTCAGCACAATCGAAGTGATATTATGATTGGCTCCAAGGTCAAGCGTAAGGGTGCTGGGATTCCCGCTGCCTTCCCAGTAAGTAGCCGTGTTGTTATCGTTGGCATTACCGGCAATGAAATTCTGTGTGTTGGAGGATGCACTGATCGCCTTACCAATGGCGATGTTCCCTCCAGGGGACACCGTTGGTGTAGTCACCGGTGTTGCTGTCGGTGCTGGTGTTGGTGCGGAAGTTGGTGCCACCGTAGCTGTAGGGGCCGGGGTAGTTACCGGCGTTGGTGTAGGGGCAGTTGTTGGAGCTACTGTAGGTGAAGGTGCGGGCGTGGAGATGATTGCAGCTGCTACCGTAATTAGATCCAAATTGACATTGCCCGTATCCCCTGCATCGTATTTGTAAGCAATGCTATTACTGCCAGCATTCAACGGGAGGGCTTCAGCCTTCGTGCTCCAGGTGTCCCAGTTCGCCAGGTTCGGCAAGGTGGTCTGGCGCTGCTTAACTCCGTTCACGTAGATGCTGATCGTCTTGTCGCTTCCGCTTGCATTGGCATACTTCAGCGTAACATTCCGTGTACCCGCCGCAGGCACATTTACCGTGAAGGTGGTGGCCGGACCTTGGGTTAGATAACCGTCTACGAATCCCGTGCCAGAGTATCCCGCATGATCTGTGTTCATTTTCGCCCCGCCGGATAATGCGGCAGCCTCTGCTTCATAGGTGCCCGCTGGCACAGGCGATGCAGTAGGCCCCGCTGTAGGTGCAGAAGTTGGGCTGCTGGCACCGTAGATTTCAAGCTCGGACAATTGGCCCGCAGGCCAAGCAGTATTCGCACTGAACAACAGACGGACATAACGCGTGCTGGCAGCGGTGAAGTTCACCGTGGCACTGTTGTTCGCCACCGCAGGATTGAAGACATATGCGGCTGAAGCGACGATATCCGTGAAGGTAGAGCCGTTCGTACTGCCCTGTACCGCCAGTGTCTGCGTCCGCGCCTCCCAGTTGACTGGTAACTTCAATACAAGCTGGTCAATACTGGTGAGCGCACCCAGATCGACCTGAATCCACCCTGGAAAAGCATCATTTGCGCTCTCCCAATACGTATTCTGATTGCTGTCCTTAACGTTATCCGGCGCATAATTCTGGGATTGCCCGCTGGCGGTAATGATTTTGTTAAGTGCAAGATTCGGTCCGCCCGCTGCCGACGAACGGGTAAGCGGTCCAGCCGCCATGAATAGCGTTGAGATAAGCAGCGTAACTACAAGCGACCATGTAACATACTTGTTGCGCATTCTATTCCTCCTTAATCTGATGTGGAACGACACACAGTTTTATTCATAGCCTTACAATGATAGCGATTACAACTGTTGAGATCCCTATCCCGCCCTCCCCTCGCTGCAATACACACTCATTATAGATTTAATGCAGCGAACACTTTAAGAGCTATTTCTACGGAAAAGATAGGTGATTCTATGAAACTGATCATTGAGATTAGCCAAGAATAAAAAAAGATCAACTATGGCAGATTCTGACCATAATTGACCTGTACTATGGAACTTAAAAGCGTCTTGTTATATTTACCCTCCAAACCCCAAGCCATCTGGGAAAGTACTAGGTGGCAGAATATTTCAAGGTAAATCAATCAACCTTGGATCTATATAACACCAATCCGGATCATACGGTAAAGATTTCATTTTTTTCATGTCCCCCCAGCTATAAACCCAATCATAATCTGTAACCCAAAAGTAATTGTCAGGATTCAATCTGAGGTATTCATAAATAAAATTAAAAATTAAT
Organism: Paenibacillus sp. FSL M7-0420; assembly: GCF_038002345.1. Classification (NCBI taxonomy): domain Bacteria; kingdom Bacillati; phylum Bacillota; class Bacilli; order Caryophanales; family Paenibacillaceae; genus Paenibacillus; species Paenibacillus sp. FSL M7-0420. Next base: position 3,375,878 of record NZ_JBBOCJ010000001.1, on the reverse strand, counting down.
TTTTGAACACCATAAATATCTTCAATATGACCAACTTGACATAATGATAAATTAGAATCCAGTTCCAAATCTTCATGATAGTAAAAATCAATACTTGGACTGTTAATAGCGTGAACTGAAAAAATAAATGATTGTTCACTTTTCTCTGCAAATGAATTGTTATTAATGTTCAGTGTAGTATACGAAAATTCCCCATTATCCGAATAATTTTTATTATTATGAAAATATAGAGTTGCATTAGCATGGAATACTGAGACTATTGTATCTGATAACAATTTCTCAGGTGAATATTCTTCTTTTAGTGTCAAAATAACTGCCGAAGTACCCATTTTATTTTAACGCCTCCTTAAGTTCATCCAGGGAATTAACAATAGTAACGCCCTTAGATTTAATCTCCTGTAATTTTTTCAAATCATTTGGATGTAAGTTTGTCAATGGTTTGTCAATATACAAAATAACTTTCTTCTGACCGGGATTGAAATAACTACCGTTATTTGGGTTTATATATTTATCAAACTGTTCTACATCTGTTATTGCCTTTATTGATTTTTTAACTTCAATAATCTCATCTTTAGTAACAACATCTAAATCACCAGCTAAACTATTATCTGCCTTTTTAACTTGCTGTCCAAACCCTGTGACTTCCTTATTTTCTCTTACAAAAGAAGCTACTTTAGCCTCGGTAGCCTTACCCGGGTCTGAACTGTTTAACTTAGCATCAATATCATTATTAATACTTTTAGGATGCTGATCAGTCCACGATAGCTCATTCCCAGCAGGATTCTTATAATTTGTTTTATTTCCGTCCTTAACTATTTTAACAATACTATTAGAATTATCCGTCCCCTCAACCCTACCGCCCTGACCCTCCAACCAATCCATATACCGCTGCTGCACCGGCGTCTTCGGCAAGGCTGGAGTATCAGGAATCTCCCCTATCTTGAAAACAAACCCTTCCGGCGTCTGTACCACCGGACCCAGATTGGGAAGCTTTTGCTTAATCCCTTGCAGGGCATCCTTCGCCGCTTGGCTGACGGCGTCTTCTACCTCGCCCAGCACTTTCCCAACTTTACCTGCTTTGGTGACCTGGAATCCAGGAACGAGGATGGAAGCGACCGAGCCCAGCATTTTCGCCTTCTCTTCCGGGGTGCCCTCGTCAAACTGACGATACGCCATCTCGATCTCCTGCCGCTTCGCCGCAAGCTGACTCCGCGCATACGCTCCGGCGGCGGTCTTCTCCATCGCCAGCCGCAGCAGCAGTAAATATTCTTGGTTATGTAGTAATGGAACCTTGTCCGCCGTAATTGACGGATCATATTCACAGGCGGTAACCGCTGGTTGCTTATAATGGGCGCTCAGATCCTTGCCGGCTTCATAGTAGATCTCGGCTACGCCTAGAGAAGCCAGCTTCTGCCGGGCTTCTTCGGCCTGTGCATGAACAGCCTTCATCTGGGTTGAGCTCCGATTTATTCCCGCACCGCAAAAATAATCGACAGAAAACCTTGAAAGGCACGTAGCCACTCAAGGTTTTCATTAAAATTAAGATTCAAATGTAGTTCTATCGAGGAAATATCCATTCTCCTTAATGAAACATATTGATAACTTTTGTGCTGCTAAGCTAAATGTAATACTCTAGCATCCCAGTAGTGCATTTCCTCTGTTTAGCATAGTATTTTTTCTGCATTCAAGATATTCCCGTAATTTATTTTACAAATCTATCGGATTCTTATAGCACCATTCATTATCATAGGGTCCTCTTGATATTTTTTCTATGTCACCCAAGGTGTAGAACCAATCTTCTTCTATCCATAATTTGAGATCTGGATAATGCTTTAAAATTTCACTCGACAAGCCCAAAATTATTTGTTCATTGTTATATACTTCATCAATAACTGCAACATTAAAAAGAGTAATTTGCTCATCATACCAAGAAAAGCAATGATATTGGTATTTATGCGACTCTTCATATAAATCTATTAAAACATCATTTGGAGGTGTCTCCTCTTCATCTGATCGTTTAACTAATGCAACTTCTAAAGAAGCATGTTTTCCTTCATGTTCACTTTGAGGATCGTATGAAACAGGGCTCATATAATATTCTTTTTCTATACAGATGTTTTTAATATCTTCAATAAGCTTTGTTAATTTTGTATGGTTATTTGCTTGGTCTAAAAAATATGCTGATGTCCCCATTACTCAAGCACTCTCCCTAGTTCTTCTAATGAATTTACAATAGTTACGCCTTGACTCTTGGCAAATTCTATTTTTTCCATATCAAATTTATTTAAATTTTTCATGGGCTCATCAATATACAAGATAACATTTTTGAATTCACGGTTGAAAAAATCAATATTATTAGGATTTGTTAATCTGTCTATTTGAGCTGTCTTAATAGCACTCACTGATTTTTTGACTTCAATAAAATGTGTATTTGTAGCGATATCTATATCAGTCGCCCTCTTATCCAGAGTCAAGTTTTTTACTTCTACTCCAAACCCGGTAACTTCAGTCTTTTGTTGAACAAAGTTTCCTACCTTACCTTCAACTGCTTTTCCTGCATTAAAACTATTTTTCGCACTTTCGATGGCATTCGGAATATTTTTGGGATTCTGTTCAACATACTTAAGGGTATTTCCTGAAGAATTTATAAATTCGACTTCCATCCCTTTATTAGTTTTAATTTTTATAGGATCGTTAAGTTCAACATTTCTCCCTCCACCCTCCAACCCATCCATATACCGCTGCTGCACCGGCGTCTTTGGCAAGGCTGGAGTATCTGGAATCTCCCCTATCTTGAAAATTAAACCTTCCGGCGTCTGCACTACCGGACCCAGATTCGGAAGCTTTTGCTTAATCCCTTGCAGGGCATCCTTCGCCGCTTGGCTGACAACGTCTTCTACCTCGCCTAGCACTTTCCCAACTTTACCTGCTTTGGTGACCTGGAATCCAGGAACGAGGATGGAAGCGACCGAGCCCAGCATTTTCGCCTTCTCTTCCGGGGTGCCCTCGTCAAACTGATGAAACGCCATCTTCGCCGCTTCCACCAGCACTTCAGGATGGTCAATCAGATATTTCGCCTGATTCTTCATGTCTGTGGTGGTCTTGACCGGGTCCACCACTAATTTGAAAGCAAAGGTTGCCGTATCCGCCACGCCCATGACGACCTCTTTCACCAATCCTTCGGTAAAAGCCAGCACCACATCTCCCGACTGACGGACCTTGCTCTCCCATTTCGTGAGGCCGTACGTGTTATCCAGCCACCCCAGATAGCTGGTGTACATCGGGGTGAGATATTCATTTGGCACATAGACTTTCGTCTGATAAAAGTCCCAGGTGGTCTCATTTTCCTTGTTGTCTGCGGTAATTGGCGTGCCGTCCGGCAGGGTAAGCGGCGGCCCGTTCAACCGCCGCTCTGCTTCGATCTGCTCTTGAACCTGCTTAAGAGCCGCTGCGATCTGAATTTCCTGCCGCTTCGCCGCAAGCTGACTCCGCGCATACGCTCCGGCGGCGGTCTTCTCCATCGCCAGCCGCAGCAGCAGTAAATATTCTTGGTTATGTAGTAATGGAACCTTCTCCGCCGTAATTGACGGATCATACTCACAGGCGGTGACTGCTGGTTGTCTGTAGTGGACGCTTAGATCCTTACCGGTTTCATAGTAGATCTTGGCTACGCCTAGAGAGGCCAGCTTCTGCCGGGCTTCTTCGGCCTTTGCATGAACTGTCTCCATCTGGGCTTGATTGCCGAACGCCTGATACACTTTGAAGGCCATCTGGGCCTTAGCGATCTCATTGCGCGCTGCGAAGATATCGTTCAGCTTACTTTGTGCAGCGATACTCTCTACGGTCAGCAGGCCGGAGGTCTGAATGACCTTCCTGAGCTGCTGCACCACCGGGTCCCTGCTCAGCTCATCTTTTCCCGATAGAGCAGCAATCGAAGTGATGAGGTTCGTCGCACTTCGCTGCACAAATTCGGGGATGGAGAACCGTCCGGCGGCTGGTTGCAGCCCCAAGCTTCCGAAGGCCGCGAGCAAAAGATTAAATTGCCCCGTCAGCTTGTCCGCCTCCCGCTTATTCTCTTCCTGCAATTCCGAGACGCCTCTCAGGGCGACCCGGATAATATCTTCTAACTTCTCCGCTTCAACGGTTAATTCATTGATCAGGACCTGGGCCTTGACCAGATGATCGCCCATCGGAATACCGCCCCAGCTGCTGGACTGGCCCTTCAATTGAAGATATAGCCGATTAGTGTCCTGACTCACCTGGCCGATCTTCGACTGCAGGCGCCTGACTTCATCTTCGTTAAATACTAGCTTTGTGGAAGACACTATGATCCCTGCTTCCTTCTCCAGAATGGATTCCAATGTACAATATCAGGATTCAAAATATACCCATTAATGATATACATATCCCTTTATTATCGGATTTATTTTCCATTAAGTTTATAGAAGTGAATTCTTCATGTGCCCATATTTCCGCAGTAATCAGTTATGTAAGTCCCGGATATACCATGCATCGCAGGCATAATGCTCGGAACCGGCCAGCGGGCCATCCATCGGGCTGAACCCGTGCTTGACATAGAAACGGCCAGCGGCCTGCATCGACAGCAGCGTCTCCAGGTAACACTTACGGTAATGCTGCTTTGCGAAGGCAAGCGCCGTATCCAGCAGTTCTGCTGCAACGCCTTGGCCACGGATGGCTGCGGACAGGTACATTTTCTGCAATTCACAGATCTGCTGCGCTTCGTCGAATGCCGCAATCCCGCAGCCGCCCAGCACCTGCCCGTCCTCTTCCACTATCCAGTAAGCCCGGTTCGCCGCGCTATTATAATAGGTATATAAGTCTTGCAGGCTGTCATCTGCCCAAGCCAAACCTTCGCGGTTGCCGCCGAATTCAATCAGGCACTCCCGGATAATCCCCTCAATGGCCGCATTATCCCTGCGCTCAATGGGACGGATGGTAATCATATCGTTGTCCTCCTTTTACCCTCTATCTGTTTCGTTTCCTTCTTCAATGTACAGTTAATCTATCATATCATTGCCTGCTAATTGCTGTCACACACTAGCAATGGCTAGGCCCCCCCTCCGGTTGGCTCCTTCCCGCTGAACGATTCGCCTGCTATACTGGGATTTGCAAGCAGGATAAGGAGTGAGACAGATGAACAAGCTGGTATTTTTCCTCGGACCCGGAGGGGCGGGCAAAACCACCTTAGCCAAGGCTGTTGCAGCCCGGCGTCCGGCGGCAGTGTTCGATATGGATATTCTGCTGCGTCCGGCAGCAACCGCTATTATGACTATGCACGGGCTTGATCCTGACGACAGGGATTCCGATGAGTATAAAAGACTATGCCGCGACCTCGGCTACCGCATTACTATGGATGCAGCGCTAGATAATATCGGTCTGTCCAGCGACATCTACGTGGTGGGTCCCTTTACCAAAGAAGCGGCCGATCCGGAGTGGATCGACCGCGAGCTGGCGCGCATCGGGCGCACACTGAATGAAGTTGAGGTCAAGGTAGTCCTGGTAGGACTTGCGGATGCAGCCACGTTCCGTGAACGGCTTGAAGGCAGACATTCCGCGCTCGACGCCTGGAAGTTCGCCCACTGGGAGAGCTTCAGCGCTTCGCTAGGCCCCCGCACCGTAGCCTGGCCGCTCCCGTCTGTACAGGTGGTGCAGATCGACAATTCCCATCCCGACCGGAATATCGCGGTAGCGGCGGTTGAGGCTTTTATTTATGGAGAAGAAGCTACCGCTTAACCGCATGAACATAATGAATCGTCTCAAAAGCGCTTAAAGCATCACTCCGGCCGCTGAAAAACCTCTCGTTGATCTCTGCCGGAGACAGGTGCTCATAGACCAGCAGCCCCGCCTCGGCCAGAAGCTCCTCCATCTCCGCATAACTGAACCAGGATTGCATCGGCTCGCCGCTGGCGGCAGCCATTTGCACCATTTTGGCCACCCGGCCGGATACGCCCTGCTCTTCCATTAGATACTCGTCCGCATAATCCAGAATGATAGAGCTTCCTGAAGGAACCCCTGCTAGTAGCTCCGTAATCAGGCGTGCATTCTCCTCCTTGGTGAGGTAGTAGGATACCCCCAGCAAGCTGAACAACGTCTTAGCGTCAGGATCGAACCCCTGCTTATAAAGGCCTGAATACGAGAATTCGCCTGTGAAGTCCATGGGCACGAGATGAAGATTCCCCGGAATCTCAAGCTGTGCATCCCTGAGCCTCTGCTGCTTGGATGCCTGGGTAGCAGGAGCATCGACTTCAAAAATCGCAAGCCGCTCCATGAGGTTAGGATAACGGTAGGCAAAGCTGTCCAGCCCCGCACCAAGAATCACATACTGCTCCAGCCCGAGACTCAGCTCATGCAGCACAATAGCCTCACAGTAGGCAGCTCGTGCCAGCGGTGTGGGGGATAATTGGACCTGGACAATCCATCTCAAGATGGCTTCAGGATCATCCGGGTACCTCTCCGCGATCTCGGGATTGAAGAAAGTAATCCCCTGCACCATATTCTTGCGGATATCCGCGAACTCCTGCGGAGATATCAGCTTGTGCGCCACATCATCATTAAAGATCTTGGGATTGTCATACATACTGTGATAGGCTCGGCCAAAAGCGGCCACTAAGGCAGTCATGCTGGACTTGTTCTGCTTCATTGGTGGTTCCTCCATACAAAAATAAGATTCCCCTGGCCAGGAGAACCTTATTATATACACAAACTATTAATATGTAAATTATAGCATAAATAATTTATTTTGTCAATGTTGGATATCACAATATTCCCTGTTCATCCTTGGTTTAACAAGCCCATTGGTCACTTTTTGGGACAGCCCCCTTCCCGTTAGCTCAGCCGGGCTCTGCTAAGATAAGCACCTGCTTCACTGAAGCTTGCGATCTCCCCGCTGCCGACAGCGGCACAGAGCGCCGCCCCTACCGCCGCTTCTTCAGCATGTTCACCAAGCTCAAGCGTTAGTCCGAAGGCTGCTTCGGCCTTGGCGCACAGGACCGGATTACTCCGCAGCGCATTGCCTGAGCCTATAAGGCGGCTGAATGTACCCGCGCCCTGCTGTTCCAGCTCTGCCAGGAAACCGCGCAGTTCATCTACCATTCCTTGCAGAAAAGCATGGGCCAGCCTGCCGGGAGTAAAATTCTCCAGCGTGATTCCCTCCACACTGCCGCGCTTCTCCGGGTCTGTTCTTGTCCCCAGAAACTGCGTATTCACCGTAAGTCTTGTGCTGGCGCTTCCCGGCACCTCTTCACTGAGCAGCCTGGACATCAGGGAATAGAGATCTGTCGGCGCTTCTCCGGTGTATGCGGTGATCAGCTGCCGGAAGAATCCCTCCAGCAGGGCATACGACTTGCCGCCGCTCAGGGCGGCTCCAACCATCAGCACCCCGCCGCCAGGGAACGGGCGTACCTCCATCGCGGAAGGAGCTTTGGCGCAGTCAGGCAACCAGGCCGAGAGCTGGCTTCCTGTGCCGATGTTCAGCAGCAGGGATTCTCCGGGCTGCGGCACGCTGCCCAGGAAGCTGGCCTGATTATCCCCAAGCGAAGTGTATACGGGAATGCCTTGTACCGTGCTGCCGATTGCCGTCCCGGAGGGGACGACCTGCGGCAATAACGAAGGGTCGATGCCGGCCATACCAATCGCGGTTCTATCGAAATCCCCTGTCCCCAGACTGAAGCCCCCGATCCCCGCTGCCTGCGTTGCATCAATCAGCGGCACTTCACTGTTCACCAGCCTCATCGCAATATAGTCCGCAATTGTGCAGAAGCTGACTGCTCGCTCAGGGACAAGCTGCCCGGACACATTATAGTAATGGGTGGCGAGTCCATAGCCGGGAGCTACAGTGTACCCGGTAAGATCACTGAACTGCTGCGCATAGGTAGGACTGTCCATCCCTCCGGTGAGCTGTCCCGCCCGTCCATCCTGCCAGGTATACAGCGGACCTGTTGCCCTCCCGCTTGTATCCAAATAGACAATGCCATGCATCTGCCCGGTTAAGCCAATTCCCGTTACTTCCGGCTGCTGCGCCAGCAGACGTTCAAGTATATGTTCCACCTGCTTCACAATCAATTCCGGGTCCTGCAGCCGCTCCCATTCCTGATTCAGGCTGATAGGCAGGCCCGCTTGTGCTTCCGTAATAGTATATAGAATCGTACGTTTCTCCAGATCATAGAGCAGCCCGGAGATGGATGTAGTTCCGATATCTAGTCCGGCCGTAATCATAGGCTCCATCCTCTTCCCTGTTGTATAGCCCAATGTTAAGCCTTCGCGAAGGATAGCGTCAACCGGGCGCATAAAACACTATGAAGCAAAAGATACTAGACCAGAGAAAAATAACTATACACGGAGGTACATATATGAGACTTCACAACAAAGTAGCTGTAGTGACCGGGGCGGCATCCGGGATGGGGAAGGCGATTGCCGTCCTGTATGCGAAGGAAGGAGCCAAGGTCGTAGTGGCGGATATTCATTTGGAGGCTGCGGAGACGGTGTCCGGTGACATTAAAGCTCGCGGCGGGGAAGCCCTGGCGGTACAAGCAAATGTTGCAGATGAGTCTGATATCCAGAATCTGATCGACAGTACAGTCAGCACCTACGGCACGGTAGATATTCTGGTGAATAATGCGGGGATCATGGATAACTTTGAACCGGCGGGTGATATTGAGGATGAGAGCTGGGAGCGGATTCTCTCCGTCAATACAACTTCAGTGATGCGTGCTACGCGCAAGGTACTGCCTATTTTCCTGGAAAAACAACAGGGTGTTATCATTAACGTTGCCTCGGTAGGCGGTCTGTTCGGTGCCCGTGCCGGTGCGGCTTATACAGCCTCGAAGCATGCGGTTATCGGCTTTACCAAGAACACCGGATTCATGTATGCTGCCAAGGGAATCCGCTGCAATGCGATTGCGCCGGGCGGTGTGGAGACCAATATTGGTTCAACCATGACCCATATCCATCCATTTGGCATGGAACGTACACAGCCGGGCATGGCGCTTAATCCACGGATGGGCCAGCCCGCAGAAATCGCACAGCTCGCCTTGTTCCTGGCTTCAGAGGAAGCAGGCTTTGTGAATGGAGCAGTCATTACCGCAGACGGCGGATGGACTGCTTATTAAGCTGAGGACCTAAAGCGAAATGAGGGTCACTATTGCGAAATAGCACCCTCATTTGCAACCTTTGGGCCGCATCAGGACTGGATGCTGCGGCGTCCCCATTTCAATTGTAATCGGTTTTTCGATTACATTTGGCCTACACGGCGTCCCCAGTCCAATTGTAATCGGTTTTTCGATTACATTTGGCCTACGCAGCGCGCCTAGTCAAATTGTAATCGGTTTTTCGATTACATTCGGCCTACACGGCGTCCCCAGTCCAATTGTAATCGGTTTTTCGATTACAATCAGCTCACGAGTCTCCGCCATCCCCGATATGCTCGGTTTTCCCTTAAATAAAGGCCATCCCCCGTCACTCTGCGGGCAGATGGCCTCCTTACTTATGCTACCTTTATTCTTTCAGCCCCGCGCATCCTGCACCCTTATATTGCTCCCGAACAAGGTGGAATCACTCGTCAGCTTGTAGGCCGGATACCCGGCCTCGGCTTCGAGCCGCATTACGTCATCGAACAGCAATTCCTGCTGGCGGTCACACAGGAAGGTGAACGGCTCGGTCTGAAACACAATATCGGTCGGCGAAGGCTCGCTGACTACCCGGATCACTAGCACGCCATTACAGCCGCAGTCCTCCGTATCATAGAACATTTTGAATTGCCCGGGCTTCCCGGCCAGACTCTGCTCCAGCCGTTCGCGGGTCATTACATTAAGCTCAATCTGCATCTGTAATTTCTCCTTTCAGGGCCATCTGCCCGGCATGCTGTAACTGTAGGCGACAAGTATAGTCCCTAATCTGCGCAGACCCGTGTGACAGCAGTCACTAAGAATGTGAAAAGTGACTTCCAGCGCAGCATGCCGCAGCAGCGATGTACTCTCCTCCCTGAATATAACACAGAAACAGGCGCTGCCATAACCCGGCCTGCGGCCCGGAGATGTGGGCGCCTGCCCTATTCTGCTTCACCCGATCTGCGAGCGTACAGTTTCCTCCAGATTCAGCAGCTCCGCTCTGACCTGGACCACCTCACCGATAATGATCATGGCCGGATTGCTGATCTTCATCGCGGCGGCGACCTTGTCGATATTGCCAAGCGTGCCGGTCACGATCCGTTCGCGCACCGTTGTTCCGTTCTCAATTAGTGCAATCGGGGTCTGCGGATCTTTGCCGTGTACCAGCAGCTCCTTGCAGATCTCCCCCAGCTTGCTTACGCCCATATAGATCACAAGCGTATCCACACCGTGGGCCAGCGCATCCCAACGCAGCGGCGAATCCTGGGTCTGGCAGCGGCTGCCGGTCACGATGGCGAAGGAGGCCGCCACACCGCGATGGGTCAGCGGAATGCCCGCAGAAGCGGCTGCGCCCACCGCCGAGGTGATTCCCGGAATCACCTCATAAGGAATACCGGCAGCGGCAGCGGACAACGCTTCCTCCCCGCCCCTGCCGAACACGAACGGGTCGCCGCCCTTTAGCCGGACCACGTGGCTTCCGGCTGCGGCATGGCGAATCATCAGCCGCTCTGTCGTCTCCTGCGGCATCGAATGCAGACCCGGCGCTTTGCCGCAGTAGATGCGTACAGCATCGACCCGGGCATAGTCCAGCAGCTCCTCATTCACCAGCCGGTCGTACAGAATCACATCGGCACATTGAATGCGCCTCAGCGCCTTCAATGTAATCAGCTCGGGATCACCCGGACCTGCGCCTACAATAGATATGCTGCCCTGCTTCATACGCTTTTCTCCAGGGCAGGTGTGCCCGGGAGCCCCGCCTCTCCGCGTCCCGGAAGCTCTGCTGCCGCAGTTGCTCCGGGTTTGCTGCCTTTTTGCGACCTGCTGCCTTTTTGCGATAAGTAGAATAGCAGGCCCGTGAACAACAGCCCGCCCGCGAAGTTGCCGAGCAGCACCGGAATGCCGTTCCAGATCCACCAGTCCGCCATAGTCACATTCGCTCCAAGCATCATCCCCGCCGGAATGACGAAGAAATTGACAACCGTGTGCTCGAAGCCCTGTCCGAAGAAAGTCAGGATGGGGAGCCACATGGCGAGGATTTTGCCGGAGGTGGATTTCGAGGTCATCGCCATCACCGCACCCAGCGTAACCATCCAGTTGCAGAGCATCGCCTTGATGAAGGCCAGCACGAGTCCCTCTGCCCCCAGGCTCTGATAAGCCGTCGTCTTCCCTTCACTTGCTGTAATTAGTGTCTGCAACATTGGGTTCGACAGATCGGTACCCATCCTCGTAATCGTCAGCCCGTATAATGCGGCATAGACGGCACATCCGATCAAATGTCCGAGTATGACCCAGAAATAGTTCCCCAGCATGCGCCCGATGGTGGTCTTCTTCTCCAGCACAGCCAGTGGAATCAAGGCGAAGCTGCCGGTAACCAGCTCCAGCCCGAGTAGTATAATCATCACGAAGCCTACCGGAAAAAGAATCGCGCCCGCCATAGGGATCTTGGTCTGTGCCGCTGCGGTGAAGGCCAGTGTGGTAGCGCATGCCAGAATGGCACCGCCGAGACTGCCGCGGACAATGAGCTGCATGATGCCCAGTTCTGCTTTGGTTTTTCCCGCTTCAATCATGGAGCCCAGCACTTCGCCTGGTTTGACATAGTCCATTTATGAATCCCCCTTTATACGTGTCCATGGATGAATGAATCAGATCGTTAAGTACAAGCTGCCTGTGGCGTGATCGACTTCCACCTCATAGGTGGTCACATGTCCCGTATCGGGGGCCTGCACCTCGCCTGTATGCAGCTCGATCCGCCAGTCATGGAGCGGGCAGTGCACCTTGGAGCCGCAGACCATGCCCTCCGAGAGCAGGCCGCCCTTGTGCGGACAACGGTTCTCCACCGCCAGCACCTCTCCGCTGCTTAGCCGGAACAAGGCAATCTCGGTATCGCCTACCCGTAATTTTCGTGATCCTTTGATATCCACATCATTCAGGTTGCCGATTAGCAGCTTAGTCATTGTCATTTCGGTTCCTCCTTAGACCGTCTCGGGTAACGAGATCGCTTCAAAATTCTTGCGCAGCTCCGGGGTATTCACAATCTGCTTCCATGGATCGGTAGTCAGGCTAAGCGTCTTCTGAATCCTCTCCACCAGCGCCGCCCGTTCCTCCGGGGATTCCAGCGCCTGCTTGATACTGTCCAGGCCCACGCGCTCAATCCACTGTGCGGTCCGCTCATTCCATCCGGCTTGCTCGCGGTAGTATTGCAGGAACGCACTTGCCCATTCCAGCACCTCATCATCGGTCTTCACTACGCAGAGCAGATCGGTCGCCCGGACATGAACGCCGCCGTTGCCGCCGACATGCAGCTCCCAGCCGCCGTCAATCGCCACCACCCCGAAGTCCTTGATTGTCGCTTCCGCACAGTTGCGCGGACACCCGGATACAGCCAGTTTCACCTTCCCCGGAGCATTCAGCCGTTCAAAAGCCTTCTCCAGCCGAATTCCCATCCCCAGCGCATCCTGGGTCCCAAAGCGGCAGAAGGTGGAGCCTACGCAGGTCTTCACAGTGCGCAGCGTCTTGCCGTAGGCATGGCCGGAGGGCATATCCAGCTCCTCCCACATCTTCGGCAGATCCTCCTTCTTCACGCCCAGCAGATCCAGGCGCTGCCCGCCGGTGAACTTGACCAGCGGCACATCGTATTTCACCGCGACCTCCGCTATCTTGATCAGCTCCGCAGGAGAAGTGACACCGCCGTAGATTCTCGGCACCACTGAATAAGTCCCGTCCTTCTGGATATTGGCATGGTAGCGCTCATTTGTATATCTGGATTCATTCTCATCCACGTATTCCTCCGGCCAGAGCATACCCAGGTAATAATTCAGCGAAGGGCGGCATTTCGGGCAGCCTTCCTCGGTGTTCCAGGACAATACATGCATGACTTCCTTCACCGTGGTCAGCTTCATCCGCTTGATCTCGGCGACAATCTCATCCCGCCCGAGCGTCGTGCAGCCGCAGATTCCCTCCTTGACCGTAACGGCCGCCTCTCCGGCATAGAGCTGGAGCAGCCCCTCTACCAATGGCTTGCAGCCGCCGCAGGAGGCGGAGGCTTTGGTGCAGGCTTTGATCTGGCCGACACTGGTGCAGCCGCCGGCGGTAATCGCTTCGGCAATGGTTCCCTTCGTGACTCCGTTGCAGCCGCAGATGATCTCGTCATCCGGCATCCCCTCCAGCCGGTTGCCCTTGGGCGAAGCCAGCGCATCGGCCTCCAGGCCGAGCAGCAGCTCTTTCTCGCGCCCCTTAATATTCTCGCCCTTCTTGATCATCGAGAAGAGCTGCGCGCCGTCATTCGTATCGCCGAACAGGACAGCGCCGATCAGCTTATCCTCCTGGATGACCAGCTTCTTGTAGATCCCCTCCGTCTCATCCTGGAACCGGAGCGCCTTCGTTCCGGGCTGCTCGTTGTATTGTCCCGCTGAGAAGACATCTACACCAGATACCTTCAGCTTGGTCGAGGTGACTGAACCGGCGTAGCCCTCTGTGGGAGCACCTGCCAGTCTTTTGGCCAGCACAGCGCCTTGCTCATACAGCGGGGCTACCAGGCCGTAGGCAATGCCGCGATGCTCTGCACATTCCCCGACGGCGTAAATACCGGGCAGGCTGGTCTCCATATAATCGTTCACCACGATGCCCCGGTTCACCTCAATCCCGCTGCTGCGGGCAAGCATAACATTCGGCTTGATCCCGACCGCCATCACGATCAGATCGGCCTCCGCCATCTCGCCGTCTGCGAACAGCAGGCCTTTGACTCTCTTTTTGCCGAGAATAGCTTCCGACTGCTTCTTCAGCAGGAACTTCATGCCTTGAGCCTCCAGCTCTCCCCGCAGCATCCGGGATGCCGCCTCGTCCAGCTGACGCTCCATAATATACTCGTGAATGTGAACCACCGAGACATCCATCCCCAGATGCAGCAGCCCTCTGGCTGCCTCCAGTCCGAGCAGACCGCCGCCGATGACGAGCGCCTTGCTGTATTTTTGTGAGACGTCCTGCATGATTTGAGTATCCTTGATGTCACGGAAGGCAATGACGCCCTCCTTCTCTGTTCCGGGGATCGGCAGCATGAAGGGATTGGAGCCGGTCGCCAGAATCAGCTCGTCATACACGGCGGTAACTCCTTTATCCGTATAAACTGTACGTGCAGCAGTATCAATAGAAGTCACTGTGTGTCCCGTATATAAGGTAATATTGAAGCTGCGGTACCATTCGAGATCATTAATTATGATTTCATCCAGGCTTGCCCCGCCTGCCAGTACGGAAGACAGCATGATGCGGTTATAATTGGGATAAGGCTCTGCGCCAATAATTGTAATCTCGTACGCCTCCGGCGCCAATTTGAGCAGATGCTCTATGGCTCTGACCCCTGCCATCCCATTGCCGACTACTATCAGTTTTTTACGCTTCACTGTCATCTGTATCTCTCTCCTCTCCAGGTGCACAACAGAAATAGCCCGCTTCACTCCGCCCGGAAAAGATACATTTCCCGTAAGCGATATTAGTGAGAGCAGGCGCCATTGCCGCTTCAGCCGAATACATCGTTGTATTCGTGAATTGTTGAATTTGTTAAAACGACTATACTACAGCCGTCTACGATACGTCAATAATTATGACATATAAAATTTAATTAATTTAATTTATCGACAAGAATGCTGAATTCGTGTTATATAATATAACATATTCTATCCTGTAATTGGATTGCCAGCAATCATACAAGATGTCTCTATTCTTAGGCAAAAGGAGCGTCGTCCCCCATGCATTCCCTGTTGGTTATAGAACCTGCCGGAACAGAGAATCCCGCAGAAGCGCGCTCCTCTGGAGGCCCTGACCACATCCTAAGCTCTTGCGGCTATGTAGTAGGAACCGCAGCATCACCGGAGCAGGCCGCTCCGTTCATCGGCGACGCCGATGCCTTCATCCTCAATCTTCCGGTGACGGATATCAGCCACTGGAGATCCCTGCTGGTGCGGCAAAGGATCGCGCCGGTAATCTGGTGGTGTACCCCGCATACCGCTAACCTCTCCGTCTCTGCCTGCGGCGACGATATTATGGTGGACGGCATTCTGTCCCCTGCCATGAAGCCGCCGGAGATTCACTGGACGCTGCATTTCAGTGCCAGGCAATGCTTCGAGCGCAAGCAATGGTTGAAGGAACGGGAGCAGCTGCTCTCCCGGATTGAAGAACGCAAATGGATTGATATGGCCAAGGGCATTCTGTCCAAGGCCAAGAATATCAGCGAATCGGAAGCCTATGACCTGCTGCGCAAGCAGGCGATGAATGAACGCAAACGGATCGTCGATGTAGCAACCTCCATCGTCAAGGTCTACCAGATGCTGCAGGATCAAACTTAAGGAGAACACCATATGATTAATATTCTCAAGGAAGTTGCCCGCGGCAAACGCGGTGCGAAGGATTTAAGCTACGGGGAAGCTGAATATGCGGCGGAAGCCATACTCACCCAGGCTGCTTCGCCGGTGCAGATCGGCGCGTTCCTGATTGCAGAGCGCATGAAGCTGGAGAGCCTGGAGGAGCTGGAGGCTTTTGTGGCAGTCTGCCGTAAATACGCTTTCCGTGAGCCTGTTCACCAGGGAATCGACTGCGCCGGTCCGTATGACGGCAGGGTTCATTCCTTCATTGCCACCTTCCCTACGGCTTTTCTGCTGTCAGCCGCAGGTCTGCCGGTTACCCTGCATGGTTCAGCGGGCTTACCGCCCAAATGGGGCATTACGCTACAGGATATGATCCAGGCCAGCGGAGTGGATGTAGCCGGACTGAGCCGCTGCGACGCGGTTCATGCCGCTGAAGCCAGCGGGGTTCTGTTCGTGAAGTCGGAGCAGTGGTGCCCGCCGCTGGGGGAGCTTCGCGGACTCCGGGAGGACATTGGCATGCGGACGATTCTCAATACGGCGGAGAAGCTGATTGACTATTCCTGCTCACCGTTTATTGTATTCGGGATATTCCATAATACGGTATTCGACCGGATCTCCCGGCTCATTGTGAAGCTCGGCTATCAGCGGGGGCTGGTGGTGCAGGGTGTGGAAGGCTCGGAGGATCTGTACATTGACCGGCCGAACCGCGTATACCGGATTCAGGATGGAGCGGCGGAGCTGGATATCATTGACCCCGAGGCGCTTGGCCTGGAGGTGACACTGCCTGAGGAGCAGGAGTGGACAGCTCTGCGGCAGCTCCGTATAGCAGAGGAGGTCCTGCAAGGCGGCGGGCACATGGCCTACTACAACCAGACGCTGCTGAACGCCGCTGCCAGACTGCATGCCGCTGGGCGTGTGAATTCTATTGAGGAAGGCGTCTATACCTGTAAGCCTCTGCTGGATAACGGGCGGGCTTGGGAGACCTATCAGCGCTGGCAGCACGCACTGGCGGGCAGCAGGGTCGCTTCACTCGGGCAGGGATAAGAGTAGCCGGCAGAGCCCGGCTTCTCCGTTCGCCAGTTCTGTGAGGTGCACACAACCTTGTATGGCTGCCTCCTGGGAATTCAGGTGCACTTCTGCACCTCATTTGCCGCTTATGGGTGCGTCTGGCGAATTCGGGTGTACTTCTGCACTTCATTTGCCGCTTATGGGTGCGTCTGGCGATTTCAGGTGCACTTCTGCACCTGATTTGCCGCTTTCGACTGTATCTAGCGAATTCAGGTGCACTTCTGCACCTGATTCCCTACCTTTGGCTAGTTGATGCCCCGCGCAGCAGTAGCAGCTCTCGAATGTATTCGGTTTTCCGCACACATTCGGCTCACGCGCCCCCGCAACCACTATTGTATCGGTTTTCCACACACAGAAAAAAGCGTGCCATCCGCATTCCTGCGGTGCACGCTCTTTTCTGTACTGCAAATGCTTTCGTTAATCCGTATGCAGCGCTCCCTGGGGCTTGCCGGAACCCGGGGTCCCGGCGGGCTCTTTGGCATTGCTTGTGCCGCCCAGCTTGAACACCAATATCCCGCCTACGATAATAAGCACGCCGATCAGCTGGTTGAACGAGAACGGAACCTTCGCCAACCCTAGCCAGCCCAGTGAATCCCAGAGCAAGGCGAAGCCGAGCTGGGCAGTTAGTACAATCGAGATGGCATAGGTGGCGCCAAGGATTCTGGTGGCCTGGACCAGACAGATCACGACCCCCACGCCGATCATTCCGCTTAACCAGTACCAGGGCTGCATGTGCTGCAGCGTGAACATGTTCTTCCCTTCCATAATCAGCCCCATGACGAGGGAAGCGGCGAAGCCCATGCCCAGCACCAGTGTAGTAGTTGACCAGGAGCCCGTGTGCTCATTAACCTTGGCGTTGAAAATATTCTGTAAACTGACCAGCGCCCCCGCGATCAGTGCAAGTACTAACCCTGTTAACATATCTCTTGTCCCCTTCGTTTAGAACTTCAGTACAACTACCCCGAGAATCATCATCCCGATGCCGATAAACTGCGGTAGCTTCATCTTCTGCCGGACGACTCCGAACCAGCCCCTGATATCAATGATAAAGGTCAGGCAGAGCTGGGCAATCAGCAGCGCCGAGATCGTAAGTGTAACCCCGATGTTCTGAATGGCCGTCACCTCACTGAAAATCACGAAGGCAGCCAGACCGCCGCCGCTGATGTATAACGGATGCACCTTGCGGAAGCCGTGCTTTTTGCCGTCACGTACCACCAGTGCTATCGCTAACGCCATGATGAATCCGGTAAGCTGGGTAATGGTTGCCGCCTGCCACGTGCCGATATCCTGGCTGATTCTGGCATTGGCTACCCCCTGAAGTGTAATGCAGGCTCCGGCCAAAAATGCGAATATGATCCCTCTCATCTATCTCTCTCCTCTTTTTGCTTCTCTGTACTTATTAAAAGCCAGTTCGCCGGATTGGAAAAGGACATATGTCCTATTCGATAAAAGTGTGCTCGCCCCGCCGCCTGCATCGCCCTGTTAAAGAGACAACAAGCCCGTTCCAGGCCGGGTTCCGGCTCAAAACGGGCTTGCATAGACTTTTCGGACAGATGAGTGCACGCCTGACTCTTAAGAGATGAGACTCATCTCCCGCAGCTTGTCCATGATGATGACGCTGACCGCCGATACCCGGTCAATATCCTTATAGGTTAACCAGGCCAATTCCTCGATCTCTGAAGCCGGGGTAAGCTCGCCCGTGAACTCTGCGGTCAGGCAGGTCATCCGTACCAGGATACCTTCCGCTTTGCCATGTGCCGGGGCTTCGAAGCTTCCGAACTCTGCAATCGTCTCCGGCAAGATCTGAACGGACAGCTCCTCCTCAATCTCGCGGACCAGGGTCTCGGCATCACTCTCACCGGGCTCCCGCTTGCCGCCGGGGAAATAATAGGTGTCCTTGCCTTTGGAACGCGCGCCCAGTACCTTGCCATCCACAACATAGATCCAGGCTACCTTATCTATCACATTAGTCATTGTCAATCTGCACCTTTCCTTCGATGTTACGCTGAAACGGCACTGCTCTCTTAAGAACCATGTACCCGTTCCTGCTTGCTGCTTGAATATGCATATGCGCTCCGGCCTCTTCCCAGGGCACAGCATAACCCTCACCCTTGGCGCAAAAAATAGACGCCGAGGAGTAGGCCGGGTCCGCATTCTTATTATAATTCCGTTGCTCCACCACCGCCCCGGTCTGGTGGCAGGGCTCATATCCGGCCACTCTGAGCGACATCGATCCCTTGCCCTGTGTCATCGCAGCCAGTCTCACCCCGTAATTCATGAAGCTTGCGGCCGGAACCGTGCCCGTGATTACGGCCTTGGACGGCGTAATATCCGGGGGATTGAAGCGGCCGCCGGCCTGCTGGATATCACTCATAACCTTTCCCACATCGTCCGGATCTATCCGGATCTTCAGGTCGTAGACCGGCTCCAGCAGCAGATTCTCTGCCTGCTCCAGCCCCTGGCGCAACGCGCGGTAAGCCGCTTCCCGGAAGTCGCCGCCGCTCGTATGCTTATTATGCGCCCTTCCCGTAAGCAGGGTGATCTTCAGATCCGTCAGCGGGGAACCCGTCAATAGGCCGTGATGGCCGCTCTCCAGCAGATGCTGCTCAATCTGATGCTGATAGCCCGCCGCCAGATCATCGGGGTGGCAGCGGTTAATGAAGGTAATCCCGCTCCCCCGTTCCCCGCCCTCAAGCATCAGATGAACCTCGGCGTAGTGGCCCAGCGGCTCGAAATGCCCGCAGCCATAGACCGTACCGGCAATAGTCTCCTTATAGAGAATCTCCGGCGCGCCAAAAGAGATCTTAAGCTGAAACCGTTCCGCCACAATCTGCTCCAGAATCTCAAGCTGTATCCCGCCCATTACATGAATATGCAGCTCCTGGAGCTCTTCATCCCAGCTTACGTTCAGTGACGGATCTTCCGCGCCCAGTTGTCCGAAAGCATGTGTCAGCTCCTTCAGGTGCACGGGCGGCTTGAAGAGCACCTTGGATTTCAAGGTGGGAATAAGTCCGCTGCCCTGCGCGTCCTGAAGTGCGCCCACTCCCGCACCCGGAAGCACGGAGCTTAAGCCGACAACGGCGAATAGCTCCCCGGCGGCAGCCCAGTCAGCAGCGCTATAAGCAGTACCGTTGTACTTGCGGATTCCGGTAACCCGTTCGGATACTTGTTCTGCTTCGGGTCCATACGTCAGGAACTCGCGGTTCTTCAGCACGCCTTGAAGGGCTTTGATGTAGGTGATGCGGGTCCCTCTGGCATCGTGGCGGATCTTATAGACCCTCCCGGCAAAAGGCAGCCGATGATCGTACTCCGTGAACGTGAGCGCATCCAGAACCTCCAGAAATTCACCCACGCCCTGGTCCAGCAATGCAGAGCCCTGCATACACGGAAAAATCTCTCCGCGCTTCACCATAGATCTTAGCGCACTACGGCAATCGCTGTCCGTCAGCATGCCTTCAAGATAAGGTTCCAGCAGCGCATCCTCGCGTTCGGCAAGGAACGATTTCATCTCCTCGGTCCACGCCGCTTCCGGCTGCTCCGGCAGAAGCAGGGCATCGCCGCTAAGGAGCTCCCGGATTTCTTCCAGGACACGTTCAGGGTCGCTGCCTGCACGGTCGGTTTTGTTAATGAAGAACAAGGTGGGAATCCGGTGCTGGCGCAGCAGCTGCCAGAGCGTCTCGGTGTGGCTCTCTACGCCCTCCACCGCGCTGAGAATTACCACTGCATAGTCCAGCACTTGCAGACAACGCTCCATCTCCGGGGAGAAATCGACATGGCCCGGCGTATCCAGCAGGAAATAGCGGGCATCCTTATAGGTGAACTCCGCCTGATCGGCGAAGACGGTGATCCCGCGTGCTTTTTCAATCTCATGGGTATCGAGGAACGTATCCTGATGGTCCACACGCCCCCTGCTGCGGATGGCTTCGGTATGGTAGAGTAGCTGCTCGGCGAAGGTCGTCTTCCCGGCATCTACATGGGCGAGCAGTCCGACAGTTATATTCATACAGTACCGCTACACCTCTCCACGGATATGCGGAACCACTTCTGACTGGTAAAAGGCAGCCAGGCGCTCCATATCCCCTGGGCTGAAGGAAGGTACATCCAGCGTGGCCAGATTATCATTCACCTGAGCCTCATTCTTGAAGCCCGGAATCACACAGCTGACTGCCGGATGGTCCAGAATCCAGCGCATGGAGGCCCGTGCCATATTGCCGCGTCCTTCAGTGATCCACTCCAGCTTCTGCGCCAGCTCCACTCCTTTAACAAAAGGCAGCCCCGCAAAAGTCTCGCCCACATTGAACTGCTCCCCGTTCGCGTTGAACCTGCGGTGGTCGTTCTCTTGGAAGGTACTGGATGCCGTAAACTTGCCGGTCAGCAGACCGCTGGCCAGCGGCAGGCGCACCAGGATTCCTGCCCCCTTGGCCGCAGCCTGCGGCAACAGCTCCTGTGCAGGTTGCTGGCGGAACAGATTGAAGATCACTTGGAGTGCTGCTACGCCCGGATACTCCAGGCAGAGCAAGCCCTCCTGGATAGTTTCTACGCTGACGCCGTAGTGACGGATTTTACCCTCAGCCTTCAACTGGTCCAGCGCCGCGAATACACTGCCATCACGCAGAATCTCCATCGGCGGACAATGGATCTGATACAGATCAATCGCTTCCCGCTCCAAACGCCGCAGGCTCTGCTCACAGTATTCGCTAATCCGGCGTGCGGAGTAATTCTCCGGGTCATGGATATCACCGGCGCGGCAGAACTTCGTGGCAATATGTATCTCATCCTGCTTGCCCCGGGTCGCCTTGGCGAGCAGCTCCTCCGCATGGCCTCCGCCATAGACATCTGCCGTATCGAAGAAATTCACGCCCTGCTCCATCGCCGCCTGCAAGCCTCTCAGCCCGTCTTCATCCTTGCTGCTGCCCCAATCCCCGCCAATCGCCCAAGTGCCAAAGCTGACCTCACTGACAGACAGACCTGTGTTTCCCAGTTCGCGGTATTTCATTCTATGAACCTCCGTTTATGAGTTTGTGTGGAACCGTTCACAACTCTTCTTATTATGAAGGGTTTGGGCGGTCAGGTCCAGTTGGTAGGCCTGAACGAACATTCATATGGACTTCCCGCCTGCGATCTGGACGATCTTCTGAATCGTGCCGGGTACTTCCTCGCTGTCGTTGATTACAAACAGATACTCCGACTCCCTCTCCGTTGGCGGCTCAGCCTGCCCCTTCTGTACATCCGCGATTTGCCGGGTCAGCACTACATCGAAGCTCTTTGATTTTCTAAGGATAGCTGTGCTCCGTTCACTACTCGCTATACGCGAATACAGCAGCTCATCGGGCAGATTGAAATATACCAGCACACTAACCAGTCCCTTCTGGTGAAACCAATCCAGCATTCGCAGTCGGCCTTCCCTATTGAAGTAATTGTTACACATGATAATGTGCTGCTCCGTCTCATGAACGGCATAATCCACTAACGTTCGGGTCAGAGCGTCCTTGAGCGTATTCGTCCCCTGCTTGGGCAGCAGACTTTCGTACCGGGTATTGATGAATTCAGCCAGATCATCCCGGTCAATAACGGCTGATTCAGGTAAGCACCGCTCTAATTCTCTGGCAAATGTAGTCTTCCCGCTATGCGTTTTACCGACTGTAAGGATTGCTAACCTCTTCATCAATACCACTCCTTAACGTTAATAGGTACTATCCTTCCATGACAAAAGCAAATACCGGATAACTCTCCACCGGCTCGAAACCGAGCCTTAACGCGAGCTTATGTGAAGCCGTATTCTCATGCGTTGTTTCCCATAAAGGAAGCATTCCCTGATCGAGATAGTGACTAATTAACGATGCGGCGGCGAGTGTAGCATAGCCCTTACCGCGCTCCGATTCTGCATGAGTATCTACATCAATGAAGTACCTGTTATTCACGCTGAAGCCGTTATTTTTACAAATGGAGACCACTTCATCCCTGACCTTCACTACAGCACCAGTGGCTGTCAGCCCAATGAACCTGTCCTGTCTTGCAGACCTGTTATGCTCCGGTTGGGTGAGCACAGGAATATCCTCGTAGGCGACAGATAGATCTCCCTCCAAGGGGATAGCAGCACACCTGTTTGTCAGCTGAATGAATCGTTCGATATTGAACTCATAGACCGACTCCATATGTCTATCAACGCTCAGGCCGTCAATCTCAAGCGTCAATAGTTCCGTCCATGAATCACTATCTTCCGCATAGATCTCGAACCCTTTCTCTTGTCTCTGCCGGCAATCAGGTACGACTACCGTCTGCAAAAAGCCCATCATCTTCAGCCGGTTGATCTCAGTACTGATATCTCCGGCAGCATACATCCATCTCCCCGTAGCCCATACCACAGCCAGTGTCGGCGCTTCCAAATGATCAGCAAATACCCGCCCGGGATAGTGCTCCAGCAGGACGGATAAGGCGGGAAGGCGGTGCAGCTTCACCTTGTAGAAATCATAAACCGCAGGATAGACATCTGGTGTCAGTTCAATGAGCCCATTCATTATATCTCCTCCATGCCTGTGAGATAGCGGCTCCCCTGAATTCTCGATGACAATCAGAATTGCCCTTTAGCAAAATTGTAAAATGCCAGTGCGTCTTCCCAGGAAGGGAATCCAGCCTGAGCCAGCTTGTCGCTGCCCCCGCCCTTGCCCTGGTATTTGCCCAGATGAGCCTTGAAGAAGGCACCGCATGAGAAATCCGCAGATCCGCTATTCGCGAGCACCGCCTTATTCTCCGCCGCACTCAGCAGCAGCACCGGAAGGTCGGTCAGCGCCGTCAGCTTCGCAGCCAGACTCTGCAGATCCTTAAGCGGTCTATCATCCGAAATATGGGTGAGCACCCCGCTGCCCTCTTCCATAGAAGCGAGCAGGTCCCGGGCCAGATAGCTGTCATTCTGCTCCTTCACGGCAGCCAGCTCCGTTACCAGCAGCTTCTGCTCCTGCTCCCATTTGCCGATCCGGTCCATAATCTCTTCCTTGCCGGTATTGAACTTGACGGACAACTGGCTGATGATCTGAACATGATCGTTGAAGGCGGCAAGTGCCCGCCCCCCGCACAGGAAGGTAACCCGCACATGGCCCTTCTGCTTCTCGGACCTCAGCAGCTTAATCATCCCAATCGCCCCGGTCGAAGCGACATGGGTTCCCCCGCAGGCATTGTGCTCCACACCTTCAATCTCGACAATCCGGATGTCCTCCGTTACCTTAGGAAGCTTCACCAGCGGCAGCTTGGCCATTTCCTCTGCGGTCACAAAGTAGCTGGTAATCGCTAGATTCTGGTAGATCTTGCGGTTCACCTCCTGTTCAGCCTCCGCCAGCTGCTCCGCTGACAGTTCCTGCAGATCAAGATCAATCGTGGCATACTCACTCCCCAGGTGGAAGCTGACGGTCGCCGCCTGATATAACTTCAGGAATACGGCGGATAACAGATGCTGGCCGCTATGCTGCTGCATATGGTCGAATCTCCGTGTCCAGTCGATTAAGCATTCAACTTCAGTCTGTCCGGGAAGCTGCGCTACCTTATGCAGCACCTCCTGATCCTCCAGCACCACATCCAGTACAGCAATCCCTCCGATGGTTCCCGTATCACAGGGCTGGCCGCCGCCGAGCGGGTAGAAGGCTGTCTCCGCCAGCGTCATATATATCCCGTCTTCACGCTCTATCGCCGCAGTAACGGTAGTGCTCCATTCTTTTATATAAGCCGAATCATAATATAACTTCTTGGTCATCCCTTAAGCTCCCCCTTCGCATCCATGGCAGGTCCGAAGAACTTCTCCATGACCACGTAATCCTTGCCGCCTTTGCTGAACACTTCATCCGTTCGCTGCATGCCGAATTTCTTATAGAAGCCTGCCTTGTAGGTTCTGGCATTACAGAAAATCCGCCGCACCCCCGCCTGCTCCGCTTCCACAAGAACCGTCTTCAGCAGCTTGCTGCCGTAGCCCTGGCCCTGCTCCAGCTCCAGGGTGGCGAACTTGCGGAATTGTGCTTCTGTGCCGTTGACGAACAGGGATAACACCGATACCAGACGATCCTCAAGATACAGTCCGTAATGCTTGCCCTGGTCATCATCCGCAAGCTTAATGTAATCCGGCTCACGCTCAGGCCACATCACTTCATGCCTAAGCTTCCATGCTTCTTCCTTATGTATAAGCTTGATCTCCATCTCATCCACTCCATTAGTTGTGCTTAATGCATCGTATCCCATATTTGCTTGCCGATCAATATGACAGTGACTGTAACGAATAACGGCCGGATATACGCCGCTCCTTTGCGGATAGCCATCCGGGAGCCGACAATGGCTCCGATCACCATCGGAATCCCCAGAATCAGCCCGTGGGTGTAACTGACAGAGCCCAGAGCAATGAATGTAAGAAGGCTTGTGATGTTGCTGGCGAAATTCAGGATTTTGGCGTTGCCTGCGGCGGTAACAAATTCAAACCCCATCATCAGAAAAGCGAAAATCAGAAACGACCCCGTTCCCGGGCCGAAGAACCCGTCGTAGAAGCCGATTATGAGCGCTGCCATGCTTCCCGCCAGACGTAATTTACCATTGCTGGCAGAGAAGGTAGAGACATCTCCCCAGGCTTTTTTGAACAAGGTATAGATCGTAATGACGATCAGCATCACGATCACCAGCGGCTTCAGGAACTCGGAAGGCACCTGACGGACAGTCAGCGTTCCGGCCATCGCGCCAATGACGGATAACGGGATGAGGGTGCGGACCAGCTTGAAATTGATTTTGCCGGAACGCACGAACGAGGCGGTGCTGGTCAGCGAGCACATCGATCCGGCCAATTTGCTGCTGCCAAGCAGCAGGTGTAGCGGTATACCCGCCGACAACAGGGCCGGAATCGCGATCAGTCCGCCGCCGCCCACTACAGAATCAATTAATCCGGCCAGAAATCCGCAACCCACCAATATAAGAACCATACTGAGTGTCCAGTCTTCCATTACGCGCCATTCCCCCTGCTACTCTAATCTAATTCCATCCGTGAGCAGCATACCAGACGCCGTCCCTGAATGTATTCCAGGCCTCCTGTACGAACGGGATGATATTCTCCGGCAGCGTATCCACCGGGAACCAGCATACTTCGTCGCATTTGTCCGGCTCCATGTTGCGGATCTCTCCGGTCCACCGGTCCGACTTGAAAAAGAAATCCACCCGCTCATCCCCGGAGGTACGCAGGTGCATCGTTCCGATCAGGGTAAGATCGGCGGGAGCTATAACCGCACCGCATTCTTCCCGGACCTCGCGGATGGCGGCGGCATGAAGCGGCTCGCCGCCATCCAGCTTCCCGGCAGGCAAGCCATACTCCCCGTCATGATGTCCCGTATTCGCGCGCCTGAGCAGCAGGACTTGCCCGTCCTTAATCATAAATACATGGACGACACTAACCAGTCGAAATCCCCCCACAGACCTGCCCCTCTCTCTTCTGCACCAGAAAAAAGAACAAGCGGGCAAGCCGGTTTGCAGGCTTGTCCGCTTATTCCATAGACGACTATTCTATTCTTCCGAATCCACGTTGTGGTAGACCTGCTGCACATCGTCCAATTCTTCAAGCGCATCGATCAGCTTCTCGAACTGTGCCTGCGCATCTTCAGGAATAGCTACATAGTTCTGCGGAAGCAGCGTCAACTCGGCTACAGTGAATTCCGTGATCCCCGCGCCGCGGAAGGCTTCCTGTACCGCATGGAACTGGTCCGGCTCAGCATACACGATGACCGCCTCGTCCTCTTCCAGCACATCGCGGACATCCAGGTCTGCTTCAATCAGCAGCTCCATCACCTCATCCGCAGATTTGCCTTCCACCCCGATTACCGCTGTCGGATCGAACATATACGTAACCGATCCGCTGACGCCCATGTTGCCGCCGTTCTTGCTGAACGTTGAACGGACCAGCGGAGCCGTGCGGTTGACGTTATTCGTCAGTGCATCGACTACAATCATCGAGCCGCTTGGACCGAAGCCTTCATAGCGCAGCTCAACGTAGGTCTCATCGCCGCTGCCCTTGGCTTTCTCCAGGGCACGGTCAATAATCGCCTTCGGTACATTGTAGGTCTTGGCCCGCTCCAGAACGACCTTCAGCGCCCGGTTGGATTCCGGATCAGGCTCGCCCTTCTTCGCTGCAACATAGATTTCTACCCCGAACTTGGCATAGACCTTACTTGTATTAGCATCCTTGGATGCTTTCTTTTCCTTAATATTATTCCATTTACGACCCATATCGTTACCGCTCGCTTTCCAACATTTGATGTAAAACAGTCCTGTACATTATACCTCTGTTCAATCGATCCCGTAAAGGGCCGTCCACACACCTTCACAAATCCAGCAAATTCAGCATCTGCTCTGTTCCAGCTGCCTGGATTAGCCAGGGCAGACGCGGGCCTTGCTCCGCACCAAGGACTAACTGATAGATGATGGTGAACAGTCTTTTTTGCTGGGTCCGCATCGTTTTCTTATCTTCGTGATGGCAGATGGCATAGATCTCCGTCATGAGCTGCGTCTCGTCCAGCTCCCTGCTCCGCAGCAAACTGCACAGGCTTCGCAGCCATCTCAGCTCCACTCCGGTAAGGGAATGATAATACGCATAGTTGGGCGAGGTCTGAATTGTCACCAGCTTATGCGGCATCCAGTTCCTGATCCAGTACTCCGCACGGTCCGCCACCTTCTGCAGCCGGAGTTCATTAATCTCCTCACCATTTCTAGTGAACATCTCCTGGAGCTTGTCCCTGTCGAAGTTGATTAAGGGAAGCAGACTGGCTACCTGGCCGAAACTAATGGTGCTTCCAGCACTCACCAGGGAGTCGCTTAGCAGAGACAGCTCCAGTGCACCCCCAAGATCACCCGTTAACGTGCCTGCCCGTGCTCCCGCAGCATACCGCTCGAACTCCGCATAATTGCGCAGCACATCCTCATCCAGCCCGATATGGAAGGCGGCATTCGGCTGGTATTTGGCGAACAGGAACAGTATGTTCTCAGGGGCATAGACTCGGAGCAGATCATCTGGAGTGTAATTGTGCCCGGAGGAGCTGGACATTTTAGCGAAGCTGCCTTTGATGCTGATGAATTCATATGGCTCGTACACCGGGGGTGAATACCCGAAGATCCGCTCTGCGATTACCGCAGCCACATTGTAGCTCCCCGTCTCCGACGAATGGTCCCGGCCGCCCGGCTCAAACACCACCTGCTCCAGCTGCCAGCGCATCGGCCAGTCGATTTTCCAGTGCAGCTTGATGTTGTCCGCCTGAGGAATATGTACGGTATCGCAATGACCACATCCGCAGCGGTAGGCCACACTCTCCTCCAGATCGTCGAAATTCAGAATCGTAGTCGAGTCTTTTCCGCACTGCCCGCAATATAAATGGATCGGATAAAAAGCCGCCCGCTCATCCGCCGAACTCTCACCTGTCTTGAACGAAATCAGGATATCGTAGATCTCTCCCCGGCGGCGCAGGGCGTGCAAAATTTGCGGATTATAACGGCCTGACTGGTATTCCCGGCTCTGATAGATGAACTCCGGCTCAATCCCGAATACCTGGAGCGCCTGCTCGAATTCCGACTCGAAATGTGCCGAATACGAAGCATGACAGCCATACGGACACGGCACCTGCGAATAAGGAAGCCCAATATACTGAGAGAAGCCGGGATCGATATGGGCCGGAACTTTACGGAACCGGTCAAAGTCATCCCACGAGAAAATAAACCGCACCTTCTTCCCCGCCCGCCGCAGCGCCTTCGCCACAAATGCAGTCGTCACCGCCTCGCGGAAATTCCCGATATGAACTGATCCGGACGGACTGATCCCGGATGCACATACATACGTCTGCCGCTGCGGATGCTCCGCGATTAACTGGTTTGCAATTTTTTCTGCCCAATGCATCTCAATCACCTCTAAGTTTATTGTGAATTACCTGAAAAGCAAAAAAGCTCCCGTCCTCAAGATTAATATCTTGAGGACGGGAGCTTGGATAAGCTTCGTGGTACCACCTCTGTTCACGGACAAGTTGCCTCATCCGCCTCTTCGGGTACGGCCATGACGCTTATACCCTATCTCTGTAACGGGAGAACCCGGCATACCATCCTTGGACACTTGTGCCCAATTCCCTATGCAGCTCGGAGACTTTTTTCAGATCAGGCGCTTCGCTGCTCCCTTTCACCACTCTGGAGCTCTCTGTGAACGCTGCCGCCTGCTTACTCTTCTCTTCATCGCTTGTGTTGTTGTACGTTATTATTTGCAATAATACTGCGGGAGGGAGAATGTGTCAATAAGTTTTAAAATAACCGTTAATAGCTGTCAAGGATTTCGCTTGAGCCTCTGGAACCAAAGACAGAACTCCAGAAAATTCATCACCCTAAGCCCATGCCATTCTTTTCTTCGCTATTTTTGATAAAATCATAAGGAATACATGGCAAGCTCAATTTTGTTAGTAACTTCTGCATTAGGTGGGTCTCGTCTCTTCTTATCTGTGTCCTGAACAAAAAAGGAGGGTTATTCATGAAAAAAAATCTATTCTTCACCTTCATTAGCTTTTTATTTCTTATTGCTTGTTCTTCTCAACAAGAATATTCTAACGTGAATGAAGCAATAATGTCCCTTGAAAAAAACATTCAAAAATTGAATCACCTGACGACCAAATTCTTGAGGGTATTAAACCTGTTAGCTATAAACTGAGTAATGAGGAAATAATAAAAGTTTACGCTTTCGGATCGGAGGAGAAACGAGAAAGTGGAATAAAGCACTTTGAAGAAAGTATTCAGCTTCTTAGTTCCCACGCACCAATTGTCTACCAATCTGGAAAATATTTAGTTCTGTATTACGCCCTCGCAGATTCAAAGACTCTAACACCCAAGCTAAACGAAACAGAGTTCGGAGTGAAAATAGAAAAAGCTCTCAACAGTATGTAACAGGAATAGCGAAAATAGCAAAAAAATTACGGTTTAGGGCTATGCGACTAATAGAATCGAATGTCCCGGCTCCTATGGCCAAACGATTAGCCCTCTTTGCAGGAGGGCTATTTGTGGTCAAATGCATTGATTAAGCTCCAGACAACGTACAACCTCACCGTCGTATAACTCTTCACTGACCTTTTGGAATCCAAGCGATTCATACAACATTCCGGCAATCCGGTTGTCGGGTCTATGCCCGATCATTAATCGGCTACACCCTTCATTTCGCATATGCTGTATTAATTTCACCATGGCTTGTCTGGCATACCCCTGTCCTTGATGATGTTCATCAATCATAAGGGCAGGTATCCAGCAGTTACCTTCCTCATCGGGAGTTGTACAAAAAACAATAAATCCTACCACCACAGCTCCTGAATAAATAGCCAGAAGTTCAAACTCCTGCACAAATTTTGCCTCAGCAATCCAATTAACCACCGGAGCAGGAAAAACGCTTTGTTGTTCTGGCTTCAACTTCAGCAATGTGCAATCATACCAGTTCTCGGCCGTTACAGGCCTTAGTTCAACAACCATCATATTCCCTCCAAAGATCTAGTTTCAGCATTCAAACTTCTCCCAACATTATACTGTGGAGGGAATCTCTACGGTTGGTATAGAATGGTTAAAGAAAAAGGCTATCACAGCAAGCACAAGAACACTTGAGCCTTCGCTGCTCCGAAACAAGTGGAATAATGTATCCTAATTTCGTGATTTCTAATCCTTTAAGGTGAACAAGTGGAAAAACAACAACTACTGCATCGGGATATGCCGCTACTGCGGAATGTGGAAGAAATTAAGTGTCCTTTATCCAACTGTTGTCCCGGCAAAGTCCATTCCTTCATCAGCAAGTGGAGGAAATCCACCTATGATCCGCCACAGCCCGTTGCCTAGCGCCCCCCGCAAAAAGGAGGATCGCCACACCAGGCAATCCTCCCCAATTCACACCAATTAATCCCGATCCATTGAGCGCTACACCCAAACCTCATTCGCCGTCTCAATCACCAGCCGCAGCTTATCCCACTGCTCTTCCTCCGTCAAAATATTGCCTTCCTCCGAAGAGGCGAAGCCGCATTGTGTGCTTAGGCACAGCTTGTTGATGTCTACGTACTGTGCAGCTTCTTCGATACGCGCAATGAGCTGCTCCTTACTCTCCAGGCCGCCATGCTTCGTAGTCACCAGTCCCAGTACAACGAATTGGTCCCGGATGAAGCGCAGCGGCTCGAAGTCGCCGGAGCGTTCATTGTCGTATTCGAGGAAGAACGCGTCCACGTTCGTATTCGAGAACAGCTCCTCGGCGACCGGCCCGTACCCTCCGGCGGCGAACCAGGTGGAGCGGAGATTGCCCCGGCATACATGCAGGGCAATAGTCATGTCCGCCGGGCGGCCGGCAATGCTCTCGTTGATCAGCCGGACGTAGTCTTGAGCAAGCTGATCCGGGTCAACGCCCCTGCTGCGCAGATGAGCACGATGTCTGCCGCTGCACAGCGTGCCCCAGGTGGTATCGTCCAGCTGCAGGTAGCGGCAACCCGCATCATAGAAGGCCTGAATTGCCGTCCGGTACACCTGAATGATATCTCCATACAGCGTTTCAGTATCGGAATAAATCTCGTTTCCGTTATACTCCTGCACGAAATGGAACAAAGAGGGTGAAGGAATCGTCATTTTGGCCAGCGTCTCTCCGGCCATCTGCTGCAACGTGCGGAATTCCTCGACCATAGGATGGTCTCCGAAGGCGATTTTACCGGTTATCCTGAAGCTCTCCGCCCGGTTAGTCTGCTCCTTGGAAGTGCCGGGAGTACCGCCAAGAGTGATCTTTCCAGTACCCTCAATCCCCAGGAAGAAGTCCAGATGCCACCAGGAGCGGCGGAATTCGCCATCGGTCACAGCCTTCAGTCCAAGCGCCTTCTCCTGTTGAAGCAGCTTGCCAATCTCTATATTCTCAATCTCCACCAACTGTCCTGCGGTTAGTTCACCTTCCATATGCAGGCTGCGTGCATTCTTGATCTCCTCTGTACGCAGGAAGCTCCCGACAATGTCGTAGCGGAAGGGCGGTGTGTTTCTTGTCGATCCGATCACTGGACTGCTCATACGTCCCTCCTGCTCTTATAGTAAGAAAGATTCAAGCTCGAAAGCATTACCCGACACCAGATCATTCAGAATATCGATATATGTAGACATAATCTCACTCGGTTTGCGGTCCTTGTGGGCGATCCAGCCTACAGAGAACACTTCCTTGCTGTCAAAAGGAATCGTAATCAGCCCCGCATCATCCAGCTTAGAGGCCATAATCCCAGTCCCTACGGTATACGAATCACTGCCAAGCAGCAAATGAGTCAGCGTGGCCCGGTCGGTCACCTTAATATTCTTCTCAATCTGTGTGAAGCTAAGCATCTCCTCCGAGAAATGCAGCGAATTATTATCCCCCTGCTCAAAAGTAATATAAGGATACGGATGAATGTCCTCCGCCGTGATCCACTCTTTACCAGCCAATACATGCCCTGCCCGCACATAGACATGCGGATTCGTATTGAACAGCGGAGTGAACTTCAGGTTCCCGTCACTGAACAGCTTGTTCATAATCTTGTAATTGCTCTCATTGATATACAGAATCCCGATGTCGCTGCGCAGGGTACGCACATCCTCGATGATCTCATAGGTCTGCGTCTCTCTCAGGCTGAAATTGTATTCCTGCACCTTGCTCTCCTTCATCAGCTTCACAAAAGCATCCGTAACAAACGCATAATGCTGTGTAGATACCGAGAAATAGATCGGGCTGCGCTTCTTGCCGGTATAGCGGTTCTCCATGAATTCGGTCTGCTCAATAATCTGCCGGGCATAGCCCAGGAATTCCATGCCTTCCGCCGAGATGCTGATTCCCCGGTTATTCCGTTCAAAAATCGTGATGCCCAGCTCGTTCTCCAGTTCCTTGATAGCATTCGAGAGGCTGGGCTGCGACACAAATAGCCGTTTGGCCGCTTCATTCATAGAGCCGCTGTTCGCAATCTCAATCGCGTAGCGGAGCTGCTGCAAAGTCAAACCTTTTCCCCCTCCGATCAAGGACTTCACCTGGCAGGTTCAGCAAAATAAGAATTTACTTGTTATCCTAGCACACCTGCCGCGTCTGATCTACTATAGATTATGAAGCAGGGAACCTGTGGATGCTACTGAGTGCGCTTCTTGCCTGCGTCGATCTTGGCCGGGTCCAGCCCTTCCCAGATATTCTTGATCTTCGCGTTCTCGGGGTCATCGAATACCAGGAATGCCGTCGGCAAGTAACGCTCCCCATACTGCGAAGAGGGCTTGTTGACAATCTCGTTGTCCTTCACCAGCACCGTCGAAGATCCCCCGTCCAGATTGGCCGCAATGACCGCCCCATGCTTCAGCATAATCTGCTGCACATCATACAGGTTCGCCCCGATGCTGTAGCCCGGCTGCCGTCCGTCAATCACTACGAAGAGGAGCGCACCGTCCGCCCGTTGGCCCATTGCTGTTCTTGGCGCGATGCCCCAGCCTTCGGCGGCATTCTTAATCTGGCCTTTACCGTTCACAATAATCCGTGGCTGAAAAGAAACCGCCTCCTGCACCCCCATCTTGCTGAGCTGATCCAAGGTATAGTTTCCGGCGACCATTTTGCCTTCTTTATCGATGCCGACAATCTGAGTGGATTTCTTGCCGCCCAGTCCATTGTAGAACAGCTTCCCTTGCGAGATCACCAGGCCGATCGGCTTGAAGCCATTGCCCTTCCAGTTCGGATCGGCGAAGCCGCCGCCGTTCACCCCGGCGATAGCCCCTGTCCGTGCCACCATGCTGGATACCTTCTCCCCGGAGCCGATTTTGCCCGGCACACCCAGGCGCACCTTCTTGGGATCGTTCACAATCATGACATAGCCGCTATAGCCGCTGCCCGTGACTTCTTCAATCTGGACGAGCGGTGTATGTTCGGCTTCCTTTACAGGCTCAGGCTTGATCTCATGGGTATCAACCTCGTCGCCCATCTCCTCGAAGCGCTTGGTATAATCACTGACGCGGTGCTTCAGTTCCTCTTCGCCGATAATATATTTGGCCCAGTGCCGGTGTTGAGTTGTAATCAGCGTATCTGCGATCAGGAAGCGTGTATTCTGGGCCGACGGTGCGAAATAGAGCCAGCCTCCGGCTGCTATAACCAGAATGAAACAGACCATGAACACCCTGAAGAGTGTGCGGAAGAAACCTCTTTTCTTGCGCTTGCGCGCCGGTGTCTTCTTCTTGCGGACAGTAGAACGTTGTGGTAAAGAGCTCACTTCTGAAATCCTCCCTAACATACTGATAATGGTTAAGTCTATAAACTCACAACTTCCATGATAGACGAAATCTCTGATTTAAAAGTTTCAGTTTGTTTAACTCTGTCCAGAAACTGTAAACTAGTTCATATAAGCGCAGGCCGGCCCAATTAAAACATAGGAGGACAGCGGCATGAAACAGCAATTCATCACAGCCTTGGAGCAGAACAATCGGGAGTTGATGCGGCAAATACCCAAAGGCGATCTGCACAACCATATCACCCGGGGTGGCAACAAACGTTACATCACAGCTTGGTGCGATACGGCTATACCGGAATGTCCAACATTTAAGAATCTTGGGGAGATGAACTGCTGGAATACCCGCTATATCAAGCCTTTGCTGCCTGGACGAATCGGGTATGAGAAGCGGATTGAGGCCGCTTTTGTCCAAGCGAAGACCGACGGTGTTCAATTGCTGCATATGAGTGTGACGATGGGAGAAGAAGAGTGGTTTGACGGCTCTATAGCAACACTGATCCATACCATTCAGGGCATCCATCAGCGGGTTGCGCCGGAGATTCATTTTGTGCCGGAGCTTGCCTTTCTTACTCATACACCAATCCAAGAAACCATTGAGAGGCTCGAACAATATCTGGAGTATAACTACTTTAGATCACTCGATATTTTTGGCGATGAGTCTGCTGTTCCGGGGTTTAAGCAGGCGTTCCGCATAGCGAAGGCGAAAGGGCTGATTCTCAAAGCGCATGTAGGGGAATTTGGTACATCTGATCTGGTAAAAAAAGCGGTAGAGGAACTGGAGCTCGATCAGGTTCAGCATGGCATCGCAGCCGCAGGTTCTCCAGAGATCATGAACTGGCTGGCCGACCATCACATCCAACTGAATATCTGCCCCACCAGCAATGTTCTACTCTCCCGGGTGCCTGATTATGGGTCACATCCCATCCGCAAGCTCTATGATTATGGCGTCACAGTCACGGTGAATACGGATGATATGATTATTTTTGACCAGAGTGTGTCGGACGAGTTCGTTAATCTGTACCGGGCCGGATTGTTCAGTGTGGAGGAGTTGAATACAATCAGGGAGAATGCGCTGACAGAGGCAAACCGGAGATAAAGGCAGCTGCTTGCATTCCTATACGTAACGCCACTATTCTATAAGTGAAGTTATACTAAATCATAATATAAGGAGGGTTATAATGAACGCTTTTCTAACTGAATTTGAACAACGGATTCGCGAGGGGTTTGTGGCTGACCTTGAAGCTATATTGGCGGAAGTAGCACAAGAGAAGGTATATGTCTGCGCAGTCGGTACAGATAGCGACTTTGTCACTCTGTTCCTTGCGGTCAATACAGAGCAATCCCTTGCCAGACATATTGCCGATATGACAAGTGAAGGCTTATGTGATGATGCTGAAACAGAGCTTTATTACAAATGGGGAATTTCCGAATTTCAATATGGTGAGCATTCGCATTTTAATCATATCAGCCGTTTTTTATATGCTGAGGATAATGTATACCAATATAAAGATGAAATGGTCAACATCATTGCCAAGGTTGTTAATGAAACCAAGGACGATGTATTCACAAAATATAATCAAACCAAAGAGGACATTACCTTCTTTGTATCCATGA
The DNA here is from genome assembly GCF_038002345.1 of Paenibacillus sp. FSL M7-0420. Taxonomy (NCBI): domain Bacteria; kingdom Bacillati; phylum Bacillota; class Bacilli; order Caryophanales; family Paenibacillaceae; genus Paenibacillus; species Paenibacillus sp. FSL M7-0420. The sequence goes on along the minus strand of NZ_JBBOCJ010000001.1, from coordinate 3,340,454 downwards.
CCGACGATGAGCTGGCAGAGGAATTAGAGAATGAATCGGTGGCGCTTATGACAAATCCTGAATTAGTTCCTGAATTTATGGTACGCTATGATGCTGAAATCTAAAAAAAACTAACAGCGGCAGCCCGGACATTAACGTCCCTGACTGCCGCTGTAACAATGGCAATTCGTGCTCTACCTTGATTTTGTCAAATATAATGTCAGATCATCATCCACCCGCACCTGACTTCCTGGAACAGCGGGCAGGTTGTCATACATGAGTCCCCGGCCATCCGGGACATAGCCCCGCTTGATGTACAGCCTTTGGGCCGTACCATAGCTGTCATACAATCCGAAACCAATGCCAACCGTGTCAAATCTGGCGAATGCTTCTGCTTCGAGAGCGTCCATCAGCACACTGCCAATACCGGATTTCCGCAGGGTAGAAATCACATCAAGATTCTGAATCTCTGGAATATGATTCTCTGCAAAATAAGGATAGTGTGACGTATACACGATATGTCCCCAGCCTGCAAACTCTTTCCCACGAAGGGCTACCAGCGTAAGCCGCTTCTCCCCTTCGTTCTCCTTCCAACACTGTTCAATATACGCTACCGGTTTGCTGACATCATGCGGGGCCAGCCCTTCATGTATCCATGTAATATCCTCGGACTTCATCCGGCGGACCGTGATAGATGTACTCATAAAGTCAATCATTCCTTTCCAGCTGGACTGTGCTTTTGAAAAAAAGCCGTGCATTCCTGCACGGCTTCACGCTAACTCTAGCACAGCTTAGCGGCTGAGCGACCCGGATTAACCGTGTCTGCCTACACCGCCACCGCTGCTAGCACTGCCGCCTCCGCCAGAGTTGCTATCATCGTCGTCATCGTTGGAGGAATAACGGCCGGCTCCACCGCCGCCCGAGTATCCGCCACCGCCACGATTCCGGTCATCATCGTCATCGTCACGCGAGGAATACCGCCCCGCTCCGCCACCGCTCGAAGAACCTCCGCCCCCCGAGTTACTGCCCCAGAAACTGCTGGAGCTGGATGAGCTGCTCCCCGAGGAAGAGTGATGGTGCGGCCGCCGGTATCTTCTTCTCTGGCTGTAGCCATAACCGGGCTGGCCGGTCCAAGCGCCATAACGCCGGATATTGCGCGGGTTATGCGGATTTATCCGTATCCCGTAACGGGCAACATAACGGTTGCGCGCGGCAGCCGCGAGACTGATTAGCGCGACAAGAACCAGGAAAATCCCGAGAATCATCATCCCCTTCGATCTGGAGACAGGCACCAGCTTCACAGGTTCCTTCGCTGTCACAGGGGCTTTGCTGACAGTAGAGGCTGCTGCGGATGTGGAGCTGCCTGCGGCTTGTCCCGAAGCAGCATCTGCCCGGGCCAGGAAAAAGCTGTAGAAGGCATTCGCCGTCCCCACCACGCCGCCAGCGTAATCTTTTGCCGCGAATTTAGGCTCCAGCACCGTATTCAGAATCCCGCTGATCCGCTCATTCGTCAGCACTCTATCGATCGACTTGCCCTGTAGCACATGATAGTTATCTCCGCCGATATCCAGTACCAGCATCACATCTCTGGGTCCGGCAGCAACACCGGCGAACTTCGCATAGGTGTAATCCTGCAGGCTCTTGCCGCCAGTATTCTTAACAGTTACCACATAGATTCCGCTCCCGGTGGTAGCCGCGTAACGGTTACTCGACTGATTCAGATAATCCTTGGTAACTTGCGGGAAGATTCCGGCATTGTCCGACACATAGCTTCGGGTGCCTAGCGTTTCCGAGTAGCTTCCGCCGAGCTTCTGAATCAAGGAGCCATAGGTTTTATGGGCACCGGCGCTATACTTTTTGGCAGCGAAGTCCGGCTCCAGCGATGCCGAGAGAATCTTCGAGATCACACCACTGTTCAGCTCAGTCTCCAGTCCCTTGCCGGGAACGGCCCAGTAATCATCGTCCTTAATGGAGAGCAGCAGCAGAAGTCCGTTATTCTTGTCCGCAGAGCCGACTCCCCATGAATTGAACAGCGAGGTCGCATATTTCTCCATAGATACGCCGTTCGTCGAATTCACCGTAACCAGCACTACCTGCGCCCCGGTCTCCTGATAGAGCTTCACCCCATAGTTGACCATGTAATTCTCGGTCTTCTCATCAATCACGTTCGCGTAGTCATTCACATAGAAGGCTTCCGAATGAGCCGGTACTGCCGCCTCCGCCTTCCCCGGAATGAACGGCAGCAGCATAATGATCAGCATACCGGTCAGCACTGTTTGCAGTATTCTTGCACGCTTCATGAAATCCCCTCCGGCTTCTCAAATCTCTTCTATTACTATATCGGTTACGCACGGGATGGACGTATAGTTCCATCTCTCTTATGTGTATGTCCGAATCTAGTAATTATTCAAAAGAGTCTGCCGGGCTTACTCGTTATTAAACCGGTCCGGGTGAGAGCCGAAGCGCTGATCGCGGTTCAGGCCGTTGATCCGGCTGATCTCCTCTTCTGACAGCTCGAAGTCAAAAATATCGGCATTCGCAATAATCCGCTCCGCCTTGACCGACTTCGGAATCGTCACGATTCCGTTCTGCAGATCCCAGCGCAGGATCACCTGCGGCAGTGTTTTGTGGTGTCGGGCTGCAATATCAGCAAGTACCTCATTGTCCAGCAGATGACCTTGGGCCAGCGGGGCCCAGGCTTCAATCTGAATGCCCTGCGCCTTGCAATATTCGCGGAGCTCTTGCTGGTTAAGCAGCGGATGCAGCTCCACCTGGTTGACCATCGGCTTCACGGTGGCGTCTGCCAGCAGATCCTCCAGATGATCGATCTGGAAGTTGGATACCCCGATGGCCCGGACTTTACCGTCTGCATACAGCTTCTCAAGGGCACGCCAGGTATCTTTGTATTTGGCCCGGATCGGCCAGTGTACCAGATACAGATCGGCATAATCCAGTCCCAGCTTGCTTAAGCTCTGGTCAAATGCAGCCAGCGTAGAATCATAGCCCTGCTCTGTATTCCATACCTTGGTGGTGATGAACAGCTCCTCACGTGCCACTCCCGATTCACGGATAGCCTGTCCGACCCCTTCTTCATTTCCATATACGGATGCGGTATCAATACTTCTATAACCGGCCTTGATGGCTGCTTTGACCGAATCAATAACCTCCTGGCCCTCTTGTACCTTGAATACGCCCAGCCCGAACCATGGCATTTCTACACCGTTAGCTAATTTCGTTGTTGACTTTAGATTCATCATAATCACACTACCACCTGTCTCTATGATTTGTAGGGTTACCCAGTGATGCTTCTATTTCTAGAATAATGAAGCCGGGATCAGCTTGCGGCCGCCTTTGATCAGGGTCGAATCCAGGGCATCCCCTTTATCTCCGCCAAAATACAGCTGCCAGTACACGCCGAAGCGGATGCTGACATCATTCTTGACCAGCTCCGGCGGCGTGACGATCAGCCACTGGAACTTCAGCGCCTTCGAAATCTCGAAGACCGGGTCAAGCACGTTATTCGAGACCATCTCACCGAACGGGTTATCGTACAGGAAGACCGTCCAGCCTTTATTTTCCCGGTTAACACGCTTGTGGGTCATGATCATCATCGCCACCAGCAATTGAACAGACTGGCGTTGTCCGCCGCTGCCTACCGCCTCATCCAGCGCGCCGCGGTTGATAACCTCCCAATCGGAATAATGATAGTCCTCGGGAGCGGCATACAGGAAGTAATTCTCCGTCACCGGCTTATACACCTGCAACACCGGGAAGCGGTTCTGCAGCGCCGCGTACACCATGCGTCCATCGTTAATCAGCTCTCTGACAGCTGAAGCCGGAACCTGCTCCATCTTCGGGAACCGCTCAAGCAGGCTGCTGATGCAGCGGTTGAAGTACTCGCTGACCAGCGGTTCGATGTCATCGGTCGTCCGTGGAACGTTAATATTCTTGTAATTCAGCTTAACCAGCGGGAAGGCATGGCCGTTCTCATTGTGAATGATCATCCGGCGTTCCATCCGCTTCAGAATATCAACGATCTGCACCACACGCTTGGCTGCACGGCCTACCCACAGCTTGCGGGACAGCTCCATATCCTCTTTATCGCTGCGGATGCTCTCCATCTGATCGCGTGAGCTCTGAAGCATCGAATCCAGCACCTGTAAGGCGATAGCGAAATCATCCCAGTGAACATTGTTCAGGCGTTCCTGAATCTTAGTCTCAAGCTCTGCATTCCAGCCGGACTTGGCTACCTTGCCGCTTAGGTCAGTCTTCTCTTCCTTCACCTTGCGGGAGATATCTGCCCGCTGGCTGCGGCTCTCCTTGCTGCGCTGCAGCCAGTCCTCCACCAGCGTCTCGCAGCTCTCCCGTACACTCAGCTGCAATTCTTCCGGCACCTCCCGAAGAGGCACACGGTGCTCGACATGAGTATCCATGATCCGGCTCTGATTGCCGAGAACGAGCAGCCATTGATCCATGGAAGCCAGCATCTGCTTACTGGTATTCAGCAGATGCTCATTCTCCCGGACCCGCAGACTGATCTCTTCCTCCTTCTGTTCCAGAGGCTCATGCCACAGCTCTACCGTCCGCTCATGCTTCTCCTTGATCGCCTTCTCGGACTTGCCCAGCTCCTTGCGCAGGCTGTCAAGCTCGGTCTGACAGCGGATAAAGGAATCACGGAGCTGCTGATAGTCCTCGTCCAAGATCATCGTGTCACTCTTCTGGCGGACTCTGGCGGACTGAATCATATCCGGTGACTCCTGCGGCTCAGGGGCAGACGGCCATCCGGCATCTACCTGCTGCACCGCAGCTTCCAGCTCAGCCAGCTGTTCTCTGGCCGCCTTGATCTGGGCTGTTCTGGTGCGGATCTCCAGCTCGTTCTGGCTTAGCGACTGCTGAAGACTCTCGACCGTACTGAGCACCTGCAGCAGCTTGTCCTGCACCGTCTCATTCAGCACTTCATCGGCAGCTGCTTGATCCGCCTCAGCATTCACATCCTGAACCTTCGCACCCGCAGCTTCTCCGGGGAACTCTATGTCCGGGAACCAATTCTGCAGCCGCGGGAATACGGAATAACGTGCATCCCCGATCCATTTCTCACGTTGCAAGGCGAGGCTGTCCATCTCCGCCTTCAGCCGGGCGAGCTGCTGGTCCTTAACCGTAATCTCTTTGCTGAGATTATTCTTCTGCTCCACAGATTTTTGCTTGTCTGTATAGCTCTGCTCGTACTTCCGGCTCCGCTCACTCCACTCCCGCAGTGCCGCCGCCCGGGTCTCCTGCTCGGACTTCTCCGCTTCACAGGCTGACAGGTCTCTGGAAATTCCAGCCAGAACCTCCTCATAGCGTACCTGTTCTGCGTTCATTTCATTCAGCTGGCTGCGAAGCTGCTGCAGCAGGGTCTCCGCACTCTTCTGTCTGCTCCGCAGACTTGCGGTATGCTCGCCTTGATGCAGGCGTTCATATTCCTGCCGGGCGCTTCTCAGCTTGGCAAGATACGCTTCCTCCGCCTGAAGCTCCTCCTCCTGCTCACGGAGTCTGGAGGCCATCCCCCGCTTCCACTCCTGAAAATGATCCGGCTGCAAGACCATTTGCGGCCCTTGATGGGCCAGCAGCAGGAAGGCGTCTCTACCGCCCTCCGCCATCTCCTCACGCACGAAGACCGGGACCGGAGCCTTAAGCAGAAGCTCCTTAAGCAGCTCCGGCTGCAGCTTAGCCGCTTCACGCTTCGTGACAATCAGGCCGTAAGGAAGCAGCGGATGGCGTTCCAGCTCCTCCTCGCGGACCAGATAAGGCTGATCGTTCAGATACATGGTGCCAGTCATAGAACTAATCTTGAGGGCATCCAGCGTATCCTTCACCGTTACAATATCATGGTTAGGCAGCCAGTAGGCTTCCTGCTGTAGCTCAACATCCAGCAGCTGCTGATAATAATCCCGCCGCAGCCGCTTCGTCTGCTGCTCGGTATCCTCCAGACTGCGAATGAACCGCTCCTGGATTAGAGGCTTCGCTTCGAATAGAGCTGTCGCGCCTAAGCGCTGATGCTCGTCATACATCTCCAGCAGCACTACGAGCTGTGACCAGAGCTGTGATTCCTTGTTCATCTGCGCTTCGATGCGTCCGGTCAGCTCCTCAGCCTGAGCCTCGGCCCCCAGCAGCTTCTCAGTCAGCCGGGTATGCTGCGTATGCAGGAGCAGCTTCTGGTCTTCAGCGGTCTTACGCTGTTCGTTCAAAGCCTCAATCTGCTCAGTCAGCCCCCTGGCCGCAATCAGCGTCCGCTGTAGGGCGGCTGCCGGTGAGTGGGCGGCTTCCTGTCCGTGGCGGGAAGCGAACACACCCAGATCCTCTGTATACTGACGGATCATGGCTGTTAATTCCTGGAGCTTCCCGTCCAGTCTGCCAAGCTCCAGCAGCAATTCCTCCCTCCCCTTGCGCAGAATCTGTTCTTCCGCTGCATGGGAATGCTGCTGTCCGCTGTAGAACAGGCTCTTCGCCTGCCATAGCCGGTAGACCTGCTCCCACTGTGCCCGCAGCTCCTGCTTGGCGCTTTGAATCACCTCTTGGCGCTCCTTAATCGCAAGCGACCCTTCGATGGCTTCAATCTCCTTCTGCCACTGCTCCATCTGGCGGAGCTGCAGCTTGCGCCGGGCCAGATAATGGGCGACCTCCAGCGACTTCTCCCGCTGCTTGGATTCTTCCAGACGTTGCTTGGCCCGTGTCTGATTATCAGAGACCACTCTGAAGTGCTCCTGCTTGCCGTCATGGTCTTCCTTCAGCCGCAGGTACTTCAGATTATCGCTCTCGAATCTGAGCGTCTTCGCTTCCAGATAATGTCCGGCCAGCTCATCCCCCGTTATGCGGCGCTTGTCTTCCGCTTGCTTCAGTTCATCATGAATAACGGTATAGAGCTGCGCTCCCAGCCTCTCTGTCTCCCGGAAGCTGAGGTCCGCCTCCGTTCCGAGCTTCACCGCTTCATACAGAGGAGCCGCAAGAGAGGTGAACTCGGCAAAAGCGCGCTCCCGCTGCTCCAGCATCGGCAGCCGCTGTGCAACCGTAGCGGTGTCCACGAACATCCGCTGAAGCGAGCCTTCATCCTCGCGCAGGCTCCCTCCCAGACTGGAACCGATCTCTGGAATAATCAGCCGCTCGAAGAGATTATGATTGGTGAAAGCGTCATTTTTCTGGAAATAGCCCTTGATGCCGCCCTCTTCCCCGTTGATTCTGCGCATATTGCGCCATTCATCAATATGGATATCATGGTCAGCCAGGTAGGCATAGTATTTCTTCAGATCGGAGCTGCTGCTGCCGTAGACATTAATCTCACCCCGCCGTTCCCGCACAAACTGCTGAATCGCTTCGAAGCTCGCGGGCGTATTCAGCTCATGATCGTACAAAGGCAGGGTGGAGAGTGTAAGCTCAGCCGTCTCCTCATATTTCAGCAGCGCGTATAGCAGATAATCCACTTTGATCTCAAGCTGGTCCATGGAATGCTGGGCTGTCATCGCGATCCCGGTGGTGACATACTCCGTCCGCTCCTTATCGTCGAGCCGCCATTCGATGGCCACGTGGAAGGTGTAGGGCTTCAGCTGTTTTTTGTGATTATGGAAGAAGGCCTCGACCTGGTTCTCATTATCCTTACCCCAGGCGGCTCTAGGCATCAGCAACTGGAAAATCGACTGCAGCAGCACGCCCTTCCCCCCGCCGTTCATCAGCGTAATCAGGGTATTGGCCGGGCCTTCTTCATTACACAGATCGAGGATCATATCCTCATATTTCTTCAGCATCTTCTCGTATTTCAGTCCGGCGATGCGGATTCGCTCAATGCGCGGCATAGGCTTCACCCTCCTGTTCGCTCAGTGTGCGGCCAATCAGAGCCTTCAGCTCTTTGTACCGGTCCACATCATGGTAGAGATAACGCATCCGCTCGTACAGCTCTTCCCGGGGGAAGATCCGCTTCTCATGCTCGGAAATGAACACCAGATGCTCCTCCTCCAGCAGCTTCATTCCTTCGTGAATGAGGCCAATCCGGGAGCCTGCACCGCGGGTCAGCGAATCGCCCTCCTCCTGGCTGCGGGTCTGCATATAGAGGCTGGTCCACACTCTGTGCATCGCCTGGATATCCAGCCGCCACTGCTTGCTGAAGCTGCCGTCTTCATCCATGCCAATCCAGCCTTGGAACAACTCGGATACCTGATCCGACAGTTGTATGTAAGACATGCTGTCCTGTCCCGGCTTGAAGTGCTGCTCATCCTGATCCATCTCCGCCAGGAAGACAAGGATAATAACGTTAATGATATGTAGATGCGTCTTACGCTCAATCCGTGAATATTTATTACGCAGCTGAGTGAAGTTGCTGGCGAACCCGGAGCCGATCGGACTCACGAGCAGGTGCAGGCGGTGACCGGAATTCATAATCCGGCAGCCGGCTTCTTTGGCTACATATTGCAGGGCATCATAGGCGGCGGTATCCTGCAGACATTCGGCGGCAGCGGGATCATCCAGCGGAATCACCTTGCGCCGAAGCAGGTCGAAGAACAGCCGGGAAGCCTGCTGAACTTGCTCTAAGGAATAACTCATATCCGAATCATCTCACTTCTCTACTATAGTAATGGTATAAGGGCTGATCTCAAGACCAGGGATACGGATGCTGCCCTGCTGCTGCGAAGAGATGGTAGTCCGCAGCCTTAAGCCGCGCAACACCGCAAGCTCCGGGTGGTCCAGCATCAGCCGCTGAAGCAGCTTCTGGCACTCGTCCGCGACGCCATGGCCTTCCGCTTCCTGCTCCTCGACAGTAATTACGGTATGGAAAAATTGCACCCACAAATCCACGGCATCCGGACAATCCGCCCAGCGCCGCTGCTCCTGCTCCGTGAATGCCTCCGCAGTGAAGGTGAAGCTGCCCTGCGCAGCCACTCCGGCAATGACGGGCAGCCACAGTTCACATACCTCGGTCCAGGGAATATCTCTGGGCACATAATGGATGTCCTCTTCTTCCCCGGCTTCCTCCGTCACATCCGGCGTATCCTCCGGCAGGAAGCCAACCTCCTGCTCTTCCCAGGCCCAGGCCAGCGGATAGATGAAATCCTGGCTGGGCGAGAACAGCCCGCTGATCAGCGTCTCCAGGCTATCCCCGTCCCGCAGACCTTCGGGCTTCACCCATTCCTCCCACACATGGGTGCGGAAGTTAAAGCCCGCTGCTCCCCAGAATAATTCCGGGAAGTTCAGCCGCAGATTCGTCTCCGCTTCGAAGATGCTCAGCACGACCTCGGCCAGCTCGTCATGCACCCGCCGGGACAGCTCCACCCGCTCGGAGAGCTGACGCAGTTCATTGAAATCAATGACATCCTTCTCATCATTGGCCAGCCGGGCCAGCGAGCGGTGGATATTATCGAAATGCTTGCGTTCCTCGTCAAACTGCTGATGGATCTCCTCCAGCCGCTCGTGCCGCTGAGTGCCGTATTCGCTGAAGATATGCTTCGGATTACGGCGCAGGGCATTACGGTATTCCTGCTGCTGCTGGGTCATTTTGCGCACGCGGGAGATCAGCTCATTCACATCCTGCATCGCCCGGGTAACCCGTCCATGCTTGATATGCATCTGAATCTCCAGCAGCTTGATGCTGACCTGGAACTCATCGATAATCTCGTGGCTCATGAAGATCAGCTCCATCGCATACTCGGAGAGCCGGTAAATGGTCGTCCCGTTCTCCTCCCAGCTGATACGCGTAGCATCCTCGTCCACAGTGAAATACTTGTATTTCTGGACCCCGATCTGCCGGGTATGGTCATCATAATAATGGGCCTCGAAATCTCCGCCGCTGCCGCTCCACAGCAGTCCGTCCACCAGCCGCTCGACCGATTCCGGGCTGCCGAGCTTCTCTATGCCGAATCGCTCCAGCGAGCTCCAGGCCAGATCCACCAGATCCTCCCTGGCCCGCTGTTCATTCGATTCCAGCTCCAGATAATAGACCTGCAGCAGCACACTAAGCGCAATCATTTCCTTATACGGCTGCAGCTCACCCAGATTCATGCCTGCGCCCAGACTCCATAAGGGATTCAGCCGCTTGTTCCGTTCTCCGAAATCATTCCAGTTCATCCTCTAGCCAACCTCGCCATCACTTCATAATTTCCCTACAACATAACATAAACCCAAATCCGCACCGCAGGGTGAAGGTTGGGCCGGAACATACAAATATAGACGGTTTGTTCATGCTCAGAACCCCGAGATAATGGGAATGTATGTTTCTATTCTCATGTCATTCTATTATATCAATGTTTCATAGATATGGCTATTTGCAAAATAAATAGAGGAGCCCGCGCAGGGACCCCTCTATGTTAAAGCACTACTTTACAACACACCATATCAACCGCTATTTATATTTCTCATTCACCAGATATTGCAGATTCTTCTTCACCGCAGGCCATTCCTCATCGATAATGCTGTACAGCACATTGTCCATAACAGCCCCGTCAGCGGTAATACGATGCTTGCGCAGGACGCCCTCCCGGACCGCTCCAATCCGCTCAATGGCCCGCTGGGAGCGCAGGTTGTGACTGACAATGGAGAAGTCCACCCGGATCAGCCCCAGCACCTCGAAGGCATGTTGCAGCAAAAGCAGCTTCGACTCCGTATTCACCGCAGTTCTCCAATAGTCCGGTGAGATCCAGGTGCAGCCGGTCTCTGCATTGCGATGCGTACCGTCCAGATGCATCAACCGCGTAGTCCCTACGATCCGGCCGGATGCCTGCTCCACCATCACATAAGGCATATCCTTGCCTGCCGCCTGATTCGCCAGAGCCGTATCCACCAGTTGTCCTGCCTGTTCCTCTGAGCTGATCCGTCTCCAGGTGTACTCCCAGATCAGCGGATTGTGCAGCAGCTTCTTAAGCTCAGGCTTATGCTCTGCCGTCAAAGGCACAAGCCGGATTACGCTACCTGCAAGCTGCCCTGTTTCTATTGCTGTCAACTGATTTCCCCCTATATCTTTTTACCTGTTAGCTTTTCACCTGTTATATATGAAGCGATTTATTCCCATCTGTCAATCCTGGCAGTCAATTGCTGAATGAATTCCTGCGCCCTCAGCGTGGACAGTGCGTTCTCCGCACGGCTTCGTACCGAGATTGTTCCGTCATTCTGCTCCTGATCTCCCAGCACCAGCATATAAGGGATTTTCTCCAGCTGCGCTTCACGGATTCTGTAGCCCAGCTTCTCATTCCGGGAATCCACCTCCACCCGCAGTCCGGCTGCCGCCAGCTGTCTTCTGACCTGCTCGGCATACTCATCATGAACCACAGAGACTGGCAGCAGCTTGACCTGCACCGGAGACAGCCACAGCGGGAACGCCCCGCTATAGTGCTCTGTAAGAATACCCATGAACCGGTCAATGGAGCCGAACACGGCACGATGAATGACAACCGGACGATGCTTGTTGTTATCTTCGCCAATGTAAGTCAGGTCGAACTTCTCAGGCATCTGGAAATCCAGTTGAATCGTACCGCATTGCCAGCTCCGCTTCAGGGCATCGAGGACATGGAAATCGATCTTCGGCCCGTAAAAAGCGCCATCTCCTTCATTCACCCGGTACTCGATTCCGTTATTCTTCAGCACCCGCGCAAGCGACTCCTCCGCCTGATCCCAGAGCTCTTCGGACCCCATATAGTCCTCCGGGCGTGTAGACAGCTCGACCTTGTACTCGAATCCGAAGATAGAATAGAACTGATCGATCAGCTCCAGCACCCGCGAGATCTCGGATTCAATCTGCTCCGGCAGCACGAACAAATGGGCATCATCCTGGCAAAAAGTCCGGACCCGCATCATCCCGTTCAGCGCGCCGGAGGATTCATGGCGGTGAACCTGGCCGTATTCCGCAATGCGGATCGGCAGATCCCGGTAGGAACGGAGGCTGTTCTTGTAGATCAGCATATGTCCGGGACAGTTCATCGGCTTCAGCGCAAAATCTGTCTCATCCACCTTAGTGAAATACATCTCGTCCTTGTAATGATCCCAGTGTCCGGATTGCTCCCACAGACGGCAGTTCATCATCAGCGGCGAGCGGACCTCCTCATACCCGTCCGCGCGCTGCAGCCTGCGGGAGAAATCCTCCAGCGCTGTGCGTATCAGCATCCCTTTGGCCAGGTAGAACGGCATGCCCGGCGCTTCCTCGGAGAACATGAACAAGCCCAGCTCCTTGCCCAGCTTGCGGTGATCCCGTTTCTTCGCTTCCTCCAGCAGATGCAGATGCTCTTCAAGTGCCGCAGCGCTCAGGAAGGCTGTGCCATATATCCGTTGGAGCACCTGATTGTCAGCATCTCCGCGCCAGTAGGCACCTGCTACACTTAGCAGCTTGAACGCCTTAATCCGGCCAGTGGAGGGCAGATGCGGCCCCCGGCACAGGTCCGTGAATTCGCCTTGCTCATACAGGCTGATGACCGCGTCCTCCGGCAGATCCCGGATCAGTTCCAGCTTCAGCGGCTCTTCCGACTGTTCAAAGTACTGCACCGCTTCCGCCCGGCTGACCACCCGGCGCCGGATCGGCAGGTTCTCCTTGATGATCTTCCCCATCTCCCGCTCAATCGCAGCAAGATCCTCGCTGGACAGGGGTTGTTCAATATCTATATCGTAATAGAAGCCGTCCTCGATCACTGGACCAATGCCCAGCTTCACGTTCCGTTCTCCATAGATCCGTTTGATCGCCTGGGCCATCACATGGGCTGTGCTGTGTCTGTGAATCATCAGCCCGTCGCTGCTGTCCGCTGACACGATCTCCACGAGGCTGTCCCCTTCAACCGGACAATCAAGGTCAACGAGTCTGCCATCGATTTTGCCAGCTACTGCATTCTTCCTTAGACTTACGCTAATCGACTCCGCAATCTGCGCAATTGTGGTGTTACGCGAATACCTCCTATTTGCTCCATCCGGCAGCTGCACTTGAATCTCCATGATTATGGCCTCCATTTCTTCAGTGTATAATCGTATATGTGAACACAAAAAAACGCATCTCATCCCGGAAAGGGACGAGTGCGTCTAAGCTCGTGGTTCCACCCTAATTCGACTATACGTCACTTCACCCCCGGCTGTTCGGCGGAAACGTGATCAGTACAATCCTCATGGCATCCGTTAACGGGGATGGGGCGGTGACATTTACAGCCTCGCTAACAGCAGGAGGGTTCAGTGTCACGGCTATAGAGGGGTAACATCCGGCTGGTCTCTGTAAGAAGCTCTCACCTTGCACTTCTCTCTCTGGTCAGTCCTCACGGGATATCCTGTCTCTGGTCATTGCCTTGGTTATGGTGTTGCTGGTTACATAATACGCACGGTCTTCGCCAGAAGTCAATACTTCGCAGAAAAAAACTTAAAATCCGCTTCCCGCTTGACCGCTTAATTCCTTTAACTTTAACTCCCTTAATCCCTCAGCCCGTGGGCCTTACCCACCGAGCTCATTCCGCTGCAACCGCTGAATAATATCCTCTACTTCTTCCACCGTATGCGCAATATAATCCGCACCGGCCGCCGATAACTCCTCCTCTGAACCATAGCCGAATAACACGCCCACAGAGGCTACACCGCAGGCTTTGGCCCCGATGATGTCATGCTCCCGGTCCCCGATCATCAGCGAATGCGAAGCAAGAAGATTATTCTCCTCCAGCACATGCTGAATGACCTCGCGCTTCTTCGATCTTGTGCCATCCAGGTTGCTGCCGGCCGCATACTTGAAGAACCCGTCCAGTTCGTAATGCCGGAGGATCTGCTCAGCGAACACAATAGGCTTGGAGGTCGCCACATACAGCTCGAATCCCTTACTCCTCAAGCTCTCCAGCAGGTCTGGAATGCCTGGAATCACATGGTTCTCGAACATCCCCAACGTCCGGTAACGCTCCCGGTAGAACTCTACAGCCTGTGCCGCTGCCTCCGCCGTAAAGCCCTGAATTTCGATAAAAGAATCATATAGCGGCGGACCTATGTACGGAATCAGCAAGTCAGGATGCTCCACCTCAATGCTGAATTGGTTGAGCGCATACTCCACGCTTTTGGTAATACCTTCCTTGGGATCGGTTAGTGTGCCGTCCAGATCAAATAAGATGTGCTTCAAGCTGTCCTTCATCTCTTCCGGATGCTCCCTTCGTGTGTAATTGCTATCCATCATACCTTGCTTCCTGTTTATTTTCCACAGGCTTCTCCGCGCCGATAATCACTGCACACACAAGAAGGCACCCATTCAGCCATTATCTGGCTTACGGGGCGCCTCTATTGTAAAATCGTAGTTTTCCTTTACCTGTGGCTTACGTGCTTACCAGCCCACGCGGATAATCAGGCCTTTGGGGTCACCGACTTCCAGGTAAGACGCCTGGCCGTTGACATCGTCATACGGGAAGCCGTAAGCCAGCCCGCTGATGCTGTGGTCATGCCAGAATTTTGCATAAAAGTTGGCGGGAGCCGCATTGTAATAGTTAGCTACATTGTTCCAGTTACTAGTGGTGTAGACATGGCGGTTAATCGCAGCGCCGGTGGCAGCATCGATAAGCGAGCCATCGTTACGGAGAATATCCTGGGTGCTATAGCTGACATAGCCTGCGAAATAATTGCCGTTGGCCCCGCCGGCTTTGAACGAACCATGGACAGGAGCGATGATCCGGTAAGGCGCCTGATCGGTACCCAGCGATTTGAAGGCGGACGGCACTTCATTCTGGTATTTGCTGAAGATTCCAGCGCGCGTCTCTGATTCCAGCTCGCCTACCGTCTTGTCATAGCCGCCGGACAAGCCTACCAGCCGGTGCTGGACCGGGAAGCCGAATGCATCGACACGGGTCGTATTGCCATGGTAGCCTGTAGCATCCACCGTGAATTCAACGAAGTCGAAATAGAGATTACGGTTAGGATCGGTCGGATTATCAATATCCGGTCCGGCAAAGCCGTCATCATAGGTCTTAATATACAACGGCGTGCCAACACTTAGGAACATGCGGCCGGAGGTGATTTTGGGCAGCGTCACCCAGCTGGTCTGGCTAACCGTATGATAAATATTGGCATAGTTGACCCCGTTCTTGGTCAGATGGCCGGAAGCATTATTCAGCGCATTCGAGATCGGAATGAGATTGCCGCTAAGATCCAGATAACTCCATTTTCCGTTAGCCGGATTGATACCGATGACGCCCCAATAGACCTGGTTATCAGGGTAAGCGCCTCCCGTTCCGTTCATGACTTTGACAGACACGGAGCCTCCCGGCGGTGTCGGAATAGAAGAGGCAGCGATAGAATAGATGGAACCGGAAGACCCGGAAGGCGGAGTAGTCGGCGCTGCAGTGGGCGCGGTTCCCGCAGTGTAGTTGAACCAGCCGGTATCATAAGCCGGAGTCCCATTGTTGTAGGTGAAGAAGTACGAGAGTGCTGTGCCGCTGGCGACGCCTGTAACCACCTGCTCATAACGCGATTTACTGTTGTTATAAGTCATTCGGTAGTTTAGCTGGGTTCCCGAGTTCACCTTGTAATGCACATCGGTCCAGCTGGTACTGACTGTAGATTTGAACCAGATGGTAGCTGAGGTTCCCGACAGATCTACACCTTGGGTATAATCAGCTGCGGCTGCTTTGGAATTGAACAAAGGCAGGCAAGAGAGCAGAAGCACGAACGCAAGCATCGTCATTAACCATTTTTTGGACATTCTTAGATTCCTCCTGAATTATATTGGCATTGCAGTACTTCCCTTCAACTGCAGGAGCTGTAGAGCATTCTGTATTTCGCCAAGCCGCTTATTCTATCCTCTGTACCCGTACCCTGCTACCTCCCCCCTATTCCCGCCTGCATCAGAACCAGAATTACCAATGCTTGTATCCGTTTACAAATATGATTATAGTTGCACAATCGGCAATTGAGTAGGCACGGAATTTCGGATTCAGGTTCCCATATTTTGGTTTTAGGCATAATTATCTATAGCTTAACCCGCACGGTGCTGCAAAAATAGCAAAAAGCCCTTAATTCCCAGACGCCTGGTCATTAAAGGCTTTTGTAGGCTTCCATCTCGTATTCACTATTCCCAGTGCTGCGAAATAAAGGTATCCCGTCCGGATTGCTCACGGTCCTCTTTATAATGCTTCGGATTCTTCTTATGATAGTCCTGATGATAGTCTTCTGCCGGATAGAATACCGGCGCAGGCAGAATCTCCGTCACCACCGGAAGCTCGAATCTGCCGCTGACCGCCACCTGCTCCCGGGAAGCCAGTGCAGCCAGCCGCTGCTCTTCCGTATAATAGAATACCGCCGTGCGGTACTGCGTACCCCGGTCCTGAAACTGTCCGCCGTCATCCGTCGGGTCAATCTGCGGCCAGAATAGCGCAAGCAGCTGCTCGTAAGGGAATAATTCAGGGTCATAAGTGATCTGAACCACCTCGTAGTGACCGGTTGTACCGGTCTTCACCTGCTCATAAGTAGGGTTCTCTACCGTTCCTCCGGCGTATCCCGATACAATCCCGTGAATTCCGGGAAGCTCTTCGAACGGCGTAACCATGCACCAGAAGCAGCCTCCGGCAAACATTGCCTGTTCCATAGCCATACTCCCACTCCCTGTCTCTCTTCTGCTGACTCTAGGTAAACCCTGTACTAAGATAAAGCCTAATGGTCTAAAAGTCAATTGGATTGCTTGTATTAGCAATCCATTTATATGCTTAAGAAATAGAATATTTATTCTATTGATATTCTAAAAGGAAGAAAATCAAACTTCAAATAAATTCAGAACGAAAATTCCATTTTTCCTAATTTAGACAAAAATATAGTTCTTTTATTGTCTATTTCACCACAAATTCTATCTTTTTTCCACTTTGCAGCGGAATAGACATTCTGATAATTGACATTTCCTTGCAGGGGATGTACTATTTTATAGAATGATTTTTCCGCTAGTGAGGTGTAATGATGGGTAAACGAGATGATATTCTTCAGGCAACCCTTGATTTAATTACTGAAGAAGGCTTACAATCTGTTACTTTCGCCAAAATATTCAAGAGGGCCAATGTAGGCTCCAGCACATTCTACCATTATTTCGAGAACAAGGAGCAGCTGGTCAATGAGTTGTACCATAAAGTCCGCATACATAAAAATGAGTTCGTCATGAACGGCTATGACCCCGGCTTAACCATCTATGAGCGTGTGAAGAGCCTTCTGAAGAATACGGCTAACTATTCGCTTCAATACCCCAAAGAGGTTGATTTCACAGAGAACTATTGCTCCTCGCCCTATATTTCCGAGGACTTGCGGAACACGCCGGCTCCCTCAACCTTAGAGATATTCTCCATCATTGAAGAAGGACAGCGGCAGGGAATCATCCGGGAAATGAATGTTTGTCTGTGCTATCAGCTGATCTACGGGATATTAATTGCTGTCATCAAAGGCTACTTGGACGGAAAATATCCGCTGAATGAGCAGCAGATTCAGCAGACCATTGAAGCCTGCTGGCTTGCTATTAAGCTGTAACGGATAACACAAATGAGGCCATCCCTTAAGCAGAGCTCTGCATAAGAGACAGCCTATTCCGGCATCAGCCGGATGATGTACGCTAGACCTGAGGGACCAGATTCCGGCTCCCCGAGGACTTGTAGATCTCTGCAATCAGCGTGAGCGCTTTGATGCCCTCAGCACCGTCAATCCAGAACCTGCGGCCTTCACGGATGTGGGCGTAGAAGTCATGAATTAACCGTGAATGCCCGGTGCCCCAGTAGGATTTCCCGCCGCTGCTGATGCTCTGCGGCTCACAGAGCAGCGTCTCCTGACCATCCTTCCACAGATACAGGCTGTCCCGGCGCTGCTGCAGGGTCCCTTGCTCGAAGACCAGCTCCAGCTCCACCGGTGAATTGGCCTGATATGCATTGGTTCCGTAGAAGAGCCCGCGCGCCTTGTTTTTGAAGTCGATACACGCATGTGCACTGTCCTCGACCTCAATAACATTGTTCAGCACATCGGTGCTTACACTGCCTTTCACGGAAGCGATGTCACCGCCGAACCATTGCAGCAGATCCAGGGTATGGATAGCCTGATTGATCAATACCCCTCCGCCTTCCGTAGCCCAGTGGCCTCTCCATGGACTGTTCGTGTAGTACTCCTCAGTCCGGGTCCATGTTACCAAGCCCTTCATGCAGAGGAGGTTACCCAGGCTGCCGGAATCGATCACCTCCCTGATGCGCACCGAAGGTTCATTATAGCGGTTCTGGAATACTACACCCAGCTGTCCCGGAGCCTGCTCCGCCGCCTCCTGCATCAAGCGGGCCGAAGGCACATCCAGCGCCATGGGCTTCTCGGTTAACACATGCTTGCCTGCCTTCAGCAGTTCCACTGCCATTCCGGCGTGCAGATGATGCGGCGTGCAGAGATGGACGATGCCGATATCTGCACGCTCCAGCAGCTCCCTGTAATCCGTCAGGCCTTCACATTCGTAATCCTGAGCGGACTGCGCCGCCTGAACAGGGTCACTGTCCACCACGGCTACCAGCCGCACATTCTCGATCGAAGCAATAGCTCTGGCATGCAGCGGGGCAATCGCCCCGCAGCCGATAATCGCTGCTCCGTTGATATTCATCTTATCCACCTTCCGATCTTCTGATAGCTGTCCTGCAACTATTTGAGCGTATCGGGTGTCAGATTCACCGCTTGCCGCTGCGCCTCCAGACACAGCTCAGCCGCCTTGAATGCATGCTCCTGGGTCATCGCCTTCTCCGTCCGTTCCAGGCAGTCCAGAATCAGCTCACCGAAGAACGGGAAGCCGATCTTCCCGGCCACATGCTCATAATGCTCTCCCTCACCGTCCACCCAGTAGACATGGTCCGGTGTGCTGGAGCGGCCGATATCGCTGTATTTGCGCAGTTCGATATAGCCTTCCGTGCCGAGAATAATCGTCCGTCCGTCGCCCCAGGTTCCGAGTCCTGACGGTGTGAACCAGTCCACGCGAAAATACTGCGTAGCCCCGTTGTCCCCAACCAGCGTAGCATCCCCGTAATCCTCCAGCTCCGGGTATGCAGGATTGTTATAGTTGGCGACCTTACTATGCAGTACCTTGGCATCGCGGCAGCCTGCATAGAAGAGGAACTGTTCAATCTGGTGACTGCCGATGTCACAGAGAATGCCGCCGTATTTGTCACGCTGGAAGAACCATTCCGGCCGGCTGGGTGCATTTAACCGGTGCGGACCCAGTCCCATGACCTGAAGCACACGGCCAATCGCCCCCTGCTGCACCAGCTGACCGGCATAGACAGCGCTCTCTACATGCAGTCTCTCACTGTAGTATGTCATGTATTTCCGCCCCGTCTGCTCCACCTGAAGGCGTGCTGCCGCGAGCTGGTCCAGAGAAGTGAACGGAGATTTGTCCGTGAAATAATCCTTCCCATGTGCCATCACCCGCAGACCGAGCGGACCGCGCTCCGAAGGAACGGCCGCCGCTGCAACGAGCTGGACCTCAGGATCTTCAAGAATCTCTTCAGCAGAACGCGCGGCTCTGACGCCGGGATACTTGTTCAGGAATGCTTTTACCTTCTCGGGGTCAGGATCGTATACCCACTTCAGCTCGGCTCCCGCCTCCACCAGCCCGTTGCACATCCCGTAAATATGTCCATGATCCAGTGCCAGCGCAGCGATTACGAATTCACCCGGCCCCACCACAGGCTTCGCCTCATGTACCGGAGCATACATCATTCCATCCTTGCGGCTCATGCTTGCACCTCCAATCTGGAATGCAGATACCGGAGGCTGATCTCCAGGCTCTCGAACGGATCACGCTGGCACACATCCTGCTCCACGATATGCCATTCCACCCCCGTCTTGCGGCAGGCATCAATAATCGCTCCATAGTTCATATTGCCTTCGCCGATCTCGGCAAACACAGCCTTACGGTTCAGAATAGTCATATCCTTGAAATGCACAGCCTGCATTCTGCCTTCCACCTTGTGAATCCACTCTACAGGATCTCCGCCCCCCGCCTGAACCCAGTACAGATCCAGCTCGAACCCGAAGACCTCCGGATCACTGTCCTGCAGCAGCACATCCATACCCGTCAGACCGTCAAAACGTTCAAATTCAAAATCATGATTATGATAAACGAATTGCAGGCCATACTCTTCCTTAAGTGTCCGTGCAATGCCGGAAGCCAGCTTGGCGAAGGTGCGGTAGCCCTCCTGGCTAGTCTGATATTCCGCAGGCAGCGAGCCAAGGCCGATGTATTTGCAGTCCCACAGCTTATGCTCGGCAGCGAGCGCATCCAGATCATTCACCAGCCGGTCCCAGGGAACGTGTGTCGCACATATTTTCAGATTAAATTCATCCGCATATTCCTTCACCAGCTTAGGGTCCATGGGACCGATCCCGGAGATTTGCACAGCCTGGTACCCCATGCTGCTCACCTTCCGCAGGCTCTCTCTCAAGTCCTCCGGCGTCCGGGTATATTCACGCAGGGTATACATTTGGGCGGCAATCGTTGAACGGTTCATTGTATTCATCCACTCCTAGATAAGTTTGAGTTGCGTAAGAGAGTAAGGTTCGTCTAGTGGGTGCCCGATACATCCAGGGCTTTCTGGCTGACCGGCGCTTTCTGAAAAGTCGAATTCTCCACCTGCTCCATCAGCTTCTCATAGAACAGCTCGCTGTCGATCGGCAGGTCCACCCAGTTGTCGGTCCATGCGGACAGATACATGGCATTGGACAGGGTCAGACCGTGAATGCCCTCTTCCCCCGGAGCCAGCAGCGGCTCATCCTGCAGAATGGCATTGGTGAAGTTGCGCAGAATCCCCTTATGCTGTTCTCCATTTCCGGCTTCCACCGGAATCTCGCATTTCCAGCACTCCGGTGCTCCGAACCCTCCGGTATATTCCGCATTAAACTTCGGCTCCGGGGTGCGAAGGCGGAAGAAGGTCAGCGTGCCGTCTTCGACGACGATTTTACCGTTGTCTCCTGTAATCTCGAACCGGTTCGTCCCCGGCGCTTCCCCTGTAGTCGTGATGAACAGCCCGGTTGCGCCATTCTCATACTCCACATAAGCGGTCACATCATCCTCAACCTCAATATTCCGGTACTTCCCGAACTGGCAAAAAGCGCGTACCCGCTTAGGCATCATTCCGGTAGTCCACTGCCAGAGATCAAGCTGGTGCGGGTCCTGGTTCAGCAGCACTCCGCCGCCTTCCCCGCCCCAGGTCGCCCGCCAGCCGCCGGAATCGTAGTAGCTCTGAGAGCGGTACCAATTGGTGATAATCCAGTTCGTGCGCCGGATCTCTCCCAGCTCCCCGGACTGAATCAATTCTCTCAGCTTCTGATAGAGCGGATTCGTCCGCTGGTTATACATAATGCCGAATTTGCGGTCAGACTTCGCTGCGGCGTCATTCATCTCCTGTACTGCCTTCGTATAGACACCGGCAGGCTTCTCGATCAGAACATGCAGCCCGTAGCCCAGCGCTTCAATCGCCAGCGGCGGATGATCATAATGCGGGGTGGCAATCATCACCGCATCAATGATCCCGGACTTGAACAGCTCCTCCGGCGACAGAAAGCGCTGTACATGATCCGGCAAATGCTCCTCTGCCCATTCCAGCCGCTCAGGGCTGATGTCGCATACGGCCGTTAGCTCGGCCCCCTTAATATCACTCAGCAGACTCTGTGCATGGGTCCGCCCCATACCCCCTACGCCAATAATTCCATAACGTACCTTATCCATCTCCCATTCCCTTCCTGAAACAGTTTATGTTATGAGGATAACCCTATTTGCCGGTGGAGGCCATGACTGTAATTAAGGTATATTTGTATAATAATAAGATGTATTGGATAAATGGAAGCGTTATAATAGCTTTATAGCCTTATTTGAAGGAGCCCTGATATGAATATGACTGCGAAAGGCAATGGTAATTTGACCGGACGCCTGCTGCACAACCTGACGGTTACCGTTACCCATGCCCAATTAACCAGCAGATATCCGGGATGGAACCGGACGAATGAGACCCCTGCCTTCAACCGGCTGTATTATATTGATTCCGGCGAAGGCAAGGTGATTATCAACGGAGTGGCGTACTATCCGAGACCCGGACAGCTGATGATTATGCCCGCAGGCTCTACCCAGACCACGGATACTTCACGTGATGATCCTTATACACGCTACTATTGCCACTTCGATGCGCAGATTGGGGAATGGCCGCTGTTTCATTCGGCGAATAAGCTGTATATCTGTGATGTGCCTGATCCGGAGGCCACCCGGACGATGTTCGCGGAGATGATTGAATGGTTCCAGGATACCGGCTTCCTCGCTACCCTTCGGACGCAGGCCGCGCTGCTTACGCTGCTGTCCCTCTGTCTGGAATCGGGAGGCTACAGCAATTTCCTTGACGATCTGACGCATACGAGCGACCAGGGCAAGCTGGCGAATGTGCTGGGCTACATCGATCAACGGTTAATGCGGCCGCTGACGGTCGAGGAGCTGGCAGAGCGGGTCCATCTGCACCCGAACTATTTCATTCCCTACTTCAAGAAATTCATCGGCGTTCCGCCGATGCAGTACGTCCAGCTGAAACGGATGGAGCTCGCGAAGAGGCAGCTCTCCTACACCGATTTCAGCATCTCCAGTATCGCCGAGCAGGTCGGCATGGAGCTGGCCCACTTCTCCAAGGTGTTCAAGAAGTCCACCGGCGTATCCCCGTCTGCTTACCGGAGCAGTACGCGGTAGAATGCACCGGAAGTATCAGAAAGTAGTCATCCTGCGAGTGAATAAGCTTACCTTCGCGCGAACACAATGTATGCTGTTTTTCACATACATTTGGTCCGTATTCCGCAGTAGCGGCCAATTGTGATCGGTTTTTCGATTACATTCGGCCTACGCGGCGCTCCGAGTCCAATCGTAATCGGTTTTTCGATTACATTCGGCCTACGCGGCGCTCCGAGTCCAATTGTAATCGGTTTTTCGATTACATTCGGCCTACGCGGCGCTCCCAATCCAATTGTGATCGGTTTTTCGATTACATTTGGCTTACGCGGAGCCCAGAGTCCAATTGTAATCGGTTTTTCGATTACATTCGGCCTACACGGCGCCCAGAGTCCAATTGTAATCGGTTTTTCGATTACATTCGGCCTACGCGGCGCTGCCAGTCCAATTGTAATCGGTTTTTCGATTACATTCGGCTTACGTGGAGCCCACAGTCCAATTGTAATCGGTTTTTCGATTACATTCGGCCTACGCGGCGCTCCGAGTCCAATTGCGTTCGCTTTATGTAAAAATATGTTAATCAAATGGACAGACGACGTTGTGTTTTTAGGCACGCTGCTCATTTTCATGCTGCTGTTGTGCCTTGAAAGACATAATTCCTTAGCAATTAAAAAATCAGCACGCCTCTCTAAGAGACCTGCTGATTTTTTAACGCTGTGTCAATCGATGGATGGTATGCCGCGCTCCTGCGCTCTACTTGATCCCGAAATACGCATCCGCATTGTTGTAGCATATATTCTCAATTGTCCGGCCGATCAAGGCATAATCTCGCGGCAGGTCCCCCTCTTCCATCCACGTGCCGAACAGGTTACAGAGAATGCGCCGGAAGTATTCATGACGCGTGAAGGACAGGAAGCTTCTGGAGTCGGTCAGCATGCCGACAAAAGGACTGATCAGCCCGATGCTGGAGAGCGCCTTCAACTGCTGCAGCATGCCCTCCTTCTGATCATGGAACCACCAGCCGGAGCCCATCTGCACCTTGCCCTTGATGCCGTCCCCCTGGAAGTTGCCGATCGTGGTGGCGATCATCTCATATTGCGAAGGGTTCAGTGTGTAGACGATAGTCTTCGGCAGCTGTCCGCTGGCATCCAGCTCATTCAGCAGCGCGTTGAGACTGCGGGCCATATTGAAATCCAGAATTGAATCGAAGCCGCTGTCCTTGCCGATTCTACTAAACATCCGTGCGTTGTTGTTGCGCAGCGCTCCGATATGCAGCTGCATGCTCCAGCCCCGCTCATGATAGAGCCGGCCTAATTTGATCAGCGTATGGCTCTGGAATTTCTGTTCCTCCTGCGGGCTGATCTCCTCCCCTTTGAAGGCCCGGGCAAAGATGTAGGCCGCTTCATGCTCTGTAGACTGGGCATGCGGCAGCTCGCCGAAGGCCTGATCCGACAGCCGGCAGCCATGCTGATGGAAATAATCAATCCGCGCTGTCACAGCCTCGAGGAACCCGGAGTAATCGTGGATTTCAAGACCGCTCGCCTCACCAAGCAGGCTCACGTATCCGGTGAACCCTTCATCACGGATATTCAGCACCCGGTCCGGTCTGAAGGTCGGAGCAACCACCGTCTCAAGCGCATGATCCTTCTTAATCTGGATGTGATGCTCCAGTGAATCAATAGGATCATCGGTTGTGCAGACTACATTGACATTGAGCTTTTTGAGAATTCCCTGCGTAGTCAGTTCATCTCCCTGAAGCTGCTCATTGCAGCGTTCCCACACACTGTCCGCAGTCTCCCCGGAGAGCAGCTCGTCGATCCCGAAGTAGCGCTTCAACTCCAGGTGGGTCCAGTGGTAGAGCGGATTGCCCACCATCTCAGGCAGGGATCGCGCCCAGACCATGAATTTGTCCTTGTCCGGCGCATTCCCGGTAATTAGCTGTTCGTCAACGCCCAGCCAGCGGAGCGCCCGCCACTTGTAATGATCCCCGGATAAGGCCAGATCAGTGATATTGCGGAACCTGCGGTTACTGCTGATCTCCTGCGGATTCAGATGACTGTGGAAATCGTAAATCGGCATTGCGGCGGCATAATCGTGATACAATCTCTGTGCACTTGGACTTAACAGCAGCCAGTCGTCATGAATAAAAGATGAGGTACTCATATTGTTCTCCAGCCTCTCGTCTGTGATATTGGTGGGCCACGGATACCGTCCTTAAGCGGACAGCAGGAGCTTATGCCCATTCGCACTACCATACTACCATACTTGTATGGTAGTATGGTAGTGCTTACATTAATCGATAACAGGAGGGTTACACGATGGAATACACTATCGGTACACAAGCACTCTCCACAAGGGACATCGTGTACCGTTCACTGAAGAATCAGATTCTGCTGCTGGAGCTGCCGCCCGGAACCGGGATTTCGGAGAAGGAGATTTCGCTGAAGTTCAACGTCAGCCGCACTCCGGTCCGGGAAGCCTTTGTCCGTCTGGCCCAGGAGGGCCTGCTTGCCGTATACCCCCAGCGGGGAACGGTGGTCTCCCTGATTGATTCCGAGCTCGTGGAAGAAGCCCGCTTCATGCGCGAGCATCTGGAGCGGGCGGTCATCCGCGAAGCGTGCAGCACCTTCCAGGCCAGGAATCTTATCGATCTGAAGGCTAATCTGGACAAGCAGAAGCTCTGCATCGAGGATCAGGACTATAAAGAAATGTTCATGCTGGATGAAGAGTTCCATCATGTGATTTTCATGGGCTGCAATAAAAAGAATACTTGGGAGGTCATCCAGCAGATCAAGGTTCACCTGAACCGCAGCCGGATGCTCAAGCTCACGGCGGATCACAACTGGGAGCATCTGTACCGGCAGCATTATGGTCTATATAAAGCCATTGAGCAGCATAATATTCAGCATGGGGATCAGATTATGCAGGAGCATATGGCCCTGACGATTGCCGACCAGGAGATGCTGATCGAGAAATATCCGCAATATTATAAGCAAAGATCCGCAGACTGATATAACCTGACGCAAGATCATACTTTCACCAAGAAGGGTTGGATCACTATGTCCGAGTTGGCATTACAGCCTGCACTGGCAGGCAAGACCGCTGTAATTACCGGAGGAGCCGGAGCCCTCTGCAGCGCTATGGCGCTGGAGCTGGCCCGTCAAGGCATGAAGGTAGCTATCCTGAACCGTACGGAGGCGAAGGGGGCGGCTCTGGCTGCACAGATCACTTCCGGCGGCGGCCAATCCCTGGCCCTGGCCTGCGATGTTATGGATGCCGGGAGTGTCCGGCAGGCAGCGGATGAGATCTCCAAGCAGTGGGGTCCGTGCGACTTGTTAATCAATGGGGCCGGTGGCAATCAGCCTTCGGCGATTACCACCAAGGAGACCTTAGAACCGGGAGACCTGGAGAATCCCGATGTCGTCTCCTTCTTCGATCTCTCCGTGAGCGGCTTCCGCACGGTCCTTGACCTCAATCTGACCGGAACATTAATTCCAACTCAAATCTTCGCCAAGCAGATGCTCGGACGCCCCGGATCAGCGGTGATCAACATCTCCTCCATGAGCGCCGCATCGCCACTTACCAAGGTACCGGCTTACAGCGCGGCCAAGGCAGGCATCAACAACTTCACCCAGTGGCTTGCGGTGCATCTTGCTGAATCCGGCATACGGGTAAATGCCATCGCCCCCGGCTTCTTCGTCACCGCACAGAATGAACAGCTGCTGAAGGACCCGAACGGTGAACTGACCGAACGTTCGCTCAAAATCATCTCCCAGACCCCGATGCGCCGCTTCGGCACACCGGAGGATCTGCTCGGCACCTTGCTCTGGCTGGCAGACGAACAAATGTCAGGCTTCATTACCGGCATCACCGTGCCGGTAGATGGCGGCTTCATGGCCTATTCGGGCGTGTAGGCCTGAAGCTTGAATAACAAAAACCTGAACCTCAGAAAACGAGGTGGTATTATCCCCTTTAAGTAGACACTCGAAAAAACCTCATGTGTTAACATGAGGAAATGAGTGAACTGGGAGGGGATTTTGGTATGGCCAAAAAGGGACAAGTGTTTCAATCGTACACGGAGGCATTCAAGAAAGAGGCTATTCAAGCCTATTTTACAGGAGGGGAGAGCTATAAGGTCGTCTCCGACAGGTTGGGGATTGTGAACTGTACCCAGCTTAAAGTATGGGTAAAGAAATATCGGAATGGGGAGCCACTCCATACACCAAAAGGGGCAACAAGCCCTTTAAAAGGACGTCCACGTTCTACATTTGCCAGTATAGAAGAAGAACGAGATTACTTAAAGGCACAGGTGGACTACTTAAAAAAGCGGTATCCAAATCTGTAAAGGGAGGGAAGCTTGGACTGCATGACAAATACGCCGTAATTGAAGAACTACGTGACCAACATGGCATCACCCGCCTATTAGCCATTGCAGAGGTATCGCGGGCAAATTACTACAAGTGGCGAGGTGCAGAGGTTCGACGAATGGATGCCCATGAGCAAGAGCACGCCATGAAAGAGCATATGGTGGCGATTCACCTGGTTCATCCCTATTTCGGGTACCCTCGAATGCAGGCAGCCCTGCGGGAGGCAGGCTACCTCGTCAACCACAAGAAGGTATGGCGGCTCATGAAAGAGCTATCGATCCAGTCTGTCATTCGCAAGAAAAGGCGTCGTGCGGGCTCTACTCCTTCCGTGGTCTACCCGAACCGATTAAAGCGTAAGTTTCATGCGACAGCACCTCAGCAGAAGCTAGTAACGGACATTACGTATATCTCAGACGGCACCCGTTTTTATTATCTGTCTGCGATTCAGGACCTCTTCAACAATGAAATTGTAGCTTGGCAGATCTCGGAGCGAAACGACGTAAACCTCGTCTTGGATACGGTTGAACAGTGGACACGGAAAAGAGACGTGTCTGAGGCCGTGCTCCATTCGGACCAAGGCTTTCAGTACACGTCTCAGGCGTACAACACACGATTAGAGGCATTCAGCGTCAAGGGCAGCCACTCTCGCAAAGCAACCTGCCTGGATAACGCCTGCATCGAATCCTTCTTTTCGCATCTGAAGACAGAAAAGTTGTACCTTCACCAGTGTAAGTCAGAAGCAGAGATTCATCAAGCCGTTGAGGAGTATATCTACTTTTACAATTACCAACGTTTTCAGGCGAAACTGAAACAGCGCGCGCCGATTGAGTATCGACACGCGCTGGCTGCTTAGCTTTTTTCATCTGTCTACTTGACAGGGGTATGACCAAGGTTCAGGTTTTTGTTCAACTGCGAAGCCACAAGGACGAATATATGTGGAAAACAGCATACATTATGCTCGCAAGCAGGCATATAGACCGAATGTATGCGGAAAACAGCATACATTCGGTGCACAAGCAGGCATATGGAGCAAATGTATGTGAAAAACAGCATACATTCGGTGCACAAGCAGGCATATGGGTAGCGTCAAGCAGTTTGTGTAAATGAGTAGAAGTACCTCCCCGGGGTTACGGGTTGGGGGTGTAGTGTTTCTGGGGGGAGGGGGAACCCCGCCCCCCAGAAACTGGATTCCTTAGTTACTCTTCTTCGGCTGTCGGCAACGAAGGGTAGCGGGCTTCATAGAGCTGGCTGAGCTTCTTTTTCACCGTGTCCACCCCAAAGCCAGGGGTCACTCGCTGCCCAAACCTTTCGTTGTAGCCTAACATCTCCAGATACACGATTTTTTCTGCCGCATCCATGTTGGTCAGACTGTTCATCGGCTTCAGACGTTTGCGGATTTCCTTGTTCATTCGCTCAATGGGATTGGACGTGTAAATCGCTTTACGCATCGGTTCCGGGTACTTGTAGAACGTCAGTAACGTAGAAAGCTGCTCCTCCCAAGACCGCATTTCCTTCGGGTATAACGCATTCCACTTCGCTTTCACCGTGTCAAAGTTCGCCCGGGCCACGACCTCATCCGGTGCATCATACACGGTCTTCAGGGCTTTAATTACATCGGTTTTGTGCTCCACCCGGATTTTGGGTAACGTGGCTCGTACTTTGTGCACCACACAATGCTGCACATCCGCCTGCGGGTAGGTTTCTTTAAAGGCCGCATCTAGCCCCGGCAGTCCATCAAATACACCCAGCAGCACTTCCTGGGCCCCGCGTGCGTACAGATCTTTGAGCACCTCCCGCCAGCCATTCGAGCTCTCTTGACCCCCCACGTAGAACCCCAGGATTTGACGCTGACCTTCTTCGTCGATTCCCATGGCAAAATAGACGACTTCACCCCGGACCGTGCCCCGTTTCAGCTTCACGTACAGCCCATCCAGGTAAATCACAGAGTAGCGCTTGCTCAGCGGACGTTTCTGCCACTGGTGAATGTCCTCCAGCACCGTAGCGGTGATGTTACTGATGGTGGTGGGCGAGTAATGGC
This sequence comes from Paenibacillus sp. FSL M7-0420, assembly GCF_038002345.1. Lineage (NCBI taxonomy): Bacteria > Bacillati > Bacillota > Bacilli > Caryophanales > Paenibacillaceae > Paenibacillus > Paenibacillus sp. FSL M7-0420. The sequence continues at coordinate 3,311,425 of NZ_JBBOCJ010000001.1, read as the reverse complement.
TGCCGAACATGCTTTCAATAAATCGGGCCACGTCCCGGGTACCCATGCCGGATTTATACATCTGGATCACCGCCTCCTCCAGCCAGCCCTCCCGCCGCTGGTACGGTTCAAACATCTGAGTTTGAAAGAGACCCTGGCGGTCCCGGGGAACCTGAAGATCCTCAATATGGCCGTATCTCGTGTGCAGATCCCGTGTATAGTATCCGTTACGGCTATTGCTGGCACCGGCTTCTTCACTCGCCATAAACCCTTGGATTTCGGCACGCAGGAGCGATTCCATATTCTCTTTCATGAAGTCTTTAACAAGTTTTTCAAATAGATTATTTAGCATATGTTCGGGTACAATAGTCATCGAGTAGGGCTCCTTCTTGGTGTTGTGGTAAACCCGAGGATACCCTACTTTTTTGTTGCCTGGCTAGGCTCCAAATTGTGGTACACAACTTACTTTACGCCATCGGCATATGGAGAATGTATGTGGAAAACAGTTTACATTCGGTGCACAAGCAGGCATGGAGCAAATGTATGTGGAAAACAGCATACATTGTGCTCGCAAGCAGGCATATAGACCGAATGTATGCGGGAACGAATACAATTAGTACCGCGAAGGTGAATAAGCTAGGCTTGTGGGGCTTAGAGTGCCAGGGTCATCTCTCCCCCTAAGCTTCAACCAGCACGCCGTCCTCCAGATGCAGCACCCGGTCGCACCAGTCCAGCATCCGTTCGTCATGAGTAACCATTACAGCAGCCTTGCCTTCGCTCCGCACCTCGTCGGCTATCATCCGTACCACTTCCCGGCCACGGCTGTAATCCAGGCTGGCTGTAGGCTCGTCTGCGAACAGAATGGCCGGCTTGTTCATCCATGCCCGGGCAATCGCCACCCGCTGCTTCTCGCCCCCGGACAGCTGTTCGGGATAATGATTGCGGCGCTCCCAGATCTCCAGACGCTTCAGCAGATAGGCAGCACGCACCTTCGCTTCCTTCGGGCTGAGCTTAGCCAGCTTCGCTACATAAAGCAACTGCTCCTCTACCTTCAGGAACGGCAGCAGCTGCGCACTTTGGAACATGAAGCCGATTTTTTTCAGCCTTAGCTCCGTCAGTGCCCTCTTGTCCTTGTCACGCAGCGGTTCGCCGTCGAGGAGGATCTCTCCGCTGGTGGGCGTAAGCAGCGCACCGGCTGCGGAGAGAAACGTGCTTTTCCCGGAGCCGGATGGCCCCAGTACTGCTATGAATTCGCCTTCGTTCACCGTAAGGTCCAGATGGTTCAGTACGGTCATCGCCCCGTCCCCATCCCCGTAAGTCTTGGTTACCTGCTTCATCACTAATTTCGCACTCATGCTCCAGTCCTCCCTATCGCTTCCAAGGCATCCACCTTAGCTACTCTTGCTACCGAAATTAACGAGCCCAGCAGGGACATCCCTATGAACAGCAGACTGGTCATCGCCATCGTCTGTCCGTCCAGCTCAAACGGCATCGAATCGGGCAGGCCCATATTCATCCCCAGCGTAAGCAGAATGCCCAGCACCAGACTGGCGACAGACAGCAGCATTACTTGACCGACTACACTCCAGGCCAGATAGGACATCTTGGTCCCCATCGCCTTCAGGATACCGAATTGGCTGGTCTTCTGGATCGTAATGACATAGAAGAATACAGCAAGAACTACCGCAGCAATCACGAACAGGAACACAATCATCATCAGCAGCGAATTCTGCTCGGCGGAATAACCGGGAACACTGGCGATCGCCTGCTTTTGTGTAATTACCTCTATGGACTGCTGCTGATCCGCAATCTGCGCAGCTTGAGCCGCCGTTACATCCAGCGCCATAACATTGTATGGGGCATTGGCATTGCCTGAACCGCCGCCTCCCTGAACCGTTACTTGCTTCATCGACTGCCAGTCCAGCTGATTGATATAGACCACCGGAGTATGGCTGTAGGAGCTGTCCTTCACGAAGCCGGTAACCGTCCAGCTCATGCCGGAAGCCTGATCACGGATCGTACTGCCAATGGTAACACCGGACTGTTCCAGCTTGGAGTCTGCAACCGCGCTGCCTTGAACCTCATTGGTGAATCCGGCGCCTTCCGTTACTTCAGGAGCTAGCATGCCCGTCATATCTACGGCAAAAAAAGTAATATCCGCCTTAACATCCGCACCGGCAGCTGTAATTGTACTGGTCTGTACCCCCAGCGGAGTCGCGTTCGCCTCTCCGGCTACTGACCGGGCAGCCGCAAGCTCCGTATCCGTTAACTGTGAACGCCTGAAGGTATGATCCGCATCGCTCTGCACGGCGAAGTAATTGGCGGGCATATTTTTCAGCGCCGAAATATTGGCATAAGCAAGACCTCTAGCCAGGCCGGTGACGAACAGCACCAGGAACGAGACCAGCAGCATAATCACCATAATGAGACTGTAGCGTGCTTTGGAGTGCCTCATCTCCCGAATTGCCAAGAACATATAACCACTCCTTCTAATCTGTATATCCACAGTTTAGAGAGTGAAGATGAACGGAGTATGAATAAAGAATTACACTATATAGATTGAACTAAACGGTATTATGTTTTGGGAATGCCGTGACTCCAGAGAAGTTTTGGACTTCCGGCCGCTGCCCAATTTGAATTTCCTAATTGAACCGCTCTTCGCGGTAGAAATTCAAATACATAGGCGGTCGCTTCCGCTCCTACAGTTCCATAATTCCCCTCCGCCACTTTTCCTTTAACTCTAAATATTAGTTCAACCTATATAGCGGCAGGGTGGCAGGGCAGAGTGACAGTGAACGTAGTTCCTTCCCCTACTGTGCTGGTTACCTCGATGGTTCCGTTATGCGCCTGAACGATCTTTTGGGCGATGGCCAGCCCCAGCCCGCTGCTGCCTGGCTCACGGGAGCGCGACTGGTCCACCTTGTAGAACCGGTCGAAGATCATCGGCAGCTGCTCCGCCGGAATGCCCGCCCCGTTGTCGGTCACTGTTACAATACATTGCTGGCCCTCCACATGGGCTGCGATACTGAGGGTCCCGCCCGCCGGGGTGTATTTGACCGCATTCGTCACCAGATTCATCCATACCTGATAGAGCAGATTGGAATCGCCCGTAAGCGTGATGTCTCCGGCATGCAGCCGCACCGCCAGCTCCTTCTCCGTAAGATGCCATTCCATAATCTGAATCACCTGGCGCAGCTGGGCGCGCAGATCAAAGCTTCTTTTCTGCAGGGCATGCTCGTCATAATCCAGCGAGGACAAGGTGAGCAGCTGCATGCTGAGCATAGATAACCGCCGGCTCTCATCGCCGATAATTGACAGATACTCTTGGCGCTGGGCTTCAGGCAGGGTGCCATCCTGTAACGCATGGGCGAAGCCCTGAATAGAGGTTAGCGGCGACTCAATCTCATGCGAGACATTGGCGACAAACTCCTGTCTTGCCCGGTTCGTACGTTCCAGCTCGCGGCTCATCGTCATGAAGTGGGAAGCCAGTTGGCCGATCTCGTCGCGGCGTGCGGTGTACAGCTTAATGTCGTAGCGGCCCTTGGAGATTAGGAGCGTGGCCTCGGTCAGCCGGGTGATCGGTTTCACCACATGCAATGCGCTGATCAGCACAAACCCCAGACTCAGCAGAATAATAACCACGATCAGCACGCCGAAAAAGATCCGCAGCTCCCCGAACTGCACCTGAGCATCCGGACGCATGAACAAGGCATAGGTATCCCCGTTAATATGGACCGGCACGCCAATGGAATTGCTGAGCTGGTTATCGAAGAACCCTGTCACGAACAGCTGGCCGGGGAAATTCCCCACCCCATGGTAGATCTCCCCGTCCAGCACCTTGCGCAGCGCCTCGTCCTTGAGGTCATTTTTGCGGAAAGGCAGGCCGTAGAAGCGTTCCTCTCCTTCGGCATTGACCAGATACATCTTATACCCCAAAGAAGCTGTGCTCAGGAGATACTCTTCCACCGCATCCGGGTGGTCCTCGATGAATTGCTGCAAACCTATGGCCATCCGGGTCAGCTTGGCGTCATTCTTCGGCTTGATTTGGGACTGGTAATACAGGTTGGAGACCAGAAATCCCAGCACACTGCTGATCATAATCACCGAGCAGAAGATAATACTCATTCGTACATAGAGCGACCTCATGAGTTCACCATTTCCACTTTGTAGCCAATTCCCCGGACCGTGCGGATGATAAAATCATTCTGGTATTCGCTGAACCGCTGACGCAGGCGCTTGATATGCACATCCACCGTGCGCTCATCCCCTTCGTAGTCCGCTCCCCAGACCAGCTCAATCAGCTCACCACGCGTGAACAGGCGTCCCGGATATTGGGCCAGCTGGGCCAGCAGCTCGAACTCCTTCACCGGCAGCAGCAGCACCTCCGTCCCGTCACTGATCTCGTAATTCTTACGGTCGATCACCAGCGAATTCAGGCGAATCCGATCATCTGAGGCGATGGAATAACGGCGGAACAAGGCCTTGATGCGAAAGATCAGCTCCTCCGGTTCAAAAGGCTTGGTCACATAATCATCCGTCCCGTGCAGATACCCCTGCTCCTTATCGCTGAGCTGCTGACGGGCCGTCAGCAGAATGACGGGAATATCATAGTTCTCCCTTATGTATGCACACAGCTCCAATCCGTCCATATGCGGCATCATCACATCCACCACCGCCAGATCGACTGTCTGCTCCTTCATGCGTGCCGCCGCTTCCAGCCCGTCTCCGGCTTCTATCGCTTGATATCCTTCTCTGGTAAGAACATGCCGCAGCAGCGTGCGGATATGAACATCGTCGTCGGCTACCAGTATCTTTTTCAAATTACATACGCTCCCTCCGGCTTGCCTGATCATGTCATCATACTATAAAAGGCAGAATGCTGTCCCTCAGCGGGGTGACCGGTCTGCCCATAAGCTGCTCCAGGTCGCCGGAGGTGGAAGCCGTATCCAGCTGGCTCATAAAAGCATAGATCCAGTGCTGAATTCCCTCATCCTGACGGTGCACCACCGGCTTACCGGCAACCTCTGTCAGAACTTCGGCCAGATCTGCGAAATCCCAGGTGTGCGTAGCGGTCAATTCATAGATCCGGTTGCCTGCGCCCTCTTCGACAAGTGCAGCAGCAGCAGCCAAAGCAAGGTCCCGGCGGCCAACCGAGTTGAACTTCCATCCGCCCGGCGCCGTCACCAGCTCTCCGCTGGAGAGCGCTTCCTTCAGCCCCAGCACCCCTACGAAATCAATATAAAGGGCATTGCGTAAAAAGGTATATTCCAGCCCGGACTCTATAATCGCCTGCTCCGTCATTGTGTGCACATTGCCGGGCTTACTCCGATCAGCACTCTGCTGCGGAAAAGCAAAACCCGTATAAAGCAGATGCCGGACCCCGCTTTGCTTCGCTGCATCAATCACCCGCTTATGCTGGGCGAGACGTACATCATCATCCGTATGCGAACTGGAAATCAGCAGCAGCCGGGAAATCCCGTGGAACGCTTCCTCCAGGGATTCCAGCAAGTCGTAATCCACCTTGCGGGCTTCAATTCTCTGCTCCCGGAATAGAGCAGCTTGCTCCACCTTACGGACCCCGGCAACAATCTGCCCTACAGGGATGCGGCTGCGCAGATTCTCCAGAATCAGACTTCCCAATTGCCCGTTGGCTCCCGTAATCATTATTGTCGTCATAGGCGATAACATCCTTTCCTTATTGAAATAAGATCTCTTCACATCCCCGCCGTCATATTCCAGCCGCTATATATAATCTCTGTCTGCGGGCAGCCTCCCGGCAAGCGGAACATTCCAGACCCTCTATCCTCTGCTCAGCTTGTTCAGCAGCTCCAGCAACAGGTGTAGCTCTGGCTCATCCAGCCGGTTCATTACCGCCGCAACTGCTTTCCGGTTCCCCGGCAGCTGTTCCAGTAGCAGACGCTTACCTGCTTCAGTCAGCGAAATAACTGTCTTACGGCCATCCTGTGCATGAGCCGCCCGCGTAATATAGCCGTCCTTCTCCAGCGGAGTCAGCAGCAGGCTGATATTGGCTTTGGTTACCGCGATTCGCTCAGCAAGCAGCGAAGGCAGGATCGACCCTCCATCCTTCGCAATCTCAACCAGTACGCGGATTCTTGCCCCGTTCAGCCCCTGCGCCTGCCAGTATTTCTCGGAGACGGCCACAGTGCCGGCTGTCGCTCCCACCAAGGCGAAGAAAACCTCATTTTCAAGCGGCAGCTCAAGCACATAACTTTTTAAATCATCCATTGGCAGTAGTCAACTCCATTTAGTTAATAGCTTAACTATTTCTATAGATAGATTAGCTGATTCCGTCAGGATTGTCAAAGGAAATGAATCCACTCCCCCCGTTGCCAAACAAAAACCCCCTATCCTTCCTAAGGAAGGTAGAGGGTTCGATACAGCCGGATGACGGGTTCCGTTAAATTAGAACAGGCTTAGCCGCAGCTGACACCTTGTCTTCACCATAGCTCATGCTGCCATCCAGCACAAGTTCCAGCTTAATCAGCTCCGAGCGGCTGGCCAGCCGGATCGGCGGTCCCCAGGTTCCATAGCCGGACGAGACGATGACATGCAGCTTGTTTTTGAGCAGATAGCCCCAATCCAGTTCGAACAGGCGCCGGGTAATCCAGTGATTCGGTGCAATTTGCCCCCGGTGGGTATGTCCCGACAGCAGCACATCCACTCCAGCCTGCGAAGCGATCCCGAAGCCTGTCGGCTGATGATCCATCATTAGAATCGGCTTGCTGCGGTCAAGACCCTCCAGCAGAGCCTCCACGCTGAGCCGTCCACCGGCCTCCATAGCTTCAGCCGTCTTGTCTTTGCGCCCGACCACGTAAACTCCTGAAGTCTCCACCACTTCATCCTGTAACACCTGAATCCCAACACTCCGCATAACCTGCGTATACTGCGCAATCGATCCGCCATAGTATTCGTGATTCCCCAGCACGGCGTAGACCCCATAACGTGCCTTCAGCTGCTTCAGCTGCTGCTCCATCCCATTGCGGAGAAAAGGTTCAATACTGTCATCCAGCACATCCCCGGCCAGCAGAATGATATCCGGGTTCATCGCGTTCATCTCCCTGACCATTCTGCGCAGATGGCGGTTGCCGACAATGTTGCCCAGATGCAGGTCGGAGGCTACAGCTACCGTCAGCGGAACGCTGGTTCCGATGGATTTGTCCACCTTAAGCCGGTGGGTCCGCACCACAGTACTCCAGGCATTGCGTGATCCCCAGATCAGGAAGATTGCGAGCAATACCAGCAGTGTAGTCCCTGCTTCCGTTACGAATGCGGAGAGATTCGCGCCTGCGAGCGCCAGCACACCATAGAACAGATCGGTCAGCGGCAGCATGATCACGGCGAACTCCATACAGGCCAGATAATAAGAGCCGATCACTTTGAACAACCTGCCTACCGGTCTCAGCGCCTGCGGCAGCGGCACCCGGCCAATCATGTAAGAGAAGGAAATGACAAGAAAGATAGTCCAGTACGCAGCAGTATTCATCCCCGGCAGCCATGCCTGGAGCAATACGGACAGATGCCATCCAATGTAGACATTCACCAGTCCAAGCACCAGCACCATGACCGCAGCCCCGGCCAGCATCCGCATGTTTTTCACTTCATTCCACTCCCTTAAAGTAAGTTTCTATCCTATCTACTTCAAATCATAACACAAAGTATTCACCAGGTATAAACTGTGCTGCCAACCTGTGATAAACCTGAGTTCCCCTTGGACAAAAAAAGAAAGACAGCCCTGCGGCTGCCGTCCATGGAATGCTTAAATTAGTGATACGTAGTTAGTAGTGTGTAACTGTGTGCAACCAGCTGAATTAGACCCTTCGCTTTTGCTTATTGTCTCAGTCCCTTAATGTCTTCAACCGATAAGCCGGTGGCTTCGGAAATGGTTTGCAGGTCTATGCCGCGATCCAGAAGCCTGATAGCTATTTCTCTGCTTGACTCCGCTCTACCCTTTTCTTCAGCACTTTCAATACTGGAATGCTCATCGCTCAGCGCCTTCATGCGGGCATCATAAGCCATTCGCGCTGCCGCGTCCTGACTTAGAAACTCTAGTGTGTCCATCGCTTTTTTCAGCATAGGTTCTCTCTCTACTAACGCTTCTACCATTCTCCGTCTCGTCTCGCCCAGCCGTTCCCCGGCTCCGTCCGGGTGCAGCGGTTCTCCCCACAGTAGCCCGTCCCCCTCATACCGGGGAAGCACATGCATATGATAGTGGGTCAGATCATTGAATTTACCGCCGTCGGCAATGATTCTGATCCCGTCCGGCTGGTACAGATATTTGAGCAGCGCGGAGAGCTTCTGTGAAGCCTCCATGACAGTATCTGCAGTCTTCGCATCCATCTCATCGACGTCCCAATAGTGCTTTTTCGGCAGAATCAGGGTATGGCCTTCATTGAAGGGATCGATATCGAGTACACAGGTGATATATTCATTCTCATAGACGATATTCAGGTCAGGCTCAAGCCCGTTCGCAATTCTGCACCCCAGGCAATCCATGATGATCCTCCCCCTTAAACAAACTGAATACTATGATACTATCAACACACAATAGGATTCATATCCAAGCAGCTAATATAAAAAAAGAAATGCCTTACAGCATCTCCTTGTTCCCGATCATTCAGTTAGACCGCCCGGTTGCCCTTGGCCGCGATGCATTCACCGATTAGCTTGTCGCATTTGTGAATATGATTGATCAGCCAGTCTGTCAGCGTCCGGTTCAGCTTGATTGTGGATAACACGGATACGCCCTTGGTCTTGATCGTCTCCTCCAGTTCCAGCACCGTCTGCACGAACTCAGCGTGCGTCTTCTGGTGTTCCGACAGCTCCGGGAAGCTGATATCCTTCATCAGCTGCTCTTCACTGCCGAAATGCTCCACGGTATAGTCCTTGAGGAACTTCAGCGTTTCTTCGATTTTTTCTTTGCCCTGCTGGTTGCTGCAGGCTTCAAAAAAATCATTCAGCTTCACCAGCAGCTGTCTGTGCTGACAATCAATCTTTTCTACTCCGATATCATACGAATCCTTCCAGCTAATCATAGGCTCACCCTGTCCTTTGCCATAAATCAAATAGTCAAAATATAACTAATTGTCTGCTTTTCCCTATGAAAGTTCTATTAAGAACATCACAAGGCCAAGGAGGAGTTTCCGGACAGAAGGGCGTTCTCAAAATAAATTCCATTCCCGGTTATACCGGTACAGCTTCGAGGGACGGTGTCCGGCATCCCGGGTGCTCTGATCCGTCTCAATGACCCGCTCTGCGATTTTGCGGCGGAAGGCGGCGGCGAGCAGCTCTTTGCCGAGGATAATCTCATACACACGCTGCAGCTCGGACAAGGTGAACAACGGCGGCATGAGATTGAAGATAATATCGGTATATTCCGCCTTGCCGCGCAGACGTTCGATGGCATACTGCACCATGAGCAGATGGTCAAAAGAAAACCCTGTGCTGCGCACGATCTCACGGCTGACCTGCCGGACATGCCCTTGAATCGTCTCGGTAAGCTTGACCACCCCGCTTAGCTTCTCCTGCTCACTCTCCAGTATAATCTCCACCAGTGTCTCCTGGCGGACGTCCTGCTCCAGCACCTCGCGGCGGGTCTCCAGAATGTGGTACGAAACGTCGAACCAGGCAGCTGCGGCTGCATCATCCCCTGCCTGTACGTCCAGAGCCTTGCGGTCCACGAGCGCCATGTAGGAGCAGCTGATTACCCGCATCCGCGGATCACGGTCCACATCGCCCCAGGTATACAGCTGCTCCATGTAGATATTATCGATATTAGTCTCGCTGTACAGCTCCCGGCGGGCAGCTTCTTCTACGCTCTCACTGATCCCCACGAACCCTCCCGGCAAGGCCCATTGTCCCAGAAAAGGATGCTCCCCGCGCTGAATCAGCAAGAGCTGCAAGGACTTATCCGCCAGCTTGCGGTAGTTATTCTGCTCCTGTTCCATCACGGTGAAAATCAGCATATCGACGGTGACAGACGGACGTTCGTAGCTGCCCGCATTATAATTCTGCAGGAATTGCTCCTCGCTTAAGCCGTTAGAACCTTTGACCGGTTGATTTGGCATGGATATTCTCCTTGTCTTGAATCGGTGAATAGATTCGTTTGTTAATAACATATTGATATTATATACATGTTAATGGAATGCAGGCAAGTCCGGTCCAGGGCGAAGAATGTTTTTCCCCAATCTATATAAGACGTACTCAAGGTTTGAACTCGAAGCTTGGTCGTCGCTGCGGTGAACATTTGGACTTCCGGCCGCTGTTGTCCCCAGGTTTCTTGATTTAAACCACTATTCGTGGTAGAAATCCGGTGACAAAGCATCGCTATCGCTCCTACAGTTCCAAATTTCCCCTCCGCTTCTTTTTGCTTTTCATTAATTTCTTTAGTGCGCCTTATCTAACACAAAAAAATGCCCCACCGAGAGCGAGGCAATTCATGTAATCTATTCTTGTTGTACACCTGTTGATCACATCGGTTCGATATGGACAAGTACGGTAGAGACCTGATGACGGTCCTTAAGCTGATCTTCGATCTCCTCCGTAATATCGTGACTCTGCACCACATTCAGATTGGAATCCACCAGCACTGTGGTATCCACCAATACATTATTGCCGTGAATACGGGCCTTGATATCCTTAATCGACTCCACGCCATCAATCTCCGCGACCGTCTGCTTCATCAGCTCAAGCTTACCGGCATCGAAGCCGTCGGTGAGGTCATGTGTAGCTTTGCGGAAAATATCCCAGGCCGTCTTGCAGATCAGCAATCCGACAATCGTGGCTGTGAGCGGATCTAGCCAGGGAATGCCGAACTGTGAGCCGATAATCCCGACGAAGGCCCCCATACTGACCAGTGCATCCGAACGGTTATCCTGCGCCACTGCATGCATGGCATTGCTGTTCAGGTTACGGGCAAGCCTGATGTTGTAACGGTAGACTGCGATCATAACCACAGCACAGGCAGCTGCCGTCCATGCGGCAATCAGATCAGGGGTCTCCAGCGCTGGCTGAATGAATTTGTTCACACCCTGATAGAGCACTTGGAAGCCTACAGCAATCATGATAAAAGAGGCAACCAGTGCGGCAACTGTCTCTGCTCTGAAATGACCATAGCCATGGTTCGAATCCGGGGGTCTGCGGGAAATCCGAAGTCCGGTCAGAATGGCCAGGGAAGCAATAATGTCGGTGCTGTTATTCAGCCCGTCAGCCAGGAGTGCCTGAGAGCCTGACACCGTTCCTATGAATAATTTGACGGCAGATAAGAGTATGTATGCTAAAAGACTTAGCCATGCTCCTTTTTCACTTTGTTTGATATCGCTGTAATTTTCCAAGAAAAAGGACCTCCAAAGATTAGTATTGTTCCATACTACACGCTGACTTACGGGTGGGTCTAGAGAAACAGTGTTGCCGGACAGCGTAAGAGTTAACCCCGCTAAATAGAGTTGGCAACCCGGAAGTAAGTTGCGGCTCCCTACATTCTTTGCCCTTGTTCAACATTGCAGCCTATCTGCTGCTGACAGGCCGTGTAACTTTTCTCGCAAAACGTAGTCTAAGTATATGGAGACCCAAGGTCGGCGCACACAAACAAGCGGCTTCCCCTCTTCAGGAGAATGCCGCTAAGCTTGCGTATGATTGGTTACTCTAGCTGTCCTCTACTCCGCTGGCGGTGTAAATGAACGTCCTGCAAATTCTGCATCCAGCATATAGAAGGCATTGCTGTCGGTTTCGATCCGTTTGAGCTTGGCGATAATGTTGCTGAAGAGTGCCTCTTCTTCCACCTGCTCGTCAATGAACCATTTCAGGAAATAGATGGTCGCGTGCTCCCGTTCATCCAGGGCCAAATCCGCCAGATGATAGAATTTCTTCGTATTCTGCTGCTCATGGGCGAAGGCATGCTCGAACGCATCCAGCATGGAGCTATACTCATTGTTCGGTTCAGGCATCGCCGCAAGGGTGGCCCGGTAGTCCCGGTCATTCAGGAATTTGTAGATCTTCATGGCATGGAACCGTTCTTCTTCAGCCTGCACCAGAAAGAAGTTGGCGAATCCGTCCAGGCTCTCACCGGAACAATACGCAGCCATCGCAAGATAGACATGAGCAGAATAGAATTCGAAATTCATTTGTTCATTAAGCGTGTTCATTAATTGCTCTTTCATTGACAGGTCACCTCATCCTATAGTATTGATTATGCTTGAAGCAGGTCATATGTAATGTCTTGTTCATTCTATCATCCCTATCCGCCAAACCGCAATCGAAAGGAAGATTCCCCCTATGAAATGGTTCAGCCGTCAAAAAATAAACAATACTCCACCCCGCCGCGCTCTCCTCCTGCTTGCCGCCTCCGCCTGCCTGCTGCTGGCAAGCGGCTGTGAGGGGAATGGGAATGCCGCACAACAGGCAAGCGAAGGCTCTCCTCCGGCAGCGGTGTCAGCCTCTCCGGCTGCCGCACAGACGCCAGTGCCTGTGGCAACCGAAGCCCCAGTGACACCGTCATCAGAGGCTTCAGCCACTCCTGACCCGGTCTCCCGGAAGCTCGCCGGAATGACTCTGGAGGAGAAGATCGGGCAGATGCTGCTGGTCGGCATCCAAGGCAAGGCGGCAGGTGCTGAAGCACGCAAGATGATTGCCGAAGATAAGGTCGGCGGAATCATTCTGTATTCTAATAATGTCGGCAGCCTTAAGGAGCTGGTGCAGCTGACCAACGCCCTGAAGCAGAGCAATGCAGGGAATCCCGCACCGCTGTTCATGAGTGTCGATCAGGAAGGCGGCAAGGTTAGCCGTCTGCCTGATGACTACGCCACCTTCCCATCGAATGCTGCTGTCGGCAGCGGAGATGATGCCGCTGCTGCCGGAACAATGGGCGAACTGCTTGCCCGGGCGGTGAAATCCTCCGGCTTCAATATGGACTTCGCGCCGGTGCTGGACATCAACAGCAACCCGGATAATCCGGTGATTGGTAACCGTTCCTTCGGCAGCAGCGCAGAGCTGGTCACCCGGCTCGGTATTGCCGAGATGCAGGGGCTCGAGCGTGAAGGCGTCATTCCCGTGGTCAAGCATTATCCGGGCCATGGCGATACCTCAGTAGACTCACATCTGGAGCTGCCGGTCATCAACAAGACAGAGGCCCAACTGGCAGAACTGGAATGGCTCCCATTCCAGGCAGCGATCCGGGAGAAGGCCGATGCTGTAATGGTGGCCCATATTCTATATCCGAAGCTCGACCCGGACAAGCCCGCCTCCCTGTCCCATGTGATTATCGGCCAGCAGCTCCGCGGATTGATGGGATACGAAGGGGTAGTCATTACGGATGACATGACCATGGGCGCAATCATTAAGAATTATAGCCTTCCAGCTGCGGCAGTAGAATCCGTCTTGGCCGGGAGCGATATCCTGCTGGTCGCCCATGAATACAAGAACGAACAAGCCGTACGCGCCGCATTGCTGGACAGCGTCAAGAACGGCAGCATCTCCGAAGCACGGATTGACGAGAGTGTCTACCGTATTCTGGCATTGAAAGCCAAGTATCAATTAACGGACGAAGCAGTGCCCTTGCCTGATCTTACTGGCCTGAACAGCGACATCCAGACTTGGCGTAAACCGTTTATGCAGAAGAAATAATGGTCCAATCGTTCAGCAACAAGTGGACAAAATCCATCTGCCGCCCTCCACTCAGGCTACAATCCGCAGAAAAGCCCCAAATCCGGTTATTACCCGGGTCTGGGGCTTTCAACTGCTGTCAACTACTGCTAACTACTGCTATCTATTGCAGAACTACGGTGTCTCCTGCCTTAAGTCCCGAGAGCACCTCTGTTTTATCGGTCGTCTCCATTCCGGTCTTGATCTCTTTGCGTTCGTATTGGCCGTTTCCTTTGTCCACCATCACGAAGGCCAGATCCCCTTCACGGATAACTGCGATATTGGATACGACAACAGCCTTCTCTTTGCGCGAGGTCTCGACGTCTCCGCTCAGGCTAAGGCCGCCCATCAAATGCTCGTCCGGCTGCATGGAGATCACCACCTCGAATTGCGGAAGCTGGCCGGCTGTGTTCTGTCCGGTGGTCGTTGTGGCGAATTTGGCCACTCCGGTTACCTCCCCGTCCAGGACCAGATCTTTTACGGCGGTCATCTTCACCTTCACCTTCATGCCCTTTTTGATGCGGAAGATATCCTGCTCCCCGACCTGTGCTATGAACTCTACTTTGTTCGTGTCCACAATCTTGCCGATGTACTGATTGTCGGTGACGGTCTGCGGCCGTTCCGTACTGCTGTCGAAGAGGAAGATGCCGTTCTCCGGAGCATGGTATACCGCAGTGCCCAGCTTCGCCTTCTTCTCCGTAAGCTCTTTGGCTTGAATCTCGGCGTTCACCTGGTTCAGCTCATCGCTCAGACGAGCGGTCTCCAGGGCAGCCAGGGCCTTCAGCCGTTCCGCTTCCGTACCCGCCGGGGCCGAGGAATCATCCTCCTGCTGCGCGACAAAAGCATTCAGCTCCCCCTCCAGCTTCGCCTTGCGGGCGGCTGCCTCCGCCGTGGCAATCTCATTTCGGAGTGTGCTCTGATCCAGAGTGAAGAGCACCTGGCCCTTCTTCACCTGGGCCCCGTTCTCCACCTTCCAGGACGTAACCTTGGAGGCAAAGGGGGCATAGACCAGCGTCTCCTTCTGGTATTGCGATCTGCCTTTGATCTGTACGGAGCTGGTTAACGTCTCTTCCGTTACCGGGAAGCTGATCACCTGCATCGGTTCAGGCGGCAGATCAGCGGTCTCATCAGCCTTGAAGAATTTGGTATATCCGAAATAACCGGCAGTTCCGATGATACCTAAGATTATGATCCATTTCAGGCTCTTCTTTAGAGTCCTCTTCATCGTTTCGGCTTCCTTTCTAGCTTAGGGTTAGTCTCGTTTAATAGCGGTTAATGCATCGGTTCTGGAGGCACTGATCGCCGGATAGATCCCCGACAGTACACCCGTCATAATGGCAAAGGAGATGCCGACCGGCAGATTCATCGCCGGAATGAAGAAATTCATCCCGTCCCCTGCACTGCCTACCAGCTTGTTGAGCCCCATCACAATGAGATAGGAGAATGCAACACCCAGCATGCCCCCGAGCAGCCCCAGAAGCGCAGCTTCGGTAATGAACATGTTACGGATCTGCCCCATGTTAGCCCCCAGGACCTTCATAATCCCGATCTGGCGACGCCGCTGATGGGTGGACATGGTCATGGCCACTATGATGGAGATGGAAGCGATGATCAGGATGAATACCCCGATGCCGAGAGCCGCCATTTTGATCATATCAAATTGCTCCTTCAGCATCTCCTGCTGGAACAGATTGTCTTGAGCGTTCAGGGACAGCTTCTGAATCATCTGCTCCACCGGCTTGATGTTCGCCACATCGTCCACCTTGACCGTAATCGAGTTGTAGCTGCCCTCCGGCGGGAGAGTTAGCACACTGGTGGTGGAATTATCGAACGCAAGCTCCTTGGAGAGCTGCTGTGCGGTCTCGGGAGACACATACATAATCTTCTCATAGGATGACCGCAGTTCATCCATCCCCTTGGGAAGCGCCAGAATTCCGGAGATCTGCAGGGGTGAGCTAAGCTTGAACACCGGGGATGTAGAGCTGTAGTCCTGCGCCTGAATCTGAACCTGCTTGCGGTACAATTCAGTAGGCACAGTGGCCATTTTGTCATATTGCTGGTACAGCTCCTGGTTGAACGGATCCGCACTCATCTGATCGAACAGCTTCTGCCGGGTCTCCAGGTCAATCAGGCCCAGTGTAGCCCCGTGATTGAGCACAATGGATCCGAGCTGGCCATTCGCCCCTCCCTGCTTGAACTTGTGGTCGTACGCCGTCAGCTTCTGTAAATCGGCGACAACGACCTGAACATCGGAGATCTTGTTGTCTATGGTTACCATCTGCAGATATCCTGCTTGATGAAAAGGCGAAGCCGCCTTCACATGATTCAGCCCCTGGATGATCTTCAGCTTCTGATCGGTCAGCTTGCCGGGGTCGAGGTTCTCATTCACCTCACCCGATCCGCCGCCCCCGCCTCCGCTCTTCCCGTTCGTTGGAAGTCCTCCGCCGGGCGAGACTGTAATCTCATCCATTTTGAAGTTGGCATTAACTTGGTCCGTTACATAGACCTGTGCAGATTGGCCTACGCTCAAAGCCACGATAATTGCTGCGCAGCCGATGGATATCCCGGTCATACATAGACCTGTAACCACCTTGCGCCGTTTGACCTGTTCCCAGGCCATCCGTGAAATGTCTCTGATCTTCACGGCTTCCCTCCCTCTGCAGGATCAGCTTCCTCAGCGGTCTGGTGTTCAGGTTCCTCAGCTGGCGGATCTTCATCCGCTCCTGCTGTCTGCGGTACTGGCTCTACAGCTTCCTGTTCAGCTCCTGCAGCTAATTGTTCTTCAACCTCTACCATGGTCTGCGGTTCAGCTTCCTCAGCGATTTGCTCTTCAACCTGTACTTCTTTTTGCAGCTCAAGCTGCGGTTCTATCGGGGGTTCTATCTGCGGTTCTGTCTCTGCTTGCGGTTTTGTCTGCGATTCAGTGACCAGGAAGCCGTCCTTCAGCGTGAAAATCCGCTGCATTTGTTCAGCCACCTTGTATTCATGAGTAACGACAATAAAAGTCGTCTTCATCGTCCGGTTCAGGTTCAGCAGAATGCTGATAATCTCCTCCTCGGTCTTGGAATCCAGATTCCCCGTCGGTTCATCGGCGAAGATGACCGACGGCTCTGTGATCAGCGACCGGGCGATACTGACCCGCTGCTGCTGGCCTCCGGAGAGCTGCGAGGGGAAGAGATCCGCCTTGTCGGGAATTCCCACCTGCTCCAGCAGCGCCAGCGCCTTGGCCTTGCGGGCCCTGGGAGAGACTGACTGGAAGACCAGCGGCAGCTCCACGTTCTCGCGGACCGTCAGGCTGGTAATCAGCTCATAGGCCTGAAAGATAAATCCGATATTCTTGCGGCGGAACTCGGCCAGCTTATTCTCGCCCATCTTCACAATGTCCTGATCAGCAATGTAGATATGACCTTCCGTGGGCTTCATCAAGCCGGCCATCAGGTTGAGAAGCGTGGACTTCCCGGAACCTGAACTGCCCAGCAGGGCAACCATTTCTCCTTTTTTGACGGCAAAATTGATTTTATGAAGAACGGAGGTCCATTCATTACCGCTTTTGTACGAATGCGTAATATCTTCAACACGCAACATGGAAGCTGCTCCTTTTTTTAAATATAAGAATGGTTTAGTTGAGCGGATGAAGATTATTCCTCTGTCTTGTTCGGAACCACATTAGTGACCCCAAAGGCTTGGCTGCCCAGCATTAGCCGTTCGCCCTGGAACTCATCATAGAAGGCTAACTTATAAGCGCCGCCGTCCATCGTCTTATACACAGGTCTGCTGAGGGAGAAGGAATACTGGTTGTTCGTCCCTTCAATCAGGTCTGTGCCCAGTGTAAGGACCTTCTCGGTAGCGATGCCGAACGGATCGGTAATCTGCAGAATCAGCTTATGCTCAAGAACGCCTGCATCATATAGATTATCCTTCCTCAGGCTGTAGTTCATAGTAATGTCCAGGGTATCCGAAGACTTCATCCGCTTGCCTTCAGAGGTGATAACAGAAATCGTATAAGGATATAATGCCGTTGATTCCAGCGTATTCTTCGGTACGTTAGCCTGCGGATTCAGCTGAAGTGCTGCCACATTGACGAATCCGGTGGCTTCTTCCTTGGCCTCGATCAGCTTACCCTCTTTGATACCGGAACCGAGGTAGAGTGAGACATCCGCGAGGTCCGTAGCCTTAGGCACCTTGGCCCACAGGACCACGAGCTGCTTGGCATCCGGAGACGCGCTGTTCTCCGACTGGCTGGTGCCCGCTTCGAAATACTGGCCGTCCTTGGTCTTATAGTAAGCCTGGAGACGGGCCATTTTGCTCTGTCTTTTCTCCTCACTGCTCAGATAGAGCTCTGTGTACACCAGATTGTGGCTCTCCCCTTGATAGATCGTTGTCCGGTTCTCCTGTACACTGGCCGTTTTGCCTTTGCCGCTAATGGTGTAGCTCTTGCCCTTCTCGATGGTCGGAATACTGTTAATCGAGTTGTTGACGCTGACATCCAGGAACGGAACGGTCTCTGAATTCTGTGTGCCGTTCAGGGCAATCCGCATATTCTGAAACTCTGAGGTATAGGCGATTTTGCCGAGTACATACAGATCCGCCGACTTCCCTGGCGCAAGGACAGAAGAATCCTTATTGTCCATATACAGCTCTGTAGTCACGGGCAGGTTTTCTTTATCCAGCTTAATGGTTCCCTTCAGCTCAGGCAGCGTAAGAGACACGTTCTGGGTATTGGTGATTCTCAGTCTGGCAGCTACGATATCATCATCTCTCCAAGGATAACGCTGCAGAGACTCTATACTGTACGAGAACGAACCGTATGAATTCGTGGTCATATACTCCTGGCCGGTCGTTACCTCCGTACGCAGGGCATAAGGAATGACGAAATAGGCTACCGGGAAAACCATTTTGGCAGTCGGTGTTGCAGGAGGCGAAGTGGACGGCGTTCCGGTATTCCCGGTATTTCCGGTTGTCTCGCCGGTTCCGCTCGGTTCAGGCATACTTGAGCTCTCTGCGCCTACGGATTCGATCATCATAAGCTGCAATCCGGATTGATCGACTTCAAGCGGTACGCGAACCGTAAGCGGTACAATTTTGGTCTCTAGCGGCTTGAGGGTTACTCCGCTTACACCTTTGGCATTCACCGGAAAAACCTTGCCCTTCACCGATTTGACCGCCAGGTCGTAGCTTGGCAGGGTTACCGCCTTGTTGCCGGTATTCTTAAGCTGCATCTGGAACGTCCATACCGCATCTGCATCCTGTGCGTACACATTGGCATTGCGGAGCAGCGTGTCTACCGTGTTGTTATTGACTACAATCTTTTTGACTACCCCGCTGCCCACTACCAGATTAGGCGAGCTTGCTGCGGGCAGCTTATAAGAAGATTTAGCCAGCTCCAGCTTCGTGGTCTCGTCCCTCTGCGTGAATTGCAGCTTCATATTATCTGTTTTGAGATAGGCCGGGATTTCCGTAATATAATATATGCTCCGTTTCTCCTGCGGCTGAATCTTGTAATCCGCCTGGGTACCGCTCAGCGCCAGCTCGAAGGAGGTGCCGCTCGCAGATACCAGATACGCCGAATAGCCCGGATCACTGAGGACTTTATTGCCCTTGTTGGTCAGACTGACCCCTACTTTGGCATAGACCTTGCCGCTGTATTTGTAGAGCTGGAGGGAGTCTGCACTGGCCGCGACGGGAATGTCGTTCATGACTGTACTTAGGCTTGTTCCAACTGCAGCCGTAGTTGAATAATTAGCGGGCACTCCAAAAGATCCCGTCTGCTTCAGATACCCCTTCGTCTTGGCATCCCAGACCAGCATCGAGATTTTGATCCCCTGCAAGGAGGAGGTTTGTCCCACATTTACATAATAGGTCACGCTAAGGCTTTCTTTGGCGCCGACCTTCTTCTTCAGGGCGTCCGCACCTAAGGGATTACCCGGAAGCACTGATCCTCCCGGAGTGACCACACGTGAGAAATAATGCATCAGACTCGCGCTTGAATTGCCGGAATTCGTATATTTAAGTGTGTATGACAATATGTTTCCGCTGGACTGGCTCCATATGTTGATATTCTCCAGTACTGCGGTCACTCCGGCACCCATGGGAACGGAATTGAACTTGAATGCCGCCGGAGCGGATACTGCGGGGGCCTTCGCCGCCGGGGCTGCATGTGCAGCAGGCGCACTGATACTGCCAGCCACCTGGCCGGCAACAAGTGAACTCACCAGCAATGCAGCATATGTAACTCTATACTTTCTCATTTATTTCCCTCCAGATGTATTTACTAGCAATAGTATAGTTGCTTGGCGCGTGGAATTTGTATCCACTTTGTAACCCTTTGTATCCATTTGTAACTTTCTGTCACCTAACCAAGGCTATCGCGGCGTGAACTCTGCCATAAATGTAACAAACTTTCTTAATACTTGGTCCTAAAAAGGCTTGATTCTACGAGTTGAAGGAACGTCTGTATTGGTTCGGCGGCATCCCTTCGAGCTGTCTGAACACCTTGATGAAATAGCTGGATTGTTGAAAGCCGCTCTGCAGCGCAATTTGCGCAACGGACAGCTTGGTTGAAGCCAGCAGCAGCTTCGCCCGGGCCATCCGGCAATCGCTCAAATAACGGTTCGGCGTCTTGCCCATAATGCTGCGGAACAGGCGGAGAAAATGGTAGCTGCTATAACCGGCAAGTCTGGCCATAGACTCCAGCGTCCAGGGCCGCTCACATTCACTATAGATCCTGTCGGCGGTAAGCCGGATGGAATGCCGGATCTCCAGCGGAACGGAGCCGTGGAGCGGCTCGGAGTTCTGCATCAGCGTAACCAGAATCTCATAGAGCAGTGTGGAGAGGCGCGGTTCACTCCGGGTCTCATAGCCTGCACTGAGCCGGTACATTTCCTCGAAGAGCGCTTCATAACCGGTACCGGGATCGAAGGTGAAGAAGTAGCCGCGTGACTGATCCGCCTCCTCCAGCATAGGCAGAGGCATCGCCGTGGCGAAGTGCATCCAGCGCACATCCCAGGCGGCGCCGGGATCAGAACCGTACTGCTGATAAGCCCCTCTGGGAAAAAGAAAGCCGCTGCCCCGCCTCATGGATATCCGCTCCCCTCCCTGAAATACATACCCTTCTCCCCCGAAAACCATGTGGAGATTATAGCTGTTCAGGAACCCCTCGCTTCTGCGCTCTGCATGCTCCGGGAAGTCGCTGTAATGCCCCAGCATCTCCGGATAACATACATAGTGGGCATAAGCAGGCTGCGGCAGAACCCAGTGTTTTCTCATGTGAATCTCCTCCTGCCCTGCGCTGAATCAAGCACGCAATATAATGATATTATAGCAATATTCTGTTATATAAGTGGATACACTGCTGATAATACAATAGATTGGTAGCTTAATTAAAGCATATTTTTACACTTGGAGGTTAAGATGAAGAAACCTGTTGCAGCAGAACGATTTGAACTGGGCGTCTGCTATTATCCCGAGCACTGGCCTGAATCCATGTGGGCTGACGATTACCGGCGTATGGTTGAAACCGGATTCACCATTGTTCGTCTGGCTGAGTTCGCCTGGTCCATTTTTGAACCGGAGGAAGGCGTGTTTCAATACGATCTGTTTGACCGTGCGGTCGACATGGCACACAGCTACGGGCTGAAGGTTATTCTGGGAACGCCTACGGCTACTCCGCCTGCCTGGCTTACAGAGAAGTATCCTGAGGCCTTGAATGTTACTTATGAAGGTGTGACGCTACAGCACGGCATGCGCCGCCATTACAACTACAGCAGTCCCAAATACCGTGAGCTCTGTGCCCGGATTGTAACGAAGCTTGCTGAACATTACGGCAATCATCCGGGTGTTGTCGGCTGGCAGATTGACAACGAGCTGAACTGTGAGATCAATGTATTCTACTCGGAGAGTGATCATCAGGCCTTCCGCCTCTGGCTGCAGGAGAAGTATGTCACCTTGGACAAGCTTAATCAGGCTTGGGGCACGGTGTTCTGGAATCAGACCTATACGAGCTGGTCACAGGTCTGCCTCACCCGGCCTACTCCTTCACCGAATCAGCCGAATCCGCACCAGGCTCTGGATGAGAAGCGCTTCATCTCTGATAACACCATCCATTTCGCCAAAATCCAGGCAGATATCCTTCGGGAATTGGCCCCTAACCAGTGGGTTACCACGAACGGGCTGTTCGGACATCTGGACAGCCATGAGCTGAATGACGAGCTGCTGGATTTCTTCAGCTATGACTCGTATCCGCAGTTCTCCACCATCGGTTTCGATCCGTCTGAGGTGAACCCGATGCTTGACCGCGGCTGGGGACTGTCCCTGTCAGCAGTACGTTCGGTCAGCAGCAATTTCTGTGTCATGGAGCAGCAATCCGGTCCGGGGGGCTGGGTCAACCGGCTGGACATGCCTTCACCGAAGCCGGGACAGATGCGGCTGTGGACCTACCAGTCGGTCGCCCACGGCGCTGATATGCTGCTCTATTTCCGCTGGCGGACCGCCACCATGGGCAATGAGATCTATTGGCATGGCTTGAACGACTACCATAACCAGCCTAACCGGCGGGTAAGAGAAGCGGAGCAGATCGGCCGCGAGCTGGCAAGCATCGGGCAGCAGTTCATCGGCAGCCGGACTCAGGCGAGCGTTGCTATCGTGCGTGATTATGACAATGAGTGGGACGGGGAATATGATGTCTGGCATGGCCCGTTCATGTGGCAGAGCAACAAGGAATGGTTCAAGGCTCTGCAGCGGAAGCATATTCCGAATGACGTTCTGTACCTGCGCAGCCATACAACCCTTGCAGAGCTTGCCCGTTATGAAGTGCTGGTCTACCCGCATCCGGCGATTATGACCGATGATACGGCGGCCCTGCTGGACCAGTATGTGCAACAAGGCGGAAAGCTGGTCTTCGGCTGCCGCACAGGCTACAAGGATATTACCGGACAATGCTACATGCGGCCTTTTCCCGGAGCGGCACAGGAGATGTGCGGGGTAACCGTGGAAGAATTCACGCTGGTCAAAGGAACACGCAAGCCTACCTCCATCCGCTGGAATCATGAACCTGAGGCGCTGACCGGTGCAGATGCCTTCAATGATATCCTGCATGTGGAAGAGGACAGTGTGGAGGTCATGGCAACCTATGCGACCGACTACTATGCCGGCAAGCCGGCGGTAACCCGCAACACCCGGGGCAAAGGCGAAGTATGGTATTACGGCGCCGTGTTCAATGAGCCTGCTGTGCTGCAGATGCTTGGCAGCCTGGGACTGGTCTCGCCAGCCGCCGATTGGGCGGAGCTGCCGCCAGAGGTTGAACTTCAGATTCGTGCCACGGGGGAAGACGCCTCTTCCGGTGTCGCCTTCCTGCTCAACTACAGCGAAGAACCGGCACAGATTGTGCTTAAGACAGCCAAGACGGATCTCTTAAGCGGCCAGACCCTGTCGGGCAGCTATACGATGGAAGGATTTGGCGTACTGGTCTTGAAATAACCATGAATCCAAAAGGGTTCCGCTGCCGCAGATCGCTCTGCGGACGGCGGAACCCTTTTTACAGTTACAGCTAATATTCCCTTGCAATTCGCTATGAATTATTAGATATTAATACAATGTATTTCTGTTCATAGCGTACCCTTTAGAGATAAGTGTATTCTGTGCAACTAAAAACAGTGACACGGAAGGCTTTCCTCTTCTAACTGTATTCTAAATAGAGATTCAGCGGCATATAGGGCGATTTAGTTGTACAGATTGCAATTAAGCCTACTTATGCACTCTAATCGGGGCGCGAACTTAGGCTGATACGGCGCCCGTTGCCGACTTCTACTCTTACATTCAAGTAGCATATTGTATTTCCTGCAATAGAAACCGCATTGCTGACCGTAAAATGAGATTCTATTGTATTTCATACCGTAGAATGTTGTGTTTTAAGTGAAAAACGGCCTTTTTTCAACATTCCATTGTACAGAATACAATAGATTCTATTTCGAAGCCTTTTTTACAGCATTCCATTGTACTAAATGCAGTTGCTAGCGTTCCAGCGCCTACAGCATCCGAAGGACTGCTGCGGAAATGGGGCGCTGGCTCGTTAAGGTCTGATACCAGCCGTTATTCCATGACCCAGAAGGAGCATGCCTATGAAGCCAGAATCCATCCATCAGGAGCCGCTATCCGGCGGCAGCCTGGTTACAGATAGCCCAAGTGTGCCGGAGTGCAGCGAAACGTTCTGGCAAGGGGTCAAGGACTGCCTCCCCACTCTGCTCGGATACTTAAGCATCGGGTTCGCCGCAGGCGTTGTGGAGAAAACAGCGGGGCTGACCCTTGCCGAAATCGCCATGATCTCCATCATCCTGTACGCCGGTTCGGCCCAGTTCATTGCCGCTGGCATGATTGCCGCCGGGAGCAGCGCCTCCGGTATTGTCATTACGATTCTGCTGGTTAACCTGCGGCATCTGCTGTTAAGCGCAGCATTGTCGCCTTACTTCCGCCACCTGACCCCGCTGCGCAACCTGCTGATCGGCTCACTGCTCACAGATGAGACCTTCGGCGTAGCCATTCAGAAGAGCGCCGCAAGGAAGCAGATCAGCGAGAGATGGATGCACGGCCTGAATATTACCGCTTATCTGAACTGGTTCCTGGCCAATATCGCCGGCGCTATTCTCGGCCAATGGATATCCAGCCCCGAGAAGTGGGGACTGGATTTCGCCTTGCCGGCTATGTTCATCGGGCTGCTGGTCCTGACCATTATGGGACGGCGCAAGTATAGACTGGATATCACTGTCGGCTTAGCGGCTGTTGTTGTTGCCGTACTCGTCTCTGTGCTGTGGTCGCCCAGCATGGGCGTCATAGCTGCTGCGCTGGTAGCCTCAACGATTGGAGTCGTGATGGAACAATGGAAATAAGACTCGATATTGCTGTAATCATTCTCGGAGCCGCCCTCGTCACCTTCATTCCGCGTGTCCTTCCGCTGATGCTGCTGAGCCGGATCGCTATCCCGGAATGGGGCATGCGCTGGCTAAGCTATGTGCCGATTGCTGTCATGGCTGCACTGGTTGCCCAAGAGCTGCTCGTAACCGGCGGCAGGTTCGCAGCCCTGTCCACCAATGTGGAGCTAATCGCCGCCCTCCCCACCTTCTGGGTAGCCGTCAAGACCCGCAGCCTGCTGGCTACCGTATTGACCGGTATTGTGACACTGATGCTGCTGCGTCTGCTGTTCTGACCCTGTCCACTGGATACGCTGTACGATCACATTCAGGCTACGGAATTAGCGCGCAGATAAGTAGTCACAGCTGCTGCTCCTTCCCAATATTCGCTGAACGTAATGAAGCTGCTACAGCTTCAACTGCTCCTTAAGCGCTGCCGCCTCAGCGGCAGTAAGTTCAATCAGCTCCTCCTCCGTATAGCGGGCCTTGTTATACAGGCCGAGCAGCCGGTCATTGGCAGAGGCATCTCCGCCAGAGTGTTTGCTTGAGCGCTTCTGGCCTTGCGACCAGGCGGCTACATCGGCGGCTGTCTCCTGCGGGGTCAGGTAGGGCTTCACCTCATACCCTTCCGCATGTCTGGCCCGCAGCCAGTGCCGGTAGAGCCAGCGGATGCGCTCGCGGCTGCCGTCCATCCCCTCCCAGCGGTCCCGGCGGCTGGCTGGTGTCAGCTTGGAACGCACGTATTGCCGGAAATCCTGGACCGTCTGCTCCCAGTTGAACAGGCTGGTCTCCTCATCCTGATACCCCGCAGCCGCAGGTGTGTCTCTGCGCAGCAGGGACAGCAGCCTGTCCATCGCTCTGCGCAGGATACCTCCTGTATTTCTGTACAACCAACGCAGAATAAAATACATCAGGGCAAGAATGGCTGCCGCACCAAGAATATAGAAGCCTATATTTAAAATCATCGACAACAAGCCAGGCTCCCCCGGCTCCGCTGCCGGCATGGGAGGGATGGCCTCAGGCAGAGCTTCTGCTGGCGGTGCCTCCTCGGAACCGGAGGATAACCGGCTGAGCCAGGCAAAGAATGCCCGTGTCATATTCCACAGCAGCATCCCAACCGCCCTACCGCCCCCCGCTGCAAGCAGTGCTGCCAGGATAATGAAGCCGATTACGAACATCCGGTTATGCCGCCGCAGTCCTTGAGGCAGATTTCCTGCACCTCCGTTCAAGGAGCTATAACGCAGGTGGGTGCTGTTCGTAGCGAGCAGTGCCAGGATCAGGCACAAGCTGCCGCTCCAGGTGAGCACCGGTGCACTCGGCTGGAGACCGGGGATGCGCGAGAAGGCAATCGAAGCGACAAAATACAGCATGATCCCGCTGATATACAGCCACAGCCGGTTCACCCGTGTGGCTGCTGTCATGCCAAGGAAGGCAGACACTGCCGCTCCGGCTGCCAGCGGAAGACCCATAAGTGTCAGCGTACCGGTTAACGCCGCTGATATAGCTCCGAGAACCAGCGCCGCGAGCAGCTGCTTCCAGCGGCGGTTGCACTTCTCCCGCAGCAGCACACCGGCTGCGGCCAGTACCGGCAGCAGATAGATCCAGCGCAGCGCCTCGGCCTCCGGCTGGAAATAAGTCTGGAGCACCAGCCATACCGGGAGCAGCAGCAGCCATTCGATGAAGGCTGCCATCCATATGGCGTAATTTTCTTTGAAGGCATCCGGGATTCGGGAAGTCATAGCTCACCGCCCCCTTCAGAAGGAATATCCAGCCACTCTACACCGTTTCCGAGGAAGCTTAAGCCTGAAGCTGCCAGCTGCAGCTCTGCCCCCCGGTGACAGGTAATGATCAGATAATCCTTATCTGCCTCACCCTTGTCCGCTTCAATCTCCATCAGCCTGCTCATCGGCACGGTCCGGTCCAGATTCAGTCTGGCCAGCAGGCCAAGGAACTCCTCGGTATGAACAATGGACCAGGTGTCCACCGAATCTCTCGCCCCGCTCCCCTCCAGTCTTCCATTGCTGAGCAGCCGGACCTCAATACCGTGGCTGATCGCATACTCGGCTACAGTTGCCGCATAGCGGATTCCCAGCTCTATTCGCTGCACATCGGTAACCGTTCTCCACATGGACTCGCTCGTCTCCACGTTCAGGCAGATGACCAGCCGGGAATCGGCGGTGTAATCCTTTTGATGCACCTGCATACTTCCCGTACGGGCTGTCGCCTTCCAGTTAATGCTCGCCAGAGAATCCCCGGCGCTGTATTCTCTTGTACCGGCGGTCAGGAACGGATCTTCGACAATCCAGCGCTTGACCGGCAGCTCTCCAAGCCAGCTGTGAACCGGCAACGGAAGGTCATGGAAACGCAGCAATCCGGGGTAGACCAGCAGCTCCAGATGAAGCGGGAAGGTCTTGGCGCTGCGGCTCAGTCCGAACAGATCGCCGGTAGTCATGGTTGCCGTCTCCAGGACGAACAGCCCCCGCTCCCTGCAAGTGATATGATGCCGCCGTTTGATCTGGCGGAAAGACCTCAGGAAGAACAGGCTGACATGATTCTGGGAAATCTCTCCGCTGCTGATGCCCAGATTCTCCTGGTTACCGAATTCAAGCCCCTTAGCTATGCTGGATTCCAGCCGCAGCCACGGCAGCGGCAGCAGCTTCTTGTTCATGATTTCCTCAACCATCTCTACCTGCTCACCGGCGTACACCGCTTTGGCAGAGAAGTAACGGGTATAGCTGACCTTCTTCAGCGCATTCCGGTCATAGACCAGCGAGATCAGGACCAGCAGGATGAAGGTGCTTGCAATGAACCACGGCAGCGACATGGATCACTCCACCCTTCCGCCTCTGGACAGGACAGCAGGTTCAGCCGGCACCTCAATTTCACGCAGTACCTGAAGCACTACCTCTGCCGACTGGCCTTCACGGACTCCGGGGCCGCGCTGAAGAATCAGCCGGTGCGCCAGCACAGGAACCGCAACCTCTTTGATATCATCCGGGATACAGTAGCTTCTGCCCTGGATCAGTGCGTATCCCTGCGAAGCGCGCAGCAAGGCGAAAGCTGCCCTGGGGCTTGCTCCCAGCCGGACCGCCGGAGAGGTACGGGTAGCCTCAACCACGCGCATCATATAAGCGAGCAGCTCGTCACTGACAGTAACCTCCGCAGCCAGACGTTGAATGTCCTGAATCTGCCGGGCCGTAGCCACCGCAGCGGTATCCTCCAGCGGGTTATTCTGGCGGAATCTCTGGAGGATATGTACCCCTTCCTCAAATGTCGGATACCCGCTGGTAATCCGCATGAGGAACCGGTCCAGCTGCGCTTCCGGCAGCGGAAAGGTCCCCTGGCTGTCCACCGGATTCTGGGTAGCAATGACCAGGAACGGCCGCTCCAGCTCATGCGTCACGCCGTCAATCGTAATCTGCCGCTCCTCCATACACTCCAGCAGGCTGGACTGGGTGCGCGGCGTAGCCCGGTTGATCTCATCCGCAAGCAGAATGCTGGCAAACACCGGACCGGGGCGGAATTGAAATTCGCCGGTCTTCTGATTATAGTAATTGATACCGCTTAAGTCGGACGGCAGCAGGTCGGGCGTGAACTGAATCCGCTTGAACGTGCAGTCCAGGGAGCGGGCCAGTGTTTTGGCGAGCAGTGTCTTTCCGGTGCCGGGAACATCCTCCAGCAGCACATGGCCATTCGCCAGCAAGGCGGTCAGCAGCAGGTTCACGCCGCTCTCTTTGCCGACAATAACTTGTGCCAGATTACTTCGGATCGCTTCAATTAGAGCGGTTGCTTCTTGAAGATTCATGAATAATAACACCATCCTATTCCAGAAAAAGGTATGTACATATAAACTAATCATACCAGAAAGCGCCTACATAATATAATAGCGGAAATTGCAGCCCTGGCTTATGCCTGCGGCTGCCGCTTCTTCCGGAGCATTAACACAAAGAAATAGTACATCGGAATAAACTCTACAATCAGCCACACAAGGGCCGTATTGAAGGAGTAATAGTCGTGATCATACCGGGCCAGATTTCTGGAATAGAGATAGGCAATCGTCACAGAGCAGACTGTCAGGCCGGGAATCAGCAGCTTCTTCGCTCTCTGGCCGGTAAGATAGGCAGCACATTTACTCGCTACATAGATCAGAAATGAACTGTGAATGAACATAGAAGCGGACCAGATGCCGATCAGCAGGGGATCCGAATTGCCCAGAAGCTCGTTGTTGGACGAGCTGCGGACGAGCTGCAGATAGGGGAACGCCAGCTCTTTGCCCAGATAGGCTCCGAAATTCAGCAAGGTCATCACCCAGCCCAGCAGAATCGTCAGCATCACGCACATGCCTGCAAGGGCCAGCTTTTTCATGGTGCTCTTGCTGATTTTGAGCTCCGGGGCAACAAACAGGAACACCACCCATTCCCCCAGCCAGGACATGACGGTTAACGAGTCCTTGAACGCGATAAACGGATCATGGTAATGGAGAAAAGCCGGGAGAATGGCGTAATTGGCATGCTGGATGAACAGATAGATGCTCAGCATCGTCGAAGCTACGAAAATAAGCGATATGCCGTCAGACATATACACTATAGAGGTGACTCCGAGATGAGCCGTGTACATAATGACCAGTCCTATAAGAAGCTGGATAAGCAACGGCGGTGTTCCGCGCAGATAGTTAGATCCGAAGAACAGGACAAAATTCTCGATATCATACGAAGCATAGTAGACACACCAGCATAAGAGGAGGAGAACTATCATCCGGTGCACCCATTTCCCCGTAATTTCCTCGCCGCTAACCACCCAGCCTGCCCCGGCCTTCAGCTTCCCGATCTGAACGGTGAAGAACAGCGGAATCAGCGCCAGGGCATAGCCGGCCAGAATTCCGATCCACCCCTGATAGCCGGAGGATTCAATGAGGCCGGGAACCAGAAACATAGTGCTCTGGGAGCCCAGATATACGATAGAGAACCTGGTGATTTGCCATTTCGTTGTCTGCATACTGTTTTTCTTCCCCTTATTTTTCTGAACCGAAATCCTCGATAACGAATTTCGCTGTCACCTTAATCCGGGCTTCCGAGGTATAGTAGTCTTTCCAGCGCTCACGCAGCTTTCTCCACTCTGCCGGATCATTCCATTCCACCAGCATACCCAATTGCAGCACATCCACACCCTCCTGCCGAATACGGTCTAGGGCGGCTGTGATTTCTCCGGCCACCTTCTGTTCAAGCTTGCTCAGAAGCAGGGAGCTGAGCTTGTTCGCATCGCGGTGCTCCGAATCCTTGAAGTAGGTGATGCTGGCATGTCCTTTTATTTTCACATGAAACAACGGACCTTCGGGGGTCATGCTTACTGAGGAAGCTGCGGTGTTCCTGAGGAAGATGGCATTTGCAGCTCCTGTGCCGTCATCATCCCAGTCTATCGAATATACCGGAAACGCGATGTGTCCGGCGAGATTCCCCGCAGCCCAGGCCAAGGCTCTGCCCTCACTGACATTCATCAGACCTCTCATCTTCATCTCCTGGAACAGCATTACACCGCCGACCCCAACCCAGTACTCCTCCTTCTTCTCAGTGTTGTCGCTCTTTAGTCCAAAAGATAAATAATCCATGGCATACCCCATATGCGAGGCCTCCGAGAGCATGCAGTCTCTGATCGTAGTGCTGAACAGGAGGTTTTCTTGGGCAATGTTGCTGAGTACCTGATCCGGTAACTGTTCGAAGATCGGAGACAATTTGGGAATCTCGCTGGCTTTGCCGGGTGCAGCCATGATGAAGGTTCCCAGGGGGATCTCCGGTTGCCTTTTGAACCATTCAAGCATTTCCCCAATGCCTTCCCTTGCGTACTCCTTCCCCACGACCACAATCTTGATATGGGAAATCTCAATCTTTCGGGACAGATCCTTCTGAATCAGGATTACTGCTTCCGGTATAGTCTGTGCTGTCTTGGTGATCATCGAATAAGCCTTGCCGTCAGACGCGCCGCTCCCTCCCTGGGCCCCTGACATCAGCCGGTTCGGCAGCGGCGAACTGATTGTGACTTCAACGGTACCCGGCTCCTTCCCTTTGTCAATGAATATTCCATAGATAAAGGTCAATTTATCAAGCTCCGTTTTGGACCAGCAGCCGGTCAGATTGAAGAGCAGCAGCAGTGCCATGCCAAGCTTGACGGCTCTCATGGCTTCTGCCTCCTTTTATTTTTGCTGTCGGTAAAAGAGCTGCTCCGCTTATTCATATACTGGGAGGGGACGCGAAACAGGGTATCTCTCCAGTCTTCCAAAACAAGCGGCGCCAGCGGCTGCAGGTAGGGTGAGCCGAAGGACCGGAGATGGGCCAAATGCCCATAGATCATAAATACCGCAATAAAGACGCCGATCAGTCCCAGGGTTCCGCCCAGAATGAGCAGCACAAAGCGCAGCAGCCTGAAGGTCAGTCCAAGCTCCAGATGCGGAATGATGTAAGAAGCGATCCCCGTAATGGATACTACAATGACCATCGGTGCCGAGACAATTCCCGCCTGGACCGCCGCCTGTCCGATAACGATACCTCCGATAATGGAGACGGTCTGACCCACTGGCTTCGGAATACGGGTCCCGGCTTCACGCAGAGCTTCGAACGTAAGCTCCATAATCAGCGCCTCCGTCAGGGCAGTGAACGGGATATTCTCGCGGGCCGCAGCTATCGTTATCAGCAGATCAGAGGGAATGATCTGTGAGTGAAAGGTTGTAATGGCGACATATAATGACGGCAGTATCATTGAGATCAGCGAGAAAAAGAGGCGGACCAGCCGGATCCAGCTGCCTGCATAAAAGCTCTGGTAATAATCCTCGGAGGATTGCAGCAGCGCAAAAAAAGTAACCGGCGCCAACAGAGCGGACGGTGTGCCGTCCTGCAGAATGCCGACTCTGCCTTCCATGAGCGAGGCGGCGACAGAGTCAGGGCGTTCCGTATATTGATAGAGCGGAAAAGGGGAGAATTGCCCCCGGGACATATGCTCCGCCAGATAGCTGATGCCCAGAATCCCGTCTACATCGAGACTGCCCAGCTTCTGTTCCATTTCCGCCAGGATTTCCGGCTTGCAGAGCCCTTCGAGATAGACCAGATATACATCGGTCTTGGTATATTTGCCGATAGCGAAATGCTTGGTCTTCAGATCCGCATGCTTGATCTTGTGGCGCAGCAGCGACAGATTCGTCTGAATATCCTCAATAAAAGCTTCCTGCGGCCCGATGACCACCAGCTCGTTCTGTGATTCGGACACCGCCCTTTTCTGATAGTGGGCAATCTCAAAATAATACACATACGGCAAGCCTGCGATGCTGAGTACGGGATTCCCGCTGACGATCAGCTCCACTACCCGGCCGGGATGATAGGCCTTGATATAAGGAATCGCGAATGCAGAACCGTGATCCAGACGCTCCATGAAATCCGGCCAGTGCGGCTCCGCATTGGCTTCTGCCTTCAGGGGCGTGGCGACAAATTCCTGCAGGCTAAGTGTATCCACGATGGAAGGAATATAGATCAGCATACAGGAATGCCCGTAGACATTAATAGACTGGTAGACCGCATCGCTGCAGTCTGTCAGCTGCTCCTTGATTAGCTCCAGCATATCCTGTTCAGGCAATCTGGTTGCCTCCTTCCGGTAATGGGGAATCTGCCTTAGTATTCCAGTTCGTTCCTGGATTTATGCCCGGACATGCCACAAAGAAGCCGGATCACCGGCTCCTGCTTGTGAAACTGCCCATGCTGTCAGTTCTGGATAAAAGGCTTCAGCTTCTGCAGCAGCGCCTGCAATTGCTCTGAACAATTTTCGTACATTTGCTTCGCTGCTTTGTTCTTGGTGGACAGGCCGAACAGTTCCAGATCGGCTTCACATTTCTTCAGCAGCGCATACAGCTGAGGTTTATCCTGCGGCTGCGGCACCTTGACATTGTCAGCGTAGAGATCCACGGTAAGCTCACCGTAAGAGTCTACCTGCCCGAGGAAAACCTCCTTCACGGTCAGATTCAGCTTTTCCAGCTCGGTCTGCAGCCACTTCCGGGACAGATTCAGCGTATCCAGAGGCTCGTCCAGAATCTCACCATCCATAATCACAGCGAGCGTCTCCTTCTCCGGTGCAACCTTTATCCCCAGATCCTTCGGGGTGAAGGGCTGATTCTCCTTGGTCAAAAGCACGTTAATCGCACCATCCGATTCCATAATCGCAAATTCCACATCGGCCACCTTGAAGACATCCTTTTTGCGCAATTCCTCCAGCAGCTCGTCGACGCTCAGACGCTCTTTTTTCATATTATTCTCCAGAATCTTGCCGTCCTTAATCAGCACCGTCGATTTGAAGTCAATGAAATCCCGGGCCTTCTTGCTCTTAATTTGCAGATATTCGATGCCCAGCGAACAGGCAACCCAGACGCCTAAGGCAATCAGGCCCAGATGCCAGGTCTTATCCGTATCCAGCGAGATATACGCCGCCAAGCTCCCCACCGTAATTCCCGTAATGTATTCAAAAAAAGACAGCTGCGAAACCTGCCGTTTGCCGAGTATCTTGGTAAGAAAAAACATTACGACCACAGCGAATAAGGTCCGCAGGACAACTTCCAGCGCTTCAGGCATTCGAATAACCCCCTGTAATGTGATATTTCATGCTCTGTGTCGTCAGACATTCTGCTTCAGTATTTGTCAAACCAGGGGTGAATTAACCAAAAAAATTCGTGTCAGCTGATTATGCTCTCGTGAGGCTGGAGTGATTTTCCAGAATATGAGCTGCGGGAATGCAGATACTAGAATCCGTGGATGATGATCCATTTCTATGATATGGAGGAGGGTATACCGATGACTGTCGCCTCACAAGTCAAGACGTGCGTAGCATCGCTAAAAAGCGCCCAGGCCAGCCTGGAGCAATTCGCCATGGAGACTCAAAACGAGGAAGCCAAGACCCTGTTCACCCAAGCGGCCGAGCAGACCCAGCAGATTGTCACGCAGGTGGAAGGACGCGTAACCGAGCTGGAAAAGGAAGAACCGCAGTACCGGGGCTTCTAGCCCGGGCTGGCCGATTGGAGTACAGGCTGATCTCGATGCAGCGCATTGTGCTGGGGAGATCAGCCTTTTTGCTGGCGGCGGATGTTATTTTCACACCTTAACGGCATCCACTATCAGCGAGACAAAGCCTAACCTTCCCTCTGTATTGCGGTGGTCGAAGCGCCTGGAACGGTAGATAAACCCTCAGCTTTTCTTGAACCTGTTGGCCCACTCCTCTTCATTCAAAAGATTAAGCTCCGACTCCTCCGTATGCAGCCAACCCTGGTTATGCCGACTTCCGCCGCTCCCAATCACAACTCTTAACCGCTCATCCATTAAGATCACCCCTTGTTCGTTACATCCACTATCTGTTATTTACTCTAGTCTTCATTGCACAGATCTGGAATGCATCCATGTGAGGATAATATGGATTTATGTGACTTTCAATTTCACGATTATTATTCAGACTGTCATTGATAATGGTTATCATTTAAAATGAGAAGCAGACAGATAACGGAGGGGAATAACGCATCATGCACAACAGCAATCAATTATTACTTTGGGATCAGGCTGCAATTAGGCTGGTGGATATCCGGCAGATGGAGTTAGCACAAGGCAAAGCTCTTCCTGCGTTCATAATACCCGCCAATATATTCTTACTGTCGGTACAAGGAAGCGCACAAGTTCAGGTAGACCAGGCTGAATTTGCTTGCACAGGCTTTCAACTTTTACATAGCGGCAAAGGGGCGGCCCTAAGCATCGTTTCGGTTAACGATAAATTTATTTACTACATCATTTACTACAAAGCCTTGCTCCATGAAGCGAATCCTTTTCAATCGCAGTATTGCTTTAGCCCTGAGGCACCGCTTTTACTGTATAACAGAATTCAGCAGATGCATCAGAAATGGGACAAGCCGGAAGAGCGACTTCAGGTAAAAGCACTTTTTTACCAGTTCGTTCATCTGACGTTAAAGGAATTGCGCCTGCAAGAGCATAAGACCGAGGTCAGAACAACCTCTGTTGCAGTCCAGGTAATCACTTATATCCAGGAGTATTATGCGGAACCTATTACCTTAGATTCACTTGCCGAAGTATTCAATTTCAGTGCTTATCACTTGTCATCCTTATTTAAGGAGCATACAGGCATCAGTCCGATTGATTACTTAATCCGCTACCGGCTTGACCTTGCATCAGAGCTTCTAATGACAACTAATGCTTCTGTCGGGGAGATTGCAGCCAGCATCGGGTATCAAGACGTGTATTATTTCAGCAGGATTTATAAAAAACGAAAAGGTGTAGCCCCTGCTCATCATAGAAATAGAGAGCTGGAGCAGCACAAAGTTGCTGAAAGTCCATTAAACTTCCCCACATCCTCTATTTCTGAATATAGTGCGGATCTGTATATTAATAATGATAATCATTATCATAATACGGACAAAGGGGAAATACATATGTTTAAACCAACGAGATCTGTGGCCATGGCTGCTATCCTGCTGTGCGGCTCCCTGCTGCTCAGTGCTTGCTCCAACGGGACGAACACAGCAGCAAAGGATTCAAGCAGCGGGAACACTAACGTAAATCAAGCAACTCCGGCTGCCTCTGAAGAAAGTCCGAAGACACGGATCGTATCCACGCCAAGAGGAGATATTGAAGTACCCGCAGAGCCGGTAAAAGTGGCGGCAGACCAATATATGGGCCATTTATTGAAACTGGGCATTGTCCCCGTCGGGGCAAGAACGTTTATGCTCGACGAAGGCTGGATGGACAAGGCGGAGATTCCACAAGAAACACTCGAAAGAATCGAAGATCTGGGAGAATTCCCGATGAATCTGGAGAAATTGACCATGCTGGAGCCAGACCTCATTATCGGTTCCATCGAAGATTATGTTGACCAATATGAGAAGATCGGCACCACTGTTTTTCTGCCTTATTGGGAAGAGCTGTCAACGGCCGGACCGCTTGATAAATTCAGAAGAGTAGCCTCAATATTCGGAAAAGAACAGCAGGCAGAGGAATGGATTGCGGAATACGAACAGAAGGTTGTTGAAGCAAGGTTAAAGGTCTCTAACGTCATTAAAGAAGGCGAGACGGTATCCATCGTACAGTTTGCCGAAAAAACGGTTTATGTGTTAGCGGCAACGGGCGGAAATTATGGTTCCTCCACTATCTACGAAATGCTGCAGCTGCCTCCAACAGAAAGTGCCTTACATATGAAAGAGGGGTTCGAATCAATCTCGCTTGAGGTGCTTCCTGAATACTTAGGTGATTATATCTTTGTCTATAATGGCGATGCTGAGATTACAAACCAGGCAATGGAAAGTGATATATGGAAAAGTGTACCTGCCGTGAAGAATGGAAAAGTCTTCTTATACGGGGATAATTATCATGATGAATTTGTCATGGAGGACCCTTATTCTTTGGAGCAGCAGCTAGATACGGTTGTGAACTTGTTACTGGGGACAGATAAATAACCAGAATTGAGAAGACGGCGGTAAAAGAAAAGGCATGGGGCTTTCCCCATGCCTTTTTGCATTCCATTTTGCTTCCCCTGCTAAAATCTCCTACGCCTTACTCCCTGCCAGCTTAGCGCCCTCTATGAATTCGGCAATACTAAGCTTGCGGCCAGTCCGCGCACTCTCCAGAGCGCCCAGCACCATGGCCATGCTGTAGCGGTTATCGCGGCAATCCGTCTCGGCCGGACGGCCTTCGGCAAGCGAACGGAACATTTCATCGAGACAGCCCTGATGGAAGGTCTCCTCCATCTGTACCTCCGGCGCTTCGATCCGCTCGAATTCATGGAGGAACTGGCCGGAGTGTTCACTCCCGGCACTAATCACCTCGGCATAAGGCAGAACCTGGCCATCCCAGATAGCAGCGCCCTTTTCACCTTGAACCCGCCAAGAAGCTTCCCAGGACGTAGGCACGCCTTCCGCACACCAGGAGCCTTGATAGCAGAACACGGAGCCGTCCGACATTTCAAAAATACAGACCGCCGCCGCATTCCCTGCATACCACGATCCCGGCGGATTGAACTCCTGGCAGTACACACTTACCGGATTAGCGCCGCTGATATAGCGGGCCTGATCGAAGGTATGGATTGCCATATCCAGCAGCAGCGGGCTGTCCATCGCATCCCGGAAGCCGCCGAAATGCGGAGCCAGGAAGAAGTTCGCGCTGATAGAGCCTGTCCGCCCTATAACCCCTGAAGTGATCAGCTCCCGCAAAGAACGGATGCGCGGATCATACCGGCGGTTCTGCATCACCGCATGGCTCCTGCCGGTACGTTCAGCGATGCTGACGATCGAATTGCACTGCTCCATCGTCTCCGCCAGCGGCTTTTCCGCGAATACATGACATCCGGCCTCAAGCGCGCTGCTGGCAATACTGTAATGGCTGGCCGGTACCGTCACATCAAATACCAGATTAGCTGCTGTATCCGCAATTGCCTGCTCCACTTCAGTAAATACCGGGCAAGTAAGCCCGTGCCTTTCTGCCATGGCCTGAGCGGACTCCCGCCGGATATCCACGAGTGCTACAATCTCTATTCCATCAGCATGCTTCAGTGCATAGGTGATCCATTCATTAGCCATAGCCCCGCAGCCCGCCACAACCACACGATGTCCTGCTGTCATAGCTCGTTCCTCCTGTTATACCGGGTTCGGGATGAAGCTGCCGCCCCGGCAGGTTTTGAGATAATTCAGTGCATGGACCTGACCGGTCATCTCCAGATCATCACGATAGACAGGGTCATGCCAGCCTTCAATATCGATCGTTCCCTTATACCCGGCCTGACGAAGAATCGAGATCACATCGGTCCAGTTCGTATCCCCGAAGCCCGGCGTCCGGTGCCACACATAAGGCTTTGGCCCGTGGATTCCGTATTCCTTGATAATATCCCAGGCGATGGTTGCGTCCTTGCCGTGGACATGGAAGATCTTGTCCGTCCATTTGCGCAGCTGCGGGATCGGGTCAATCAGCTGCACCATCTGGTGGCAGGGCTCCCATTCCAGGCCGAGATTATCGGCATTGACCGCGTTGAACATTTTCTCCCAGGCTGTTGGGTTATGCGCAATATTCCAGTCCCCTGCCCGCCAATTCCCATCCATCGAGCAATTCTCAAAAGCGATCTTGACTCCGCGCTCCGCCGCCCGCTTCGACAGCTCACCGAACACCTCAGCGAACTTCGGAATCGACTCATCTATAGATACGCCGGGCAGACGTCCGGTGAAGCCGGAGACCAGATCGGTACCGAACAAATGGGCATGGTCAATCAGCCGTTCCCAGCTGGCTACCGTATCTGAATTATCGCCTGTCCCTGTAAGCGGATTCCCGAATATGCCGACTGAAGAAATTGTGAAATCATGCTCCTCAGCCAGTTCACGCACCTGTGCCGCTGTTTCTGCCAAATCAGTAGTCCCTGTAGTCTGCCAGAAGGTTAAGCTGAAGGATTCGAATCCATGTCCAATAATCTGCGGAATGACTCTGAGCGCATCCCCGCCTCCAACCAGTGTTCCGATTCTTAATGTATCCTGCATCTTGTATGCCACTCCAATATTGGTTTATAGTTAATGCAACATTCCTAGTATATCGCTCATTTTGGGCAAAATCTCTACTTATCTTGTGCTAAACTAGCTGAATCTTGCGGGAGTTGAACCAAGCATGAACTATCCGAAGGAACTCAAGGAATATCCAAGGCTGGAAGAGAAAACGTATCCGTTCCGTCTGTTCTTCAACACCTGCCGGGAGGTGTCGCCTGAACAGAACATCCTGTTTCTGCACTGGCATGAGCATTTCGAGATCATTATTATGCGCGAAGGCCAAGCTATTTTCCATGTGGATAGCAAGCCTTATGAGGCCGGTCCGGGGGATGTCCTTATGGTGCCGTCCGGCGGGCTTCATGTCGGCTATAGCCTGTGCAGCGGTGACCTGTCGTATGTCTCAATTGTGTTCCATGCCTCGCTGTTCAAGGACCGGAACCAAGATTCCCAGCATGAGCAATTCGTAGCCCCATACCTCAATAATCTGAATCAATTCCCGGTTATGC
Organism: Paenibacillus sp. FSL M7-0420; assembly: GCF_038002345.1. NCBI lineage: Bacteria > Bacillati > Bacillota > Bacilli > Caryophanales > Paenibacillaceae > Paenibacillus > Paenibacillus sp. FSL M7-0420. The sequence goes on along the minus strand of NZ_JBBOCJ010000001.1, from coordinate 3,272,837 downwards.
CTGCGGCCCAGCAGCCTGAATGCGCCGCGTATTATCATTTGCTGGAGCGGGTGATTGCCGAAGTGGAGGCGAAGCAGCCGGCTTTCCAGCTCGTGGTGAAGAATCAGCTGCACCTGTTCTTCACCCTGATGTCCCGGGCCTTCCCGGCCCGTCAGCGCAGCGAGCGGGAGCAGGGGGAACGGGGCGGCATCCACCGCGAACGCTTCAAGCCGCTGCTGGAACACCTGGAGAACCACACAGATCAGAAGATGTCGATTGAGGCTGCCGCCAGGTTTGTGAATCTGAACCCTTTTCATTTCTGCAAAACCTTCAAAAGGCTGACCGGGCGGACGTTCATCGATTATGTGAATTTCTGCAGAATGGATGAGGCGCAGCGGCTGTTGCTGGAAACAGACCTTAGCATTACCGAGATCTCAGGCCGGGTCGGCTGTGACAATCCGAATTACTTCACCAAGCTGTACAAGCAATACAAGGGTCTAACCCCTTCCCAGGCACGGAAACAAGGGTGAAAGAATGGAGCGCTACTGCTGACCATCCAGCCTATGTGGCGTGTACAGTCCAAATGTGGTCGGTTTAATACGAAAATAAAAGTACCGGACAATGCACCGCAGACTGGATTTTGACAAAAAAAGACCCACCGCCCTAAAAAAACGTTTCGTTTTTTTTGAAAAAGGGGAGACTATGGGGTAGGATTTAGTTGCACGCTATATCCTAACTGCTGGATATATTGCACGTACCGATCCAACCGGTTTTTCTTGGACGTCTCATCGCCTAGTGAGACGTCTATTTCTTGGTAGGACCTCTTCTCCCGCATCAGGGCATGGAGGATTCGAATCAGCAAATGCGCGGTGGCGACGTTTGCTTTTTTATCGCCTCGTCTCTTACGTATTCGTCGAAAGAATTGGCCGATCCGGTTCGAGGACCGAGAGTTCGCCCAAGCCGCCTGACACAAGGCCCCTTTCAGATGCTTGTTCCCTTGCATCGTTTTTGACTTTCTTCGCTTTCCCGCGCTTTCGTTGTTCCCTGGACACACCCCCGCCCATGAAGCAAACTGCGCATCACTCGGGAACATTTCCGCGACATGCGGCCCCACTTCGGCAAAGATGGTCACGGCAGACGTCCGCTCAATTCCTGGAATGGAGTCAATTTGTTCAATCACCTCCAGGTACGGTTCTGCCTTCGCCTCGATTCGCGCTTCCAGCTCCGTGATCCTTTTCTCCAAATAGACCAAGTGGTCCCAATGGTCTCGAATCATCTCCCGATGATGACGGCGCAACTTGCCATTGAGCGCGTCTAGCAACTGCGGAACTTTCTTTTTTAAACGGGTTTTGACCAGGCTTTTAACGGCCATTTCGTCTACGACCTCGCCGTCCATGATCTTCTGGAGCAGGCCCCGGCCCGAAACCCCATATAGATCGGACATAAAGGTGGTCAGCTTGATGTTAGCATCCTGCAGGATTTTGTGAATACGGTTTTTCTCCGCCGTCACCGCCTGCACCATCTTACTCCGGTAACGGGTCAAGTCTCGCAAATCCCGGATGTCCTGTTCTGGCACCATACTGCCTTCAATGAGCCCGCAACGGTGCAATTGCGCTAACCAGCGCGCATCTTGCATGTCACTTTTTCGACCCGGCATATTCTTTACCCGCTGGGCGTTGGCCAAGACCAGATCACAACTGCCCTCTAAGATATTCCATACCGGTTTCCAAAACACGCCGGTACTCTCCATCACCACTTCCCGACAGCCGTGTTCATTCAGCCAATCTTGCAGGCCTAGCAATTCTCGGGTTGTCGTCCCAAAGGTTTTCAGGTGACATTGTGGTTTCTGTTCGATCGGTCCTTTCAACACGCAGGCCACAACGGTTTCCTGGTGCACGTCTAGACCGGCGCAACACATACGTACAGCATCCATTCCAATCATCCTCCATCGTCAGCTTACAAATCATGCGCTCGAGTGAGTGTAATTTAATACACGTACTTTTGGGGGCTACAATAGGCGATGCTCGAAAAGCGCAATAGAACAGTTTTTCGCACGGGGTGTATCCCAGTAACCGTTTCCGCCCTTTGATTTGTATATGTAGTGTTGACGACTACAGCCTCATTTAGAATGGTTGCGACGGATGCCACCCACTTATTTTCATTCCTGGGGGTGACAAGGCCTCTGTCTTGTCATGCCTGTTTTTCGACTACATTTGGTCCACGCGCCTCCCACCGTAGTAAATGTATTCGGTTTTCCGCATACATTTGGCTCATACGCCTTCCCGGCCTGTCCGGGCCACAGCCCAAAAAACACCGCAGGCCATCAAGCGGCCGGCGGTGTTTCCCTGTCTTCCCTTACATCTCTGATATCGGAACCCAGCGCCGCTGCTCAATCGAACGCTCGACCGCTTCAAGCACCGCCTGGCATTTCACGCCGTCGTTGAAGTTCGGCTCCGGCTGACGGCCTTCCTCAATGGCATTCGACAGCTCCAGCATCTCATGAATGAAGGTATGCTCGAATCCGATGGTGTGGCCCGGCGGCCACCAGGCGTCTGCATAGTCATGCGCCGGATCGGTGGCAAGTACGCGGCGGAAGCCCTGCACATCCTCGTCGTCCGAGGTCAGGTAGACTTCCAGCTCGTTCATCCGTTCAAAGTCGAACTTCACACTGCCCAGGCTGCCATTGATCTCGAAGGAATTGGTCGAGCGGTGTCCAGCTGCGAAGCGTGTCGCCTCGAAGCTGCCCAGCGCACCGCTGCTGAAGCGGGCCAGGAACAGCGTTGCATCGTCTACGGTTACCGGACCGCGCGGCGCATCCTTGCCTGCCTTGGCACTCAGACCAGTCATCTCCGTAGCCAGTGGCCGCTCCTTGACGAAGGTCTCGCTCATCCCGATAACCTCCTCCACATCCCCTACGAGGAAATGGGCCAGGTCAATCAGATGCGCCCCCAGATCACCATGCGATCCCGATCCGGCAACCTCCTTCTGGAGCCGCCAGACCAGCGGAAATTCCGGATCGAGAATCCAGTCCTGCAGGAACCATGCGCGGAAATGATAGATGGTGCCCAGGCGGCCGCTATCAATCAGACGCTTCGCCAGCCGCACCGCCGGGGAGAAACGGTAGTTGAAGCCAATCATATGCGCAATTCCCGCCTTTTCAGCAGCCTCCAGCATCTCGCGGGAATCCTCCAGATTCAGCGCCAGCGGCTTCTCGCAGAAGATATGCTTGCCTGCGGCCGCAGCCGCAAGTGCAATCTCTTTATGGGCATTACTTGGCGCATTAATATCGACCAGATCAATATCGCTGCGGGCAATCAGCTCTTTCCAGTCGGTCACACTCTCCGACCAGCCAAGCTGTGCTGCAGCCTCTGTAACCGCTTCCTCATTGCGTCCGCAGATGACCGACATTTGCGGCTTAACTGCCTTGGGGAAGAACATCGGCAGACTGCGGTAAGCGTTGCTGTGGGCCTTGCCCATGAATTTATAACCTATCATTCCAATGCGTAGCTGTTTCATTTGGTGCCTCCTCACTGAATAGACTACTCGATGTACACGCATACATTTTCTCATTCAGGCCGCGCTTAAGTCAAATCCCTTCTTGGCGGGCGGCCAGATCTGGCTTACATAACCACAATTAAAAACGCCCCCTCTGCCAACCGGCAGCCAGGGACGTTCCTCATCTATAGCGATATCATTTTCATTTAACTGCCCATGTTGTAGAACTTAGCGAGCCCGCCCTCTGAAGTTTCGCGGTACCTGCTGTTCATGTCCAGGCCTGTCTCATACATGGTCTGTACAACCAGATCAAAGGATATTTTACGGGAACCGGACAAGAACTTCGCCAGACTCAGCGCATTGATCGCCCGCATCGCACCCACAGCATTCCGCTCAATACAAGGGATCTGAACCAGTCCGTTAATCGGATCACAGGTTAACCCCAAGTGGTGCTCCATGGCCACCTCCGCCGCATACTCAATCTGGTCGATCTCCATACCCGACAGTTCGGCGAGTGCAGCCGCAGCCATAGAGCAAGCCGTGCCCACCTCCGCCTGGCAGCCGCACTGAGCGCCGCTGATCGAGGCGTTCTGCTTGACCAGATTACCGATGAGCCCGCCGACCGCCAGCGCCCGGAGAATCTGTTCGTCCGGGACCTGCAGCTTCTCCTGCATATAACGGAGCGAGGCGGGTACAACACCGCAGGCCCCGCAGGTTGGAGCCGTTACGACTGTACCGGCAGCCGCATTCTGTTCGTTGACGGCAAAAGCGTACGCGCTGACGATCCGGTTCTCACGCGTCTCCGGGCTCTCATCCACAGTCCCCTGATGATACAGATATTTCGCCTTGCGTTCGACATTAAGCCCGCCTTCCAGAATACCTGTGACGGATAGCCCCTCGTCGATCGAACGCTTCATCGCTTCCCAGATGCCTTGGAGGAAATCCCAGATCTGTATGCCTTCACGCTGCTCGACGTAATCGCTTAGCTGAATATGATTCGCTTTACAATAGGCACTGATCTCGGCAAAGCTGTTCTCCGGGTAGACATCAGGTCCCCGCGTCTCCTCCCGCCCATCAATCACGATCTCCCCGCCGCCGATACTGGCAACACGCATGGAGGCTGTTTGCTGACCGTCTTGGTAAGCAAACAAGTCCATGGTATTGGGATGAGGCAGATCAAAGTCAGGCTGTGGAACAAATTGAACCTCCGTCCGGACGGGATAGAGTGCCCGGATAATAGCCTTGTCCGTCATATGGCCTTTACCTGTTTTGGCAAGGGAACCATAGATCAGTGCCTTGAACTGGTCTGCGTCTTCATTTTCTGCTTTGAAGATTCCGGCCGCCTTCTCCGGCCCCATGGTGTGGGAGCTCGACGGTCCGCTGCCAATCTTAAATAGCTCAGTCAACGATCTCATAGCACCCTTATCCCTTCTCAGTTGTCTTTCCTCTGAAAACGATCCTTAAGCTTCATCAGCCGCTCGTGAATTCCCTCTTCATCAATCGCCATATCAACCAATTGGTGAGTAAGCTGAAGCCCCTGATTCTCTGCCAAAGCTTGTTTCCACGGATGCGCCACAATCGAATGCGTAAGATGCCTCGTAGAGCGGGGGGCCTGCATAATCATCTCTGCCAGCTCCCACGCCCGTGGAAAGAGCTGTTCACGAGGCAATACCTCACTGACCAGACCGAGGTCTAGTGCCTCCTCTGCAGTAATGTTCATCCCCGTGTATGCATAGTATGCCGCTTTCTTGGTTCCCAATATCCTTTGAAGTGCCAGGACGATTCCGTCTCCAGGCGGAACACCGCCCAGATAATGGGCATCGAAGAACACGGTGTCCTCAGCACAAAGGGTAATATCACAAAGCGTTCCCAATTGCCAGTGCGCGCCTGTGCCATTGATCGCCCCAATCGTGGGGATATCCAGGCAATGAACCATATTTTCAATCATTCGGAGCGATTCATGATACATCTCCAGCTTCCGGCGGTTCGGCCAATCCATGAATTTAGTGGTCCAGACTTCAGGATTGCCTGTCTGCCACAGCTCTCCTGTCCCTGTAAGGATCATGACCTCATTCTCAGGATCACGGCCAATATCTGACCATACCTGACCATATGCCGCTTGGACCGGCCAGTCGAAATGTAAAGGTCCCCCGTCAGTGTGCATACGTACTTCGAGGATGCCGCCGCGGCGGGTCATGAGGAATAAGTCCTTGTACTTCTCAGAATACTCTTCGAGCCGGGTAGGTCCCGTCATCTTTCTATTGAACATCATTGCCCATCAGGCGTCCCTGCATTTTCTTCAGCCGCTCCAGCGCTCCTTCTTCATCAATGGCCATGTCGTACATCTGGTGGGCCAGCTGGAATCCCTGATCGGCGACCAGAGCCTGCTTCCATGGCCGGGAGATGATGGAGTGAGACAGATGTCTCGTTGAACGCGGTGCCTGCATGATCATCTCCGCGAGCTCCCAAGCGCGCGGAAGAAGCTTTTCGCGGGGCAGCACTTCACTGACGATACCCAGGTCCAATGCGGTCTGACCATTGATATTCTTGCCGGTGTAGGCGTAGTAGGCTGCTTTTTTGAACCCGATCATGCTCTGCAGTGTGAGCAGCATTCCATCTCCCGGAGGCGTGCCTCCCAGATAATGCGGATCGAAAAAGTCCGCGTCTTCCGTACAAATGGTAATATCACAGAGCGTTGCGAGTTCACAGTGCGTTCCTGGCCCGTTAACCGCCCCGATCGTCGGAATGTCAATGCAGAAAATCAGATTTTCAAGCAGTCTCAGCGATTCATGATACTGTTCGAGCTTCTTTTGCTTCGGCCAATCCATGAATTTCGTATTCCAGACCTCAGGGTCGCCAATCAGCCATTTATCCCCGGTTCCCGTAATAATCATAACTTCGTTCTCAGGGTCACGGCCAATATCTGACCAGGCATGAGACCAGGCGGTATGAGCTTCCCAATTGTGCGTGTACGATCCTCCGTCGGTGTGAAGACGCACTTCAAGGATTCCGTCACGGCGGGTCATTAACAGGAATTCCTTGTATTTCTCCGAGTACTCTTCAAATTTGGTCGGTCCAATCATACGTCTCTCTGTCATTGTAATTCCTCCTAAGTTTGGTTTAGAGCTTATCTGTTACTTTCAAGCCAGTCTCTGGCAAAAGCTGCATAAGCCGCAGCCCCTCTATGAAGCACCTCATCCGCGAACATCGTCTTTGGATGGTGTACAGGGTAACTATACCCATCTTCGATATTGCCTGCGTTAAGAAACACTGTGGTACTTGGCACCGCCTGTGAGACAAAGGCGAAGTCTTCCGAGCCCATTAATTTCCCGCCGGGTACCAGCTCAGTTATACCGATATAGGAGCCGTCGCCAAAGGTATTTGCAATCGAAGCCCTCATTTGCTCATTAAGTCCGCCATCCGTTTTCACCTCAGGACAACCCCGCGTATAGATCACTTCCATTTTTGCCTGAAAAGTTTCTCCAATACCTGCGGTAATTGCGCGGATGCGGGCTTCCACTTTCTCCCGCAATGCTGCGTCAAATGTGCGCACGCTTCCTTTCAATCTGGCCGTATCGGGAATCACGTTGTTCGTAGTTCCGCCTTCCATCACCCCAATGGTAAGCACTGCATTATCAATAGGTGAAACTTCCCGGCTAAGAATACCCTGCAGCGCCAGATGAAGATGAGCCGCTACATTTAAGGGGTCCACTGCGGCCTCGGGCATAGCGCCATGTGAGCCCCTCCCCCGGATGATGATTTCGAACCAATCCGAGGAAGCTGAAATCGCTCCGCCTTCCTCAGGTACTACAAATTGTCCGAGAGGCAGCGGCATTCCGGTCAATACGTGAAGCATCATGGCGGCGTCCACCTTGGGATTGTCGAGAATCCCGCTTTCAAGCATCATTTTGGCCCCATGCAGCGTCTCTTCACCAGGCTGAAACATAAGCTTGACCGTCCCGCGAAGCTGCGCTTCGCCCGCCTTCAGGATCTCTGCGGCTCCCAGCAGCATGGAGGTATGCATATCATGGCCGCAGGCGTGCATGTTCCCGTTCAACGACGCGTAAGCAAGCTCTGTTTCCTCTGAAATGGGCAAAGCGTCCATATCCGCACGGATCAGCACCACCTTCCCGCCTTGCTGTCCGCCAATGGTAACGGTTAGACCAGATTCCCCTACGGGAGCGGGCTTAAGTCCCATAGACTCCAGCGCCTCTTTCACGTAGGCCGTTGTCCTGGGCAAACTTAGATCAAGCTCCGGAATCGCATGAAGATGATGCCTGTACGTGACCATTTTGTCCTGCAACTGCTGGGCCATACTCATTAAGTCTCCAGCTTTTTCAATCACAAATGAACATCTCCCAAAGCATAAATTAAATGAACGTAAGAACAGCGCGGGCATTCCTCCTTTATATTTTAGGACTTTTTAAGAACACTTTTATCGTACTGGCATTTTCATTCGCTGTCAAGAGATATTAAGACATTTTAAGAACATTATTTCAGGGGCTGTCGGAACATTGTAATATCACTTTTATTGTGATATAACTCTTTTGATTGAACTGTTTTATGAAAGGAATCTATTATGACAATCAAACTGGGTATTATCACGCCTGAGACCCATATGGATTATTTCCGCACCATTGAAGAAGAAATGCGGCCCTTATGCCAGTTCCGTTTTCTTACCATCAGCAGTTTCCAGGAAACAACTGACATCTATCTTAAAAACTTAGATGCGGTGGATGGATTTGTGATCAGCGGCAGGATGCTTTACGAATCCATCAATAAGGAATGCCTGGATGATAAAGTCCCTGTTCACATTTTGCAGGATGATGAGAACCTGCTGTACAGGGAGCTTTTCCGGCTGCTGGTTACAGAACCTGGACTTGATATCTCCCGGATCTATGTGGATTATGCATATATCATCGAATCCTTCAGCGAATTCCAGCAATACCTGACTCATGAGGGAAAGCCCGTTGATAGCGGAGATCTGTCCGAACGGGTGGAGACCATGCTGGAGAACCATATCAGTCTGTGGGAAGACAAGAAAATAGATCTGTCCATCACGGCCTTCGGCCACTTTGTTCCGGAACTCCAAAAGCACGGCGTCAAATATATCTTAATCCGGCCCACTTTGGAGAGCGTTAAAGAGACCATCAGCGAGATCATCAACGAGATTACCATCCTCAAGCTTAAGAACCAGCGGGCAGTGGTAGCATGTTTATCGGTTCAATTGGCTGAGCCGGCATCTGAAGAGCAGCTTCAAGAGCTGAAAGTCCTTGTCGGCAGGTTTCTGCGCAGCGTGAATCTGGCAGACACGGCCCAAATCTCAGATGGCTATGTCAGACTGTACACCACCTTCGGCAATTTCATGAGAATCACCTCTAACGCTCATAACTGTTCCCTGCTGGAGTATCTGGAGGAGCGTATACAGGGCAAGGTAAAGATCGGCTGGGGCTCGGGGCATGAATATTTTCAAGCGAACGTCAACGCCACCAAGGCTCACAGACAGGCGGAAGCCTATACAGGCAGCAGCAGCTTTTTTATAGACGAGAATCAGAAGGTTGCCGGCCCCATGCGGAGCATGAATGTCATCCAGTTCTCCGAACAGGGGGACCCGGACATCCTCGCGTTAGCCAAAACCATCGGAATCAACAACATCAATTTGCAGAAAATCATGTCCTACGCAGAAATCATGCGAACCAATAAATTATCCTCTGAGGATGTTGCAGAGTGCCTGTCCATGACCGTCAAAGGTGCAAACCGAATCCTTAACAAAATTGAAGAAAGCAAACAAGTACAAACAGTATTTGAAAAAAGAGACAACAGTAAGGGGCGGCCCAAAAAATACTACGAGCTGTTGTTTCTCGACAATGAAGGGCGCAAATTAAGCGGGTGATGCGCGGATGACCATTGGTAAAAAGGCATGTTTTCAAAACAAGTGGAAACGGCTTTGCCGTCCTTTTAAAGGACGGTACCGTTTCAGCGAGAAATAGAAGGATAAGTTATCGTGTGAAACATATAATTTCTTATATTTTAGAAAACATGCCTTTTTTACGCTTTTTACCAAGTTAAACGGCTCCTTGGCTAGACGACCAGTGCTGCACATGCTGCAAGAACCGCCGCGTGGCAGGTGAAGCATATTTCATGGAGTTGACCGCGATGCCAAGGGAACGGAAGCTCCGCTCCTCCAGCTCAAGCATAGCTACACGCTCATGCTGGAACCCGGTGACCAGCTCCGGGAGGATGCTGATGCCCAGGCCTTTTTCCACCATGGCAATAATGGCGTAATCGTCCCCGGCCGAGAACTTGATGTTCGGCTTAATTCCGGCCTTCTCCAGCACACGCTGCACATCATAATCCGAGCCGGGCTTCGGAATAATGAAGTCCTCATAGGCGATCTGGGCAAGCGGCATATGAGGGGCCTTGCTCAGCGGATGGTCCAGCGGGAGAATCGCCAGCATCCGGTCCTGCTTAAGCGGAATGACTTCGAACCGCTCCCTTGTCGGCAATGAGAGGAAGCCGCAATCAACCACCCCAGCCTCAATCCACTGCTCAATCTCCAGATATCCGCCCTCCATCAGCTTGAACTCAATGTAAGGATATTCCTCACGGAACTGCTTGATCATATCCGGCAGCCAATGGACAGAGACACTCGTGAAGGTACCTATCGTAATTGTCCCTGTCTCCAGACCGTGAATATCCGCCACCTGCTGCTTGAGCTGCTCATTCCAGTTGAGGATCTCCCGGATGGGCTGCATCACCTGCTCCCCATTCACCGTGAGCTTCACCCCCGAACGGCTGCGCACGAGCAGCGGGAAGCCGAATTCATGCTCCAGGCTGCTCAGCGTGTGGCTGATGCCGGATTGGGTGAACCCCAGCACCTCTGCGGCCCGCGTCAGGCTGCCCAGCTCCACCACTTTCAGGAACACTTCATACTTGATCAGGCTCATCTCCAGTCTCCTCGCTTAGCATGAGAATTACTCATGTATCTTATGATAAACATTCAGTTACCTTATGTATTCGAGCGTATTATACTATACTCACTTGAAATAAAGAAGGATGATGAAAGAATGAAGCCGCTAAAGGCCGAGCTGATGCTCATTGTAGTAACCTTATTCTGGGGCTCCTCCTACCTGTTCATGAAGCTGGGACTGGGTACAATGGGAGAATTCAATCTGATCGCACTGCGCTTCGGGCTTGCGTTCATCCTGGCGGGGCTGCTGTTCCGCAGACGGCTGCGCAGTGTCGATGCCAGAACCTTGAAATACGGAGCCTTGCTCGGCTTCCTGCTGCTTGGCGTATTCACCTGCATCACCTTCGGGCTGAAGACGACCACCACCTCTAATGCCGGATTTCTGGTTGCTCTGACTGTTGTGTTCGTTCCGATGCTGGAGGTTCTGGTATTTCGAAAAAAAGTCGCACCCCCGCAGATCTTCGGAGCTGTTCTCGCCATCAGCGGCATCGGGCTGCTTACGCTGAACGGCTCGCTTCAGATCCGGCCTGGCGATCTCCTCTGCATTCTGTCCGCTGTTTTCTATGCGGTGCAGATTCTAGTGACGGGCCGGGCGGTCAAGACCTGCGATTCGCTGAATATCGGCATTCTGCAGCTCGGCTTCGCCGGGGGCTATGCCCTGATTCTATCGGCTATCTTCGAGACGCCTTCGCTCCCGTCCACCCTTCCGGGCTGGATCGCGATTCTGGCTCTGGGGATCTTTTGCAGCGCCTGCGGGTTCATCCTGCAGCCTGTGGCCCAGAAGTACACCTCACCGACCCGCACCGGTCTGATCTTCGCCCTTGAGCCGGTATTCGCTGCCTTCTTCGGCTACTTGTTCGTACACGAACAGCTTTCGCTCCAGGGCTACACCGGTGCCGCCCTTGTCCTGCTGGGCATTCTGGCCTCCGAGCTGCTGGGCAAGCTGCATATGGTTCCTCCGGCAAGGATGCTGAAGAAGCGGCGGGCGCATTTATAGCTTCTTCTGACAGATCGAGTGGATGCGGGACAATTGCCTTAGACGCTCATCCGCTCCTCCCTTCTGGCTAAAGCTACTCTCACGTACCCTCACGCGCCGCTCCCGGTCCAATTGTAATCGGTTTTTCGATTACATTTGGCTCACGCGCCGCTCCCGGTCTAATTGTAATCGGTTTTCCGATTACATTCGGCTCACGCGCCGCCCCCAGTCTAAATGTAATCGGTTTTTCGATTACATTCGGTCTACGCGCCGCTCCCGGTCCAATTGTAATCGGTTTTTCGATTACATTCGGCTCACGCGCCGCTCCCCCGCCCATGCATTCAGTTTTCCCCTACATCCGCCCCGCATCATTCATCGGGAACAACAAAAAACGCCCCCTGCCAACCGGCAGTCAGGGACGTTCTTTGTGTGTCGCCTATAACAGCTACAACCGATTAATGCCCCATCATCATCGCGGCATCTGTCTGCTGTTCTTCAGGAGAAGGTGCAGCGCCTGCTGTCTTCGGACGGCGCAGGATCAGACTGAGGACCACTCCGGCCACGGCGATGCAGCCCGAGAGGAAGAAGACATCCCCGAAGCCCTGTACGGCAGCGGCAAGCGGATTGCTTCCGGCCGTCATCGCACCCATATGCACCGCAATCTGGCTGGTCAGGTACCCGGTCATGCCGGCAACAGCGAACGACACCACTACCTGCTGGGCAGCGGCGGTAAGCGGGGTAACCCGGTTCACCCATTCACGCGGCGCAGAGTTCAGGACATGGGTATTGAGTGGCATCATCGACAGCCCCATGCCAAGGCCCATCATAACCAGAGACAGCATAATAACAGGAAGACTGGTGTCTACTGTAACTCCGGAGAGCAGGAACAGGGCAGTCGATATAATACTGAGACCTACGAATACTAGCGGACGCGCACCGATCCGGTCGAACAATCGGCCGCCCAGCGGCATCCCTATCCCGGAAGCCAGCGCCTGCGGGAGCAGGATCAGCCCGGTCTCCAGCGGCGTGTAATTGCGGATCTGCTGGAGGTACAGCGGAACGAACAGCATGGAGCCGAACAACGCGGCCTGTGTGACCCAGGACAGAATAATCCCGCGCGTGAAGTCCGAGGAACGGAAGACGCGCAGCTCCAGCAACGGGTGCTTCTGCAGCAGTTCTACAATGACAAACAGCACCAGTGCAACGCCGCCGACCGATAATCCGACAAGCGCTCCGGTGGAGGTCCAGCTCTCGCCGCCGCCTTGATTAACGCCATAGGCCAGCATGGAGAATGCAATCGGGGCCAGAAGGATTCCGAGGATATCGAGGTGGGCTCTTCCCTTTTTCTCGGTCACCGGCAAGTATTTAAGACCAAGAATAATACCCACGATACCGATAGGCAGGTTAATCAGGAAAATCCAGTGCCAGCTCACATACTCCACCAGATAGCCTGCGAGGATCGGGCCAAGGGCCGGAGCCAGCAGCATTGGAATACCGAGCATCCCCATGATCGAGCCTCTGCGCTCTGCCGGAGCGAGTCTGAAGACCATCGCCATCCCGATCGGAGCGACCATGCCGCCGCCAAGACCTTGAATGACGCGGAACAAGACAAGCTGTCCCGAAGTCTGAGCTACAGAGCATAACACAGAGCCAAGCACGAACATGGCGATGGTCGTTAGGAATACCTGCTTGGACCCGAACCGGTCGGTCATATAGCCTGCCAGTGGAATTACAGCAGCGAGCGCAAGCGTGTAGCCGGTAATCGCCCATTGAACAGTCTTCAGGTCCGTATCGAAATATTGCACCAGATTCGGAACGGCCACATTGACTGCGGTGCTGTCCAGAATAACCATGATCATGCCGACAATAATCGCCAGCAACGATGGAAGTATAGCTCTCAGCGAGAACGGCGCCTCTGCGGCGGCGGTGCTATTTGGATTCATAGGTTTTGACATTCTCTTGTCCACTCTTTTCTCTATTCATAATTAGTTATACTTGTGAAAATACTGCTCAAACAATCCGTCAATCTGCTCCTCCAGCGGGGCCAGCTTGAAGATCTGCTGGAGATCCTCCCGTTCCTTCGGCAAACTGCTGACCATAATGACCGGGAAGACAATCGCCCCGTAGATCTGCATGTTCATCATCATGAGCTTATCGCGGTCCGGTTCGCCGGTAATCTCCCCGAGAGCATCCAGAATCCGTTCAATCCGCATCAGCTTGGAATATTTCGCATATTCATCATGCGAGCCCATAATATGATGCCGTTGGTCAAGCATCTGCCGGGCCATACCGGGATATCGGCTGAGATTGGCAATGTACCGCGTGAAGAACAGCTTCAAGCGCTCTTTTGGCGGTAAAGATGTATCCTCCAGCACCTTGAAAGCATCGTCAAAGGTAGCCATAAGCTGCTTCACAGCATCGCCGAACAGCTTCTCCTTGGAGCCATAGTGGTAGTTCACCAGGGCCAGATTAGTCTCAGCTCTCGCCGCGATACTGCGCAGGGTAATGCAGTGGAATCCGTCCTCACGGATCAGCGCAACCGTGGCATCGAGGATAAGTTGCTTCGTATCTTTATCTGAAGAATCAGCTTTGTTGCCCAATTTAACCATAATGCAGCTTGTCGCCCTCCTCTGTCACAGAATCTTAATCATTGATCTAATCAACGATTTAAACATTGTTTAATTCGAATTTAAAATTACTCTCTTTCCGGCATTCTGTCAACAGAAAGTTAAAGGGAGAATTCCTACAGCTATACTTAAGCCGTGGAATTCTCCCTCGGGAGTGAAGTTATGTCTTATGCGAATTTAGGATTGGCCCGGGCTGGCCAATACTTCGCTGGCTGCCTGGACCGGCATTAGAGTTAGGTTGGTGAGCTTGCCTGAAGCGCCAAATTCCAGAGTCAGTACAGCCTCCGCTTTGGTGAAGGACAATACGCTCACAATCGTGATTACTCCATCCTGCTGTGTGCTGGTGGTCGATTTCACTCCGTGGTAACTGCCCGCCAGCGAGTTAATCCCATCCCAGCTCTGCTGGAGAACCGGAAGAGCAGCGGGTTCTGCTTCCTTGGCGTAATACCGCTCCTTCAGCGCCGGATAGTTACCGGTTGCCAGCAGACCTGCTATGGCAGTTGCCATTACCTCCGGTGTGTATACGTCAACCTGAGCTGTTTCCGGATTATAAGAGGTAACTAACCCGATCGCTGCAAAAAAAGATAGCGGCGCGTACGCTCTTTTTTGTTTTAACTCAAAGCCGCCTGTAAACGGTACTTTGTTCTTGCCGTCCAGCACAAGCTCCTTACCGGATAATCTGAACTGAACGCTCTCCTGGAACCGTTCCAGCAGGAACGTTCCGGTAGCCCCACTGAAGGTGACCTTATATTTGAGGGCTTGTGCCGTCTCACGCAGTGGAATCATGACATCCGGTCCGTTGGTATAGGCCGATGCTTCACCTGTCTGCAATTCCTGACCGTTCACGATAATCCTCAAGCTTCCGGCGGCACTCACGTTATCACTGGTCAATACACCTGCTCCTGCTGCAAATAACATTACACTAAGGAATACGGCTGCGATTCTTTTGATCAAATCGATCCCACCTTTCCTATATTCGAATATTATGCACGCATGCTTCAGAGATTAACCTTGCATTATTCATTAACCGTTCTATACAGCTTTGGAACAGCCCTACTCGACTTTGAAGTTGAAATATTGCTTCGGGTA
This sequence comes from Paenibacillus sp. FSL M7-0420, assembly GCF_038002345.1. Taxonomy (NCBI): domain Bacteria; kingdom Bacillati; phylum Bacillota; class Bacilli; order Caryophanales; family Paenibacillaceae; genus Paenibacillus; species Paenibacillus sp. FSL M7-0420. Next base: position 3,257,701 of record NZ_JBBOCJ010000001.1, on the reverse strand, counting down.
AGGCTCCTTGATCAGTGTGAAATGCCACCATTCCTTGGCGTACGGCTTGAAGCCCTGCTTCGTCATCGCATCCTTCAGAATCTTCCGGTTCGCATGTTGGGTGCTGCTGATGAGATTCGTATTATAGTAAGAGATTTCGCCGAAAAAATCATAAGGACTGCCCATATCCACCAGCTTGCCTGTACTCTTCTGAGCCAGCGTCAGGTCGATCGTGCTGCCCCGGGAATGCCCGGATTTCTTGGCGATGAAGCCCAGCTTGAACAGATTCCGCTTGTCCAGCTTCGGATAATACTGCGCCTTCATCTTCAGATCACCGGCATCTTGTGACCAGCGCACGAAGTGATTAACGGCTTGCTGCGGACGGTAAGCGTCATAGATTCTCAGGATATAACCCTTCTGTTCCAGATCTTCGCTAACCTTCTTCAGCGCAGCAGCGGCAGTCCGCGAGAAGATCGCCAGCGGTGCCTTATATCCGTCCACCCTGGTGCCGGTAAAATTATTCTCGCTATAGTAACGGATCTCATATTGCGCCGAGGGAATAACCTCATCCAGATAGACAAAACCGCCGGGGAGATTGTTTTTCTTTACAACTGGACTCTGTGCCGGAACTGCTGAGGTATTCTGAATCTGTGGTATTGCCGTAAATCTTGCTCCGGCTTTGGGTGCAAGCAGCATCGTTCCGCCCAAGATCAGCGCACATGAGATGAGAGCCAGCCTTCTGCCTGCCATGTGCAGCTTCTTCACTTGTCAATCCCCTCCTCTCGCAGTATCCCATATTTTACCCTTCCAGTATACTTGTAGCCGCAGAGGCCGTCTATAGTCCAGACGGAACTTGTGCCGCAGGGAGCATATCCTTCCGCCGGTATACCCCCATTAGCAATCCGACAGCGGCGAATTCAATTAGGACATGCTGCCCGTAGCTTAGGAAAGGAAACGGTATGGATGTAAGCGGCATTCTACCGCTGAGAATGGAGAGGCCGTACACTAAACGGATGGAGATCATCAGTGCCATGCCAATAATCAGCATCCGCCCATAGGTATCGCTTACCGCGCGGGCATAGGAGATCATTTTGAGAACAAACCAGCAGGTTAAAGCAAGGAGCAGAAGACCACCCGTCCAACCGAAGCATTGAATGAGATACGCCGGAAACAAATCCGTATAAGGATAAGGAAGGGCATCTCCCAAATAGCCAAACCCCTGTCCTCTCCAGCCTGCTGATTGGATAGCATCTATAATTTCACGATTCATATAACCAGTTGTGTCCGGTCTTAAATTAAAATTAATTGCTCCAATCAGCCGTTCCCGAAGAATGTGATCATTCCAAACATAGATTCCTCCTGAAAATAAGGATACAGCGGAAATTAATATGCCTGTCACCCAGCGCCGGGAGATCCAGATATACATGATCAGAGAAACAACCAAATATAAGATTAACTCTGGAAAGGAAGAAACTGAAGCATAAATTACCGCAGGCAACAGCAGGAGCAAGAGCTTCAATAACTCTCTGATCCGAACGTTATAGCTTCGCAGGAAACCTGGACGGGTCCATATCCCTGCCAGCGCAATGATAAACACATAAGGACTATAACCAATAAGGTCAAAATAAAATCCCGCAACCCCAACATAGCGCCTGGTCCCACTGTTCATATCAGGAACCAGCAAAATGCTGACTGCGACAGTCATTAGCGCAGCGATATATATACTCCCTGATGCTTTTTGCATCCTCTTAAAGTTAATAAAGTATAATCCTGTCATAAGGCACACCCCGAGAATAATAAATATCAGTTGGCGCTGCATAGGCACCAAGTGATAGCGTTCCAAGTAACCTCCTGCTTCAATAGATCCCATCCCCAGCAGACTTACCGCCGACAACAGAATAACACCCGCCAGCAGTGACCAAGGAATCCTGGGCTTGTGAATCTGGTGCAGATTCCGGCCGATGGCCTGCGGGTCTCCCATTTGCGCGATCGCATACCGCTGCGCCTCTTCTTCGGAAGCACCAAGCTCCAGCCGCTCCGACACCAGGTCTGTGAAGTGTCCGCTAAGCTCGTCCCGGATTTCACTGTGCATCCCTTTGGCTCTAACCTCTGCGCATACTGTATCCAGATAACGCTCCAGTTCCTTCTTACTCTGCTCCATCAGCCGCTGCCCTCCCCCAGAACGGTATCCATGGCACCCTTGAACAGCGCCCATTCCGCCTTCTTCTCCTGAAGCTTGTGCTTGCCTTCATCCAATAGCCGGTAATACTTGCGTCTGCGTCCGTCTACCTCCATCCAATACGCTTCCACCCAGCGTTCGCTCTCCATCGCATGGAGAATCGGGTAGAGCGTACCCTCCTTCAGGGCAAAAACTCCCTGCGAGCGCTGCTCCAGCTCTTTAATCAGCTCGTACCCGTACAGCGGCCTGTCCAGCAGCAGAGTGAGGATCATCGTCCCCGTGCTCCCCTTCAGCATTTCTTTGCTGACCTTCATCGGCATTTCCTCCTGTTTGTTTCACCTATACATCGTTAATCTATGCTTAATATACAGTATTAACCAAACGAAGTCCAGCCGCCTCACATCCGCCTCCATACATTAGCAAACACAAATAAACCTCTCCCGCCAAATGGCTGCCCATTTTAGCAAGGAGAGGTTCTTAGTCAATAGCAGATTAATTAATGCATAGAAGCCTGAGTCTTGTGCGAAACGATGACACGCTTAAGGAAGAACGCAATCACCAGACCTATAATAGCCATGACCATCCCGAAGATGAAGGCATTCTGCACCCCATGAGTGAAGGCAGCGCCGATGTTCAGCGGATCAGCCGGGTTAGTGACGGTCTGCATGTAGCTTTTGGAGCCGGAGGTCATGATGCTTACCGCCAGTGCTGTACCAATCGCACCCGCCACCTGCTGAAGTGTATTCATAATGGCAGTACCATGCGGGTAGTATTCCAGCGGAAGCTGATTGATACCATTCGTCTGGGCAGGCATCATAATCATGGAGATTCCGATCATAAGCACACTATGAAGCACGATCACGAAGACTACGGTTGAAGTAGCTGTAATCCCCGAGAAGAACCACAAGGAGACAGCGACGAGCACCAGTCCGGGGATAACCAGCCATTTCGGACCGTATTTGTCGAACAGACGTCCCATGACCGGCGACATCAGCCCGTTGATGATTCCGCCCGGCAGCAGCAGTAATCCTGCCTTGAAGGCTGAATACCCTTGTCCCTGCTGCAGATACATCGGAAGAATCAGCATCGAGGAGAGAATGACCATCATACAGATGAAGACCATCAGTACCCCTACCACGAACATCGGGAACTTGAAGGCGCGCAGATCAATCATCGGCTGCTTCATCGTCAACTGGCGGATACAGAACAGAATAAGGGCAATCGCACCGATCACGATGGCGATAATAACCTTCGGACTTCCCCAGCCTTCCGCTTCACCGGCGCTGCTGAAGCCGTAGACAATACCGCCGAAGCCGAAGGAGGACAGAATAATGGACAGGACATCAATCTTAGGCTTCGTCACTTCCGTGACGTTCTGCATGAAGAGGATTCCGCTAATTAGAGCCATTACCAGGAACGGCAGGGACAGCCAGAAGATCCAGTGCCAGCTCAGGCTCTCAATCAGCAGACCGGCAATCGTAGGTCCAATTGCCGGAGCTACCATGATTACCAAGCCGATAAGTCCCATCGCCGCCCCTCTTTTCTCAGCGGGAATGATGATTAGAATCGTATTGAACATCAGCGGCAGAAGCAGCGCGGTTCCCATCGCCTGCACCACTCTCGCAGTGAGCAGAAACTCGAAATTCGGCGACATCGCCGCAAGGAACGTGCCCAGAATAGAGAAGCATAGGGCAGCGACGAACAACTGTCTTGTGGTGAACCACTGCAGAAGCATCCCTGAGATCGGAACCAGAATACCCAGCGTCAGCAGATAGGCGGTAGTCAGCCACTGCGCCGTCGATGGTGTAATTTGCAGAACATTCATAAGATCACTTAAAGCTACATTTAGGGCGGTCTCACTGAACATGCCGATGAAGCCGGCAATCAGCAGGGAGATCAGAATGGGTAAAGTCTTGAATTGCCGGGGCTTACTTGAACCCTTGTCAGTCATAGTTGCATTCACTCTCGTATCCTCCTGGTATCTGTGTATATCTCTCTATGGTCTTGCGTATTACGGTTAAGCCAGTATTGCCGGAATGCACTCTGCTGCTGCTTCCAGCGGTTGAATATTTCTGCAGGTCAACGCCTGCAGCAGCGCCCCCTCGAACAAGGAGACCACCACCGAAGCTTTGCACTCTGCCGATTCCTCCTGTACCCCCTCCCGGATCAGACGCTTCGCAATAATATCCTGCCAATCCCTGAAGACACACTGGCAAGCAGTGCGCAGCTCATGGCTGACACAGGAGGTCTCCACGGCTACCCAGAAGCTGAACGGAACCAGTCCTTCAAAAGAGGATTTCTCCGCCTCATTTGCCATAGACATGATGAAATTCTGCACAGCCTGAGCCGGCACCGCTTCACTCTCCATATAATGGCGCAATAAACGGGCTACCTCTTCACTAGTCCGGTTAATGCAGGTCAGGGCCAGCTCCTCTTTGCCGTGGGGAAAATAATAATACAAGGAACCCTTGGGCGATTCGCTGTCTTTAATGATCTGATTCAGTCCGGTAGCATGGTACCCCTGTGTAAAAAACAACCTGGAAGCCGTATCCACAATGGCTTCGCGTGCATTAGGCTTGTTCGACAAGCTCTACACTTCCTTATCTTGACGATCCAACCATTATAACAATTGGTCTACATAATAAAACCACAAAAAAACGCCTCCTGTCAATGGATAATAATTTTAAATTTTAATATTCACTGTTGAGTCATAAGACTTAAGGATTGCCACCCATCTGTTCTGCCGCTATAATCGAATTAAAATTAATTATTCCAATATGAAAGGTGTGATTACAATGAGTCAAAAGCCTGCAATGCAGGGAATTCCCCGCCCGCTAGTGAAGCTCAATCAGGCCTTCATTGTCATCTCTGTATTACTGGCCTTGCTCACAGGTCTCCACTGGATTCTCGCTCTCCCGCTTGCGGCCGGATTATCAGGTCTAATCTTCGGATATAATCCCGTCATCAGGCTATGCAGCCCGCTGCTGACGAAGCCGCGCTCCGCCTATGTGCTTGAAGACCCGGAGCAGCAGCAATTCAACCAGAAGATTGCCGTCTTCTGTCTGGCAGGCGGACTGGTCAGCTTTCTGGCCGGATGGACGATCGCCGGATATATCTTCACCATGATGGTCGGAATCGCAGCAACGGTTGCCATACTCGGCTTCTGCATCGGCTGCTTCATTCATTATCAGTGGAGAATGTACACTTACAGACGCAAGCAAGCCGGGCTTCACAAATAATCCGGGATTCCCTTCCTGCTGCATCCCTCTACCCCTTGTCACAGAACAGGCCAGCCAGTCCTTGCAGCAGTAGAACACTACTGTCAAGGCTTGGCTGGCCTGCGCCTGCCGGAATGAGGCGGACTAAGGTGTAACCCGTTCAGCGTTCCCTGCCTGCCACATCCCAGCGGTGACGGAACTTCTCCAGTCGTGGATGGACCTCAGCCGGCGCTTCGGAGAGCAGCAGACGCAGCTTGACAATCCACTCCTCGAAGGAGGAGAAGGAGGCGAACAGATTCGCCATATCTGGAGTCAGATAGAGAAAATACGGCGCGGGGTAAATGTCGCTGATATGACGCAGCGCCGAATCCAGCGGAGTGTACTTCTTTCGCTTACCCTCGAGACTCTCTACGGTGATGAAGGACTGTCCCTGCTCTTTTTTCCACGCATGCAGCCGGTCATCCCGCTTATACCAAGCCTTCACCGGCTCCTTCGTCATCCGCCGGACGGTTTCTTCATGCAGCGGGTAGAGCACCAGCTTCGTGAACTTGCGCTCCACTGCCGTCTCCGCCGCCTTGAGCAGCTCCATATCCGATATATGCTCGAACGAATCATAGAAAATGAGCGTTCCCTTGCGCTCACTGGCTGGCGGTTCATAGCCATAAGGCATATGTTGTATGTCACGTGTCATCATATTACCTCCCGTGTATTACTGCCTATAGCATATCATGCTACCCGGGACGGCGTACAATTCTGCAAGCTTGTCATTAAAAAGCACTGCTGCTCATTTCCCTTGGCTTACTCCGCTAACCCAGCTCTTCACGGAACCATTCTATGGTTTCCCTAATGGCCTTTTTATACGATGTCGGATTGTATTCGGGGAACCGCATCATGAATTTATGATCATTCAGCAGAAGCGGATACTCGAATTCGTATAGAAGCTCATGGAATTCGCTTGCTTCCTTATTGAACACACCGGCTAATCCGACTGCCCAGCCAGGCACCGCACAGCACTTTCCCGGACTGCCAGCCGCATGGTGGATATTCATCAGAAATTGCCGCCCCTCAATCGCTCCGGAGCCGGACACATGCCACTCCCCCTGCTCACCGCTCTCCGCCAGCAGCACGGCCGCTCTGGCCGCATCGCGGATATAGACCAGATCATGCGGAACGTCCAGCTTCACCGGCCACTTAATCGTTCTGGCTTGGAGGGCTCCGCTGAAGATCGGTCCGAATAATCGGTTCGTGACATTCGGACCGTAACAATTCGGATATCGCGGAATCACGTAACGGAAGCCCCGCCGTTCAGCCTCCGTCTTAATCAGCTCCTCCAGTTGATTCCGCAGCTTCCCCTTGCGGGTTCGTGCCTCCTTCGGATGGCGTTCATCCGCCGGAAGATATTGGAGCTTGCCGTAACCGTAGATATTGCCCGGAAATACCAGGGTCTGGCCAGTCTTAAGCTGGCGGGTTACCCGCTCCAGTGCCTCTGGCATGACAGAGTACCAATCCTGATACGGCACATTAAGACAGAAATAGACGTTTGTCACCCCATTCAGTGCTTCAGCAAGCACCTTCTCATTCCTTACATCTACTGCCGCCAGGGTCAACAGCGGGCCCTTCAGCCTGCGTAAAGCCTGACTGGAACGGTGGTAGGTAGCCTTCACCAGTCTTCCCCGTGACAGTAATTCTTGTGTGATGGAATGGCCCAGACTGCCATTTCCCCCAATGACGAGATTCATAACATGAACGGCTCCTTATCGAACGCATGAATACCTTCAGCAACCTGCTAACGGTTCATTCAATTTGCCCGTGATTATAATTCGCAGTTGTTGAAGAACCGGATCATCCATGCTGCTTCTATAGAAGAGAAGGATATATATTCCAGTAACCTGCGTTGTTATCAGTATATCTCCTGCAAGTCACTGTATTCATTGGGTTAATTTGACGATTCATGTCGATTCCGAGCTTTTATATGGACATATGGTGAATTATTGGAAATCAATAGTTTTGCATCAGGCGGGTGCGGCCAGTAGATCGCGAATTTCCGCTCAATTAGAATGAGCTGGTTGTGTATGCTTCTTTTTCTGATAAGCATATACAGCAGCACCCAGCGTACCTGCACGGCTGCCCAGTTCAGCCTGAACAATCCGGCACCGGCTTGCGGACAGCTTCAGCGCATGGGCATTTACAGTATCGCGGACACTATTCAGGAGACGGTCTCCTGCTGCGGACATGCCGCCCCCGATAATAACCAGCTCCGGGTTCAGCAGATTAATCACATTCGCCAGCCCGAATCCCAGCAGCTCCCCCGTCTCATGCATGACCTCAATGGCCAAGGGGTCTCCGAGATCATAAGCCTCCGAGATCATCTGCGCCGTGATCTGCTTGCGGGTCTGCCCGGTCCAGGTCTGAATCAGGCTGACCCTTCCTGCCTCCAGCTTCTCCTTGAAGGTATTCACCATCCCCACCGCAGACACATACCGCCCCAGGCACCCAGAGCTTCCGCACCGGCAGGGACGTCCCTGCCGGTACATATTCATATGTCCGATTTCACCAGCGCTGAAGGTTGTCCCATACAGCACATTGCCGTCATGAACCATCCCGGAGCCGAGACCGGTGCCGAGTGTGAGCAGAATCAGATGCTTGTATCCTTGTCCGGCACCATGGTGCCATTCCCCGTAAAGATTAACCCGCACATCATTATCTATGTAGACCTCGAAGCCGTAGTAAGGCTTCATTTCATTGACCACATGGACCTGCTCCCAGCCGGGAAAATTCGGTGAGAAGACCGACAGTCCCTCCTCCGGGTCGAGCAGGCCGGGGATTCCCATGCCCATACAGGCAATCTGTGACTCGTAAATCCCGCTTCCTGCACATAGCTGCGCAACAGCAAGCCTGATCCGCTCCAGCACATGTGCGGGCCCCTCCTGCGCTTCTGTGGGTAGTGAAATTTCCTCTACCGCCGTGAAATCCTCATCGAACAGACCTGCCTTAATATTGGTTCCGCCCAGATCAATGCCAACTATATATTTCTCCATCCTGCCCCATCCTTCTTTCCCCATTAGAATGCTGTACCTCTCTTCTCTTATTATGCGCTTTCAACTTTTAGATAAGTAGCATTTTCCGAGCATATGGATAGTACGTTTCACTTGAAAGCGAACATCCTGCGGATAGCGGTTGCTGTTATTTTATTGACAAAGAGGGCTGCCCCGACAGCCAATACTCACGCTGCGGGACAACCCTCACTGTATAACTATTTCATTTAAGCGTCTTAAGAACCGGCGCCTTTGTACCGCTTGACGCCGAAGCTCCAGGCCATCAGACCGATGCTGAGGAAGACCGCGCCGACCAGCGGGGTCAGCAGCGCCATCGTCCGCATCTCATCGCGGTGCAGGAATAAGGCTGCCGGATAGATCCCGACAAAAGCAAACGGGATAATCCAGGTAAGCAGTACCTGAATTGCCCGGTTGTAGATCGTTACCGGATAACGTCCGTACGTCTGGATGTTATACATCAGCGGCAGAATGCCTGTCGGAGCATCCGAATAGAACGACAGCGATGTCAATGTCGTATAGATCCCCGTATAAATGGCTACGGCGCTGAGGGTCAGAAGGATCAGCATCGGCAGGGTCCACCATTCAAACGGCAAGCCCAGATTGCTGCCGCTGATCGCCATGACAATAAGTCCGATGAAGGAGCCGAACAGGGACGGCGGGTCCACGTTCTCCAGGAAGATCTGGAACAGGTTATGCGCCGGACGGGTCAAAATGCGGTCCATTTCGCCTTTGACAATATACCGTTCACTGAAGCCCCACATATTGACGAAGCAGCTGAATACGCCGAACGGCACCATGAAGAAGCCGTAGACGAACACCACTTCGTTCTGATTCCAGCCGCCCAGGCTGTCGGTATGCATGAAGATGACCAGGATGAAGATAAAGTTCGTCGCCTGGAACAGCAGGTCGGAAATGACCTCCACCCAGAAATCCGCGCGGTAGGTTAACCGTGTTTTCATATAATTCTTCAGATATTCAATCAATAAGCCCAGGTAGTACATAGCTCAGCTTAACCCCCCTGCACGAACAGCCGCTGGCGCGCTGCGTGATTTAGCCAGACAATCGGAATGAGCAGAATCAGGAACCAGATGACCTGGATACCCAGCACATTCCAGATGCCTACCCCCTGTACGCGGCCTGTAAATACAGAACCCGGCAGATAGGTAATCGCTTGGAAGGGAAGTACCTTAAGCACGGAGGATAACCAGTCCGGGAATAAGGTAATCGGCACAATCAGCCCCGAGAACAGATCCACGACCACACGCTTCATGCGCATCATCCCCTCATTGTTCTCCACGAAGAAGGCAGACAGGCCTGTGATAATATTAATCTGCGAGCTGATCAGGAAGCTGAAGAACAGCATGACCAGGAACCCGGCCCAAGCCGAAGGCTCCGTAGGGAGCTGCACCGGAAACAGCAGAATGGCAATCACCATGCCCGGGATCATCAGCATCATGAAGCGGAACAGGCCTTCGCCGAGGCCCTGCATCATTTTGACCAGCACATAATTATAAGGACGGATGAACTGGATTGCGATGCTCCCGTCACGGATGTCGGTGGAGATCTCCCGGTCCAGATTGTTGAAATAGAAGGCCCGCGCCATCCAGGACACCGCCACATACGTGGTCATCTGCGCCCCGGTAAAGCCGCCGAGCGACTCACCATCGCCATAGATCGCTCTCCAGGTGAAATAGTTCACCCCGATATTGAGTGTGTAGATCAGAATCCCCGAATAATAATTCACCCGGTAAGCAAGCATCGTCAGGAACCGGATACGGATAAAATCAAAATAAGCGCCAAGCAGCAGCCTCCGCCCATTCTCCCCGGAACCGCCCTGGGAACCGCCGGAGGAGGGAACTGCGGTTGCCAGCTTCTCAGACATGGATAACCTCTTTCTCATCGCTGAGAGCGGCGATCCGCTCCTCCGGCTTCTCTGCCGAGCCTGACTGATAAATACTGCGGACGATGTCATCCGTGTTTGTTTCGATGATTTTGATGTCTGTAATATCGGCCTGTCCGACGACCCGTCCCAGCACATCCGATACATTCAGCTCCAGCGGAATCCAGACCTTGGCCGCCAGCTCATTCTCTGCGGTCCAGGTAACCGGCATGCCTTCCGTCCAGCCGATCAGCTGCTGCAGCTTCGTGGCCGTTCCGAACTGGAACTGCACTTCACGCCCGGTTCCCCAGCGCTGCTTCAGGTCATCCAGACCTCCGTCATAGATAATCCGCCCGTCATCGAGCATAATGACCCGCGAACAGAGCGCTTCGATATCCTGCAGATCATGCGTGGTCAGCAGGATGGTTGTGCCATGCTCCCGGTTCATATCCTTCAGGAATTCGCGGATCTCCGACTTCACGACAATATCCAGCCCGATCGTCGGTTCATCCAGGAACAGAATGGACGGATTGTGCAGCAGTGCCGCCACCAGCTCGCAGCGCATCCGCTGGCCCAGACTCAGCTTACGGACCGGACGGTTCAGCAGATCCTGAAGCTCCAGGCGTTCCACCAGCTCATCCAGCCGTTTTTTGAACGCCTGCTCTGGCACCTGGTACACCTTGCGCAGCAGCTGGAAGGATTCAATCACGCCGATATCCCACCAGAGCTGGCTCCGCTGGCCGAAGACAACGCCGATATTCTGCACGAACTTCTCGCGCTCCTCGTACGGCACGAAACCGCCGACAGTCAGACTGCCGGCGGTAGGGACAAGAATTCCGGTAAGCATCTTGATCGTTGTGGACTTCCCGGCCCCGTTCTCCCCGATATATCCGCAGATCTCACCTTCGGGAATGCTGAACGAGATGTCCTTCACTGCCGTTACTTCGGTATATTGCCGCTTAAACAAATCAGCGAAGGCCCCTTTGAGGCCCTCGCGGTTTTTTTGGACTTTGAAGGTCTTGCGCAAGTCCTGCACTTGAATAGCATTCATAGGTTACCTCACTAAGCTAAGAATTGGGTTCAGTACCCCATTATAATAGAATGAATACAAAAGTACTACCTATTTCCTCGTCCCTTTCCTTCCACCTACGCCCGCCCTGCTTATTTAGCCACTCTTCCCTCAAAAAACTCCGCACCCGGCACAGCCTCCAGATGTCCGGAACGGGCCACCTTGGTCCGCAGGTACTTCTCATTGAAGACCGATACATCGCCCCATAGCGGCACCCGCTTCACTGTGTTCATTCCGGCTGCCCGGAGAGCTTCCAGCTTCTTCGGATTGTTGGTGATCAGAGTCACCGGATGGCTGCGCAAATGCTGAAGCACACTAATCGCATCTGTGTAATCTCTGGAATCATCGGCGAACCCAAGCTCCAGATTGGCCTCTACGGTATCATACCCTTCTTCCTGAAGAAGATATGCCATTGCTTTGCTGAACAAGCCAATGCCTCTTCCTTCATGATTCGCCAGATAAAAGAGGGCCCCGGCACCATGCTGCGCAATCATCTTCATCGACTGGTGCAGCTGGAAGCCGCAATCGCAGCGCTTGCTGCCGAAGATATCCCCGGTATGGCAAATGCTGTGCATCCGGATCAGCGCTTCCTCCGAATGCTCGAAATCTCCGTAGACCAGGACACTGGACTGCTGTCCATCCGCAAGCTTCATCGATGACAACCGGCTGATGAGCAGCTCGGTAGCCTCCTTGCCTTCAGCGCGCTGAAGCTCTTCGTCCGTCACATTCAGCCAGCTGTACCATTTGAAGGTGATCGTCTCCCCGTCCAGATTGACAGGCAGGGTAATAGGTCCGACCAATATATTCGTGGAGTTTTCCATAGGAATCCGGTTGATTTTGTTCTGTAGTATAGATAGGATATCTGGGTTGATCATAAGAGCACCGTCCTAAAAGTTTGATAGCATATAGCATACGCTTCTTTGATTGTATTAATTTAATTTTTAATATTGAACTTTTGACGTAGTAACTATTTGTAAGTTAGTTTATCATTGTAATATAACTTCGTCAAGTTATAATATATATTTAAATATTTATAATTACTTATTGTAAGTTTATGATATAATGAATGCTGAGGTGATCCTTATGAATGATTTTGAAATGTGCCCCCGGTTCGAGAAAGCGGTAGATGTGCTTAGCAAGCGGTGGGTAGCCCTGATCGTGTTCGTCCTGATGGATGGTCCGCGGCGGTTCGGGGAAATTGAGCATTGCTTGTCCAATCTTAGCGGCAAGGTCTTGTCTGACCGATTGAAGGAAATGGAGGCTGAAGGGATCATACAGCGTTCTGTATACCCTGAGATGCCCGTACGAATTGAGTATTCGTTAACCGATAAAGGTACGGCACTGGCTCCCATTCTTGGAGAGATCGGTAACTGGTCTACGGATTGGATCGAGATTGGCGTGACCAAATGATTCCCGCACGGCACGCGAAGCAGCGCCCTTGAAGCTCCTGAACAGGAACCTTCGGGGCGCTGCTTTGTTTGATTTTATAGTAAGCATGGTCGATTCCTACAGATCCTTACGCTGAAAGCGCAAAAGCCCCAGCCCAAAGATAACCACAGTGTAGATTACAGCGTATGCGACAAAGGTATTAGACGGAAATGAATTGAAATTCATCAGACTAAGCGCCCCGTTATCCATCGATACCATACCATTCATATCCTTCAAGCTGAACAGCTCGACAGTCATTCGGCGCTGCAAGGTATCTGCCGGCATAATCATCGAGATCATTCCGGTCAGATTATTCAGCACCTTCAGTCCGTCCTCCTCCAGACTCAGCGATCCGCTAAGCTTATCCACCATCCCGCCGAGAAATCCTGCCCCGTAGAGCATCGTCATGAACACACCGTTGCCAAGCGCCGAGAATAGTCCCGAACCCAGCATGGATACGGAGATTAACAAGGGAACTACAGAGGCAAACAGGAGGAATGACCTCGCCAGCACGGCCGCTTCTCTGGGAACATTCGCGTGGGCATTTGTAATCAGCAGGATTGCGGTGAACAGAATGAGTGCATAGATCGTTCCCAGTGTAACGAAGCCCAGCCAGCGGCCAAAATACCATTTCCAGCGCGGCAGCGGCCGGGGTAACAGAGCCTGCATGACCCCCTGCTCCGCTTCACCAGCAATCACCGAGAAAGAACTGAAAATCGCCAGAAAGGCAATAACGAACGCGCCGAAGAAGAAGCCCAGACTCAGAATAAAAGCGCCGTTCATGTACTGCATGAACAACCCGCTGCCATTTCCCAGCGTTCCGGTCCCTTGATCGTTCGTTCCTACGGTATCGGCCACAAACCAGAAGGCAATCAGGAACACCAGGGTAAGCAGGAGGGTTAGCAGCATCACTTTTTTACGAAGCATTTCCTTCCAGGTCATTGCAACTATGGTTCTCATTCCTTCTCCCCCCTATGACTTAGCCCGGCTACCGCATCCATGAACCAGTCCTCCAGCCGCTCCGTCTGGCGGATCACCTGATACAGCGTCATCCCCTGCTGGACCATCAGCCCGTTCAGCCAGCCCGCCTGCTCCTCATGATCCAGCTCCGCCGCAAGCCAAACGATGCTTGAATCTGAGTCCTCCTCCTGAGCCGGGTCATAGCCTGATTTCCCAGCCGCAGGCACGGATTGCCGGATGGATAACCCTGTATGCTCATTAAGCCAGGACAGCAAAAAAGGCGTGTATCCGCCTACTTTGAAATGCCAGCTTGTCCGTTTGTTCAGCATCTCCGCTACTTTGCCGTGCCGCAGGACCGCTCCGTTACTCAGCAGAGCCATCCGGTCGCACAGCACTTCAACATCCTCAAGTAAATGAGAGTTGAGAAAAATAGTAATTCCCCGTTCCTTCAGCCGCTGCAGAATCTTCCGCACTTCCATTCTCCCGATGGGATCAAGGGCTGAGGAGGGTTCATCCAGGAACAGAATCTCCGGATCATTCACCAGCGCACACGCAAGACCCAGCCGCTGCTGCATTCCCTTGGAATAATGCTTGACCCGGTCCCTTCCGCGCAGCCCGATGCCTACCTCCTGCAGGAGCTGGGGAATTCTCTGATCCATGACGGATTTCGGAATCCGGCACAGCTTGGCATGAAGCCTGACCACCTCTTCACCGGTCAGCCAATCCTGGTAGCGGTACAGCTCCGGCAGATAGCCAATCTTCATTTTGGCTTCGATAGAGCCGAGCGGATGGCCCAGAATGGAAGCCTGACCGCCAGTTGGCGAGATGAGTCCGACCAGCATTTTGACAAAGGTACTCTTGCCGGCACCGTTGGGGCCGAGGAAGCCGAAGGCTTCCCCTTTCCCCACAGTCAAAGTAACATCCCGGCAGCCGCGTCCATTCGGATAAGCTTTGGTCAAGGCGTTCGCATCAATCGCAGGGATACTGCTCATTGTGTGATCAACTCCTGTACTTTCTGGAGGAACTGCTCGCGGTCAGGATAGAGGTCTCCGCCGCTAAGCTGCAGAACCTGCCCCTTCTGCACCCAGACAGCCATGTAGCTGTTGCTGTTACTGAACTTCATTTCAGTAAGAATGACCTGCGTACCGGCCACCGTAATCTGTTCATCATGACTGCCCTTGATCAGCGGCATCGGCAGATCACCGGACAAGATCCGGCTCTTCTGCAGGCTGCTTCTCAGATTATCTGGAATCAGCGGGAAGTTCACGACCGCATCAATCGCTTCGTCCAGATCCACAGAAGGATCTACGGTAACGACAGGTGTATTCATCTGTGATAAGGATCCCCAGTGCTGACCGGTGCCCAGATCATAATACACTTGCTCGGGGATATGAAGCGTAATCGGCTTGCCATCTACAGACGTAGGCAGCAGATTGTCCGAGCCCAGGCGTTTCAGTGCCTTATTCACTTCATCCACCTTCAGGGTTAGAGTAATATCCCGGCTTGGTGATACATCTGCTGTCTTTGCAGCAGCAATGTTCGCACCCTTCAAAGGCTCATATCCCAGCAAACCTTGAATTTTGCCAACCGGAATTTCACCGCTGATGCTCCCGTTAACGGATGAGATGTCTCCGAAGGAATTCATCGTTTGGCTGAAGTTCCCGTCTTCCGACGCCTGATAGAACATATCCCGCAGATCGCTTTCTTCGACGACGGTTGCCTCCTGCATCTTGAACTGGTTCAGCAGGGCGGCCATGGCCGTATTCCCTACCGGAGTGGCCAGAACAGCTGCGAAAATCGCTACGCCTGCTGCCGCTGCGGCCCACTTGCGGCTGCGGCTCATAGGCCGGCTCGTCTTCCGCCCTGTCTTCTGTACGGACTCCGCTGCTGCAAGATGTTCCGCCTTAGCTGCCGGAAGCACTTCATCTGCTGCCGGTTCTGTTCTATCTGACCTATCAGCGTTGGCAGTCTGTTCCTCTAGAGTGCTCTCTTGCTTGCCCCATGTAGCCCACACCGGATTGACCGGCTCGTCTTCCAGCTTCTCCTGTAATTTCGCCCAGGCTGCATCTGTGTTCTGTGGCTGTATCTGCCCGTTTGCTCTATTCATGGTTTCTTTCCTCCCGGATCTCATTATTCTTGCGGAATGGATTTCACCGCATGGTGTTTCAGTTTGGCTGTCGCCCGGCTTAACAGGGTTCCGACTACCGGCGGCTTCACTCCCAGCTCCCCGGCGATCTCCGCGTAGCTGTAGCCCGAATACTTAAGCAGCAGGGCCTGCCGGTCCCGCTGAGGAAGATCCTCCAGCCAGCTCCGCACATCTTCCTGATCCATCTTGCTGAGGACTACTTCTTCCCCTGTAGGAGCAGAAGCCCCCGCATCATATAACAGCTCCTGCTTGTTGATCAGACGCCGCTCTCTCACCCGCTGGTTCAGATAATCATATCCGATCCGCGTAAGCACTCTATGCAGCCACGCCCCCAGCGCCGCCGGATCATCCGGCGGATTTCGGTAGAGTCTGATAAAAACCTCCTGCGCCAGATCATCGGCAGCACTCTCGTCCCTCACAAGTGCCGCCAGCTTGCGACGCACACTCGGGTAATGCTCATAAAAGATTAATTTGTATGGGTCTGATTCCGGAATATTCATTAGGGTAATCCTCCTTATCCGCTGCAGCTATAAGTAAGACGAAGGCTAGGGCTAATTTGTATCATCTTGCCTCAAGATTTCTCTCCAGCAATTCTGATCTTCTAATTATACGGCAGGCCGGTTGACCCGCATACATCCACTCCGGGCGCTGCCCTAATGCATCTACATCCGCCAAATAACCCCACAAAGTGGGGCTTTAGCGTAGGTGATGACTCAGGTACTTTGCGGGGACACCAAAACATATAAATGCTTATCTGTCACAAAAAAACGGTCCTCCGGTAAAATCCCGGGGACCGTTTGCGTCTTGCTATTCCATTCCTGACTATTGCTTGCTGTAATTCTCGTCCCCAACCTGGATGCTGCCGTCATCATGCTGGAAGAATAGGGAACTGGATACCTTACCGTTACCAAAAGCGAATACGATGGTATTCCCGCTTATCTTGTATGAACCGGTGTCTGAACCGCCGGCCCCGCCTGTTGTGGGTGCTCCGCCCTGGACGGTACCCAGCATCAGGTTATCGCTGGTGAAGGTTCCATTGCTGTTCAGCACCAGCGTCCGTGTCCAGGAGGTCGATCCGGCTGAGATCCCAGCCAGCCCCTGGAAGCCGCGGTGAACATAAGTGCCGCTTAGGGTCAGCCCGTTCTTGACCGTCTTGACCCGGCTAAGCTCAACATCGTCAATATGCAGCTTGCCGGATTTGACCGCAATATCATAAGTATCTCCGTTACTTAGCTTCAGCTTACCACTCTGTATGGTGTAAGTCTGGCAGCCGTCACGCGAGCAGTTGATCGTCTCCGGTCCGCCTTGCTTTGGAGCATCAACAACCACTTTATTACCGGGCAGGAAGGTGAGGATATTCCAGCACATCCCGCCGCATTCATACCCGTCGTAGTCCGGGCTGAAGCCGTAGTACGTTCCCTGCAGATTGCTCAGATTCACCTGGTCCGAAGCGGCTGGCTTGTAGGAGCCGTCTCCGGCCGGAGCATTCGGCACAGTCCCTGGTGCCGGCGGCTTGGTCGGTTGCGGCTGGCTGGCGATCTGCTCATCGTATACTTTTTTGAATTCGGCAATTTGCTTGTCAACCGCCGCCTTCGCCGTTGCTTTGGTCAGACCATTGGCGGCCAGATACGGATCGGTATAGACGAGAATCTGCGGCTTATACGGGTTCCATGCGACCAGTGCCTGAGTGGACTCCCCGACGAAGCGGAGCGGGACCATCGTGTAGCTGTCTATAATTGTTGGCGCTTGCAGTAGTTGAACACTGGTGCCATTGACGGTAGCCGTCTTACTGCCTATCTTCATTACTATGGTCAGGCCTTCCTTCGTACCGGTTACTGTCTGCTGCGCGGGATTCCAGCCTACTGTGAGACCCATCGCCTCGAACAGCGGACGGAACGGAACCAGCGTTGTCCCTTTATCCAGCAAGGGAGCTTTCTCAAAAGTTAATGGTTTGTCATCCAGATTGACCTCTATCGTTTTGCCCGCAGCTGGCGAAGCTTGCGCTTGGCCCGCTGATACACTCAGCGCTACGGCTACTCCCAGCCAGATGACAGCCGTCCATAACCGCCGGATCACAGGTCCGGACATTCGCCTTTTTCTCACCTATACCCCATCCTTTCGCAAAACAAACGGATTTTTAGATTTATAACCCGTCAGTCCCGCGTTTAAACAGAACCAGTCAAAAAATGATTTTTTGACGCACAGAAAAAGCCCTCCCGCACGCGGTAGGACTGATATCTGGTGTATATCCATTAAAAGGTTGATCTTGCCAATAAAATATAGTAGTTTATTAGGTGTAAACTATTATAAATTGAAAGGTGGAGCTAATGATGGAACAGAAATGTATGGAATTGATGATGAACATGTGTATGGAAGACATGATGTCGAAGATGAAGAACATGAAGATGTGCATGGAAACCATGACCGAAATGGGCATGATGAACATGGATATGGACAAGATGATGACTCAAATGCAGCAGTGCGACGAAATGATGACCATGTGTATGACCATGATGCGTAATGGAATGGAAATGTCCAAGTAAGTCCAGGTTTACGACGGCAAGCCCTTGAGAGTGAATCTGCGAAATTCACCTTTATTGTGCATGTCATGGCTGAGCAGACTAACTGCATGCCATTTTTTAGTTAAACTATATTACCTCTATATCTACCTAATCATATCTCCGATTAATTCTTCTCTATCCTCTATCTAATCTTGATATACCGCGCTTGAAGCTGCTTAGCCACGTGAATCCGCTCCATCTTCAGCTCCCACATCTGTTCTCTCCACAGACCGCTATCCGTTGTATCCTCTTGCTCTCTCAGCTTATCGAATAATTGCATCAGCAATAAGTTAATATCGTCGAACCGCGACCACAGCGCTCTCACACTATCCACTTGTTTTTTTTCTTCGGCAAGCATTTCATAGTTATTCAATTGCTCCAGGAGATCAGCCTGCCACTGTTCATCGTTAATTGCCTTGGCGTAATTCAGCAAATCCAGATAATCATCTATTGACAAAGGTACCGACTCCTTTTTCCTTTATACCAAGTATTATACTCGGTATTGTATATATTGCAATAGTCTGCGCATAAAAAAACAGACATCCCCTGAAGGATGCCTGCCAGGAAAAGCTATTCTTCTGTGCTGACCAGCTTCAAGCTACATCAGCTTCTTAATATCATCCTTCAGCTGTTCGGACTGCGGTCCGAACACAATCTGTACGGCACCCTGCCCAAGCCGCATGACACCGGAAGCACCCAGTTGCTTGAGCGCGGAGTCCTTAACCGCTTTGTCATCATTTACGTTAAGACGCAAGCGGGTAATACAGGCATCGATGCTGCGGATGTTCGCAGGACCGCCGATGTTCTCCAGAATCTTGGCGGCTCTGGAAGAATCAGACACAGTCGCCCCGCCTTTGGACAGTTCAATGACCTCATCCTCGCTGTCATCCTCGCGGCCAGGGGTTTTGAGGTTGAACTTGATGATAACAAAGCGGAATAAAACATAATATAGTAGGAAGAATGCCAACCCTACCGGAAACAGTACCCATGCGTTCGTTGAAATCTTAAGGTTAGTCAGATAGTCAATCAGACCTGCAGAGAAGCTGAATCCGAGCCGTACATCCAGGATGTACATCAGAGCCATTGACACACCGGTCAATAACGCATGGACAAGGTACAGTAGCGGTGCCAAAAACATAAATGAGAATTCCAGCGGTTCGGTAATCCCTGTAAGTATAGAGGCAATTGCAGATCCAATAAAGATGGAGGCTACCAGCTTTTTCTTCTCCAGTTTTGCGGTATGAATGAAAGCAAGCGCCGCACCAGGCAAAGCGAACATCATAATCGGGAAGAAACCGGTGGTGAACATCCCTGCACTTTTATCTCCGGCCAGGAAACGCCAAACGTCACCATGGACTACCTCGCCGGCTGCATTGGTAAAGTCACCTAACTGGAACCACGCAATGGTATTGATAACATGATGGAGGCCGATCGGAACGAGCAGACGGTTCGCCGTACCGAATACGAAGGCACCAATGGCACCCAAGCCTACTACCCAGTTACCGAAATCACTGATAACATCTTGTATCGGGCTCCAGACCATACCAATGAAGACTGCCAATACCATTGTCGAGGCTGCAGTAACAATAGGAACAAACCGTTTGCCTGCGAAGAAGCCGAGCCAATCTGGCAATTTGATATTGTGATACTTTTTGTACAGGAAAGCGGCCCATGCACCGGCAAAGATCCCCCCAAGTACGCCCATATCCAGCACTACATCGTCGCCTATGAAACTGAAGGTTCCCGGTACGATCAACAATACTTTTGTAAGAACCATATACGCAATAAGCGCCGATAAAGCAGCTACAGCATCACCGGCAAATCCTATTGCAACCCCCACGGCAAAGATCAGTGCCAAGTTGCCGAAAATCGCACCCGAACCTGCGTTTAAGAATGGAGCGACATACTGGTTCAAGAATCCGCCGATAGTGCTACCCAGATGTAAATCCTTTTCGTAATCGAGAAGGCCGAGTCCCTGCAGTAGAGCTGCAGCCGGTAAAGTTGCGACTGGAAGCATCAGAGATTTCCCTAACTTCTGTAGAAAAGCCAACATAATGAAATCATCCCCCTGGTTTCATTTTAAGTACATGTATGTTCTAAGGCTGTGAAGCTACTGCTGTTGTAAGAACACTGCTTGTTCCTGCCGTAACCTGGCCGTAATGGCAATCCACTTCCGGGGTGTCCTCCCCGTTGCCCGTTACAATTACCGGAGTGATCATACGATAACCCGCAGCGCGGATTGCCTCCAGATCAAATTCGATCAGCGTCTGCCCTGCCTGCACTTCATCTCCGGTGGCAATATGGCTGATGAAGCCTTCGCCCCGTAAGCTGACCGTATCAATTCCGATGTGCATCAGCAGTTGCAGACCAGAGGCATGCTCCAGGATTAGAGCGTGATTCGTTTTAACCACATGCGCAATTTTTCCGTCAAACGGGGCCGTTAAACGTCCCTCTATAGGTTCTATGGCAATACCTTGGCCCATATGCCCGCCAGCAAAGGTCTCGTCCGGCACTTCCGTTAATGGTACGGACTGTCCGCTGACCGGAGCGTATATCTCCAGGCGGATTACCGCCTCAGTAGGTTTCTCTTCTTTTTTAGCTTTCCATCTCGAAAACATAAAAGTCACTCCTTGCTGCTGCTATTTATTCTTCTCTATCGTCTGGAACAGCCGGTGCAGATGCATAGCCAGAAAGCAGATTTCTTCTTCGGGTACGTCTACACTGAGCTTGCCCTGCATGACTTTGCCCATCCTGTGCGCGAGCTTGTATTCATCCTTGTATTCCTTCTTGATATGCTTCACAAAAGGATTGTCGATGAGCGAACCCTGCAGAATCCGTTCAATCGAGAATCTCAAGTGAACCATCAGCCGGACATGATTCATACTGCCCTGCTCAAAGCGGATCTTGCGTTCACTGCGGATCATCTCCATCAGTTCACTGACAATGTTGGAGGCCTTCACAAGCTGGCCCACCGGCACATTGCTGACTGCAGAATAGACGTGGTAAGTAAGGAAACCGACCTCGTCCTCAGGAATCTGCACTTCAAAGCCTTCGCTGATCTTCCCGGCCGCCTTGGAAGCGATCTCAAATTCCTTGGGGAATGTCATCCGGGTCTCCTCCAGGAATGGATTCACAATGTCCATCCCGCTGCGCAAGCGGAAAATGGTGAATTGGATATGGCTGGGGAGCGCCAAATAGATCTTGTCGTTTAGCTTGCCGGGAAACTCACGGGCGATATCAGAGATAATCTCATCCGTAATCCTCATGACCTTGGGATCAATGTCCTCCAGCAGAATCTGATACTGACTCCATTCCTCCCGGTCCTCCAGCCGAAACAGCTTCTCAATCCGGGGATCATCCGAATCAATAACACCCGTATCCTTAAGCGCAAACCCGATGCCCTTGCCGATAATTACATATTCCTTGCTCTTCTTGCCGCCCTCTACCATTACGACATTATTCCCAATCACCCGCAGCACCTGAAATTGTTCAGTGTCCCTCGCCAAGTTCCCCCTCCTTTCCGCCCATTGCCTGATTTTTTGCACAAAAAAGAGCCAAGACTGGACTCAAAGTATTGAGTACGAATCTTGGCTCATGCCCTGTTAAGGTAACACGCCACTGCATATAAATGATCATTTATGAACCCATCATAAAGCATACCTTGTATTCCCGTCAATGGGTTTTTGAAAAAGTCAAGTTCTGCCCCGAAAATCTATATTTCAAGATTATTCTAAACCAATATAAATTATTTACACACTCTAAAAACCTCAATATTTATAACCGTTATAAACACTTTCTTATACTCCATGTGATTACTTTACAGTTATATAGTTACATTAAATTCATTTATATTACTTAATATTACTTTTAATTAAAAATATTGCGCATTATGTAGGGTTGGACTATTATGACAATATTCCATGGAAAAAATATACTAAAGGAGAAAAGAAAATGAATAAAACCTCGATTTCAGATATTTTTGAAGAGCTTAATGCAGAAGAATTTGATTTAAATGGTGCTGGCTTTAGCGCTGCGGAATGCGCTTACTTATGGTCTATGTGCCTCATTTACCCACAAGGTTGTACAAGTCCTTGCGTACTCTTTTATCAAGGCTGTTCTTAAGTATTGGTTATAAAAGGCCCCTTTCGGGGCCTTTATCTCTAGGGGGAAACATAGGATGCTTAAAAATATTTATATTCATACAAAACAACATGACTCCTCAGATTGCGGCGCAGCATGTATTATGAGCCTATTAAATTTCTATGATAAATATCTTAATTATCAATATCTTAGA
The DNA here is from genome assembly GCF_038002345.1 of Paenibacillus sp. FSL M7-0420. Taxonomy (NCBI): domain Bacteria; kingdom Bacillati; phylum Bacillota; class Bacilli; order Caryophanales; family Paenibacillaceae; genus Paenibacillus; species Paenibacillus sp. FSL M7-0420. The sequence goes on along the minus strand of NZ_JBBOCJ010000001.1, from coordinate 3,234,932 downwards.
GATTTACTGAAAACAGATACAACGGGAACAAGGTCAAGCAATATGATCCTTTCATTACAAAACCTCGGATTTGAGGCAAAACTAGTCCGATTAAAACAACTGAATTTAGACTCACTTCGAAAAGTTGTATACCCGTGCATTGCGCATACATTCGTTGCCGGTCTTGAACACTATATCGTTCTTTATGGTCTAAAGAACGATAAATTGATCGTTAGTGACCCGCAAAAGGAAAAACTATGTCTATTGCGCTTCGATGATTTTTTTTCTACCTTTACTGGAGTAATAATCCTGGCAAATCCTTTATCAAACAATTCATTAATCTTACCCATGCAAAAGAAAAAAAATAGTGCGAGTCATAAAATATATCGGATTTGCAAGCATAACCTAAAATACCTTCTTCTCTCTGCTTTTTTTGCTTTAGCTGCTGCTATATCTGCTGTAGTATTTTCCTATATTTACCGGGCGGCATTTGATTTTGTTGTTCCTGAAAAAAATGAAGATTTATTGAACCAGATCATAGGAACTTTCTTTTTAATTATTCTCGCTAAGGGTTTGTTTGAATTTTTAAGAGGAATGTTCATCTCCATGCTTAGTAGAAAAATTGATGATCGTTTAGCTAATCAGTTTTTAACAAAAATACTAAACTTTCCCTTGAATTTTTTTTATAGCAGAGAAAATGGAGATACTTTGGCACGTTTTTACGATATTTCTAATGTTAGAAATTTGATCAGCAACACTTTAATACTTAGTGTCATTGACTTTATGACTATCTGTATAACCTCTTTTATCTTGTTTAAGGAAAATCAGCAGCTGTTTATAATATCGCTCTCGCCAGTACTAATATATCTGTGCATCAACAGCTTGTTCTTTAATCAATTGCATAAATCAAGCAAAAAAAGTATAGAAGATCAGTCTTATTTGACCAGTCATATGATCCAGGTACTTGAAGGCATGGAATCCATTCATGGGCTTAATAAACAATCTTATGTTCATCGGAATCTAATTAATAAATTTAAGGGAGTTCTTAAGCGGAATTTTCTATTTAGCCTGCTTTCCAATATCAACATTTCACTCACTCGAACTATCCAATCACTTTTTAGCTTGATTGTGTTATGGGCCGGCATCAAACAGATTATTAATGATCAGTCCAGCATTGGACAATTAATGACTTTTACGGCACTGGCCAGCTACTTCATTCTTTCGGTAGAACGATTGGTAAATGCTCAGCCTGACATAATTAAATCTTATGTTGCCATTAACCGATATTACGAATATTTGGATTATCCCACCCCTAAAAACAGCGTCCCTGGAATCATCTACAGAATTGATTCAATTATTTTTGATAAGCTTTCCTACTCCTATACCAACAGAAAGGTCCTGGAGAATTTGTCTCTCGTGATATCACGTAATGATTGTATCGCAATTGTTGGACAGAGTGGTTCGGGTAAAACTACATTGGCCAAACTGTTGGTTCGCATTCTGGATTCAAACGAAGGCAAATTAATGATAAACCAAACGGATATCAATACACTAGATATATATTCTGTCCGTCAGAAAATCATTTATCTGTCACAAAACCCTTTCTTTTTTGCTGGAAGCTTACAGGAGAATTTATGTATGGGTACCGATTTTACGGAAAAAGAGCTTATAATCGCTTGTGAAACTGCCTGTATCTGGGAAGAAATTCAGCTGATGCCTGGGCAACTTGGCTATACTGTATTAGAGAGCGGGAGCAATTTTTCATTAGGACAAAAGCAAAGGCTCTCATTGGCACGTGCTCTTCTTAATAAACCTGAAGTTTTAATTTGTGATGAAATTATGAGTAATGTTGATGTGGAGAAGTGCCGTATAATCTATAATAATCTACAAAATATACAGCTTACAAGATTATATATTACTCATAAACCTGAGGATATCCCTTATATTGATAAAATCTTTGACCTTGATCAAAATGAGTTAATAAAGAACCGTGAGGAGGTTCTAGTGTGATCAAAAAGTTTATTCTCTTAACAGTTTCAGTAGCAGCAATATTTTTTTTATTACTGAATATATTCCACTCTATTGGAGCTGATAAACCGTTGTATACAAATATCACACTCTCAGAATATCAAAAGAAAATTAGTGAAAATGAAAATTTCTCAATCTATATCTATGCTACTTCCTGCCGAGCCTGTCAAACCTTCAAACCCATAGTTAACAAAGTGCTTAAAAACAATTTAAATGTAATCTATGCTCTTAATCTTGATATAAACCAAAATAGAGATCTGTCCTTTTTGAAAGAACAAAATATCTCATTAACACCTACAATAGTAATCTACGAAAATGGTGAAGAAATTGCCAAAAAAGAAGGCGTTCAATCTGAAACAGAACTTAGAAATTTATTAAATCTTAATTAGTAGAATGAAAGGAGCACAGTATGCTGCTAGATGATTTTTTTCACTATATTTATAAGGAAAAGCCTCTCTCCTTAGACAAAGATATGGCAGATTCAATTGAGTGTATTACATATATTAATCCCAAGCCGCAAAACAATGAAAAGACAGAATCCATTCGCGACTTTCCTTCGTCTTTTAAAAATAATCCTTCCCCCCAGCTTACTTTTTGTGTACTAACGAAGAATGAAGAGCGATGTATTCAAAGATGTATTCATAGCATCTACAATCATGCTAACGAGATTTTAGTAATTGATACAGGATCAACGGATAAGACCTTGGAAATAATTAGCTCCAATTTTAAGGATATCCGTATCTATAATAAAGAATGGACTAACGATTTTTCAGATATTCGCAACTACGCTTTAAATCTAGCGACGTATACATGGGTATTTTTTCTCGATGCTGATGAGTACATGCCACCGGAGAGTCTGAATAATCTAAAGAATATTCTTAGGTTGACAGAAATGATAGAGGACCAATGCTATTGTCTCAGTCCATCCATTCTTGATCTAAACGGCAACCGATATACTCATACGCAAAGAATTTTGAATAAGAATTTTGATTTTCACTACATTGGCAGAGTACATGAAGAACTTAAATCAAACCATTTCGATATTATTTTTGATATTGGTCTTTCTCTCACAATTTTTCATGACGGTTATGAGCAGGACGTTTATCTCAATAAGAGAAAAACTGAACGAAACATGAATCTGATTAAATTAATGCTGAATGAAGAACCGGATAATCTTAAATGGCATTATTATCACGCTAGAGCACTTCTCAAATATCAACAAGCACCGGATGAATATGAAGCAGAACAAGAACTTTTAAGAGTATCACTAACAGATAATAACTTCACTTCAAGATCTCTTATATTACTGGGCCAGCTCTACTGCAAACGCGCTGATATCATTAATTTAAAAAAGATCATCACTTTAATTAAGGAATCAACCACATTTTTTCCCCAAGTTGATCTTATGTATCTGGAAATGGCTTTGTATCTCATGATCGTACTTACGAGAATGAAAACAATACGAATTAGTGCAGAGGAACTTATCGATGGGATTAATAATAGCCTGATTCATTCAAGAAATGAACACCTAAAGAATATGATGGGACTGTATAGTTTTCATATGGCTGAATTCAACAAAATTACAGATTTCCTCACGTCTAATGAAAATTGTATAAATGACAACCCAGTTATATATGAAGAAATTGCTTCCTCATTACAGCTATTAGACAGGATGAAACATAAAATATTGCAAATATATTAATAGGAGGATTTTATTTGAAAAAAAATACGTTGCTAGTTACTGTTATTGTTATGTTAGCTGTCTCATTTTCTGTTATGGGAGCCGCAAAAAGCTCACAAAGAAGTGAACTTGAAAAAATTCCATCCTTAATGGACGCATTGGGACAAATCACATTAAGCCCAGGAGATTTCAAACTCGATAAGCAGCCTTCAATGGGTGATCCCAACGCTTCAGTGAAGGTCATAGAATTCGTTGATTACAAATGTCCTTCTTGCAAAAAATGGGATGCTGAAAGCTTTCCAAAGTTTAAACAAGAGTTTATTGATACAGGCAAGGTGCAATTTTTTGTAATAAACTTCCCTTTTTTAGGTCCTGATTCTATTGAGGCCGCAATGGCTGCAGAGACAATTTTCCAACTAGAACCCAGTAAATTCTGGAATTTCAAAGAAAAATTATATATCCATCAAGGAAAGGAAAAAACCGTGTGGGCTACTGAAAAATTTTTAAAAAAGTTCGTAAGAGAAAATCTAAGCGTAATTGATCAGAAGAAATTTGAAGCGGATTTAGAAAATCATACTTATCTTTTAAGTGTTAAAGAAGATTTTAAAATCTCTGCTGCCAATGGAGTATATGGAACCCCTTCATTTATAGTCAATGGTACTATAGTAAAAGCAGATGATCTCAGTGAAAAAATCGCACATTTGAACTAAATAGCTTTCATTGGCTAACTCATTGTATGAAAGGAACAACCGAAAATGAAGCTAATCAAAACAGAAGGTTATTATCTAGCCAAAACGATCTCTATAATCAGTGTAATCAGCATTATTTACTTTATAACTGTAATGGGGTTTAAGCCTGGTATCTTATGCTGGATTCAGATTGTACTGATGATATCAGTAATGTTTTCACTCGGACTTAACTATAAATATAAACCTCATCAGTATAGAATCTTTAGTATAGCTGTATCATCGACAGGTGTAATCATCTCAATCTATCATATAGCAAAGCAAAAGTTGAGCAGTATACCGTCACAATGCATTATTGGGAAGTCTGCGTGTAATGAGGAGTACTTAAATATTTTCGGCTTCATATCACTTCCTTCTCTTGCACTGCTTGCCTTCTTTAGTATTGCCTTATTAGTTTACCTATCTCGTGAAGAAAAATATTCATAAATAACTTCGGTTAAAATAGCCTTAGAAAAGCCAATAAACGGTCTCTTCTAAGGCTATTTAGTCTGCAAAATCAATTTCTAACCACACTCGGCCATCCACCGGCACATTCGTGTAATGACGTCCTGCATCAATACCGGCTTGCTGATGAAATCAGTGGCTCCGGCGGCCAGGCAACGCTCACGGTCTTCCTTCATCGTCTTGGCAGAGATTGCAATGATCGGGAGGTCGGTGAGATGCATCTCCTCACGGATAATAGATAGCGTGTCATAACCGTCCAGAACCGGCATCATAATATCCAGGAGTACGATATCCACCTCCGGCTGCTCTCTAACCACTTGAAGACATTCATAACCCGTCTGAGCGGTCATGATGATCATTCCATAAGGCTCCAGACCCTTCTGCAAGGCATAAATATTACGCATATCATCATCCACAATCAGCACAGTCCTGCCTTGCAACATGGCGTATTCTTTCTCGAACAGGGAGTCCCGGCTATTACCTGGCTGTCCTGTATCATGAACGGTTCTGGAGTGCTCCGACCCGGCTGCAGTCTGTGCCAGCTCCGCCGGATGGAACGGTTCTTCTTCACTGTCCAGTTCACGGCATGGGAGATACAAGGTGAATGTACTGCCCTTCCCTTCTTCGCTCTCCAGGCTGATATGCCCGCCCAGTAGCTGAGCCAATTGCTGGGAGATGGACAAGCCCAGACCGGTTCCCCCGAATTTGCGGGCAGTCGTTCCGTCCACCTGGCGGAAGGCCTCGAAGATCAGCTCACGGTTCTCTTCGGAGATGCCGATTCCGGTATCCTGGACAGCAAAGGCCAGCACCGGCCCTGCTGTTATGTAACTCTGATCTGAATATGCCGCCAGCTTGGTAATCTCCACGGTCACAGAGCCCTGCTCAGTGAATTTGAAGGCATTGGACAGCAGATTCCGCAGAATCTGATGCAGGCGCATCTCATCGGTGAAGAACAGATCCGGAACCTCAGGGTTCAGGGTCACGTTAAACTCCACGTTCTGCGATTCAGCAAGCTTGCCGAAATACCCCTGCAGCAGCGAGGGCAGCTCGGTGAGATTGACGGCGTCCATTTCCACCAGCATTTTGCCCGCTTCCACCTTGGAGAGATCCAGAATATCGTTAATCATACTAAGCAGATCACTGCCGGAATTGTAAATGACTGAGGCATAGCCCAATTCTTCCTCGGTTAACGTATGATTGCGGTTCTCCGTCAGGAGCTGCGAGAGAATCAGCATACTGTTCAGCGGAGTACGCAGCTCATGCGACATATTGGCCAGGAATTCAGACTTGTAGCGCGAGCTCTGCTCCAGCTGTTCATTGTACCGCTCCAGCTCGATCGCTGCATTCTCGGCTACCGCTTTCTGGTTCTCCAGCTCCTTGTTCACGGTTAGCAGCTCGCTGGTCTGACTCTGAAGCTCCTCCGTCTGCATCTGCATCTCCTCGGACTGGGTCTGAAGCTCTTCGGATTGAACCTGAAGCTCTTCGTTCATCACCTGCGACTCATGCAGAAGCCTCTGGATCTCCATCCGGGTCTTCACCGAATTCACGGTAACACCCATCATGTCCAGCAATTCCTTCAGCAGCTCGAAATGGTAAGGCGCCCAACGGGTCAGCGCAGCAATCTCCAGGACAGCAACGGTCTTGTTCTCAAAAATAATCGGAGCAATCACAGCGAATCTCGGCGGCGTTCTGCCTAGCGCGGAGCTGATGGAGATATAGTCATCAGGCAATTGCTCAATCACATTCATCCGCTGATCCAGCGCACATTGACCTGCCAGGCCTACTCCCGGCTGAATAACCTCCGGCCCGATGCGTTCTTCCTTATTCTCTGCGCCTGCATAGGAATAGATGCGCTCGAACAGTTCCTCGTTATTCACGACGTATATAGTGGCATACTGCATTTCCAGCATAACCGACAACCGGCTGACAAAAATTCTGCACAGCGAAGGCATATCAATGGTCTCTTGCAGGGCAATCGACATGGAGGTGAGCTGCTCGCTCGTCCACTGCTCCCGCTGCACGTTATCCAGCAGCCCGTTCGTCGCTTCGCCCAGGTCGTAGATTTCATCCAGAGTCTTCACCTTAATGCGCTCCGAGCGGTTACCGCCGGAGGCAATACTGTTGATGGCCTGTATGACGCTGTGCAACGGATTCACAATGCTGGCCGAGAGCAGATAAGTGATGAGCAGCGCAAGTACGACCACCAATCCCCACAATATGTACATGGTAATCAGCAGCTTATGATTGCTGTCCTTCAGGTTGCTGATCCGGTCGTTCGTGAGCGTACGTTCGATGTCACGGAAGTAATCGGACTGGGATCGGATCGTGTCGACCAGGTTTTTTCCCGTATCGTTGCGAAAAAAAGCGTTGACCGCTTCCGTATGGCCATTCTTCTTCAGCTCAACCACATGCTGTCCGGCGACATCGACCCACTTCTCGATATTATCCGTAATCGTGTCCAGATTCCGTACCTGCTTCGGGTTATCGGCAATGAGATTATTCAGCTTCGCTGCATTAATCCTCCACTGCACCAGCCCGTCATTATACGGCGCCAGGTATGACTCATCGTCGGTAAGGACGTACCCCCGCTGTCCGGTCTCCATATCCAGTACATTTTTCTCAATTTGATATGTAAGTTCATGAACTTCTATATCATGATCGCTCAAGAACACGGTTTCTTTCTCCAGGCTGTTAATCCGGCCAGAGACTATAATCAGAAATAGCCCCAGCATTAATAGTATGATGACATATCCAAGTGCGATTTTGCCGCGGATCTTCAAGCTCCAAGCATGCTTCTCCGGCAATGGTCCAACCCCCGTCCAGAGTTATACTTATGCTGCATATTGTTGTCTCTCACGCTGTGGCTGCACAGGGCTTACAAATACCCCTCCGTGCGGGGCATAGGCAATCTGTCCTTGAGCTGACGCACATTGGCTTCCAGCTTGATGATGATATCCTCCAGATCCTGCGGATCAATTCCCTTAATAATCGGAACCGGGGCCGGAGTGGCTGCGGTCTTCACCTCTGCCTTCAGCTCTTTCATCTCAATCTGCTGCTCCTGCCACTTATCCATTAGATCCGCTATGGTAGCATAGAACCGTTCATAATCCTTAATGACGCTGTCCAGGAATGTATCCACCTCTTCGGCATCATAGCCGCGAAGCTTCATACTGAATTCCTTCTCATGAATGGTAAGTGCATCAAGGGTAATACCGAGCTGGCTGAACAGCTTTCTCTGCTTATCCAGCCGCCGTTTCATATGTTCGTCCATTTCATAACCTCCAAGTGTATGCTGCATTCATCCGGCAGGTATTATTATAACAGGGTGAAAGCAGCATGAAAATATCACTAAAGTTACAATTCAGCATAGGGATGCCTGCTGATTGCCCTATAACACATTAGGGTAAGGTAAGATTACGACAGTGTAACTACTAATCCAGCTGAAAGGAAGATGACACATGAGCCACTTAACCAAAGACCAATTGAATATACTCCGGGCAGCCCTTGAGGAGCGCAAGGCAGAGCTGGAGCAGCATTTCTCCGGCAATGGAGCAGAAGACAGCCTGCTTGGCGATTCCCTTATCCTCTCTACGGGCGAGCTCTCTTCAGTCGATAACCATCCCGCCGATACAGGAACGGAGACGTTTGAACGCAGCCGTGACCTGTCCATCAACACCTCGCTATCCGAAGAATTAACGGAGATCGAGGCTGCTCTTGCGCGGATGGATGACGGAACGTACGGCATCTGCGAAGCCAGCAAGCAAGAGATTCCTTATGAGCGGCTTGAGGCCATCCCCTACACCCGCTATACCGTGGAGCATGCCCCAACCAGCCGTGACACCGGCGCACGCCCTGTGGAAGAAGAGGTTATGACCCCGCCGCCAGCCGGTGCAGGCGAAGGACGTCAGCAGAATAGCGGCAGATTCGATGACGCCGGTGCCTGGGAAGCCGTGGAGGATTATGGCAGCGCAAGCTCGCCGGTAACCCCGCCGGGCCAGGATTCTGAAGAAGAGGATACCTGATCCGGCAGGCCGAAGCCAGAATCTTAATTCCGGGCTAACGAATTTCGTAAGCGCCGGAAGCCCGCTCAGAAGTTGTCAGCGACCGCCTTATTAAGGATACCCAGACAGCGGTCGAGGTCGGTCTTCACTTGCTTTTTGTAGAGCTTGGCCTTCTCCTCCCCATCCGAGGTGAAATGATACAGGACAATCTCCTGGAAATCGACCTTGGGGTCGTTTCCCTTCAACTGCTTGGTGCGGTAGAGTATCCCCTGCTGCACCAGCTCATGCAGGGCACGGTAGATTTCACTTTGGGGAGGAGAATAACCATGGGCTTTGAAATCTCTGCGCAAATCCTCCAGCATCTGATAACCATACCCCTTGTGCTGCTCCACCATCGTAATCAGATATACTTTTATAAACGCCCGCTGGGCAATCATAAACGCCATAAGACACCTCCCGGGGTGTTTTTTTGTGGAATCCTTAGAGAAGAACAGCCATAGACCCTTGTCACTTAAATCCGGCAGTCAAATGATGTGGGTAGCATTTCCAGCTACAACTCTAGTATAAACTCTATTTCCCAGCTTTCACAACAAGTTATATTTTATAGTTTCATTTTTTCGGTGCGGAGTTTAGGTTTACTTTTTCCGTTTTGAAGAAGATAGGTACGGATGTTGTGAGGCGTTTAGATGGTATAGGTAGATACGGTGGGTGGTTTTATTCTTCTATTGTGAATTTTTCATATGATGAAATTATATTAATAGAGAACGACTTTAACTTGCGTCCCCTGACACCCGTTGTTTAACGCCTCTGCAGAAAAAAGGTTATTGTGGACGCAATAAGTCTTTTATTAATATGTCGGGGTCGTTATTGTGAATTTTTCATATGATGAATTAACATGAATAACCCCCCCTCTCTGCCTCTCCACAGACGATTACTCTTATTTATTTTGTTGTAATTGCAACAAAATTCATGTATTATTTTTAAACTATAGGCTTGGAAAATAAATGATCAATGGAGCTGCGATTATGAAGGAGATTCTACGCGAGGTTGGAATGATTGCCCGGTCACTGGACTCCATCAGCAATATCGAATTTAAGCAATATGATCTTACCCGGGGGCAATATTTGTATCTGGTGCGGATCTGTGAGCATCCGGGGATGATCCAGGAGAAGCTGGCTGAAATGATTAAAGTGGACCGGACAACGGCTGCCCGCGCTATACAGAAGCTTGAGATTAACGGTTTTATTGAAAAAAATGAAGATCGGCACAACAAAAAAATCAAGAGGCTGATCCCTACTGAGAAAGGGCAGGCCGTCTACCCTCTGCTCAAGAGAGAGAACGATTATTCTAATAGTGTAGCGCTGTCCGGCTTCTCCGAAAGTGAGGCAGAAACCCTGGTAACACTCCTGCAAAGAGTCAGGTCCAATGTGGAAAAAGACTGGGAATATGTAAAAAAGGGAAACAAACGGGACTATTGATTATACAAAAGGAGAATTATAGATGACTATTTTGATAAAGAGATGCTCTTCCGGCGATCTGGAGACCTTGCAAAAAATCAGTATTGAAACGTTTACGGACACCTTCAAAAATCAAAATTCACCAGAAGCTATGGAAGCTTATTTGAAAAGAGCATTTCGTACAGAGCAATTAAAAAAAGAATGCGCCAACCGCCATTCTGAATTTTATTTCATCTATTATAATGAAGAAATTGCCGGGTACCTGAAGGTTAACGCAGATGATGCCCAAACTGAACATATGGACAAGGACTCGCTTGAAGTGGAACGGATCTATATTAGAAGGCCCTTTCATAGACTGGGGCTAGGGAAAAAGCTGATTGAGAAAGCGGTGGAAATCGCGGCCGAAAAGAATAAGAGGAAGCTCTGGCTGGGGGTTTGGGAACAAAACGGAAACGCAGTTGCCTTTTATACAAAATTGAATTTCGTACAGACAGGAACTCACTCTTTCTATATGGGTGACGAGGAGCAAACAGATCTAATCATGACCAGAATCATCCTCTAGCACAATTAGGATATTTGGCCCAGTACCCTCACAGCAGCCTAAAACAAGCACAAAGAACTGCCCCGGCATGTTCGCCGCAGGCAGTCCTTAAGTATGCTATGGGAGCGGGCTTAAGCCTGCTCTAATTTTTAGATTTTGTCGCGGTTGTAGAGGTCCGGGTCACGGTCTGCATTCATCGAGCCTCTGTTGCCCAAGGTATTGCCAACCGTTGTGTCCCTAGGGACCAGATCAGGGTTAGTTGCTCCGCGGTCCGCCACTGTATCCTCCGGGTACAGGCTGTCGTACCGGCCCGAGTTGAGTGAACGGTTCCCCCGGAACACGGTATGGATATCTCTTCCACGGCCGTTGTCATCGACCAGGACGAGGATCTTGCCGCTGTCGATGTAGCCTTCGTAATCTCTGGCCTCATCCTCAGGAATGCCGAGTCCGATTAATCCGCCCACCAGTCCGCCTGCTCCTACTCCGATGGCAGCCCCTGTTAGTGTAGCTGCGATTGGGCCTGCAGCAAGGATTGGACCAATTCCCGGAATGGCCAGCGCACCGATCCCGGCCAACAGGCCGGTAATTCCGCCCACTACGCCGCCGGTAGCCGCACCTGTAGCAACGCCTTCCGGCGCCATCGTTCCTGTATCTTCGGAGATGTGTTTCAGGTCATCTCGATCCTTCGTTATGACTGAAATCTCATCGTTCGTGAACCCTTGTCTCTGCAAACTTTCAATTGCTCTGGTTGCTTCTTGTTCCGTATCGAATACGCCAATAATTTTCTCTGTCACTTGAAGCCCTCCTTCGTAATTGTTGTTCGCTATTGTATTACCCGTTCACGCGGTGCCCAAACAGGAAAAGCTTCTTCGGATGCATTAATGCCTGATCACCGCCACATTCTATTTGGAAGGACGGGTACGGTTAGTCGGTGCTGCCTCCAGCGGATTATCCGGCCAGTAGTGCTTGGGATAACGGCCTTTCAGATCTTTTTTCACCTCGAAATAGGTGTTCTGCCAGAAGCTGGCCAGATCTGAGGTGATCTGCATCGGCCTTCTCGCCGGAGACAGCAGGTGCAGCAGCACCGGGACCTTCCCTCCGCCGATCCGCGGAGTATCCGTCTGCCCGAACATCTCCTGCAGCCTGACTGCCAGTACCGGTGCTCCGGGATTACTGTAATCCAGGGGAACCCGCGAACCGCTCGGTACCGTAATATGCGTCGGCGCCTCCTTGTTCAGCAATTGGCGGCTGTTCCAGTCCAGCATCCCCTCCAGCGCCTGCGTCAGCTTCAGCCGCTGTAAATCACGGAGATTCCGCATCCCTTGTATAAAGGGTGCCAGCCATTCCTCCAATGTATCCGTCAACGCCTCATCCGACATATCGGGCCAGTCGGCCCGCAGTGAGTGCATGAATTCCATCCGCTGCCGGAGCTGAGTGGTCCCTTTCTCCCATGGCAGCAGCTGTAGCCCTTCCGCCGCGATCACCTTCAGCAGTACGCTCTCCGTCTCCTCGGGAGTAGACCGCTCATGGGTCGTTTGCTTCAGAATGAGCGCCCCCAGCCGGGTCACTCTTCGCGCCTTCACGCTTCCGCTCTCACTGTCCCAGTAGACTTCGCGCTCCTCCAGAAGGCTGTCCGCATGATGCTTCAGCAGGTCCTGCTCGGAGAGCGCTGCGGCAAGCATAATCCGGCTCTGCCCGGCACGGTCATCCACGCCGGGTGCCACGATGTAGGGCGAGCGCGCCAGCGGCTGGCCCTCGCGCATCGCCGCCCCCCGGCCGCCGGAGAGCAGGAACGCGCCATTGCCGCGCTCCTGCCCGATCCGGTCGGGATAGGCGAACGACAGCAGCAGGCCGCTGCGGCTGATGTCGCCGGGCCCTTCGCCCGGCGCTGCCTGCAGCTGCGCCAGGAAGCTGCGGCTCTCGCGCTGCACCGCGCGCAAGGCCGCCGGGTCCGCTCCGCCGCTGCCGGCGGAGCGCTCGAACCCGAGCAGCGCCTCCACGCGCAGCGTGAGGTCGCTGTCTAGAGCCGCGGGACCCCGGAAGAGGTCCCGCTCCTGCAGCAGCGCAGCGAGCCTGGCGGCGAGCGGCGCGGCTGCAAGGTCTGCCGCGCGCAGCAGCATATGCGCGATGCGCGGGTGCGCGCCAAGCACGGCCATGCTGCGGCCGTGCGGCGTAATGGCGCCGCCGGCGTCCAGCGCGCCGAGCTGGCGCAGCAGCGCCGTCGCCTGCGCGTAAGGCGCGGCAGGCGGCGCATCCAGCCAGGCGAGCGCTCCCGGATCGCGCACGCCCCACAGCGCCAGCTCCAGGGCGAGCTGCGCCAGGTCGGTCTCCATGATCTCCGGCACGTTATCGTCCGGCAGATGATCATGCGCCTCCCGGCTCCACAGCCTGTAGCAGACGCCTGGCGCTGTGCGGCCTGCCCGGCCGCGCCGCTGATCGGCCGAGGCCTTCGAGACCGGTACCGTCGTTAAGCGCGGCATGCCGGTACGCGCAGAGAATACCTGCGTCCGGCGAAGCCCCGTGTCAATCACCGAGCGTACCCCTTCGATGGTCAGACTCGTCTCGGCAATGGAGGTTGCCAGTACGACCTTCCGTTCGCCTTCCACCGCAGGAGCCACCGCCGCATCCTGCTGGTGCTGCGGCAATTGGCCATAGAGCGGCCGGAGTACCGTTCCCGGCGGCAGGCTTCCTGATGCCAGCTCCTGCTCCGTCCGGCGGATCTCCCGCTCGCCGGGCAGAAAGACCAGCACATCCCCCGGCTGCTCAGCAAGCGCCCGGCGGACAGCGGCGGCTGCGGACTTCTCGGGGGTGGAGCCACCGGCGTTGTCCGTCACATAGACCGTCTCCACCGGATACGTCCGGCCCGGACAACGCACGACCGGCGCTTCACCCAGTAGAGAAGCTACGCGTTCTCCATCCAAGGTCGCCGACATCACCAGAATGCGCAGATCCTCGCGCAGCACACTCTGTGCTTCAAGCGCGAGTGCCAGTCCAAGATCCGCATGCAGGCTGCGCTCATGGAACTCGTCGAAGATCACAAGCCCCACATCCCCCAGCGAAGGATCGCTCTGGAGCATTCGCGTCAGCACGCCTTCCGTCACAACAACAATACGTGTATTCCGCCCCACCTTGGTATCCATCCGCATGCGATAGCCTACGGTCTGACCCACACTCTCCCCCAGACAGGACGCCATATAAGCTGCGGCCGAACGCGCTGCCAGGCGTCTGGGCTCCAGCATCAGAATGGTTTTACCGGCCAGCCAAGGCTCCTCCAAAAAAGCAGGCGGCACCGCCGTTGTCTTCCCCGCTCCAGGCTCGGCAATCAGAATCGCCGCTGCACGGTCTGTCAGAATTCTCTTCAGGTCAGGGAGCACCTGCATAATCGGAAGCTGCTTCATTTCATCTCTCCATCATCTGCTCAAGGTTAAGTTAATCTATATCTCCCTATCATCGGCGAATTCATTCCAGATATCAAGCGGTTCATTGCTGCTGGAAGAGGATGACCCATTCAACACCAAGCTCCCCTATAATCTCGCACCAAAAACCCCCGGTTCCATGAACCGGAGGTCTCATCTTCCAATACTTGTCTACTCCCTACCATCCCGTTCCACTCCAGCCAGCCGTTGCCCGATCGCGTCCCCGTAATCCGCATATGCAGCATTGCCTTCCAGCCCCCGTTCCTGCAAAAGCATCTGAAGACGCAGCCGCTTCAGGGAGAGCCTGCCCTCCAGCTCCTTTCGTTCCTCGGCAGTGCTGTTGCCGCTTCGGTGGCAAGCCACCAGCAGCTCTTCGAGCGTTACACACTCTGCCCGCAGCGTCACTTCCTCGGGCAGCAATCCGGCGTTCTTCATAATCTTGTAGGACATCCGCAGTTCCTCAGGTACGCCGGAAAGATCCTCCAGCGCAAGCGGCTTGCCGTGCCCCGGCAGATTGGCGAACTCTCCGCCGCGCATAGCTTCCTGAATTCTTTGTTCTGCAAGCCAAGATAATATAGCCATCCACACCGTTCCTTTCATCAGCAGCTGAGGATTTCCTATTATTACATCCTGCTTACATCCGGCATGCCCGCCGCTACCGCTTTGTCCTTATTTTAGCACGGGTGCTGCTGAAATTCATTCCCGGTTTGCCTGTAAGTTATCGCTTCTTATCACCAGGCAGAAAGCTATTTCTGCTTATGATATCCGCGCTCCCCGTAAGGAGACAGTTGCTCCAGCCATTTACTCTCCATATCCGGCAGCATCTTGCGGTATTTCTTCAGCTCCTGCACATCGGCCACGAAATCCTCTTCCGGCTTAATCTGCTCCAGCACCTCGAAGCGGAAGCCCGCTTCCCCGCGTTCATTCCAGTCTTCCTGCAGCGCCTTGTTGTCATGGCCTTTGATATCCAGCATGAACTTATGCTTATTCCAGACCCCGTCCAGATTCAGGCTGCTTCCCACATACATTTTGTCGTTGCCGGTGTTCACAATCCGGTATACCCCCATTGGCCTGTGCGAGTGTGCATAATTGTATCCCAATTCCTTGCGTCTGGATTTATCTGTCATTATTTCTCTCCCCTTCTTCTCTCCGTTATAATTTCACCCAGTAGCTGCTTCCGTCATCTTCACGGTCCAGCAGCCCGTAATCGATCAGATAACGCCGGAGCGTTACATAATCGGGATAAGCAGCTTCGAGCACCGCATTGATTTCCTTCTCACTGTACTTGCGCCCTGTCTCAAAACGCTGAAGCAAATGGCGCAGAATCGCCGCCTTCCGCTTCTGCCGTTTAGGGAACTCTGACAACGGGCCATCCGGCCCCTGTTTGAAATAGGTGCCCAGAATCTCGGCGTTCTCCTGCTCGGTAATCGCGAACCGTTCATCAACCATCACAGCCGTGCGCGGTATACTCACAAAAGACGATGAAGCTCCCGGCTTCTCCTCAGCCAGCTCCATAACCGCCAGAAACAGCTTGGCCTGCTTCACCTTCTCGCGAAGCGTGAACCGGTGGTTACGCACTGTGGAGGTGCTGCCGATCCCCAGCTCCTTGGCTGCTTCTGCATCGCTAAGACTTTGGCGGAAGGCCTGCAGCAGCCCCTTCTGCAAATCGGTTAACCCGCTCAGCTTCTTGTCCAGCGTCAGCAGCCAGTTGAACATCCCGCCATGAACTCTGTCCACATGCAGGGCTGCGAACTTCTCCGCTTCGTAATACTGTTCTCCATCCTTATAGATCAAGCCCTTCTCGAAGGCAGCCCCGCAGACCAGACAATGATACTTTTCCGTCCGCTCTTCCGTCTCCACATTATAGCCCTGCTTCAATTCTGCAATGGACGCATTCCAGAATTTCTCCGATATCCGTACTGCTTCATTCTCTCCTTCCAACTGGACCACCACACCCTTTGTTTACTTTTATATAGACATATTATCATTTCGTTTGTTATTTTACAACCATCTAATTAGATTGTTTGTGACAAAAGAAAAACACCGCCAATCATGGCAGTGTCTCATAACAGAAACGGGCGGCAGAATATGCCTAAGACAGCAGCGACTCCGCACCGTCAATCACAATCTGCGAGCCGGTAATATGAATGGATTCATCCGAGGCCAGGAACGCGACCAGATCGGCCACATTCTCCGGTTTGCCCGGACCGTCAGCCAGCGGCTGTGCACCGTCGGGGAATTCAATGGGAATGACAATGGACTCCACATCATCGTTCCACTCCGTGCTCTCGTCGATATTCGTGGCGATCGCTCCCGGACAAATGACATTGACCCGGATTTTGAACTTGGCCAGCTCCAGTGCAGCCATCTTGGCAAAAGCGACCTGGCCGGCCTTAGTGGTGCTGTATGGTGACCAGCCGAAGCTGGTGAATCTGCTGTTGCCGTTGATGGAGCTGGTAATAATAATACTGCCTTTGCCCTTCTCCTTCAGATGGGGAATGCTGTATTTCAGCGTCAGGAAGGTGCCTGTCAGATTGACAGAGAGGGTCTTCTCCCAATCGCCTACGCTCAGCTCCTCAATCGGCCCGACCACTCCGTTAATGCCCGCATTGGCGAACACAATATCCAGGCCTCCGAAATGCTCTACGGTTCTGCGCACCGCTTCCTCCATCCGGCCGGCATCCGAAGTATCCACATCAATCGCTAACGCGCAGTCCCTGCGCAGCTTATTCAATTTCTGTTCAAGGATCGAGGTACGTTCGTTCACCAGATCGAACAAGGCGACATTCGCACCTTCACGTGCCAGCTGGATCGCTGCCGCTCTGCCGATTCCCGAGCCCGCACCTGTGATTATGGCTGTTTTCCCTTGAAAACGCTGCTTTTTTGCTATATTTGGGCTCATATGTACACTCTCCTTCCGTGAATACCATTCTGCATGTAATGGCTCTGTTTCAAGATTACCCAATTGATGCTTGATTATAATCAGATTATGCAAAAAATTGCACAAACCTTGTGCAACATGCACAGCGCATCCATTAACAGGGCCTAATGAGCAGCTTACCGTCAGCAACAAAGACCCCGCAGCTGCGGGGTCTCCTCTGACTCATTCAATTCTCCAGCTGCCGTACATCCACCTTCACCGTAAGCGTGCCCGCTGCTCCGCGGTATACGCCTTTGACCGGAACGATATCCTTATAATCCCGTCCATGTCCAAGCTTGATATACCGCCAGCTTACTTCAGCATTGTTGGTCGGATCGAAGCCCAGCCAGCCCGTACCCGGAATATGTGTCTCCACCCAGGCATGCGAGGCCTGTTCGAAGTTGGCGTTGCCCCCCTGCAGGTCCCCGACAAAATGGTACCCGCTCACATAACGCGAGGGCAAGCCGACACTGCGGCAGACCGCAATCATCAGATGTGCATAGTCCTGGCAGACTCCGCGCTTTAGCATCAGTGCTCTTTTCACTGTAGTGTTGACACTCGTCGCCTCGGGATCGTACGTAAACTGCTCGTAGATGGTCGACGACAGCTTCCGGGTCCATTCGTACATATCCTCGGCTTCCTCAAAAGGATGCTGCGACGCGAATTCCACCAGCTCCGGCGTCACCTCGGTGTACCGGGTAGGCAGAATAAACTCAATATACCGGTTCTGAAACTTCTCGTCATTCAGCAGCTTTACCTGCTCCTCCAGCGGAATATGCGGCAGGTCGGCACCTTGCGCCTTGTCAAGCGTGACCACGGTCGCTTTGGTGTGAATCACCATTTCCGTATGTGGCTTGTTCACCGAATAGGCATGGACCCGGTTGCCGAAGAAATCCTCATAAGTCAGCAGATTAGCCGGCGGATGCACCTCCACCTCATGGTGATAACAGGATTGCCGGTAGTTCGTGCGCGGCGTCAGCCGGATCTCATTGACACTGTCCGTCACCGGCTCGGGGTAGCTGTAGGTGGTTGTGTGGTTGATCTGTATTTTCATACCGAGACTCCTTCACGGCGAAAAAAAGCACCGTCCATCGTTCGGCCGAGCCTCTGACAGGATATCATCAGTGACTCCAGCACATCCAGGGTCAGGTCGCCGGACATCTCTTCCTTCTCCATATAATCCAGCTCCGCCTTGATCTTGCCCGCCTGACGGATCACCTTCTCATGCCCTGAGCCCTTCTCTGAAGAATCCAGCTCCAGCTTGGCCAGATGCTCCTCCAGCTTGTGAAAGGAGAAGCGGATTGAACGCGGGAAGAGCGGGTTCACGATCAGGAATTCCAGAATGCATTCCGGCGACATATCATCGGCGTAATACCGGCGGAAGGACTGATAGCCGCTCACCGATTTCAGCACAGCCTGAAGCTGGGTATAGATGGAATTGATAGCCTTCGACTTGCAG
Organism: Paenibacillus sp. FSL M7-0420; assembly: GCF_038002345.1. Taxonomy (NCBI): domain Bacteria; kingdom Bacillati; phylum Bacillota; class Bacilli; order Caryophanales; family Paenibacillaceae; genus Paenibacillus; species Paenibacillus sp. FSL M7-0420. The sequence continues at coordinate 3,216,260 of NZ_JBBOCJ010000001.1, read as the reverse complement.
GATACCGTGACGGTCTGCAGGATACGTGTCGTATTCTCCGCCCGTTCCAGAAACCGGCCGCTCTCGATGAAATGCCATTCATTGCCCCGGAGCATCACCGATTGCTCCGCGCCGAGGAACATCGCCGCCCGCTCCTTGACCTGCTGATAGAATTGATGCGGGCCGCGCATGATATCCGTTACCGACTGTTCACCGAGCCACAGGTTGAAGCCATTGATAATATCCCACAGCTCACTCGGCAAATGCTGGCGCAGCGTGCGCAGATTATTCCTGGCCTGATGCACACAGGAGAACAAGGAATTGGTATTCCCCATGTCCAGTGTGATGAAGGATAAGACGTCCTGTTCAATGAAGCTTTCAAACTGCCGCAGATATTCGCTTCGTACCCCAAGTGCATCAATCAGGCGCGACCACTTGTGGCCCTCTTCCTGGTAATCCTCTTCCTGCTGGATATGGTAATGTACATCGATCAGCCGGGCGTGATTCTCAGCCCGTTCAATATACCGGCCGATCCAGAATAGAGCCTCCGCATTGCGATTCAGCATTCTAGCCCCCCCTTTACCTTAGAAAAGTCTCTAGGCCATTACCCAGGTATCCTTCACTCCGCCGCCTTGGGAAGAGTTCACGACCAGCGAGCCTTCGCGCATCGCCACCCGGGTCAGTCCCCCTGGAATGACATGCGGCTTGCGGTCGGCCCCCATCAGCGCAAACGCTCTAAGATCAATATGCCGCGGAGCCATACTGCCGTCCGACAAGACCGGCGCACGGGACAGTGACATGATCGGCTGGGCGATATAACGCTCCGGTTCCGCCAGTATTTTGAGCCGGAAGTCGATAAGTTCCTGCTTCGATGCCTCACTTCCGATCAGCATGCCGTAGCCCCCGGAGAGAGACGTCTCCTTCACCACCATTTCAGACAGATGATCCAGCACATACTGGCGCTCTTGCGGCCGTGACAGCAGATAGGTCGGCACATTGCCCAGAATCGGCTCTTCATTAAGGTAGTAGCGGATCATATCGGGCACATACACATACATGGCCTTGTCATCGGCTACCCCGGTTCCGGGCGCATTGGCAATCGCGATATTTCCTGCCCGGTAGGCATTCATCAGACCTGCAACCCCAAGCAGCGAGCTGGGCTGAAAAGCCAAGGGATCAATGAAATCATCATCCAGCCGGCGGTACAGCACATCCACTCTGCGCAGACCGTTCATCACCTTCAGGTAGATTTTGTGGTCCTGAGCGACCAGATCACGGCCCTCAACCAGATGAATGCCCATCTGCTGTGCCAGAAAAGCATGCTCATAATAAGCCGAATTGTACTCCCCCGGTGTCAGCAGGGCAATGACCGGGTCCTTGGTCCGGGACGGGGACAGGCTGCGCAGCACGGACAGGAAACGGTTCAGGCTGTGATCCACATCGCGGATGGAGCTGGCAAACGACAGCTCAGGAAACAGCTGGTTCATGAGCGATCTGCCTTTGAACAGATACGAGAAGCCCGAAGGTGTACGCAGATTATCCTCAAGCACATAATATTCGCCGTCATGATGGCGGATCAGATCGATGCCTGAAGTGGTGATGTACGCACCGCCGGGTACACGGAGTCCGGACATTTCCGGCCGGAAATAACAGTTCGAGATCACCATCCGCCGCGGCACAATTCCGTCCTTCACAATATATTGCTCATGGTAAATATCATGAATGAACAGATTCAGTGCGGTAATCCGCTGTACAATCCCCGCCTCCAGCCGTTCCCATTCCCCCTTGGGGATAATGCGCGGAATCATATCGAAGGGAATCGTCCGCTCCATAGGCTGATCCTGTGCCGGGTTGTACAGTGTAAAAGTAATGCCTTCTTCCATCATCCGACGCTGCATCAGCTTCTGCTTGCCTTGCAGCTCTTCGGGGCTCATCCCGGAAAACATGCGGTTCACATGCTTGTAATGAGGCCGGACGTTCCGTTCATCCGCATACATCTCATCATAGAAATGCTGCAGCGGATACGGAGACAGACCGGGCAAAGGATCTAGTTTGGACATGAGCCCGACTCCTCTCGGATCAGTATAACGTGTTATGTTTCTTAACAAATAAGTTCAAATTTTAAAAATTCACCACGAAAATATGATTTACTACCTTCATAATACGTAAATGATATTATCCATGTCAATATATATAACAGCAAAATGGAGTTTCCGCACCATTCTGCCGGTTTGGAATCGCTTCCTTTCTCTTAAACTTGCTTTTCGGGGTGCTCCGCGTTCATTCCACATCCAATTGTATGCCGGAGTGCTGACAAGCAGTACTATTATGAATTTTTCATATGTTGTTTTTTTAATATGTAGAGGAACTGGATGAAAACACAAAAAACCTCCCTAAGGAATGACTCATTCCTTAGGGAGGGTGCAATGGCCGTTATGCAGTTATTCTTCCGAATCTGCTTCTTCCGAGATCATGCCTGCGAACAGGGCATGCACGAACTGGTCGGAGTCGAACGGCTGAAGATCTTCCATTTTCTCGCCCAGACCGACCAGCTTCACCGGCAGGTTCATTTCCTGGCGGATCGCTACCACGATTCCGCCCTTCGCCGTTCCGTCGAGCTTCGTCAGTACCAGACCGGTCACGCCGCTCTTCTCGCCGAACAGCTTGGCCTGGGTCAGAGCATTCTGCCCGGTGGTGGCATCCAGCACCATCAGCACCTCATGCGGGGCGCTTGGAATCTCGCGCTGAATGACACGGAAGATCTTGTTCAGCTCTTCCATCAGATTGCTCTTGTTCTGCAGCCGGCCTGCCGTATCGCAGATCAGCACATCCACACTGCGCTGCTTGGCAGCCTGAACCGCATCGAACATCACCGCTGCCGGGTCCGAGCCCGACTGCTGCTTGATCACATCCACACCGGCACGCTTGCCCCACACCTCAAGCTGCTCAATGGCTCCGGCACGGAAGGTGTCGCCTGCCGCCAGCAGAACCTTCTTGCCTTCCTGCTTGTAGCGGTGCGCCAGCTTGCCGATGGTCGTCGTCTTCCCGACTCCGTTCACGCCGACGAACAGGATCACGGTAATGCCGTCCGGATTCTCGTTCAGACTGTTGTCATCATCTCCGCGCAGCAGCTCCATCAGCTTGCGGGAGAGAATCGGCTGAAGCTCTGCCGCGTCCTCGATCCGCTTCTGCTTCACTTCGGCGCGCAGCTCCTCCACCAGATTCATGACCGTATTCACGCCAACATCGGCGCCGATCAGAATCTCTTCCAGCTCCTCGTAGAATTCTTCATCGATCTTTTTGCGGCGGATAATCAGATCCGAGACCTTCTCAACGAAGCCCTTGCGTGTTTTCTCCAGACCGTCGCGGAACTGTTTCGTTACGCTTTCCGTTTTACCGGAGATGCTGTCTTTCAGTTTTTTGAAAAAACTCATATGCTTATGCTTCCTCCTAAAGGGTTATAGGGATCACTTCATGAATCCTGCGTCTGTATCTTTAAGCTATTTCAGCCTCTTCATCCTCCAGCCGGACAGATACGAGCTTGGATACGCCGCCTTCCTCCATCGTTACGCCATAGAGCACATCGGCTTCCTCCATCGTTCCCTTGCGGTGGGTCACTACGATGAACTGCGTCTGCTCCGAGAACTCGCGCAGGTACTGGGCGAAGCGCACCACATTGGCTTCATCCAGCGCCGCTTCCACTTCATCCAGGACGCAGAACGGCACCGGCTTGACCTGCAGAATGGCGAACAGCAGAGCCATCGCGGTTAAGGCGCGTTCTCCGCCGGAGAGAAGCTGGAGATTCTGCAGCTTCTTGCCCGGCGGCTGGGCAACGATATCAATCCCTGTATCGAGCATATGCTCAGGGTCCAGCAGCTGCAGATCTGCCCGCCCGCCGCCGAACAGCTTCGTGAACACCGTGCCGAACTCGCGGCGGATGGCATCGAAGGTCTGCTTGAAGCGCTTCGACATCTCCTCTTCCATCTCACGGATCACATGATACAGCGTTGTTTTGGCTTCCACTAGATCATCCTTTTGCCCGCTGAGAAAAGTATACCGCTCATGCACCCGCTGATACTCTTCAATCGCGCCCAGGTTGACCTCGCCCAGACCGGAGATGCTGCGCTTCAGACGCTGCACCTCCAGCTGTGCCGCAGGCACATCCTCCGGCACCGGATAACGCTGCTTCGCCAGCTCATAGCTCAGCTCGTAGTCATCGCTCAGCTTGCGGAGAATATTGTCCAGCTCCACATCGAGCCGCCCGACGGCAACCTCCGTGGAACGGAGCTTGTCTTCGACCGCCCGGAGCGCCTGCCGCTGGTCTTTGGTCTCGCCTTCCGCCAGCTCCAGCTTGCGCGAGATCGCCGCGCGGTCGGCACGGGCCAGGTCAAGCCTCGCAGACGTATCTTCCTTGCTCAGCCTCAGACTGTTGACCTCTTCCTTCTGCTTCACGGTCTCCCGTGCATTCTCTTCCAGATCCTGCTCGATGGTCATCAGCAGGCTGCGGCTCTGGCGCAGCTCCTTCTCCTGGGAGCCGGCATCCTGCCTCATCCGGCGCAGCTGCTCCTCCAGCGAGAAGATCTCCTGATCCAGCTTACCCTCCGTGACCTTCATCCCGGTCAGCTTGCCCTGCAGCTCTTCCTTGGCCGATTCATTCGCCTTGCGGTCCGACTCGGCACTGCGGATAGCTGCGTGCGCCTCCTGCTCTTCCTTCTCCAGCCGGGACAGCTCAGCTTCCGCCTGCTTGCGGGCCTCGTCCAACCCGCGTACCTCCTGCTCGAAGCCGCTGCGCTCCGCGCCTGCGCCCTCGACCTGCTCCTGCACATGCCGCAGCTCCTGCTCCAGCTGCTTCAGATCGCCGGATACACGCTGTTCCTCCAGCCGCTTCTCATCACCGTCATGCCGCAGCTGCTCCAGCTTCTGGGAGCCCTTGTCCTGTTCAGCGCGCAAGCGGCTAATCCCCTGCTTCAGCTTGGCAATCTGCTGCTCGCTCTCTTCAATCTCGCCGGAGAGCTGGTCAAGCTGACGCTTGCGGCTAAGCAGGCTGTTGTTCTTCTTATGCTGGCTGCCGCCCGTCATCGAACCGCCTGCATTCACCACATCGCCTTCCAGTGTAACCACTCTGTAGCGGTATTGGCATTTGGCCGCAATGCGGTTCGCCTGCTCCAGACTCTCAGCGATTACGACATTGCCGAGCAGGCTTCCGATAATGCTTCCATACTTGTCTTCATAGCCGACCAGCTCCGAGGCGATACCGACGAACCCTTCGGCACCTTGAACCATGCTGCGGTCACTGCCGGTAATCTGCCGGGGCCGGATAACATCCAGCGGGAGGAAGGTCGCCCGTCCGAGCTGACGCTGCTTCAGGAAAGCAATCGCCTGCCGGGACACCGCTTCATTCTCCATAACCACATGCTGCAAGGAAGCACCCATGGCGGTCTCAATTGCCATTTCGAGCTTCTCGGGAACGGAGATCAATTCGGCAACTGCCCCGTGTACACCATTTAGCTGTCCTTTGCGCGCGCCCTTCAGCACCTCTTTGACCCCAAGCATGAAGCCGTCAAAATCATCCTGCATTTCCTTCATCGTCTCATGCCGGGACACCTGGGCTTCGCGCTTCTGCTCCCATTTGCGCAGGCCGCTCTGCGTCTCTTCAAGCAGCTTCTGCCGTTTGCCGGTCTGCTCGCTCTCCGTAATGTACGCACCGCGCAGCAGCCCGATTTCCTTGCCTAGCGCGGCAATCTTATCCTTCAGCCCGCTCTGTGCAGAGACCAGCTCCGCCAGCCGCGCTGTCCACTTGCCGCTCTCCTCCTGGCTGCGGCTCATCCGCCGCTCCAGGCTCTCCTTCTGCTGATCCGCATAGCGGATCTCGTTGCGCGCCTGAGCCATCAGGTTCATCAGCTCAAGCAGAGCACTCTTCAGCTTCTCTTCCTTGCTCTGGCTGATGCCGCCGGCCACACCCTGCAGCTTCGATTCCTCATCCGCCAGCTGTGCCCGCAGCTCCGCAAGCGTCTGCCGGGTCTGCTTCAGCTTATGCTCCAGCTCCGCCAGCTCACGCTGCCGCCCCTCGGAACGTTCACCTACAGAACCCAGAGTCTGCATGAGCTGTTCCCGGTTCTGCTCCAGATTCCTGCGCCTCTCCTTGAGCAGCTCTCCATAGCCTTCGCTCTTCTCGTTGGCTTCGCTGCTGCGCAGCAGCTGTTCCTGCAGCTTCTCCACTTCCTGCTCCAGATTACGCAGCTCTGCCCGGCCGCTCTCCAGCTTGGCATCATGGGCAGAGACTACAGTGGACAGCTCCAGCTGCTCCGTCTTAAGCACCTCCAGGCGGGCGTTACCCTCCTGCCAGGATGTATGTATGCCTTCGATCTGATGCACATATACCGAAATCTCCAGATGCTTTAGCTGCTCCCGCAGCTCCTTGTATCTTATCGCCTTCTCGGACTGGTCCTTCAGCGGTCCCACCTGATCCTCCAGCTCGCTGATCAGGTCATGAATCCGCAGCAAATTCTGCTCGGTCTCATCGAGCTTGCGGCCGGCATCCTTTTTGCGTGATTTATATTTAACAATACCTGAGGCCTCTTCAAAGATACCCCTCCGGTCTTCCGAACGGGTACTGAGAATCTCTTCTATCCGGCCTTGTCCGATAATTGAATAAGCTTCACGGCCGATACCGGTATCCATGAACAGCTCTGTAATATCCTTCAGCCTGCAGGCCTGTTTATTGATCAGGTATTCACTGTCTCCGCTGCGGTGGACACGCCGGGTCACGGTCACCTCGCTGAAATCCAGCGGCAGCACATGATCCTCATTATCCAGCGTCAGCGAGACCTCACCGTAGTTGACCGCCTTGCGGGCATCACTTCCGGCAAATATAATATCCTCCATCTTGCCGCCGCGCAGGGATTTGGCACTCTGCTCCCCAAGCACCCAGCGGATGCCGTCGGATATGTTACTTTTGCCGCTGCCGTTCGGACCGACTACAGCCGTAATTCCGCGTACAAATTCCATCTCCGTTTTGTCGGCAAATGATTTGAAGCCCGCTAATTCAATCCGTTTCAGAAACATAACTCGCCAATCACCTCTGACCCATTATAACATAGTGTTTCGTTGCCAAAACAACCCCACAAAGTGGTGCACCTGCTTCGATGTTTACTCCAAAACATATCATTTCTGATCTTTCGAAAAAGAGCAGCAAAAGTCTGACTTCCGCCGAACCGCCGGCATTCAGACCATTGCTGCTCTACTCCGCATTTCAGATGTTCAAATGTGCCTTCAGGCACCATCTTCCTTCAGAAGCAATAACGCCGCTGCCGCTGCCTGCTGCTCCGCTTCCTTCTTGGAGCGGCCGCTGCCGCTGCCGAGTGAACGGCTGGCCATATATACTTCTGAGACGAACTCACGCTCATGCGCCGGTCCGCGTTCTTCAATAATCCGATATTCCAGCGTACCCATCCCATGATGCTGTATCAGTTCCTGAAGCTCTGTCTTGAAGTCGCTCATCTGCATTTGCAGCTTACCGTCGGTTTCAACCAGCGGAAATACGTGATTATCCAGGAATCTCCGGGCTGTCTCCAGTCCCTGATCGAGATAGAGCGCTCCCACGAAGGCTTCGAACACATCAGCCAGCAGAGCCGGGCGGGTACGCCCGCCCGTAAGCTCTTCCCCTTTTCCCAGCAGTACATACCGCCCGAAGCCCAAGGTCTCGGCGAACCGGACCAGCGACGGCTCACAGACAATCGCAGCACGCAGCTTGGTCAATTCTCCTTCGGGTCTGTCCGGGAGCAGATTATACAGATATTCGGACACCGTCAGCTCAAGCACCGCATCACCCAGGAACTCCAGGCGCTCGTTGTCCTGATGCTGATTGAACCGGTGTTCGTTCACATAAGATGCATGGGTGAAAGCCTGCTTCAGAAGTACAGGATCGTGAAATTGGATTTGAAGTTGGCTTTGTAACTGCTTCAGGTCTCCTTTCACTGCACTGTCTCCCCTTACTTATTATATTTTTTGAGAATAACGGTCGCGTTATGTCCTCCGAATCCGAAGGAATTCGACATCGCGATATTCAGCTCCGCCTGACGTGGCACATTCGGAACATAGTCCAAATCGCAATCCGGGTCAGGGTTGTCCAAATTGATGGTAGGGGCAATCATCCCCTTCTGCAGGGACAGCCCGCAGATAATCGCTTCCACCCCGCCGGCAGCGCCAAGCAAGTGGCCTGTCATCGATTTGGTTGAGCTGATCGCAACCTTGTACGCATGCTCTCCGAGCGCCTTCTTCACAGCGGCTGTCTCGGATTTATCGCCTACCGGTGTAGATGTACCATGCGCATTGATGTAGTCGATATCCTCAGGATTAATACCGGCATCACGGATCGCCATCTTCATGCAGCGTGCTGCACCGTCAGGATCAGGCTCCGTCATGTGGTGGGCATCGGCGCTGAGACCGTATCCGATGACTTCGGCATAGATCTTGGCTCCGCGCTTCTCGGCGTGCTCCAGGGATTCGAGAATCAGGATTCCCGCACCCTCGCCCATGACAAAGCCGTCACGGTCCACATCAAACGGGCGGCTGGCCTTCTCCGGCTCGTCATTACGGGTAGACATGGCTCTCATTGCACAAAAGCCTGCCATTCCTGTAGGACGAATGGTTGCTTCCGCACCGCCGCAGATCATCGCATCCGCATCACCGCGCTGGATCAGACGGAAGGATTCCCCGATGGAGTGGCTGCCTGTTGCACAAGCGGTCACTGTCGTTGTATTCGGTCCCTTGGCCCCGAGATTGATCGACAGCTGGCCGGAGCCCATGTTGGCAATCATCATTGGAATGAAGAACGGGCTGACCCGCTTCGGGCCTTTTTCGAGCAGCAGGTTGTGGTTATCTTCCCATGTGCCGAGGCCGCCGATTCCAGAGCCGACAGATACCCCGATCCGCTCTGCATCGATATCTTCACCGATCGTAAGTCCGCTGTCCTTCAGCGCATCTTCACCGGCAGCAACCGCGAATTGTACGAACCGGTCCATCTTGCGGGCTTCCTTGCGGCCGAAGCGTGCTTCCGCATCGAAATCCTTGACCGAGGAAGCGATTCTTGTTGGATATTCACTGACATCAAAAGCTTCAACCAGGGATACTCCGGACTTGCCGCTCATGAGGCTATCCCAGAACGTCTCAAGATCCTTACCCAGCGAAGTCATTACACCCATACCAGTTACAACTACTCTATGATTCAAACATAATCACCCCGTCTATAGGCTGTGTACCTCTACAATGTGTAAACGCAAACATACCAGATGTCTATATAAACTGCAGTCGCCGCAGGATTAGTTAATCTGCGGTTCTGTATTATCTTCATAAAGATGCTCATGCGTCTCTTCGCGGAAGCTTAACTGAAAGAACTGTAAAATGAGGAGAAGTCCCGCCCTGGCAGGAACGGGACCCTCAATCATATGACTCTAGGTATGAGATTGTATGTACTTCACAACTTCACCCACGGTCGTAATTCTCTCTGCATCTTCATCAGAGATTTCCATGTCGAATTCATCTTCCAATTCCATTACCAATTCTACAACATCAAGAGAATCAGCACCTAAATCATCTTTGAAAGACGCTTCTAATGTTACCTCTGCTTCATCGGCACCTAAGCGGTCGATGACAATGCGTGTTACACGCTCCAATACATCGGACATCCGGTTCACCTCCTCTTTTGGTATTATACGAGATATGAAGTCAAAATACCATAGAGCATAAAAAACGCTGCCCTGGCCGCCTCTGTCCATCTTCCCCCGTAATGATCTGACGCCTGCGAAGCCTTACATGTACATTCCGCCATCCACATGAAGCGTCTGGCCTGTCATGTAAGCTGCCCCTTCCGAAGCCAGGAATACCGCCGCATTCGCAATGTCCTCCGCCCGCCCAAGCTCTCCCAAGGGAATCCCCTTGATCAGCTCGCTGCGAACCTCATCGGACAACTCGCGGGTCATGTCGGTATCAATGAAGCCTGGCGCGATGCAGTTCACGGTGATTCCACGTGAAGACAGCTCACGGGCCGCAGACTTCGTCATGCCGATTACCCCTGCCTTGGCAGCGGTATAGTTCACCTGTCCGGGATTCCCCGTCACGCCCACAACCGAGGAAATATTGATGATCCGGCCATAACGCTGCTTCATCATCGGGCGGGTTACTGCCTTCAGGCAGTTGAAGACGCCCTTCAGATTCGTCTCGATGACCTGATCGAATTCTTCCTCTTTCATACGCATGATCAGATTGTCCCGGGTAATGCCCGCATTGTTCACCAGGATATCAATTTTCCCCCAGGTCTGGATAACCTCTTTGACCAGGTTCTCGGCGTCACTGCTGCGGCCGACATTCCCCTGCAGAGCGATTCCTTCCGAGCCCAGCTCGTGAATCCGGGCTACGGTCTCTTCAGCCGCCTGAAGGCTGCCGGAATAGTTCACCGCGACCTTCACGCCATGAGCAGCGAGTGCCAAGGCAATGCTGCGGCCGATCCCCCGGGACCCTCCGGTTACAAGGGCGGTCTGACCTTTTAGTGCTGCAAACATGCTATGTTGTCCCCCTTCGATAATCATGCGGCTGCGGTTAGGCCAAGCGGCTTACCAGCCAGCCTGCACGCTCTCCAGACTGTTGATATTCACAACCTTGACCTTCCTGTCAATCTTGCGGATCAGGCCAGCCAGCACGCTGCCGGAGCCAATCTCTACAAAAGTATCTACACCTGCGCCAATGAGCCATTCCACGCTATCCTGCCAGAGTACCGGAGAATATACCTGTTCTACCAGCAGCTTGCGGATTTCTTCAGGGTCTGTCACCGGAGCAGCAGTCACATTGGCCACTACCGGCATAGCAGGAGCATTGAAGGTTACCTTCTGGAGTTCGGCAGCCAGCCGCTCAGCCGCACCCTTCATTAATGAGGAGTGGAACGGCCCGCTAACCTCCAGCGGAATTGCCCGTTTACCGCCGGCTTCCTTCACACGCTGGACCACCTCATCTACACCGGCTACGGAACCGGAGACCACAATCTGTCCCGGACAATTGACATTCGCCAGTTCAACGGGAGTACCCGCCGCTGTAATACTGCTGCATAATTCTGTAAGCGCCTCACGGTCTGCTCCAAGCACCGCTGCCATAGCCCCCTGTCCTCCGGGAACTGCTTCCTCCATGAATTGTCCGCGCAGGCGGACCAGCCTTACAGCATCTTCATAGGACAGCACGCCGGCTGCCACAAGAGCGCTATATTCGCCAAGACTGTGGCCTGCCACATAATCCGGCGTAACCTGAAGGCCGCTTAGCGCTTTCAGATAAGCCACACTGGCTGTAACCAGTGCCGGCTGAGTGTTCACCGTCTGCTTAAGCTCGCTGTCCGGCCCTTCAAATACAAGCCCGCTCAGCGGAAACCCAAGCACCTCGTCACCCTTTTCAAAGACTGCACGGCTCTGAGGCAATGCTTCATATACATCCTTACCCATACCGATTGCCTGTGCACCCTGACCGGGAAAGACAAATGCGATTTTGCTCATGAGGTATACAGCTCCTTCCCTTTAGCTGCAGCGAGCCCGGATATTCCCCGGATTGAGCTGCTGCGTCACTATTATTAATGCCCCGATTCTTACCAGATCAGCACAGAAGCTCCCCAGGTAAGTCCGCCGCCGAAGCCGACCATAAGCACAGCGTCGCCTGCTTTCATCCGGCCTTCCTCGGCTGCTTCTACAAGAGCCAGCGGAATAGAGGCTGCGGAGGTATTCGCGTATTTATCAACATTGACTACAACCTTCTCCGGCGGCAGGTCCAGACGCTGCATTGCGGATTGAATAATCCGGATGTTGGCCTGATGCGGCACGAACAAGTCGATATTCTCCTTAGTCAATCCCGCCTTGGTAAGCACACGCTCCGTGGCCGATCCCATGACGCGTACTGCGAACTTGAAGACCTCGCGGCCATTCATATAGATGAAGTGCTTCTTGTCTTCTACGGTCTGCTGGGAAGCTGGCAGACGCGAGCCGCCCGCTTCAAGATTAAGCAGGCTGCCGCCAGAGCCTTCCGCCCCAAGATCGAAGGACTGGAAGCCGCGTCCTTCCGGAACCTCGCCGACGATTACCGCACCGGCACCGTCACCGAACAGCACGCAGGTATTGCGGTCTGTATAATCTGTAATGCGCGACAGCGTATCTGCACCGATTACCAGCGCATTGTTATACATTCCATTCTGGATAAAGCCGGTTGCCGTAGCCAGACTGTAGACGAACCCGGAGCAGGCTGCCGACAGATCGAAAGCGGCCGCGTTCTTGGCTCCCAGCTTGTCCTGCAGAATGCAGGCTGTGGACGGGAAAGCACTATCAGGTGTTACTGTAGCGACAATGATCAGATCCAGCTCCTCAGCCTTCATGCCTGCGGATTCCAGTGCCTTCAGGGCCGCTTCATAGGCCAGATCAGAGGTAGCCTGCTCCGGGGCTGCAATATGCCGTTCCCGGATTCCCGTGCGGCTGACAATCCATTCATCATTCGTTTCGACGATCTTCTCCAGATCGCTGTTGGTTAATATTCTCTCAGGCACATATTTGCCAGTCCCAATAATTCCTACCGGACGTAATTGTCTCATGTCTTCACTCACTTCCCGCTAATTTCCTTCGATATACTAGGCACCAGATCCGCCTTCAGCGCAATCCGTGCCTGTCTTACCGCATTCTTCACCGCATTGCCGTCGGACGAACCATGCCCCTTCACTACCAGGCCGCTAAGACCGAGCAGCGGCGCTCCGCCGTGTTCCTTATAATCCATCTTCCCCTTCAGGCTTCTAAGCTCCGGCATCAGGATCGCCGCCCCCAGCTTCGTCTTCAGCGATTTGCTGAACTGCTCCTTCAGCAGGGAGAACATCGCGCCGGCTGTTCCTTCCAGCGTCTTCAGAAGTATATTACCGGCGAAGCCGTCACAGACCAGCACATCGCAGCTTCCGGTGAGCACATCCCGCGCTTCCACATTGCCGACAAAATGAATGCCCTGCAGCGCCTCCAGGAGCGGATAGGCTTCCTTGGTCAATTCATTCCCCTTGCCCGGCTCCGTCCCTACGTTCAGCAGGCCTACCCGGGGCTTCGCAATGCCGTGCACTTTGTTACGGTAGATGCTGCCGATCAGGGCATACTGTGCCAGATGCTGCGGCTTGGCATCCATATTGGCTCCAAGATCCAGGGCCAGCACACCGACATCATCCAGCGTCGGAATCATCGGGGCCAGCGCCGGCCGCTCGATCCCTTCCATTCTTCCGACTACCAGAAGTCCTGTAGTCATCAATGCTCCGGTATTCCCAGAGGAGATCATGGCATCGGCCTCACCCTCGCGGACCATCCGTCCGGCTACGACCATGGATGAGTCCTTTTTGCGGCGGACCGCCTTCACCGGCTCTTCATCCGAACCGATCACATCCCCCGCATGACGTACGGTAACGTTGGAAGGCTTAGTCTTCAGCAGCGGCTCAAGCCGCGCTTCATCACCGACCAGTACGATCTCTATGTCATTCCACTCCGCAGCCGCTGCCAGCGCGCCTTCCACATTACATTCAGGAGCATTATCCCCGCCCATGGCATCAATGGCGATCCGCACTCCGGTTTCCCCCTTCGTTGTACTCTTCAGTTGCTGAACGATACACTATAAAATGGCCTTGAAATACCAGCTCTTCTCCGACATATGTAAATACATCCACTTCAGCCTTGCCGTTCCGGCCCGCAAGTGAGCGCACCTGCGCCTTGGCAATGCATTTCTCTCCCAGCCGGACCATGCGCACAAACCGGATGTCGGCCGAAGCCGTTAAGGCAATCTCATCATTAATTATGGCTACTGCCAGCGAATTCGCCTGGCCGAAGACGTAGTGGCCACGGGCAATCCCGTTGCGGGAGAACACATGCTCATCACGGATCTCGAAGATCGAAATCCCGCTCTTATCCAGCTGCAGATCCACAATATCACCGACCACTTCATCAGCTGGCAGGGAACGCACCTGATCATAGGAATGCTCCGCCATCTGCTTCATCCGCTCACGCAGCTCGGGAATCCCCAGCTCCAGCCGGTCCAGCCGGATCGTCTGGATACTTACCTTCAGCTGGCGGGTCAATTCCCGGTCAGTTACAAACGGGTTCCCTTCTATTATAGCCAGCAGCTGCTGCTGACGTTCCTTCTTGGACATCCGCTCGATAGCGGCTCACCTCCCGGCACAGGCCTGATGTGCAGCTTTCCGGCCCGTAAGAGTGGCCGCTGTAGTTAGGTTTCTCTGTTATTCCTTACCATTTAGAACCAGGTACTAATATGTAGTATAAAGCATGCCGGCGCAAAAATAAAGCTTTGGCTTGAAAAGCGCCTGAAAACCGGCGCAGTGCAAGGCATGTAAGCTTCGTTCCCTGCTTTATTTCCATAAAAATAGCACTTCACCGGCAGATGAAGTGCTACTCTTAAATGCAAACTATTGTTTGATGATTTCTCTTGCTTTGTATGTTCCGCAAACTTTACATACGTGGTGAGCAAGCTTCAGCTCTCCGCATTGTTCGCATTTCACCATACCTGGAACAACCAGTTTAAAGTGAGTACGACGCTTGTCACGGCGAGTCTTGGACGTTCTGCGTTGTGGTACTGCCATTGTTAGACACCTCCTGATTTTGTTGTAACCCAATTCCTCGGGATTTGTTCTTAGTCATCTTGCTTGGTAAAGAATCCTTTCAACGCAGCGAGTCTTGGATCGATCACTGTGTTGTCGCAACTGCAGGTGCCTTCGTTCAAGTTCTGTCCGCATTTCTGACAAAGACCAAGACAGTCTGCCTTGCACAATACCGAATCCGGTAAGTGCAGTACGAAATTTTCTTCCACATACGGGATAAGATCCACAATCTCATCTGTGATGTAAATGAGTTCCTCATCTTCATCTTCCGGAAGAATTGGCTGCTTAAGCCACTTGAAGGTCTCAGCGAAAGGAATGTTCAGCTTGCTCTTGACCTCACCGAGACAACGTGAACATAACATGTCCACTTCTCCGTTCAGTGTTCCCACCACGTTCACACTATCGGTTCCCGCGGGCAGCGCTTTAAGGTCTACTGAGAGTGGTGCAACAGCAAGTATATCCTTGCGCCCTGTGACAATCCCGCTGACATCCACAACTTCGTGGAGGACCAGAGGCTCGTCGGCATTCGCTAATTTGCGAAAGTGAATGTTCATTACTATCACTCCAAACAAACAAAATTTATTATACCTATTATTCCCTGACTTTGTCAACCACTTTCCCTTTATATTGTTTCAGGGAGCGTGACAATTTATGATATACATTATAAATACCAGAATGGGGCGTGAAGCAACTGTGGCAACTGTAGGTATTATAGCCGAATATAACCCTTTACATAACGGGCATGTCCATCATTTCACCGAGGCCAAAAGAATCTCGGGAGCGGACCGCTCCGTTGTCATTATGAGCGGACCGTTCACCCAGCGCGGCGAGCCGGCGGCGGTCAGCAAGCGTGCCCGCACCGAGATGGCGCTGCATATGGGCGCCGATCTGGTCATTGAGCTGCCGGTGGCGTACGCCGTCCAGCCGGCGGAATGGTTCGCCTTCGGAGCGGTATCCCTGCTGGAGGCGACCGGCGTCGTCGACAGCCTGTGCTTCGGCTCCGAAGCAGGCACTTTGGGCGTGCTGCTGCCTCTGGCCGGCTTCCTGGCAGAAGAGAGCAGTGCGCTTAAGGAGGAGATCCGCGCGCGCCTTTCTGAGGGCGCGGGATTCCCCGCCGCCTACAGCGCGGCGGCGGCGGCGGCCTGGAGGGCCTCTTTCATGGGAGAGGAGACACCGGAAGATGCCGAAGATATATTACGGCAGCCCAACAACAGCCTCGGCCTGCACTACCTGATCGCGCTAAGGCGGCTGGGCAGCGCGATCGAGCCCTTGACCGTGCCGCGGACCGGCGCGGGCTTCCACGACCCGCTGGAGGGCGGGTCGGCCATTGCCAGTGCAACAGCCATCCGCAGGCTGCTGCTGGAGGGCGGATCACCGGCGGCTTATATGCCGGAGTATGCCCTGTCCATCCTGGAGCGGGAGCGTGACGCAGGCCGGGGCCCGGTACTGCTAGAAGACTTCGCCGGGCCGCTGCGCCATGTGCTCTATACGCGCTCCGCTGCGGAGCTGCACACAGTGCAGGATATGAACGAAGGCTTGGAGAACCGGCTGCTCCGAAGCATGCGCCAGCTGGATAAGTTCACAATCGGCGGTCTGCTGCAGGAGCTTAAGAGCAGACGTTATACCCTTACCAGGCTCCAGCGTCTGCTGCTCCACACCCTGCTGAACCACAGCAAAGCAGAGCTCTCCCCCTCCGTTCTCTCCCGGGGTCCCGGCTACATAAGGGTTCTCGGCTTCCGCGAGAGCGGCCGGGAGCTGCTAAAGCAGATGAAGCAGACAGCAGCGCTTCCGGTGATTACAAGCCCTGCCCGATACGCCCATCCCATGCTCGAGCGTGACCTCCAGGCGGCCGCTGTGTTCGCCGGGGCTTATGCCGACCCGCTGCGCAGCGATCTGTACAGTGATTATCTTGAGCCGCCGGTCAGGATTTGATGACCGGCAGCTCCTCCATGTATTTCAGGGCATCGGGCAGGGTTGAGACAGGAACCAGCTTCATATTCGTGCCGATTTGATCGGCTTTTGCCTTGGCCTCGTCGTAGTTCTTAACCGGAACGAAGAAGATCTCCGCCCCCTTGCGGTCGGCCGCTACAATCTTATGCTTCACACCGCCGATCGGCCCCACGTTCCCCTCCGCATCTATCGTACCCGTGCCTGCTACCTTCCGGCCCTTGGTGAGATCCCCCGGCGTAAGCCGGTTGTAGATTTCCATGGTGAACATCAGTCCGGCAGAAGGTCCGCCCACGTTGGTATCCACGAAACTAACAGCTTTGCCTTCCTCCTTAGGCTCCACCTTTTGAACCGCACCAATCACGACGCCGAAGCCCGGCCGGGCAGCCGAAGCGTCTTTATCCTTGACCCCCACCAGCTTGACCTGTTCCTTGATCTCTTTGCCGTCACGCTGGAGCGATACCTCCACGGAATCCCCGATTTGATGAACCGACAGCAATTTGGACAGCGCGGCCGGATCGGCTGCCTTTTGTCCGCCTACACTGATGATTTTGTCCCCCGGCTTGAACCGGTCCTGATTGGCAGCTTCAGGTACGGAGAACACATACAGATAATCCACGACATCCTCATAGGGTACACCTGCCGCATGATAAGCTGCCTGCACGGCATAGGACTGTGAACTATTCATATAGAACACCTGCTCCGCCGCATACTCCTGCTCCGTCTTATCCTGCAGACGGGTTTCTTTCAATACTACCTCGGCATTTGAGTTGAACACAGAGGCAATTAGAAGAGCCACATTCGCATAGCTTGCAGAGACCGTAGTCATCATGAAGGTTCCCTGCTCCTGCGGATCGGCATTCTCAACCTTGATCATCGGTGCCACCTCAGAGGCGCTTCCCGGCTGATATACAATGTAAGGCGTATTCATAAAGACCACAACATAGAGAATGACTACGAATGAAAATAAATAGGCTGAAGCGCGGATGCCTACCCGGCGTTTGTACTGCCTCAAGTCTCTTCCCCTTCTTTCCTGCGGATGATACCCCGGCACTTAGAATGTGGTACCTTAGCCTGGAGCTTCACTCCGGCTATGGCATGATGGTTGTCTCCCCTGCATAAATTGATAACAAGATGTGCCCATGTCCTAAGCTATGAAGAGGGGATAACTCTAATGATAAACTTTAGATCCAGACGCTTCCTGTCGGGTTCAGCTCCATTTATACCCGGGGCTGCAGCCATTCTGCTAGCTATAGCAATAGTCATAGCACCTGAAGCCTCATTCAAGGCTTCACTTACGGGCCTTACGCTCTGGTGGACCCTGGTCTTTCCGGCGCTACTGCCCTTCCTGATCCTCTCAGAGATGCTGAGCGCATCCGGCTTCGTGCATGGTATCGGTGTCCTGCTGGAGCCGCTGATGAAGCGGTGCTTCCGGCTTCCCGGGGCGGGCGGCTGGACGCTGGTGCTCGGCCTTACCGCCGGCTTCCCGGCAGGAGCCGGAGGAGTGATGCAGCTGCACAAGCAGGGGGACATTACGGACAAGGAGGCCGGACGGCTGGCGGCTATCGTGCATTATGCCAGTCCGGTCACACTGCTTATTGTGGTCGGGACAGCCTTCCTGCACAGTCCAGCCGCCGGGTATGCCCTGCTGGCCATCCACTGGCTGTCAGGGGTAGCCGCAGGAATTCTATCCGCCTGCTTCAATGGCTCCCATAAGATAACCTCATCTATTCCGCAAGAAAGTGATCCCAGCCTTACCGGCGGACGCTCTAACGCCAAAAAACCATCCTTGCCCCGGCGTATCCATCAGGCAGCAGCAGAGGCCCGTTCAAGGGACGGACGGGGCTTCGGCAAGGTGCTCGGTGAATCCGTATCCTCCGCCGTACAGAGCCTGATGATTGTAGGCGGCTATATGATTATGTTCGCAGTTGTCGTAAGTATTGTTACCCGGCTGTTCCCTCAGCTGCCGGCTCTGGTTACAGCAAGCATGCTTGAGATTCATCTGGGAGCCCGGTCAATGACTTCGGCCGCAGCAGGACTCGAAGGCTTCCTCATAGGCGGTCTTCTTGGCCCGGCACTGCTGTCGGCCGGACTGGCCTGGAGCGGCATTTGCGCCCAGCTCCAGGCACTGACAGTGCTGAAGGCAGCGAATGTCCGCTTCCTCCCGTTCACCGCAGTCAGGCTGCTGCATGGACTATTGGCCTTTGCATTCACACTCCTGCTGTGGACACCACTGCTCCATATTCAGTCTGCGGCGCTGCCGGTTCTAGCCGGCTCTCCCCCGGCCGTACAGCCCCAAGACATAGGCACTTCGCTAAGAATATGGACCCTGGCCCCACAGATCCTGGGACTTCAGACCCTGCTTGTTATGCTGTTGCTGTTGCTCTCAGCTGCTGTGAAGCTGTTTACTTCGAGCCGCCGTCCATCCGGCTGAACTTCAGCTTCATGGCCTGCTCCACCTCAGGGGTTACAAAATCCGAGACCTTCCCGCCGAAGTGGGCAATCTCCTTCACCACACTGGAGCTAAGATAGGAGTATCTCGGATTGGTCATCATAAATATAGTTTCCGCTTCAGGGTCAAGGTTATGATTAATGGAAGCATTCTGCAGCTCGTATTCAAAATCCGTAACGGTCCGGATTCCCCGGACAATAACCTGCGCATCCTTTTGCCTCACATAGTTAACCAGGAGATCACGGAAGCTGTCCACCTCAACATTCGGTATATCCGCTGTCGCCTGGCGCAGAAGCTCTGTCCGTTCCTCGACAGAGAACAACGGATTCTTGCTCAGGTTGTTCAGCACCGCCACAATCAGCCTGTCGAACTGCTTGGCGGCCCGGTGAATAATGTCCATATGCCCCAGCGTAACCGGATCGAAGGTTCCGGGATAGATGGCGACACGCTCTTTTCTAATTTGCAGACTCATCATTAACCTCCTTGCCGTTTGCGGCAGCTTCTGGAACAGCAGCTTCATACCGGTAGATAGAGATCGTAACCTCTCCATAGACGGATTGCTTCGTTCTCACGAACCCTGGTATATCCTCGGGATAGGTATACCCCGATTCATGCTCCAGCACGATCACTGCATCAGGGTTCAGCAGCAGCTTGTCCGCCAGCGTAACCATCAGCTCGTCTCCATGCTTCATACGGTAAGGCGGGTCCAGAAAAACAAGATCAAACGCTCTCCCCCGCTTCCCGAGTGCCCCAAGCGCTCTTCCCGCATCATTGCGGTAGACCTCAGCCTGCGCTTCCAGCCGGGCCGCCTTCAGGTTTGCACGCACCGTGTCAATCGCCTTCTGCTCCATGTCCACAAACACCGCGGCTTCCATCCCTCTGCTCAGGGCTTCGATCCCCAGACCTCCGGTACCGGCATACAGATCAAGCACCGTACCTCCTTCAAAATAAGGCCCGATCATACTGAATAACGCTTCCTTTACTTTATCGGTAGTAGGCCGTGTGCCATTGCCTGGAACACTTTTAAGCGGCCTGCCTTTTGCACTTCCCGATATGACTCTCACCGATCATCCACCTGCTTTTTAGCTTTTATGTCTCTACATTACTATGCCGTTACAGGGCATAAGTCCAAGCCTATAGTACCACAATTATTCCATGAAATAAAAAGATTGTCCGACTTTGTCACAATGCGGAGCTGAAGAAATTTGGCAGGCAAATGTATAAAACTCCCGCTTCCGGGTCATCCTGTAACTATCGACATCACAAAATGTCGTAGACAACCGCGGAGCAGGCTTACGTTTCCCCATAAGCTCTTCGTCCGGTTTCTCCTCTCCCATGAAAGAGGCTCCCGAAAGGGAGCCTCGATTTTTGTTTCACGCAAAAAAGCCCCCGCCTTGAAATCAAGATGCGTGGGCTTGCTGAGTATATACTTCTTATATAATCCGCTTCAGCTTGGCTTCCTGCTCAATGGAGCGCGCTGAGAGCAATTCGATAATTCTGTGCTGATTCTCCAATAAAGACTCGACGTTGATGAGCCGTTCGTTTGTTTCCAGCACAGCACGTTTAATCTGCTCCTGATCTTGCATCATTGTTTGCTGATCTTGCTTCATTGTTTGCAGTTCTTGCTTCATTGTTTGCTGATCTTGCATCATTGTTTGCTGATCTTGCTTCATTGTTTGCAGTTCTTGCTTCATTGTTTGCTGATCTTGCCTCATTGTTTGCTGATCTTGCTTCATTATTTGCAGATCTTGCTTCATTGTTTGCTGCTCTGTCTCTATTCGATCTAAACGCTCGTTGACGGTTCCTAATTCCGCCTTAACAGGAACTAATTCTTCACGAATAACGGATCTTAATACCTGCACCAAATCATTATCCATGTGCTCCGCTCCTTCAAACTTAATATTTAGATTGTACCAGAATCAAATGTATTATTCTACTTCATTTCAGCTTGTCATTTGACCTTATCGATCTTGAAAACAAACTTCCAGGAGGCAGTGTTCCCGGAATACCGCCCGCGGTTTTCGACTACCTTCACTGTCAGCGATTTGTTCTGGGTATCCTTCAGGGCTGACACCTTAATCGACGCGCTCGCTGAGCCTTCATCCGGAATCTTATCCTGTTCCTGCGCTTCAGCACGAAGCTTGATGCTTGCTGTTGAACTGAGATCCAGCGTGACTGAATTCCCTTCCTCAAGCTCCTCTCCATTGACGAATCCGCCCCACCACCACTCATTACCTACATGATTATTCTCTACCAGGTCTGCACTTACAAACGTAACCTTCACCTTCTGAGTCTTGCCTGCTGCCGATAATGGCTGCACACTTAAGGATAGAGCCAACATCAACACTACAAAAAGCGTTGCCAGTTTCCGCTTCATTTTACAGTAGCACCTCTTTACTATTCTATTTTTTACCAATTATAGCAGGTCAAATGGCTTAGTTCTACAGACTCACAAAATATTCATATTTGTCATTTATCCCCGCTTCCCTCTCAAGGAATGTATTATCCATTTAAGGTGAAGACTGTAATTAGGCTGCGTAGTTCAATCAGGCAACACAAGGTTACATATATAGTATATGGATATCCGATAGATTCAGGAGGAACCGCTATGAAGAAACCCTTGTATAAAAAGATGTCGTCCCTTGCCCTAGTAATCGTATTCGGCGGTGTCATTGGACTAACCGCAGGCTGCAACGCTCCGGCTAATCAGGCTACCCCCACTCCCGCCGGGACAGCGCAGCCAACAGCAGCGCAGCCCACGCCAGCACCAGCCGCTGAACCATCCACCGGGAAGGGGGCAGTGAACTGGGAATCTGCTATCCAACAAATCGCGACTACGGATACGGAGGCCACACAAAAAGCAGACGCCGCAGAAGTTTTGGCAAAATCATACACTCCGTCGGCGGTGGAGCTTAAGGATTTTGAATCCCAGATCGTGGAGGAGTACACCGCCGGGAATTATCTCGCACACAGCGAAGACGCCGGATACATGCTGACGAACCTGTTTAAGGCTACCGTTGTTGAGCGCAATCACCCTGACGGTGAGGCGATTAAGAAGTTTGCCTTTGACTTTTACCAGAACACCAAGAATGTCTTCCGCGGAGCTGATACTGTGGACAGTGAAGCCGTACAGTCGAATGAAACGCAGATGGATAAGGCGTTGTCAGAGATCAAAGCTAAATAAAGCTCCTTATGTCTCCGGCCTGGGATCTCCCGTATTTATAATCAAGCCGGGACCCTAGTCAAAAAAAATAGCCCGGCCTCTTTCAGCGCCGGGTAATGACTTCTATTTTCCGTTCAAATTCTGCCAGACTCCTTCAATAAAATAAAATCATGACCACGCCGGGTCAATTTGATTTCAGCAGTTCTAACGGTCACGATCCCGCTGCCTGATCGGGAGATCTTAATATTCTCCACCATCCGGCTGTCGATAAGCTCCTCCATAATATCGGCGAAGGCCTCGGCTTCAAGTTCCATTACCTCCTGATTAACCGCCTGTTCCGCTTCAATCCGCTTGAGGATAGCATATATCTTTTCCTTCTCTTCCATCGTACACCTCTTT